>JAURZI010000142.1 GCA_030653435.1 Methylovulum sp.
GGCCATGAAGAATAAACTTGCCGCACCGAACCACAGCTTTTTTTGATTTTTTTAAAAAAGGAGGATGGTGTGCGGGCTACAGGGATGAAAAAATAACAGTCATTAGGGGTTTACTTTTCTATGACAGGGGCGCGCCGCTAATGAAAGCGAAACGAAGCCGCCGAACCTTGATAAAAACCAAACCTTCAAAACCGCTAAAGGGCGGCGCGTCCCTTTGACCGACTTGTTGGGCTTGGTGATAAGTCTTAGAGCCAATTTACCACCAAACAAAATGACATATTAGCCTGAACAGTTGGGTTGCAAAAAGAAACTACCCAACCGACTTCGCCGCCACCAGCCAAAAAACAGAAGGTGGATTCCTATCGGTAAATCCACCTTGCGAGTTATAGGGGTTAGCAAGATTTGCCATTCCATCCAAGAGAGTGGTCGCCTGGGCCAAATGGACCGCTTTTGCAGCCCCCCATTTCTTGATCGTTATCAATGTTTAACACATGGAATGTTGGAGCATCTCCAATGCCAGGTGAAAAAACTGCTTCACCATGAGGAACTATCCCATGCACTTCTCTATACGAATCCATTACAACCTTGATAGGAGTATCTGTTTCGTTGCGAAACTTAACCGATGCTTTTAAATCTGGAATTTTAATATCTATTTTTATTTTGGGAAGTTCTAATTTCGGTAACTCTAGGGCAAAGGAAACAGTACAAAACAGCGACAAAGCAATAAACAACAGAGATTTTCTTTTATTTGTATTCATTTGTGATGTCCTCATGGTTTTTGTGTTTGCATCCAATTCGTGAAAATAGGTGGGCGAGGATGCAAAAGCCGCCCAACGTTACGGTAAGGCGCGCCGCTAACGAAAGCGAAACGAAGCCGCCGAACCTTGATAAAAACGAAACTTCAAAACCGCCAACGGGCGGCGCGTCCCTTTGACTGACTTGTTAGGCTCGGCAATACCCGCCAAAGCCAAGCCACTACCATATAAAAGTGCCTAATTAGCCAGTTAAATGTGGGCTAAACAATTTACTTCAAGGAGTCTTTGCATTTCGGACACCGAGTGTAGGGGCTTCCACACGAGGAACACAAGTGGATACCACAAGAAGGGCAGTATCTAGCACCCGGCCAACTTCCATCATAACCAGTTTTGCCGCATTTATAACAAGGGACTTTAATTTTCATGATTTTTCTCCATTTGCTATAAGACTTATTGGAAAGTCCTAGGTTTTGATTTTTCCAGAAGTTCTTTATTCTCTTTTGTTATCTCCATGATAAATCTTTTGGGATAATCTCCAATAGAACCGCCTTCGTCACATTTGCACTCTTCTCTATTGTCATTATAAATACCTCCAGATTTTGTTTTAACATGAACAATAGACTTTTCAGGTACTTGGAAACTACCAATTCCGTTACATTTAGCGCAAGTAATTTTTTTGTCCCCAATCCCTATTTCCAACTTAATTTTCGTAGTTATTTGCCCACTTCCTTGACATTCCTCACATTGATGTTTAGAGGCTGGCATCTTTTCATACCACGCATACGCTATGCCGTCTCCTCTACAAAATGGACATTCTTTATCCCGGTAAATATATGACCAATCATCCTCTTCCCACCACTCGTTTGGATGCATATCAAACAGCATTTTTGATGCAAGTTTATCAGGAAGATCGCGGCTACAATAGCCGCCGTCGTCATCATAATATCCAAACGAGGTTGTTTTTATGTACGCTTTACCATTGCCTTCACAAATAGGGCAATTAATAATTTGATCATATTTAGTCTCATCTTGTTTTTGTTTACGCTCGGCTTCTAGTCGTTCTTCTTTCTGTTTACGTTCTGCCTCTTTAGCGAACTCCTGCTGTCGTTTTTTTTTCGTGGCATCTTCCATGCTTCGACTTATTTTGTCTACCATATCAAAGAATGGCAGAATTAAACTCATGCCAATCAATCCGCCAACAACCAAACCAATAACACCAATAGCATAACCTCCCACGCCATTACCAACAGACCAACCAATAATCCCGCCACCTGCAATAAGCGCAATCAAAATTGATATACCAATTATTATTCGCCAAAAATAGATTACAATTAATCCCCCTATTATAAAAAATATAGCTTCCATATTTTTATCATCCGCGCTCTTGTTGAGTGAAATATTAGCGAAATAACCGTTTGAAGTCTGCGGTCGTCCACTATGGACAACTCCTTATCGCATTGGCATCGCCCGCCTCAAAATGTTGGTTTGAGGCCTAACGTTACGGGGCGCGCCGCTAGCGAAAGCGAAACGAAGCCGCCGAATCTTGATAAAAATCAAAACTTCAAAACCGCCGCCGGGCGGCGCGTCCCTTTGACTGACCTGTTGGGCTGCCAAATACCGGCAAGCCTAAACTGCTTGCTAACTAAACGATTTGAATTGCCTTTGTGAATAGCTAACGAAAAAATAAACCCTATGATAAACCCTTGTTTGCAAGCACTTAATTAAAAATCACGTTCCGTTAAGCCAGCGTCTTTGAGCAACTTACTCAGTGTCCCAATTTTTAAATCTTGATTACCATGAACTGGTACAGTCAGAATTTCAGCCCTGCTGGGATGTGTATAAATATGATGACTACCGCGAATTCGTTGTAGCTGCCAACCATGTAGATGTAACAACTTACAAAAGGACTTGCCAGAAATAGACTTCATAGTTCAATTTCGGCAATTTGTATTTGATTATTGCTCTTGATTCGCATGGCCGCAACTTCTAACCAACCTTCCGCTGCCTCTTTTATGTTAAATAGCGTTTCCTCAAATGTTTCACCTTCTGAAACACAGCCTGCAAAAGCAGGGATTTCAGCCCAAAATCCACCTTCTTCAGCAGGGTGAACTACAACTTGTAACTTCATAATTGCTCCGACTTTAATGATTTTATTAAAACCAATGATAATCGGACTTTAGCACCGATGAGAAAGCTGAGCAAACCTAAAAGCCGAGGTCATTAGTGCATGGAATGAAAGAACAAAGCAGACTGATGCAGAACAGAAAACGAAATTGACCATGACTGCCCAACGTAGAGCTAAGGCACCCCGGCGGATACCCTTACGGAACACAATGTCCAATGAAGCTGAACCGATGCCACATTCGTGGACATCCGATATGACAGGTCAGATTTACCCCGTAGGCGGTGTCCCGGAAAACCCGGCCATGAAGAATAAACT
>JAURZI010000146.1 GCA_030653435.1 Methylovulum sp.
GCGCAGGCGTTTGTTCGATGATATGAAGGCATTAACTTCTTACTTGTGCTTTGATAGCTGGGAGCATCTGCTCGATTTTATGCTGGAGGGCTGGTCTTATAACCCGAAAAGCCCAATTGTTCGACCCCCAAAGCCGGAAATCAGCAATTCTCATTATGGAAAGTAATTTAAATTCAATTAGATAAAGTTAATATATGTTTGGCTTTGATGTTTTCTGTCGCAGATATTGCCAATCCATACTGATGAGCGAACTTAAAATTTAGACCACAAAGTCGAAAGCCGCATGAACCCTACATTCTGGTAATCAGCATTTTTGACTGAAATACCTAATTTTTTCAAAAGTGGATGAAGCTTCATTTTTAACAATCCTAACTAATTGATTTTTATTAAATTACCATAATGAGAATTGCTGATATGAGACGGTAGGAAATTAACATCAGCTTTTTTATAAAACGATGTCCAATATTTTCCGGATTCAGCTTAGAAAAACAACTGTTGCGTACAACAATAAGTACTCGTACAATTATGAGTAAAATATACGAGGTAATACTGCTATGGACACAATCAACTATTCAACATTTCGGAGTCATTTGGCAACCACTTTAGACAAGGTGAACGATAATCACAAACCCATCCTGATTACACGCCAAAATGGCAAACCTGCCGTAATTATGAGCTTAGAAGATTTTCAGACTTATGAAGAAACCGCCTATTTAATGGCAAGCCCCAAAAATGCCGAGCGCTTGAACCAGGCGATTGCCGAAGTGGAAGCCGGAAAAACAGTTCAACATGGATTAATTGAAGAATGATCTTGTCCTGGGCAGAAAAGGCTTTGGAGGACTATCTGTATTGGCAGAAAACCGATAAAAAAGTAATCAAGCGCATTAATGCACTGATTAAAGACATTCAACGACAGCCATTCTATGATATAGGAGATCCGGAACCATTAAAACACAACTGGTCAGGATATTGGTCTCGACGTATCGATAGAGAGCACCGCTTGATATATAAAGTGACAGATGAGGCTCTTGTTGTCGTCCAATGCCGCTACCACCACTAAATGATGTGTCAATACTTTTCTGAACACAAAACTAACTGATTCAATACTAAAACAAACCCTTACACGATTAATAAATAATTGTGTTAATCGACTATATAACACACGGTAAAACAAGTGAAACGATCTAATCATCTCCTGTCATCATTGATTTTATATTGGCTCTTTTGTAGTTTGTTTTCTTTTCCTTTGTCCGCTGACGACAACAAAAATGCGTCATACCGGCTGGGTAGCGGTGATAAGTTGAAAATTACCATTTTCAACCAGGAAGACTTGAACGGTGAATACACCATTGATGGGGCCGGTAATTTTTCATTGCCTCTCGTTGGTACTATCGCCGCTAAAAATCTGACATTGGAAGAACTTGAAAAAAGACTAAAAGACACACTCAGTCCAGATTATTTGGTAAATCCACAAATTAGCATTCAGGTTTTAAATTACCGGCCTTTTTACATTTTAGGTGAGGTGGAGAAACCCGACTCGTATCCTTATGTTAGCGGCATGACTTATCTGAACGCTGTTGCTATTGCCGGTGGCTTTACTTACAGGGCTAAAGAGGATTTTGTTTATGTGGTTCATGGTAACGATCCTACACAACAAGAAGTTAAAACTAAAATGGATATGCAGGTTATGCCTGGCGACATTATTCGGGTTGATGAGCGGATGTTTTAATTTATCCTCACCCAACTGATTGAAAACTTAGTTAGATGATATGCTGAGCATCTCAGATCGGATGCAAAAATGAAGCCTGAAAACTGGACTTTGAAATAATAATATTAACCTGCTACACATGGAATAGCTATGCTACAAAGCAATAATCAACCTGCATTTAACTACAATGAGGCATCTTTTCAGGAAGAGGAATCTATATCGATCAGCCATATTTTCCATATCTTCTGGTTACGGCGGCATTTATTTATCGCTGTTTTTATTTTTGTTGTTATTTCAGGCGGAATTATTTTGTTTCAGTTGACGCCGAAATTTACCACCGAGACAAAAATTTTGGTTGGCACGGACAAAGCCAAAGTAGTTGATGTTGAAGCGGTGTTAAGCGGTAATCTAAGCACAGACAGCGCCGTCAAAAGCGAAACGGAAGTATTAACGTCGAAAGGTTTGGCCAAAAAAATTATTACCAAATTAAATTTACTGAGTCTGGAAGAGTTTAACCCGGCTCTTAAGGAAAAAAGCTTTTTTGCTGACTTGAGTCCGGTTAACTGGCTTTCTGATGACCTTAAAGCGTCTCTTGGCTTAACTGAAGATAAAGAGTCTTTAACTAAAGATGAGCAGCAAGATCGTCTGATGGCTAACGCCACAAACATCTATCTTGGGAAATTAAAAGCCGCACCAGTCAGGGGGTCACAGGTTATCAGCATCACGTTTGAATCGACTGACCCCAAATTAGCGGCTCAAATCGCTAATACTCACGCCGATAGTTATATTATTGGTCAGTTGGAAGCTAAGTTTGAAGCGACGCAGAAGGCCACATCCTGGCTCAACGAGCAATTGGCGGGATTACGCGCTAAAGTTGAAAGTTCAGAAAAAGCGGTTGAGGTTTATAGAAATCAATATGGCTTGACCCAAGGTAAGGATGTCTCGGGTCTCGTGGGTGAACAGTTATCTGAAATCAATAGCCAGCTGATTATTGCCAAGGCTCAAAAAGCTGAGGCGGCGGCCCGTTTAGCTCAGGTTAATCAGTTGTTGCGCAGCGGAACAGATATCGAAACCGCCAGCGAAGTGTTATCGTCCACATTAATTCAAAGTCTGAGGGAACAGGAAGCTGAGTTGGCTCGTAAAGTTTCCGAAATGTCTGTTGAACTCGGCGCCAAACATCCCAAATTAATCCGCATCAACGCCGAAATTCTCGACCTGAGAGGCAAAATTAAAAGTGAAATTACCAAAATAGCGGCTGGCCTTAAAAATGAATTAAATATTGCCAGTACGCGTGAAGCCAGTTTGCAAAGCAGTTTGAGCGCCAGTGAAAATAAATCAGGAGCGCATCGAAAGGAAGAAGTGCAATTAAGGGCTTTGGAACGTGAAGCCAATGCCAATAAGGTATTATTTGAAACTTTTTTAAACCGTTTTAAAGAAACCTCATCAACGCAAGGTATGGAAGAAGCCGATGCCCGGGTTATTTCTGCGGCTGAAGTGCCTGTTACCCCTTCTTTCCCCAAGAAAAACATGATGCTGATGCTGATTGCGGTATTGGCATCGATAATCGGCACCGCGGTCATATTTATTATTGAAATGCTCCATCCGGGGCTTAGAACGCCGGAAGAAATTGAGCGTTTTCTCGGCATACCTGCGATTGCCCTGTTGCCCAGTATTAATAAGAAAACAGATCCTATCACCTATGTTTTGGACAAGCCTCATTCCAGCTTAAGCGAGGCGCTCAGTTCTTTACGCGTGTCGTTGATGCTCTCGGATCCTGACAAAGCCGTTAAATCCATTATGGTAACCTCGTCTATTCCCGCTGAAGGCAAAAGTACGCTGGTATTATGCCTGGGGCGTAGCGCGGCCATTTCTGGTCAGAAAGTTATTGTTATCGATGCCGATTTCAGGCGACCTACTATCGAAAAGAAATTAAACGTATCGGAAAAGTCAAAAGGTCTGACTGATTTGATCATGTCTCATGATGGCAAATATACTGATTTTATCTTTAAGGATGAACGATCGGAGTTATACCTTATGCCTAAAGGTCAGGCCGATTATGTCAATCCGGTTGATATTTTTTCCTCACATAAAATGGAACTCTTATTGCAGGAATTGAAAGAGCGGTTTGACCTGATTATTCTTGATACCCCACCGGTTATGGCGGTCACCGATGCCCGCGTGTTGGCTTCCCTAGTTGATAAATGCATTTATGTCGTAGCCTGGGACAAAACACCCAGGCAGGTTGTGAAGGCAGGGCTTGAGCAATTGCTTAAAGCAAGTCCTAATGTGGCCGGTATTGTGTTGCAACAAGTCAACTTGAAAGAGTACAGCAGTTATAGTTATGGCGAATCGGGTTATTACTATAATTACAGCAAATATGGACAGTACTATAACAATTGACCGGTGATGACCATTATTCCAGAAAAAACCGTTGTGTTTAAAAGACTGTTTGCGCTATTGATCTTGCTAGCTAACGTGGCGTTGTTATTTATGGCTCTACCTCGAGTCCGGGCCGCTTTAAACTATCTTCCTGTTGACTATGCGATTGATAAAATCAATAACAAAGACAGCCTGGACAATGAGAAGCTTGCCCAGCTAATTGATACCGCTCAGGCCAGCATTTCACTTGATGATAACCCGCAATACTGGGAAGGGCTGAGCACGCTATTTCTGTATCGGGCGCAAAAAGACGACCTGTTTCAGGAAGCCAGCGTAAAATCGTTAAAGCTGGCAAAACACAGCATGGAACAATCTTTATCCCGCTCGCCGGCCAATGCCTATTTATGGTACCGCTTATCGGTTGTCCATACTTTATTGCAGTTACCTGCTGAGCAGATGGTAAAAATGCTTACGATGTCAATAATGACAGGCCCGAATGAACCGGAAATTTTAATGCAACGACTGAGTCTTTGTTTGATGTTTTTCGATTTGTTTGAACAGGAGGATATTGATTTATTGAGAAGCCAAATATTGACCGCCTGGTCTTTATCACCTGCTGATTTTCTAGGCGATGTCGCTAATGATGAGGAGCAGATGAGTATAATCAGGCTGTTATTGGCAGATAATCATGCCGCTGTACTTGAAGAGATGGATGAGGCGCTTGAAAAAACTCATTAACCGGTTGTTTAAAAAGACGATTGCCCCTAAGCCATGGTTACCCCCAGATACCCGTGTTTATTGCATCGGTGATATTCATGGCCGCTATGATTTGCTGTCCGCGCTTATCGAAAAAATCAAACAGGATGCCGCCGATTTTTCCGGCCAGTTTGTCATGGTCTATTTGGGCGATTTTATTGACCGCGGTCTATTTTCCAGGGACGTTATTGATTTCATATTAGGCGATGTGCAAGCGGATATCGACTATATTTATTTACGGGGCAATCATGAGCAAACCCTGCTTGATTTTTTGCAGGAAGATTCAGTCGGTCGATCCTGGTTTACTTATGGTGGTCAGGCAACGTTATCCAGCTATGGTGTCGCAGTGGCTAAAATTCCGACCAAACGTGAAGATTTTCTTGAAATTCAAAGTCAGCTAAGAAACAACTTGCCTGAAACCCATTACCGTTTCTTGGCAGGGACTCGCGTGTCCTATACACTGGGCTCGTATTTTTTTGTCCATGCGGGGATCAATCCCCATTATTCATTAGCCAGGCAAAATCCCGAAGACATGCTATGGATTCGCGATGAGTTTACCGCTTTTAAAAAGCCGTTTGAAAAAATTATCGTACACGGACATACGGTAACAGATGAACCGGAACTGCTTCCAAACCGTATCGGTATAGATACTGGAGCATACGCCACCGGTGTTTTAACCTGTTTAGTGTTACAATCGGGTCAACAAAGGTTGATTCAAACACCGTGTTAAATAATAACCTCGCACCAGTTGGAGCCCAATAAACCATGTGTGGCATTGTCGCGGCTATCGCCAATTTAGCGGCATTGAACACATCAGTTGTAAGCAACTTACAAAAAGAGAGTAAGAAATGACTTTTCAATACGATATTTACTCCGCCTTTTGCAGAGTTAAAAAAGGTGCATCAATATGCTCTGAAATAAACGGGTTTGCCCCCTTTGTTTCAATCTGCCGCGTTGAGTTGCGTGGCGGCCGAAATAAAACCGTGGTCTGACCCCTTTTTTTATGGCAGCTATAGGCAAACATTTTGGCGCGCATTACGCCACAGTGAGCCGAGCGGTGAAAGATTTTGAGAAAACAGAAGGCGAGTAATGTGTTAATGCAAGACCTGACCACATTTTTGCATTTTTGTGACCCCATTTTTGTTTTTGATTATTAACGGATGTGATTATGCAGCTTTACACTTTGCAGCAGGCAACGGCGGATTTGGATCGGGTCATCGCCCGTGCCGTAGGTGACCATGAAGAAGCCGCTATTGTTTCGGATAGTGGAACTGTGTTTTTGGTTCCGCAGCAGGAATTTGAGTCGATGCGAGAGACTTTGCGTTTGTTGAGCGATAAGCGTTCACTGAATGCCCTGCTGGCGGGGCATTACCTGCGCGATGCGGGGCAGGAACATGATTCGCTATCCATAGAGCAGATATTTAGTGACTTACAAGATACGCATTCTTGAGAACGCGCAAGAAGACTTGGATTGGTTGCGCAAAAATGACAAAACCAGCTATATCAAATGTTTCGATCTCGTAAGGGAAATCATCAATGTTCCACGAAGCGGAACGGGTAAGCCAGAGCGGTTACGTTATTTCGAGAAGGAAGTCTATTCGAGAAGAGTAAACCACAAAGACAGGCTGGTTTATACGATTTATGAGGGATTACGCGAAATTGATATATCCTCGTTTAGAGGGCATTACGACTGAGGCTAAGACACCAAAGGGAAAGCCAATGCGATTTGAACGTTTGGACGGAATCCCGGTTTGGCTCAAGCCCCCGTCATTCCATCATGAACGACGGAAACCAGTATCCATGGATAGCAAACTATGGGCCACGACAAGAAGATGGCGCGCGCCTACTTATCGGGCCAGCACACAACGGCAGCTATAGGCAAACATTCTGGCGTGCATTACGCCACGGTGAGCCGAGCGGTGAAAAATTTTGAGAAAACAGAAGGAGAGTAGTGTGTTAATGCAAGACCTGACCCCTTTATTTCTGGAAAAGGGTTGCCACACTGCCAGGCTAGAATATATACAACTAGTCCCGCTGTAGCAGCAAAAGACATTTGACACTATCAGATTGATAGGTGCACGGCATGGTGACTAAAATAATTCAAAGAACATACCATCAAATAAACAGCCCCCCGGATTACTGGAGCACCTGTTTAACCAAGCTGACAATCCAGACAAAAAAGCTCATGCCAATGGAACAGGTAAACGGCTAATACATGGAAGCTGTAAATCGTATAGTTGATGTGAAGGATTTTGAAATGCTCACAAAAAACGTGAGCTTCGACAGGGATAAAGGTATAGAAATAACTAAAATAAGTTTTCTCTGACCCCTGTTATTTCTACTTAATAAATGAGTTTTACCTCCAGTCACCAACAGCAATGAAAACTGATACCCTGTTTTACCGGTTATTTCAGCGCTGGCCAAAAATCGCACTGGAATTATTAGGCCTGGAATACGTTAGCGAAAGTTATCGTTTTGGCTCAGAAGAAATCAAACAAACTGCGTTTCGGCTGGATGGAATATTGATGCCGGTAGGGGATAATGCGAAACAACCCCTGATCTTTGTCGGGTAGTGGGTGGCACCTGTGATTTTTGGTATATTTTGAGTTTAGATAATACTGCGCTGATCTTATGACTTGCTACATAAAAATCACCTGCCCACAATGTAAAGACGACGGCATCATGAAAGCGGGTCGCAATGCACGGGGCGAACAACGCTACCGTTGCCCAAACCCCAGTTGTCCCACAAAAACCTTTATGCAGTCCTACCGTTACCGTGCGTATGAACCCGGCATAAAAGATCAGGTGGTGGCGATGGCCATTAACGGTAGCGGCATCCGTGATACAGGACGCGTATTGGGGATCGACAAGCAGACGGTGATGACCACTTTAAAAAAAAAGCTTGCCGCCTTGTGCAGGTCAACCCCAGAATCGATGAGCTGCTAGGCAACGAAAACCGCCCCGAAGTCAGACTAGAAGCGGCTTTCGAGGCCGAACTCGAGGAGCAATGGTCTTTTGTGGGTGGCAAGGCTAACCAACGGTGGCTGTGGTATGCGGTCGATCACGCCATTTATGCCCTTAGGGTACCAACACAATTCTGGCTTATGTGTTTGGCAAACGTAAGGACGACGTGTTCAAGCAACTCAAGGCGTTGCTTGAACCTTTTGGCATTACCCGATATTACACAGACGACTGGGGCACCTATGAACGCCGCTTAGACGCAGACAAGCACGAAGTCGGCAAACGTAACACCCAGAAAATAGAGCGCAAAAACTTGAACCTCAGGACATGGATCAAGTGTCTGGCACGGAAAACCATTTGTTTTTCAAAATCCGAGCTCATGCACGATACCGTCATCGGATTGCTCATCAACAAAGTTGAGTTTGGTATTAACATTTTTACTTGATTAACAGGTCTCGCCCACTACCCTTTGTCGAAGTGCGATATCAGCCGGACGGTGATTTTTACGATCGGTTTTTCAGCGAAATAACGCTGTATTTACGCTTGCATAAACCGGTTCATCCATGGTTGGCGTTGGTGATATACCCGGCACGGAGCACCGAAAAGGCAGCCAGTATCGCATTTAGTCCTTTCATAGACTTACCGCAATTGCGCAGAGTTTATTTGGACGATTATCGGGATTGCCACGGACTTAGCCCGACCCTTGAATTAATTCGTTTGCCTGGGTATCCCCTTGACTGGAGTGACTACTATCGGTAGTGTTGTCATCCATGGACGACTACCCGAAGACGTTGGCTGAATTTGAGGAACGCTTCTCCACCGAAGAAGCGTGCTGGCATTATTTGTGTGAGTTGAGATGGCCTGATGGTTTTGTTTGTCCGCGTTGCGGTCATCGAAAAGCTTGGTTAATTGATCACGGGCTTCATTGGTGTAGATCGTGCGATTACAAAGCATCAGTGACGGCAGGAACAATTTTTGAATGGACAAAGAAGCCGTTGATGGTTTGGTTTCGGGTAATCTGGTGGGTCACAGGGCAGAAATATGGTGCGAGCGCCAAAGGACTGCAACGTATGCTTGGTATTGGTAGCTATGAAACTGCGTGGACATGGCTTCACTTGTGCGGCGCGCCATGGTTAGGCAAGGCTGTGATCGTTTATCTGGGAACGTTTAGATCGACGAAACCTTTGTGGGTGGTGTAAAACACGACGGAAAACGCGGACGTGGCGCCAGTGGTAAGGCATTGATTCTTATGGTTGTGCAACTTGACGGAAAAAAATTGGGGCGCATACGACTGAAACGAATAGAAGATGCTTCGGCAGAATCTTTAGAAAAAGCCATTCAGGATACGGTTGAACCAGGGAGCGTGATTCGAACGGATGGATGGGCAGGCTATAACCAAATTGGCAATCGTGGGTACATTCACGAAGTGGTTCGAACTGATGCTGAGGTTGGGGACAATCTGTTGCCTGCTTGTAATCTGGTTGCCAGCCTGATGAAACGATGGCTAGGTGGTACTTTGCAGGGGGCGGTTGCTCATGAGCATCTTGAGTATTATCTCGATGAATATACATTTCGATTCAATCGACGAACTTCACGGCACCGTGGAAAACTTTTTTATCGATTACTCCAACAAGCAGTGTTGACCGATGCCGTGACTTACGAAACTATCAAGAAAAATGTCCGTGGACGAAAACCAACTCACCACAACATATAGTGTTTACTCCAGTCAAGGGGTACCCAGGTTCGTTTGATTGCCAGCAACGAACAACAAACCATGATTCTGGCACGAAACCTGGCCGAACGTCGCGATGAGTTTGGGCCTGATGGGCTTGATTTTATCGAAACGATTTTGGTATACAAATTACCCCGCTTGAGTCGGGAGGAGATTAAAACCATGTTAGCATTAAATGAGATAGAACTAAAACAGACCCGTTTTTATCAGGAAGTCGTCGAAGAAGGGCGCCAAGAAGAGTGTATTTCTTTAGTGACACGCTTATTAAGACGAAAATTCGGTATCCAGTTCGAACTTGAACAATTGCTGGCACAATTACAAACATTACCGGTTGAAAAACTGGAAGACCTGACAGAAGTAATCTTTGATTGGGCTGAACCAAGCGATTTAACCGAGTGGCTAAGAGAGCAACTTGCGGAAATCAATCGAGTCTGACCCTATTGATTTTCTATTGATTTTTATTTTTGTGATTTTTGTGCCTCGGAAAGAGCCAATGAACTGACTCAGGTAGTGCTTGGCTTGATTAAAAATATCTCTACACATAACAAAAGTTGATTAACAATTTTTATTTTGACATAGTGTGAAAATGTGTCTATAGGTTCAGAAACCGTGACCCTTTTTAAGATCGCCGTCTAATTCTACTGCGGCGGTCTTGAGCTGCATCCGGTTTAAGTTACCCATGGAAAAATTTAAATAACAAACAATTATCAGGAAAAGAAATTGAGTACTCAAAAAGTCGCATTAATCACCGGTGTTACCGGACAAGACGGGGCTTATCTTGCCGAGTTTTTGCTTAGCAAAGATTACATTGTTCATGGCCTCAAGCGCCGCACCTCTCTGTTTAACACGGCACGTATCGACCACTTATTTCATGATGCGCATGTAACAGGTACACCATTCTATTTACATCATGGCGACATGACTGATTCATCCAGCCTAACGCACATCATCCAGAAAGTGCAGCCTGATGAAATTTATAATCTTGCGGCACAGAGTCACGTCGCGGTCTCGTTCGAAGAACCCGAATACACCGCCAACTCCGATGCACTGGGAGCCTTGCGTATTTTAGAAGCTATTCGCATACTTGGACTGGACAAAAAGACGCGTTTCTACCAAGCCTCAACATCTGAATTGTATGGGTTGGTGCAAGAAATTCCGCAGAAAGAAACCACCCCGTTCTACCCGCGTAGTCCATACGCGGTGGCTAAACTTTACGCCTACTGGATAACAGTGAATTATCGCGAGGCTTATGGTATCTACGCTTGCAACGGTATTTTGTTTAACCATGAAAGTCCGATACGGGGCGAGACCTTTGTTACGCGCAAAATTACCCGTGCGTTAGCGCGTATCAAGCTCGGCCTACAAGAATGCCTGTATCTCGGCAACATGAATGCCCTGCGTGACTGGGGTCACGCCAAAGACTACATCGAAATGCAATGGCTGATGTTGCAGCAAGATCACCCCGAAGACTTCGTTATCGCCACGGGCGTACAGTACAGCGTACGCGATTTTGTTAATGCTGCAGCCAAAGAGCTTGATATGTCGATTACCTGGAAAGGTGACGGCGTAGAGGAAAAAGGTTACGATGTTACCGGTAAATGTATCGTTGCTGTAGACCCACGTTACTTCCGCCCCACTGAAGTAGAAACCTTATTGGGTGATGCCAGCAAAGCCAAAAACAAACTCGGCTGGACACCCAAGATTAGTTTCGATGAACTGGTCAGCGAGATGGTTCGTGAAGATTTTAAGAGTGCCGAGCGTGATGAACTGGTTAAGAAGCATGGTTACGCGACTTTTAATTCACAGGAATAACTTTAATCAGAGCATGAGCAATATAAGAGTCTTATTGACTGGCGGCGGCGGCATGGTCGGGCGTAACGTGCTCGAACATCCCGCTATCGGCGAGTTTGAAGTCCTCGCGCCGCGTAGCGGTGAATTGGATTTGCGTGATTTCAGTGTCGTGCAAGCGTATTTGCGTAAACACCAGCCGGATATGGTAATCCATGCGGCAGGCAAAGTGGGCGGCATCCAGGCGAATATGCGCGAACCGGTAAGTTTTCTGATGGATAACCTCGACATGGGGCGCAACATCGTCTGGGCTGCGCATCAGGCAGGCATCAAGCGTCTGATCAATCTGGGCAGCTCCTGCATGTATCCACGTAATCACTCCGAGCCGTTGCGTGAAGAAATGGTACTCAAGGGCGAGTTGGAACCGACCAACGAAGGCTACGCCCTCGCCAAGGTAGTGACGGCACGGCTGTGCGAGTACCTCATGCGCGAGGATAGTAGCTATCAGTACAAGACGCTCATACCGTGCAACATCTATGGCCGTCATGACAAATTCGATCCGGCACATTCGCATCTCGTGCCAGCGATCATCCACAAGATCCACCAGGCCAAACAAAGCGGGCAACAGGCTGTCGAGATATGGGGTGATGGAACCGCGCGGCGCGAATTCATGTATGCAGGCGATTTGGCCGACGCGGTGCTATGTGCGATAAAAAACTTCGTCACATTGCCCATCTATCTAAACATCGGCTTGGGGCATGACTATACCATCAACGAATACTATCAAGCCGCAGCCGAGGTGATGGGGTACACCGGAGAGTTCGTTTACGATCTCAGTAAGCCTGTTGGAATGGCGCGGAAGCTGGTTAGCGTGGAGCGCCAGCAGGCATGGGGTTGGACGGCGCGCCATGACTTGCATGAAGGTGTCAAAAAAACCTACAGCTATTATTTAAAGGAGCATCAGTAATGAGTTACAAGTTTCCATTAGCCACCGCATCCTGGGGTCAAGAAGAGCAAGACGCGATGCAGCGCGTTATCACATCCGGTATGTTCACCATGGGCGCGAACGTGCAAGCGTTCGAGCGCGATTTCGCCGAATATGTCAGCAGCCAACATTGCGTGATGGTGAACTCCGGCTCATCGGCCAACCTGCTGATGGCGGCGGCGCTGTTTTACACCAAGAATTCCAAGTTGAAACTTCAGCGCGGCGATGAAGTCATCGTGCCGGCCGTGTCGTGGAGCACGACTTACTACCCGTTGTATCAATACGGTTTGAAGATCAAGTTCGTTGATATCGACTTGCACACCCTGAACTATGATCTCGACCAACTGGAGCAAGCCGTCACAGATAAAACCCGCGCGATCATGGCGGTAAACCTGCTGGGCAACCCGAATGATTTTGGGTGTATCCAGCAGATTATCGGCAAGCGTGACATCGTTTTGATCGAAGATAACTGCGAATCCATGGGGGGCACCTTCCAAGGCAAGCAAGCCGGAACCTTCGGCGTGATGGGTAGCTACAGTTCTTTCTTCAGCCACCATATCTCCACCATGGAAGGAGGCCTGATTGTCACCGATGACGAAGAGTTATACCAAATTTTATTATCGCTCCGCGCCCACGGCTGGACGCGCAACCTCCCCAGACACAATCTTGTTTGTAGCGACAAGAGCGATGATCCGTTCGAAGAATCTTTCCGTTTCGTATTACCTGGCTACAACGTCCGGCCGCTGGAATTGGAAGGTGCGTTAGGTGTGGTGCAAGTGAAACGCTTGCCTTCATTGATTGAAGAGCGTCGTAAGAACGGCAAGCTGTTACAAGCGGCGTTGAGTAATCATCCAGACATTATCATCCAGCAGGAAATCGGCGAAAGCAGTTGGTTCGGCTTTAGTTTGGTGATTCGGCCAGGCAGCAAACTTACACGCAAGGAGTTGGTGGAGAAATTGAATGGACTGGGCTTTGAGTGTCGACCCATCGTGGCGGGGAACTTTGCCAAGAATGAAGTGGTGAAATATTTCGATTCAGAAGTGCATGGCATACTGAAGAATGCGGAACACATTGATCAGAACGGTTTGTTCGTAGGGAATCATCATTACCCCCTCTTTGAGGCGATTGATCAACTTATCATTGCAACTCAATGAAATTTATAAGTCACTTTAATGGTGAGGTAGTTCAACCTTGCTTACCTAGAAATGCCGGTTATGGCAAACGTAAAAAAGCGCATAGCTGGCTTTTATTTTTCTTTTTTGGATTCTCTCTTGCTATTCCAATTGCCCCTGAGTCCCGAATCCTTTTTTTTGATGTCATTGCGCTTGGTGTTTGTATAGCTCATTGCAAAGTCCTTGCTCGATCAAATCAAGTCAGAATAGTGTTTCTGCTTTATGCCATATATATCTTTTCAATATTTTTATCTCTGGTTATTCATGAATTGCCATTAATTAACTTTATTCGTAGAGCATTCATTATTACCTTGTTATTGATTGAAGCATTGGCTCTCTACAGGGTCATTTCTTGTGCAGATGTAAAACACCAATTAGTATTGTTATTGGCTCTAATGCTTGGTATGTCCATGCATTATTTTTATCCTGTGGATGAGAGAGTGATCGACGAGCCGATTAAATTCTTGCTTGGATTGCCTTTTGGGGTAACTATCACCATTCTGTTTAGCTTTTTTCTGGCAAATTCATTGAGACAAAAGCTTCTACTTGCTGGATGCCTTGTTGCTTACTCAGGCTTTTGTTTTTTTCAAGATAGTCGCATCATGGGAGGAATTTTTTTTATTTCAGCGTGCTTAGTTTTCATGGAGCTTGATTTGCCTCGAAAACTGCATTATCGAAAAGTATTTCCTCTCTATTTGTTACTTGGATTCATGATTATCTTTGCGTTTATAGAGGCTTATTCGTACCTTGCCATTAGCGGATTTTTTGGTGATCGTGCTGCGGGGATTGCGGTGTTTCAGGAACAATTTTTTGGAAGCTTACTTTTGGGTGGTCGGCCGGAAGTGCTCATTAACGTAATGGCTTTTTACGATTCTCCATTGATTGGTCACGGCCCCCTCTCGGAAAGTCTCGAATATCGTGGAATTTTGAGCGATATAGGTGTTTACGGTAAGGGTTATCTCTATGGTTATGAAGAAAGCATATATCACTCAACGTTATTCTCTGCTGGTCATGAAGCAGGATTGTTAGCAACCTTTATTTGGTTGTACATTGTCTACAAAATGGCTTTCTCTGTTCCTGTTTTTATTGCGATACATCGGCAGTTGGCATTCGTTGCCATACCGGTATTGATTAGTGGTGTTTGGAATATTTTGTTTTCTCCCCTTATTTCTTATAATCGCTGGAATATCGCTCTAGCTATTGCATTTGCGTTCGTTGCAAGTGATCTTTGGAGGGCATCTGCGGCAGCGTTGAGGCGACCGAAGTGGAATTGCCAAGTAAGTAATCAGTCGCTTGGGGCATCCAAACGTGCATAACATACTTTTCTTCGAGCCTTACGCTTCTGGACATCGCATGATATATGTCCGTTATTTGCTTCGTGCGCTTAATCGACATGGTGGCTTTAGGGCAATTCTTGCAGTGAGTGAAGCCTCGCTAGTGCATCCTCAGGTTACCGAGATGATTGATGAGTTTGGGGAATCCCTCATCCTAGTGGCAGTTACCCTACCTGAAATATCACAAAACATGTTCTCTCGGATACATCCGATGCTTGCAAAGCAGTTTGCGTTTTTTGGTGTGTTACAGAGGCTTATTTCCTCTTGGAAAGGAGATTTAAAAATTGATTATGTTTTTGTACCATTTCTGGATGACTACTGTTTATTACCGCTAGCACTAAGAGATCGTCCTTTTGGAAAAATACCTTGGGGGGGCATTGTGATCAGTCCTAGGCATCATTTGCGTCAATTGGGTGTGATACTGCCCTGGCGCTGGCAAGATTATGTCGAGCAACTCGCATATCGACAGTTATGGCGCAAAAAGGCACTAGATCAGGTTTTCTGTATCGATCCTTATTTCGAGCAGTTTTACCCGAATGCCAAACTCGATAGTGTACCGGATCCATCTGATCTTTTGTTCGTAGCCCCCCAAGACACCTGCTTTGGCATCAAACAGGATGCGGTTGTCCTTTTAGTTTATGGGTATATTGATCAGCGCAAGGCAATTGACCGCCTCCTGGAGGCTATGACAGATGAACGGATTCCAGATAGCCTGACGTTGTTGTTGGTGGGTAAGCAGGATCCCCCATTACGACCGCTGCTTGAAAGCGAGGTCGCCCAATATTTGAGAACTGTGGGGCGTTTGATTGAGATTAATCGAATTGTCAGCGACAGCGAAGAGGCGGCAGCTTTTAGAAGGACAGATGTGGTGTGGAACTATTACCCGCGCAACTATTGTAGTAGCGGCGCGCTGGTTCGCGCAGGGCAGTCTTCGCGTCCCGTGCTCGCTACGCGGGAAGGCGTCGTCGGGCGCACCGTTGCCGATCTGGGCATGGGCCTCCTTGTCGGAGAGGATGACCGCGAAGGGCTCATCTTGGCATTGGTTCGTTTTTCCAGCGATGCCGAACTGCGGGAGAAGTTGGGCAAGGCCGGATTCGAACACTTCGCGAAAGCCTCCGCCGCTGCCTTCGGTGACCCGATTATCGCCCATATAGCTCAGACGCTGGTAACTGAGAAATGCTAACTGAGACAGAGGATGCCATGGCTGAACCTAAAAATGAGACATCCGCCTTGCATGCCGAGCGCCGTGCTTTCCGCTTCGGTCGGATTCGCCTCGCGTTCTTCACCAGCGCTACGTCGAAAGGCTTGGGCTTGCTAGTTCAGCTTCTGGCGGTTCCGTTTGCCATTAAGGCACTTGGGGCGGAGCGTTTTGGAGTTTATACGATGTTGGTATCCGCTTTGGTTTGGATCGATCTGGGGCGTTTTGGTATAGGGCCTGGCCTGACTCGTGGCTTGGTAGTTGCCTGGAATCAGGATGATCGCAAGACCGAACAGGCGCTTTTTTCCAGCGCATTTTTTTTACTCACCACGACATCTATTGCGATTGGTGGTCTGTTTGCAATGACCTTCTGGTTGGGGGCTTTGCCGCTGGATGTGCTCTTTGGTACTGCTGCCGTTCAGTATCGATCAGAAATTGAGGTCGGGGGGTTCGTTGTGGTTTTATTTTTCATGGCGCAAATCGTATTCAGTGCGGGTGAAGCGGCGCGCTCAGCTTATCAGGAGGACTACGTCAATAATACCATGAATGGGTTTGGTAATCTTCTCGCAGTGGGGTTGGTGTTTAGCGTGGCAACTTTTTGGCCTACTATACAAGGTTTTGCGATCGCTATCTTTGGCTCACTTGCTTTGAGTAAGGGGCTGAATTTTGGATTATTGCTCGGAAAATCACGTAGCTATCTTTGGCCACGCTGGCAACGGGTAAATAGGCATACGCTTAAGCCCTTGTTGAATTCGAGTTTGGCTTTTTGGGTGATTCAGCTCGCTACGCTGATGATACAGAATTTTTCGCTGGTTCAGCTTGGAGCACTGACCGACCCACAGGCCATGGTACCCTTTGCCGTGCTGTTTCGCTTCTTGCAACTTCTGTCGACCGTCGTCCTGATGATAACCATGCCGCTTTGGCCCGCCATCACTGATGCTGTTGTGCGTAAAGATCATGAATGGATCCGGCACTCCTATTGGCGACTGTTACGTGTAGTTATGATCTACTCGGTGGGCGTGGCCATAGCTGTCGGTTGGGCAGGACAGCATCTTATTAGCTTATGGGTGGGTGCGATTCATCTGGAAGGGGAGCTGTGCATCGTGCTGGGGATTTATTTTATTATTTGGATGTGGAATCACAGCCACACAGTGGTGCTGTTTGGATTGGGCAGGCTCTGGCCCATGGCGTTTACCCTGCTTGGTGAAGGTGTTGCCGTGTTGGTTTTGGGCTGGCTGCTCACGCCCCGCTTGGGTATCCTCGGCATGGCCTTAAGCCTGTGCATCGCGGGGTTGGCGACCAGCGCTGGGATCTTGCCGATGCTGGTCAGGAGTCGAATTGAAGGGACAAACGAGGAACTACAGATTCTACTATCGAGTAACGATGTTACAGAAAGGGAAAAGCATGTCTAATCAATCGGGAATAAAATTCTTGGACTCAATCAGAAAATATGGTCCACATATTTTCAGAGTGCGCAGTTGGAAACGCCTGTTTTCGCACCTGTTCTTTTGGCTGAGACGTCGTGTTATTTCCGGTAAGTTGGATATGCAAAAGCGCAAGCGGGCGAGCTATTGCTATAACCCAGCGCCGCGGGTGGCAGGTGTGTTGCAGTTCTTTAACAAGGGGCAGAACATTTCCATGTTGTGGCGGGGACTGAAGGCCGCATCCTTTGACGAGTTGATTATCATGGATGATGGATCGGTCGATGGTTCCTCGGTTCGGTGGCAAGCACTGCTGGAATCTCCCAATCAGTTTTTACTGCGTTCCAACGACCTGTTTGAGATTATTACCTATGACCGAGCGCTTCACTTCAGTCGCGCCGAAATCGTTTGTCTCCTGCAGGACGACGACCAAATGCCTAATAGCCGAGCTTGGATTGATCGAGCCCTTGAGCTCTTTGACGAGTTCCCCGACCTCTTGATCCTAGGAGGATTCCGGGCTGTGGATATTTTGCCCCGCAACACGCTCCCCCTGGCCGACAAGCTGGTTTTGGAGGTCGATGGTCATGAGGAGTACGTATCTGGCCTGTTCCGCCACCGAACCAGTCAATTTCCCCTGTCCGAAACTCCCTCTGGGCGCGAGGATTTCTTTTTTGCTATGTCCGTGGTGCGCGCACCTGTTTTCATACGACGTCGGGAATTTTTGAAACTAGGAGGCTTCGATCTCGATTTCGCCCCGTTTCTGTGTGACGACTTGGACAACTGCCTGCGGGCTTGGCAATCTGGCTATAAAGTGGGGCTTTTTAATGTCGATTTTCAGCGTGATATAGGACTAGGGGGAATGCGGGCCTTCAACGGACAACGCATGGAAACCCAGGTTCGTCTTAACTGGGAAAAAATCTACCAGAAACATGGTGATGTGATCGCTAGTGGCGAGGTCTGCAGCATGGTTGATGCCGCCAATCGCGTGCTACGGGTGGGCGGCGCTACCGATGGAGCAACGGGCAGGAGCGGGTGATCGACGTGGACAAACCTTTGTTCAGTAATAGGCGATCCCTAGCCTACATCACCAATATTCCGACGCCCTATCGCGTCGAGATGGTGGAGGTGTGGGCCCGTCTTAATCCGCAACTGGCGATATCGGTGTTTTACACCGATCAAACTGATCAAGGGCGGGGCTGGAACTGCGGTCCCATCAAGGGTGTCAGCGAACACCGGCTGATGAACCTCGGTCAACTGCCTAAATACGGAAAGATCAACTTCGGTCTTCTTGATCTGGTGCGTAACCACGATGTGATCATGATTGGAGGTTTCGAGGAGGCAAGCTACCTGATCTCTGCCGTGTTGTCCAAGGTACTGGGCAAGCCTGTGATTTTACTCTTTGACGGGTTCAGTCCGGCTCGCTTCGATACAGAGTGGTTCTCGGTTCGCTGGTTAAAACGGATCACAGCTTCGTTTTGCAATGCTTTTTTTGCCAACGGCGAAGTCAGCCGACGATACTTAGATCAGCATCTTTGCGTGGTGCGGGGCAAGCCGATTTTCAACCAATATCTAAGTCATTCCGACTACTATATCTCGGAAGCCCGGCAACAGTTGACCGGGTTGGGAAAGCGGGATATTCAGACGCGTCTGGGACTGGTTACCGAACGGACAGTGTTACTCTGCTGCGGCTATCTTATCCAGCGCAAACGGATCGACCTTGTTATCGAAGCGATATCCCTCCTACCGGAGCCCAGTCGGCCACTGCTACTCATCGTCGGGATGGGGGGGCTAGCAGATATCCTCGCTCAGCAAGCGGCGTCCGGTGGCGTGCAAACACACTTCGCCGGCTTCAAACAACAGGTAGAACTGGCCACCTACTACTTCGCTGCCGATGCGCTGGTGTTAGCCTCCGAAGATGACCCTTGGGGCCTGGTAGTCAACGAAGCCATGAGTGCCGGTTTGCCCGTTATCGTCAGCGATGCCTGCGGGGCGGCCTTCGACCTCGTTCGGGAAGGACAGAACGGCTTCGTGTTTCCGAATCGGGACGCAAAGGCGCTGTCCAGGGTAATTGAACAACTGCTTGACTCGGATCTGTTTGCTTTGGGCGCAACCTCCCGAATGATGATCCAGCAATGGACGGCTGAGCACTCGGCCCGGAGCTTGGGCCGGTGCCTCGTGGCGGTGGTTGGAGAAGATGCTGGAATTGAACCCAAGGATCGGCTAGCGGGCAACAGCCTGAGCGGCACCCCGGAAGTCCTGGTTCTGCACGAACGGGGAGGCAGAAAATACATGGAAGCCGTGTGCAGCTTGGGCGATGACATGCTCATTGGGCAGGTTGATTTCGTCGAGGCCAGCGTCTTCATGAAATTCGTCTGGGATGTCTTCCGACAGCGAAGGAGGCTTGGCACCTCAGTGCGCCGGGCCCTGATCAACTGGCGTTTTCGCTGGTCGTTTCGCTGTTTGGCGGGGAAAACAGTCATTTTCGGAGTGGCTCCGTGGGACTATCGCTTCCTGCTTTATCAGTCCGTGCGTGAGTGTAATCGGCTGATCTATCACACCTCCTGGCCTTATTGGGACGGAACCTTTGTTCCTCGTAAATACGGGTTTCTTACACCATGGTTGCGTAAGCGCTGGCTAACTGTACTGAAGCAAAACAATGTCGAGATCGTGGCCGTAACCGAGATGGCTGCTAGCAGCCTTGGCAACTTGCTGCCCGGAAAGCACATCACCGTAATTCCACACGTGGTGAGTCCTTCCTTTTTTGAATACAGGGCGAAATACGCCAACCCCTTTCGGCTTCTGTTTGTGGGCGAACTGTCAAAGGATAAAGGCGTTTTTATGCTTCCTGCCTTGCTCGATGCATTGGAGGAATACGGCTGTTCGCTGGACATTGTGGGTGACGGGTCTGCGCGTAACTTCGTGCAAGGGCAGGTTCAGTTTCGACCCAATGTTACTTGGCATGGACACGTTGCTGATCGGGAGCGGTTGGCCGACCTCATGGCAACATCCCAGGTGCTGGTGGTTCCATCCGTGAAAAGTACATCCTGGGAGGAGTTATTTGGCATGGTTATTACTGAAGCTATGGCGGTGGGGCTACCTGTTGTGGCGTCGCAACATGTCGGTCCTCGCTCGCTCGTAGAAGACGGGGTGACAGGTTATTTGGTGCCGGAAGGATGTGTTGATGACTTTGCCAAACGAATCGCTATCCTGATGCACGATGCGACTGCTTGGCAAAGGTTTTCAGATGTTAGCCGTGAGCGATCGAGACGTTACCATTTAGACAGTGTTAAGAGCGGTTGGCGGCAACTTCTGCTGCACGAGAGTTTTTGATTTCCATATCCAAGGTTGAAACCACCGGCTTTCAGCCGGTCAGATTTCATCTGCAAGTCGTTACGACCGCTGGTTTCTGAAGCACGAACTTGGGTCTCGGGAGGGCCTTCTGGAATCATTAAAGCCCCGTGGCCGGTCCTCTACGACATGGAGCAAAGGCTCTGTGACGCTTGTGACCGATCCGCGTGGTACTCAAGTCTTGTTTGGCACGGAGCCGGTGGACACGTCGTTCAGCCGACGTGTATCCGGACTTTCAGTCCGTAACTCAAACCCACCGGCTTTTAGCCGGTGGTTGTTTAGTTCACCTTTACAAGAGCCGCCTTTTGGGGGATGACATGAATATAACTAGAAATGATCACGCACTATCGGCGTGCCCAGTATGCGGGTCGGCGCATGCTGAGCAATTCGCGACGGAATTTGTCGTCGTGCGAAAATGTGCAAAGCCGATCTGTGGACACCTCTATGCGGTCGAGGTGATGCCCGCGGCTGGTGTTCACGAGCACGATGAGGATAACATTGTATGGTATGCGAGCAGAAACCAGCAACTCATCGGTAAGCTGCTGGCGGACGGGCATGTTAAGGAGCATGGTAGAGTGCTGGACATTGGCTCGGGACTTGGGCATATCATGGCTGAACTGAAACGACAAGCACCTTCGGTAGAGGTCGTTTGTGTTGAGGCAGCCCCCAAGTCGGTGGCCTATCTCAAAAAATATGGTTTTTCTGTTATTGAAGATATGACAAGTCTTGATCCGGCCGAGTGTGGGTGCTTTGATGCCATTTTTATGGTTGAGGTGATCGAGCACCTTGATGATCCCCTCGCCCTCCTTAGCGTCTGCCGCAAGCTGTTAAATCCAGGAGGTTTTGTATTTCTGACCACGCCTTGTGGCGAACTGAGGAACGGTAGTCACGCGACAGCAGCCTATCAGATACGGGAGCACATCCAGTTCTTCACCGAGCGATCATTGAGGCTGGTGGTCACCAAGGCCGGGTTTCAGAGCATTGAGTTCAAAGAGCTTCGAGAATATCATGTAGGCTCAAATAATCCTCTTGCCAAGTTGGTGAAAGATACAGCGCGAATTCTCCGTAACAAGTTACAGGGACGTCACCATTTGATCGCCTTCATCAAGTAGGTGTTCTGATACCAGGAAAAAAGCTCCATGATGAAAAAAAACCAAGTGAGCAATGTTCGCTTTCACACAAAACAAAGACAATAAAAGATGGATAAACAAATGACAGATGATCAATTGTCGAGTGATATGAAAAAATATTTTTCTGGCGAATGTCTATATGGCGATGATTTTGATGCACCATCGATAAAGCAATGGTATCAAGATGAAGAGGATGCCTACTACGATCTGGCACACTCAATACCTAGCTATGAATACCATCAATTCAATGAATATTATGGGTACTCGTCAATAGCAGGTCGAAAATTTAAGGTTTGTCTTGCATTTGGCTGTGCGAATGGAGATGATGTGAAATCGATATCTAACATTGTGGATCGATATATCGCACTTGAACCCGCTGAGAAATGGTGGAAAAATGAGATCGGAGGCAAACCTGCACAATATGTCAAGCCATCAGTTAGCGGTACGATACCCCTTGAGGATGGAACTGTTGAGATTGGTGTTTGTTTGGGAGTTCTACATCACATTCCGAATGTGACTCATGTGGTTTCTGAAATATATCGGGTACTCAGCGTTAATGGTGTCTTGCTTCTGAGAGAGCCTATTTTTTCAATGGGCGATTGGCGTCAAAAACGCAAAGGCTTGACAAGCCGAGAACGGGGCATACCTCCTCAATTGTTGCTTGATATTTTGCGAAATGCAGGTTTCGAAGTTACCGCAGCGTATCCCTGTATGGTTCCTATTACGGCAAGAATTGCGCGCTTGTTTGGTATTACGAACGCCTATAACTCGCGTGCGATGGTTTTTCTTGATCGTTTTTGTTCTCTTTTGTTGCGATGGAACATGCGTTATCACCGCAGAAATATCCTAGAAAAACTGGCGCCGACGTCACTATATATTGTCGCGACGAAGAATTGATCTTGTCATTACAAATGCGTCAGCTAAAACCACAAAAACACACAAGCATATTTAATGAATAAACTGGTAATTAATGGTCGCTTTCTAACCCAATCTATGACGGGGGTTCAGCGCTATGCACACGAGTTTGTTCATGCTCTGGACAGCCTATTGGAAGATCGTCCGGATTTGGAAGTACGATTGCTCTCTCCCCGTTTATGTGGGAATGCGCCGGTTTATCGCCACATCATCCACCAGTCGGTTGGGCGGCTGCAGGGCCATTTGTGGGAGCAATTGGAACTGCCTCGCTTCGTCAATGGCGCACCCCTGTTTTGCCCTGGCAACACAGCGCCTATCGCATCGCTGCTGGGTGCCGGACGGGTTGTTGTGACCGTGCATGACTTGTCTTATCTGTACTTTCCGCAGGCCTATAGCAGCGCTTTCCGTTTGCTCTACAACACTTTGATGCCGCTTATTCTGCGCCGAGCAGCGGCGGTGATAACGGTTTCAAATTCTGAGCGCGAATCCATACTCAAACACTATCCTTTTGCGAAAGAGCGGCTCACTGCCATTCAAAATGGCGGGTTACCGACTGGCGTGGTGGCACCGCCTGTTGCGCCTGCGGATGAACCCTACGTGCTTTATGTAGGTTCTCTCAGCAAAAGGAAGAATTTTCCCGGCATGCTCGAAGTGGCTTGCAGGCTTGCCAGCAAGCGAGGTCTGAGGTTTGTGTTTGTTGGGGGAGTTCCAGATGGTATCGCCGATTCCGTGACCCGTATTTCGCATGATATTCGTGATCGCATTGTCTTTCTGGGACAAGTTAATGACTGGGAAGTGTTGATGAAGCACTATCGTTCCGCGACATGTTTCTTTTTCCCTTCGTTTTACGAAGCTTCGCCGCTCCCGCCTATTGAGGCCATGGCCTGCGGTTGTCCGGTAATTGCGGCTTCGATTTCCTCCTTGCGTGAGCGTTGCGGGGATGCCGCATTATATTGTGATCCGGCGAGTATCGAGAGCATGGCCAATGCCGTCGAGTGCCTAGTGGATGACCCAGTTTTGCAGCATTCCTTGAGAGCGAAGGGCTACCAACGGGCAGAAAGATATAGTTGGGCGAATTGCGCCAAACAGACCCTTGCGCTTGCTATGGGGTGAACCGTATACAAAATGATTGGTTTGGGCTACCAGGGTTGGCAGGCAAAATAAAAAATGAGAGATGTTGTTAGGAATATGATTGATGCGAAATACGCCAAAATTAAAAGTTGCTATCGTCCATTACTGGCTAGTTAGCATGCGCGGTGGTGAGAATGTCGTCGAGGCTTTGTGCGAGATGTTTCCACAAGCTAAAATATTCACCCATGTTTATGTGCCGGAGGCAGTGTCACAGACTATACGTAATCACAAGGTTCACACCACCTTTATTCAGACCTTACCCAAGGCTGAAAAGTTGTACCAGAACTATTTGCCGCTCATGCCGTTAGCATTGCAACAACTTGATTTGAGAGATTTCGACTTGGTAATTAGCAGTGAATCGGGTCCGGCTAAAGGAGTGGTGGTTGCCCCTGACGCTCGGCATATTTGTTATTGCCATAGCCCTATGCGCTATGTCTGGGATATGTACCCAGATTATCTGGCTAGCGCCGGACGTTTCAAGCGTTTGCTCATGCCGCTACTGATTCATTATCTGCGGATGTGGGATTACTTCACAGCGGGAGGAGTGGATCAGTTTGTGGCGAACTCTCATTATGTGGCAAGTCGTATTCAGCGTTACTACAGGCGAGATGCAATGGTAATTGCTCCGCCGGTAAATACCCACGAATTTAAACCAGTCGATGATATAGAAGATTTTTATCTTATGTTTGGTCAATTGGTTTCTTATAAACGACCAGATTTAGTAGTGAAAGCCTTTAAGGAGACGGGTCGTAAACTGGTTGTGATTGGAGAGGGTGAGATGAGTGCTTCATTAAAAAAGCAGGCAGGTAAAAATATCACCTTCATGGGAAGGCAGCCGTTTGAAGTTGTACGCGAACATCTAGCCAAGTGCAAAGCTCTGGTGTTTCCAGGATTGGAAGATTTTGGAATCGTGCCAATAGAAGCGATGGCTTCGGGACGGCCTGTTATTGCCTATGGACGCGGTGGCGTGTTGGATTCAGTGGTTGATGATCAAACAGGCATTTTCTTTCACGAACAAAGCGTTGAGGCTTTGAACGAAGCGATTGATCGTTTTGAGCGTAAGTTTGATAAGTTTGACTCAGCAAAAATTGCCGAGCACGCTGGAAAATTTAGCAAGGTGCGATTTAAAAATGAATTTATGGCATTGGTTGATGGGATTTTAGATGAACACAAAAAGTGAATTACCACACTTAAAAAAATGTGTGATCTTTGGCGGCACAGGATTTATTGGCAGCCATTTCGCTGAATATCTTGTTCGCAACGAATTGGTTGATGAGGTCTATCTAGCTGATATTCAACCTATCCGGCCTTTGTTCTCGTTTGATAAAAACAGAATTCATTATGTCGAACTGGATGTGCGCAAGCCTATCGATCCGCAGGTGTTGCCTAGTGATGTCGCTTTAGTGGCTAATTTTGCAGCCGTGCATCGTGAACCGGGGCATGAAGATTATGAGTATTACGAAACCAATCTGTACGGCGCTGAAAATGTTTGTGCCTGGGCTGAATCGATAGATTGTAAGCACATTATTTTTACCAGCAGTATTTCATCTTATGGTCCATCTGAGACATCGAAAGATGAAACCACACTGCCAGTACCGGTCAGTGCCTATGGCGGCTCCAAGCTGGCTGCTGAGAAAATCCATTTGTGTTGGCAGAATGGTGATTCGGCCAACCGTCACTTGGTTATTGTGCGGCCTGGCGTGGTGTTTGGACCCGGTGAGGGTGGCAATGTGTCCCGTTTGGTTAAGGCGGTTCTGCATCGCTATTTCTTTTATATGGGCAATAGGGAGACGAGAAAAGCGGGCAGTTATGTCAAAGAGTTGTGTCATGCCTTATGGTGGGTGTTGCAACGGCAGAACGAGACGGGTGAACGGGTAAGCCTTTTTAATATGACCATGAATCCGGGGCCAACCATTCAGGATTATGTTAATACGGTCTGCAAGGTGGCGGGTGTTAAACGCTGGGTTCCCTCCGTACCGTATCGGCTGTTGTGGCTGATTGCCCACTCAATTGATCTGTTTGCCAACCCTTTAGGGATTAAACATCCTTTTAGCCCGGTGCGTATTAAAAAACTGGTGCGTTCAAATAATATTCTCCCTAACTATTTAGTCAATAACGGCTATTTATACCAATATGATTTGGAAGCGGCTTTTCGGGATTGGCAAGAAAGTTGTCCGGAAGAATGGCTGTAGAGCCATAGGATGTGCTGAGGTACGAAGCGCACATTCGGATGAATTTGTCTCGCTAGTGCCTTTATCTGAGGCAATTGAGAGAATGATTAGGTACGAATTTCTTGAAACCCATGAAGATGAAAAGTGCTTTTTTATACTGAATGAAACTCTGAGAAACTTAACAAATAGGTTAATCAGCCAGATCACTAAGAACAAAGTCGAGGGACATTATGTTTTGGCAAGAGGTTTGTGAAAATTCAAGCTTAAAAGACCTTCCTTTTAAAATAGAACTTAACGCTCAAGGACAGCTATTAATGACGCCTGTCAAAGTTAATCATTCGCTCATTCAAGGTAAAATAATTGGTTTATTGTATCGGCATAGTTGTCAAGAAGGCGAAGCGTTAGCGGAATGTGCCATAAAGACTCAAAAAGGAACTAAGGTTGCTGACGTTGCATGGGCTTCAACAAAAATATTAAAAATTATTCAAACTGAAATTGAATGTTCAATTGCCCCTGAAATTTGTATTGAGGTGATGTCGACAAGCAATACGTTAGCTGAAATGATCGAAAAAACAGCGTTGTATTTTGAGTGCGGTGCACAAGAAGTTTGGTTGTGTCGTCATAATGGCAGTATTGAATATTATGCTTTGCAAGGCAAACTTAGCCAATCAAGCATGATGCCAACATTCCCTAATAAAATATGAATAATCTGCCTATTGTGGATTTTCTTTAAATCTTCCCGTTCCAGTTTTAATCACTTTATGCAAGACAAGAAAAAATGACAAAAAAAGCGCTTATCACCGGTATCACCGGTCAAGATGGTTCTTATCTCGCGGAATTTCTGCTTGAGAAAGGCTACGAAGTTCACGGTATCAAACGCCGTGCGTCGTTGTTTAATACGCAGCGCATCGATCACATTTATGAAGACCCGCATATCGCCAACGCACGGTTTAAATTGCATTATGGTGATTTATGTGATAGTTCCAATCTCACCCGTATTTTGCAGGAAGTGCAGCCGGATGAGGTGTATAACTTGGGGGCGCAATCGCATGTTGCGGTGAGCTTTGAAGCGCCGGAATACACGGCGGATGTGGATGGCATGGGGACGTTGCGTTTGTTGGAGGCCATTCGTTTCCTTGGTCTGCAAAAGAAAACCCGCTTTTATCAAGCTTCTACGTCTGAGTTGTATGGCTTGGTGCAAGAGATTCCGCAAAAGGAAACCACGCCATTTTATCCGCGCAGCCCTTACGCCGTTGCCAAGCTGTATGCTTACTGGATTACGGTGAATTACCGCGAGGCTTATGGCTTATATGCTTGTAACGGTATTTTGTTTAATCACGAGTCGCCGCGTCGGGGTGAGACTTTTGTAACGCGCAAGATTACGCGTGGCTTGGCCAATATTGCCCAAGGTTTGGAAGATTGTTTGTATATGGGCAATATTGATTCCCTGCGCGACTGGGGACATGCTAAGGATTATCTCAGCGTTCGCTCATATTTTCTAGTGGTTCATAAGATTCGAAAACACTATATATAGTATTTTCTGGAGTTGACATAAAAAAACCATCGCCTAATAATGATTTTATGTCATAACTCCAAGGCGCAATGTCTAAAAAAAGGTATTAAAATTTGAAAGTCAGTATTTTTGCATTGTTTTCTCAATAAACAGCACCAATCTTCCGAACTACCCTAAAAAATGAGCGAACCGTGAGGATTATGTTCGTATGCAGTGGATGATGCTGCAACAGGATGAGCCTGAAGATTATGTTATCGCCACTGGTGTGCAATACACTGTGCGCCAATTTATCCAGTGGACTGCGGCTGAATTAGGCGTAACGCTTGATTTTGTGGGTACGGGTGTGCATGAACAAGCCGTGGTAAGCAAGAATGAAGGCGACAAGGCACCGGCACTTAACGTGGGTGATGTCGTTATGCGTATTGATCCGCATTACTTCCGGCCTTCAGAAGTGGAAACGCTGCTGGGTGATCCTGCTAAGGCAAAAGCACAATTAGGCTGGGTACCGGAAATTACTGTGCAAGCGATGTGTGCGGAAATGGTGGCGCATGATCTGGAAGATGCCCGTCGCCATGCGCTGTTGAAAGCTGGCGGCTATGCCGTGGCAATTAGCACGGAGCGTTAATCGGCATGACAAGTCAAAATCTTTATATTTCGGCTGATGCTAAAATTTACGTTGCCGGCCACCGCGGTATGGTGGGCGGGGCAATTATCCGCCAACTGACGTCAATGGGCTATTCCAACATTATTACTCGTACCCATGTTGAATTGGACTTGACTGACCAAGTTGCGGTGAATGCTTTTTTTTTCACTGAAAAACCTCAATATGTTTTTCTCGCTGCAGCAAAAGTCGGAGGTATTCATGCCAACAATGTTTATCGTGGTGAATTTATCTATCAAAACCTGATGATTCAGAACAACGTCATTCACGCGGCCTATAAAATGGCGTGGATCGCTTGATGTTCTTGGGCTCTAGTTGTATCTACCCAAAAGAAGCGCCTCAACCTATCAAAGAGGACTATTTATTAACCGGGCTACTGGAACAGACTAACCAGCCTTATGCTATCGCCAAGATCAGTGGTATTGAGCTGTGCTGGAGTTATAATCGACAATATGGCACGAAGTATTTGGCAGTAATGCCCACCAATTTGTATGGCCCCGGTGATAACTACCACCCAGAAAACAGTCATGTTATTCCGGCCCTGATTCGCCGCGCCCATGAATACAAACTTCGCAATGAATCAGAGTTTATGGTGTGGGGTACTGGCACTCCGCGGCGTGAATTTCTGTATTGCGAAGACATGGCGAATGCTTGTGTTTATCTGATGACGCTTCCGCAAGCTGAATATGATTTCTTTCTGACTGAAACCAAACCACCTTTGGTAAATATTGGCACCGGCGAAGACATTAGCATTGCCGAGCTGGCTCAAACGGTATGCGATGTCGTCGGCTATACCGGCAAGATTGTTTTTGACACCAGTAAGCCTGATGGCACGATGCGCAAGTTGCTGGATGTCAGTTTGCTTAATAGTCGGGGCTGGAAAGCAAAAGTTGCGTTGAAAGCAGGACTGGAGATTGCTTACGAGGATTTTAAGAAAAGTGGTAACAATTGGTAGGCGTTTTCACTTTAGCAATCCGTCATCATCGGAGTGTAAAATTCCTACGAATATCAGCAATTATCATTATAGACTATCTTCTTAAATCAATTGGGTACAATCAAATAAAAACAAAAGCGTGTTAGTTGTTCAATAAATCCTATGTCCACAGGTGTAGTAGAAGGGAAGTTTCCAAAGCGAGCGTTACGTCATGTTCTCGAGTGACTGTCCAGTTGCCGAACTTATTTCATGCTCATCTTAAAGAATTTTTAAAAAACTAGAGACGAGTTGATATGCAATTAACACTAGAACAACTTGTAGTTCCACCAGGAACTCAAGTTTTACTAAAAAACATAGATTGGCAAACTTTTGAAGAGCTACTGGAAGCATCAAGTGAAACCCGTAAAACGCCGCGCTTTTCTTACAGTCACGGATGGTTAGAACTCATGTCTCCTTTAGCGATACACGAATTTGATAAAAATATTATCAGTGATTTGGTCAAAATTCTTTTAGAAGAACTCGATAGGGAGTTTATCGCTTTAGGCTCGGTAACATTAAAGAGCGAAAAAGCTAAAAAAGCAGTAGAACCTGATGAATGCTTCTATATTCAACATGAGTCTGTGATACGCGGTAAAGAAAGAATTGATTTAAACGTTGACCCGCCACCGGATTTAGCCATAGAAATCGACATCACTCATCGCACGCATTTCGATAATTATGAAAAACTGGGTATACCAGAGTTATGGCGTTTCAATGGCAAAGAACTGGAAATTTTAGTGTTAGAAAACAACGGTTACCAGGCTTCAGAAAAAAGTCGCCAATTTCCACATTTTGCTATCAAACAAATCATTCCCCAATATTTAGAGAAATGTAAGCAAGAAGGTCGAAATAAAACTATGAAAGCTTTTCGGCTGCTGCTTGTTTCGATAGCCTAGCAGCCGACATTCCGCACCCCTATTTGCATTTTTTTATTTTATTTAATTGATATAATTAATCAAGGGTAAACCCCCGGCTCTGCCGGGGGACTCCTAAAGTTTGACAATTCCGGGAATCATCGAGAGTCTCCCAATCTGTGAACCGCCTAAAGTTCTAAAGATTGAGGAAACAAACGATGAATCCGTCAGAAA
>JAURZI010000012.1 GCA_030653435.1 Methylovulum sp.
TGCCAAAATGGTTGTGCAATTGATCTTCGCATGCACAGAAGAAGAAACAAAGCTGAATATGTTGAAAAACCAGAAACTTTGCACTGGCCCCAACGAAATTGGTAACTATTGTTCCGCGGACTTTTTTGGTATCTGTGTTGCCCGGCGTGAGGCTTATTGTTGCTTCAGTAGTCCATTTGCCCGGATTTTTCAACAACAAGCCAGGCCTCAACTGGGTTTGACATTTGGTGACCCGAAAGCGCCGACATGCGACGGGTTAACCATCAATCAAATTCAGACGATTGATTTCAATCAAATGGATTTTAGCGAATGGATAGATATGATGAAAGTATCAAACATCATGCCGATCGATAATGCTACGGCAGACCAAAATTACGATAAAGGGAATGTTACAAAGGGTAGATTGCCGGGCACGCAAAACACCAACACCCAACAACGGCTTGATGATCAGATTGGCGATAAAGATATTGACAGCATCTGCTTAATAATATGTAGTTGCACAATCCATCAGCCGCCTATAACGGCAATATCGATAGGATACACATCAAGTTCTAGAATTTCACCCAAAAAGCCAGGAAAATGGTGGCAAAGGGTGCTTAGGCTGATCGTACAGATCGAAATATTTGCGTTTGAACCTACCTTACCTCAACCAACAGATCGGGGTGGCGGTCGAGCACCTTGAGCAACTTGACTAAAGCCAAGGAGGGTTTTATCTTTCCAGTTTCATAACGAGAAAAAGCATTCACGCCACCGCCAAAAATCTCCGCTGCCTCTTGCTGATTCAGTGCAAGTTTTTTGCGGACACTGGCTATAAACTCAGGGTTCACAATCGCCGAGTTCACCTGTTTGTTAAAAACCAGCATTGCCGCGCTGACACGCTGAGATTCCTCTGCATCCAAAACAGCTTCATCACAAGCAGGACAAAACTCACCCCGCACCGCATCAATAATTGTAGATTCGCCTTTGTAGGTATAAGTTAGGTCGCGGGTGTCAGGCAACAATTCCGCCGCGCCGCAGGATAAACATTTCATCGTCATAATTCTTTAAAAGACACGATGACCACATCATCAATCACCGTCAGTTTTAAGTAAACCAACCCCGCTTTGGTGTCGGCACGATATACATCTTGCCATTCTTGATGGTTGGCGTGGGTGGTCATGCTTTTATAAAAGTTTTTCGGAGTTAAATCATGAATGACCCCGATCATTCCTTCAAAATCAAAGCCTAGGGCAGCGGCTCCAGCCAACGCGCTCTTGGTTGAGCGAACCTTACCTTCTCCAATCAATGCCTTGATAACAAACAGTCTGCAATGCGGGGTATTTTTTTCCATAAATAAGCTTCGATAAATTTAACAACCCTTCGTTGCAAATTTAATTATAATCAAATTGGTTAATTTGGCAACATGGTTAATTAAATAAAAGTCTTCATCAGCAAAACTTGCAGGTATCGATTTGAAGCGGCGCCACTGCCCGTTTATTACCGCAAAGTGTTAAGCAACGCCGTCTAAAGGACGCTTATAACAACGTCTTTCAACAGGACGCAATTAATTTTCATGATTTAAGATACGCAACATGAAAAAAATATTTTTTGCGTGCTTGTTGCTGGCGTCAACCTCATCTTATTCGCGCCCGTTAGTCCTGGCAAACAGCCTTTGGGGGCATGCGGCGTCCTATGCCGGCGTCAATGTCGCAACGCTCTACGGTATTGCTGTCCAGGAAAGCGGTATGCGATGGCAGGATGGCTCATTTAGGCCTTGGCCGTGGACGCTCAATGTCAACACTGGAAAAAAGGGGATCAAAGCCGGCGTTCGTCGATACCGCGACCAACGTTCCGCTCAAGCAGCATTGACGCAATTAATTGCCGCCGGCATCAGGAATGTCGATATCGGCCTCATGCAGGTTAATTTGCGCTGGCATGGTGAAAGGGTTGCCAATGCATTAAGCCTTTTAGAGCCAAGAACCAATATCAGTGTCGCGGCGCAAATCCTCAAGGACGTCAACAACAACGATATACCCTTGGCGGTTGCCAATTACCATTCATTCAATCCCGCTCGTGGGCAAAAGTACGCAAGCCATGTCAAACGTTATGAAAGAATTATTTTCCAGAAGATTCAATAAGTGCTCCGTGCTTATTTTACTCGGTCTTATCGTTTCGGGTTGTTCTGCTACGACGGCCATATTCTGTTCTTTCCAAAAAAACAATGGCGCCGTTAACGCTGTGTCGGTTACAGCCTATTTGCCTCCCGTTGTCGCCACCCTGGATTACAACATCATCAACGATTCAAAAGAGCAAGTTATCGTGCGCGGAGGTTTCCAGCATGCATTGTCAATTTATGGTCAAGAGCGAATAACGCCTGGCTTAATCACGGTAAATCGTTGGCTGAACCCTGCTGTGATGAAAAAGGAGCGCGTGTATTTCGAATATGATCGTTCCGCTTTGCGGGTATCTGAGGCAGAAAAGCTAAACAGTTTTATAGACCCTATTGAACCGATGGGATTGATGCATATTGAGGTCAACGGCTATACCGATTTCAGTGGTTCTGCCAAGTACAACAAAGAGTTGTCGCTCAAGCGGGCGGAAACCGTGCGAGACTATTTGGTTAAGCAGGGCGTTTCGCCATCAAACATATCAGTTAACGGATTCGGCGAAGCCTTTCCGGCTGAATCTAACGACACAGCATTGCACAGGGCCAAAAACCGCAGAGCAGAAATATCATCAATAACAGGACATTAACATGCGAGACATACCCAATTATCTGGACGACCCCCAACAAATCCTGCTTTGGGAATTCGATGAATTCATTTTACTGTCCGTCGCATTCGGTCTAGGTATTATGACGGATTATCTGGGATTGATGCTGGTATCCGGATTTTTCGTTGTCAAATATTACCGAAAAGGCAAGGACAGAAGGCCAAACGGCTTTTTATTACACGCCGCCTATTGGTACTGCGGCATGGCGGCTTCAGAACATACCCCCACATCCAAACCTATAGCGTTTATCCGGCGATTTTTTTAATAGGTGTAGTATGGATTATAAGCAATTCACGTCCACCTGGCTCAGCCTGCAAGCATCAAATCGATTTTTGAAAATTTGTTGTGTGTTATTAATCGCGCTCAATTTTGTAGCGTTAATCGGGTGGTTGAATAAGGAAAGAATGGTCATTTTGATTCCGCCCGATTTGTCTAATGAGTCCGAAATAGCCAGAAATAAGGCTTCGGAAGGGTATAAAAAAGCCTGGGGCATGTACACGGCCTCGTTAATCGGTAATGTGACCCCGGACAATGCTGATTTTATTCTGGAATCTTTCAAAAACATGGTGACCAGTGAAATACGGTCACAAATCATCGATCGAGTGATGGAAGAGCTCGATTCGGTCAAACAGGAAAAAATTTCATCGATTTTTGAAATTACCCAGGTCGCCTACGAACCGGAAACCGACAAGGTATTTGTCACCGGACGTAACCGCATGATGGGTGCCGGAGGCAGCTCACCGGTAACCAACCAAACCTTTGAGTTCACCATCAACGTGAAAAACTACTCACCCATCATTACCCAAATGGCCTCCTATTCTGGACAACCCAAATTTATCAGCACTGTCGAAGCGGAAGAAAAAAAGAAAAAACGGGAAGAAGACTATCAACAGAAAAATAATTCCAGAAAACATTAGCAGGTGTAACTAATGCGCTTAATAACAATAATGACCATAATTTCTATGGTTTGGTCAGTTAACTCCATTGCCGATAATGCTCCGCCAAATTTCCCATTTCATGACACTGCGCCTACCGGAGAATCAGCTGCCGAGGTAATGGATGTCCACCCAATCAGTGAACCGGGTGATGTTGTCAATAGTCATTCTGGTGGTAGACCCGTTGAAGACAATGAGCAGGGCGTTGATAGCAACCAACAACCCAATGGGCAAGCAGAGCCTGTTGAGCCGGTACCTGTCCGTAAAGCTAAGCTCCAAAAACGACCCAGTACACTAGACCACCCTACATCCAGTCCCAGAACTGCCCGGACCATCGACATCGACCTGCAATCAGGCATTACCATTAGGCCCAAGCCCGGTAAGACAGAAAGTGTCGTCATTGCCCGAAGTAAACTCAATCGTGTGTTAACGCCCTATGCTGAACCGAAGGTGTTAACCGTTGACAACATGGAAACCAAAATCGATGGTTCAGCTATTTATATTGCCACTGACTCAGAGTTTCCTGTCGGCTTATTCATTACAGACGGCGAATCGGGAAACGCAACAAGTTTGCAATTGTCGCCACAAGAGCTGGTGGCACCGGTTGAAATCAGGATTGAGCAAGATGTGGCCACAAAAAACTCAACATCGGATAACCCATTGTCACGGTCGGACGATGCGGTTCATCAGGATTCCCCTTATCTTACGGAGATCAAAACTATTTTTCAGGCTTTGGGTAAACAGCAGATCCCGTCAGGTTTCACGTTGGAAGCCTTGCCGGACGACCGTTCGCAAGCGTCCTTATGTCATGGCACCAATCTGACCTTCAAGCCCGGACAATTACTATCGGGTCATGATTCACGGATCATCGTGATGGTTGCGCAAAATAGGGGGTTATCGGCCACCCTACTTGAGGAGGCGTTTTGCGCCAATGACGAGGTGATGGCTGTCGCCGCCTGGCCTCGTGTGCGGTTGGAGCCTGGAGAGAAAACCGAGGTGTTTGTGTTAATGAGACTGCCGGCCAGCACAGAAGGGGCCGAAGCTCGGCCGGGGTTACTATGATCGATCTCGAAAAAAAATCGCTGATAGAAAAAATACGCGATTATTACACGACGCTGGAACCCAAAAAACGGAAAAATTGGATACTCATTGGCGGTGGTGGGCTAATTTTCCTGATTTCCGGGTTAATTATCCTGGCTACCGACAATGGCCATCCACCGATCAGGAAAGCTCAACGTAAAGTTGAATACTCTTTGTTTAACGGGAAAAACCCACGGGAGATGTCTATTGATGCGATGGCTGGCACAGTAAGAAAGTTAACCGAAGACTTTTCCAATATTCGCCAAACCTTTCAGCGCCAAGATCAAAAGATTACTGCGGCAACGCAGATGATCAAGGAAAAATCTGAAGAGCTCACTAAAAAGACGGAACAGCTCAATCAAAAAACAATGGAACTGTCTAATAAATTGGATGAAGCCCAGGAAATTCTGAAAACTCAAGCGGTTCCATTGCCTGAAATACCGCTGACTGAAAAGGCTAACCGTAAAACAAAGGGCAATAATGGTTCAGCGCAACGAAATGCCGGAGTCCCTGAATTACTGGGGCAACATCAACCGCCGGCAATCGGTGAAAGTGACGTGGCGCCGAGTGTAACCGGCCCGAAAATCCGTGTAGTGACTGGAGCGGGTGAGGAAAAGAAATCAGCGGGCGGAAACGGTGGTAACAGTCCCGGCAATTCAAACAGCGCCACAAAAAACGATAACAGTAAAAAAATTACGGAATACGTCAATATAAAAAAAGCAGTCGGTAAAAACGGTACGCCTGATATGTATTTGCCGGCAGGCAGTATTTTAAGCGGCACCTTAGTAACGGGGTTAGATGCGCCGACCTCAAACCAGGCCCGCAACGATCCGTTCCCGGCGCTATTGCGCGTCAAGCATGAAGCCATTTTACCCAACCGGTACCGCATGGATATCCGCGAATGTTTCCTGATTGCCAGCGGATACGGGTCATTAAGCGCAGAACGTGCCTATATGAGAGCCGAGCGTATATCCTGTGTCAAAAAAGACGGCGGTGTCATCGAAAGTTCGATGGATGCCTATTCTGTTGGTGAAGACGGAAAAGCCGGCATTCGCGGACGCATTGTGAGCAAAAATGGTCAGATTATCGGTAACGCACTGTTGTCCGGTTTTATATCGGGCGTCAGTAGTGCATTCGCGCCGCAGCGTGTCCAGTCGTACAACACCAACGCAACCTCTGGGCAACCCCAAGTGTATCAATATCCATCCCCGGAATATTTAGCGGGCCAAGCCTTCTCGGGCGGTGTTAAAGGCGCGGCGGAACAGATTGCTGAATACTATTTGGAGATGGCCAAGAATATATTCCCTATTGTTGAAATTGACGCTGGTCGGAAGATTGATTTTATTGTCGTGCGAGGGTTATCGCTGAATCCCAGGATGAACACCGCATCCGGGTACAACATGAACAACGCCACTTATGGCAACCAGAGCCGGGGCGGATACGGTAATTACGGCGGCGCAGCTACGAACGGATATGGAAGAAGCCCTGGGGGGAACGTAGGCGGCAATTATGGTGCGGCTACGAACGGGTATGGCGGAAGCCGTTATGGTGGCGGTGCCCCTGGCGGTAATTACAGTGGATATTACAATTGAGGGTTGAGACATGCGAAAAACACTAATCGCCATAGCGTTAATCTGGGCATCGGCAGCCGTTGGCGCAGTGCCTGACAACGGGAAACCGCAAATGGATTCGGAAATGACCGCCGAAGTCAAAGACATTATGCGCAGTGTTGATGAAGTCAAGCGGTTACCGATAACCGGAATGTCCTTGATCAAGGCTGGTGATAAAACGTTCCTGATATCCGACAACGGACATTTTGTTGTTGCGGGGAGTTTTAAACTGGTCGATATGTGGCAAGGGAAAATAATCGGATCTGTAGCAGATACCCAAGGCATCGATAAAGTCAACTTACGAAAAATCGGCATTAAACCTGAAGAAATTGCGTCTTTCTCTGTGGGCAGTGGGAAGAAAGAAGTCGTTATGTTCATCGATCCCCAATGCCAATACTGCCACGCCCTAATCAGCCAGCTTGAGCCGCTGGGCAAGGCATACACCTTCAAACTGGTTTTAATTCCCGTATTGGGTAAAGCATCTGCCGAACTGACAAAACGCCTGATTTGCAACAAGGACAATGCCCAGTCGCTTAAAGCCTTACTCGCTGATGACTATACCCAAATACCTAAATTGGATCGAAATGATAAAACATGCGACCTCAAGCCCTTACAAAAAGCAGTTGTGGTAACCAAGCTATTGGATATCCAGGGTGTTCCCTACACCTTCCTGCCGTCCTTCAATACGTTTAAGGGCGGCGTGAAATCTTTTAAATCATTACTGGAGAAAGATTCTGATGACGAACTCAATGGTCGTTAACCGCCTATTTATCATCAAAATACTATTGATCGCAGTCACCCTTCAAGGCTGTTCTTCTCTCGGCATAGGCAAGAGCGATTTTTCATGTCCTGGCGGTATCGACGGTGTCCGATGTTTGTCGGCCAGACAGGTATACGAGGCAACCGAATCATCCGACTATGTGAAGACGGTTGAGGAAGAAAACCAAACCGACGCCAATAAACAGCTGGTACCTATCGTAGCCAAGATGGGATCAGCACAGGTTGCCGTACCGCGGATCGGGCAGCCCATTCCCATCAGGACGCAGGCCAAAGTGATGCGGATCTGGGTAGCGCCATGGGAAGATAACGATGGCGATCTTCATGCTAACGGCTACATTTACACAGAAATTGAACGGCGTAAATGGAACCTGGGCCAACCCTTCAACTCGCCCGGCACGGCCCTGTCGCCGCTTTCTGTTATTACGCCGTCGAAAGCGTCCAAATAATCATTTCTATACCTAGTCTTATTAAAAGACGCACTAATTTCGCCGTCTTTCGCGCTTATAAAGTGTTGTTATTTATTGCAAAATAGTGTTCGTCACAAATTGTGGCGAACATATTTTTATTGATAAATTTCCGGAGTTTTTAATATGAACAAAGCAAAAAAGTTGGCCTTCTTTTTACTTTTGATGATGGTAACCGTCTTTGGCACTGAGGCTTTCGCTAGCACGGCCACCAGCGCATTTGACGATGTTTACGATTTGCTGGTTGGTTGGTCGACTGGCGCATTAGGCAAGTCAATCTCCCTCGGCATGTTCATTGTCGGCATCGGTGTGGGCTTGGTTAACCAGTCGGTTATTGCCGCCGTTGCGGGCATTGCCGGGGCGCTTGTACTCCAATACGCCCCTACGGTTATTTCTGGCATTATGAGCGCAGTGATCTAATTTCTTTCCACAATCGCGATAAGGTTGTGCCGATGTATGGCCTTATCGCTCTTCATCCCGCTTAGAGAAGCTTTTTTTATACGTCTTTCGATAAGACGAAAGTTCTTAAATAGCTCTAAAATTCACCCCAGTCATTGAATTTAGGAGCTGTCTGTGGGTGCGTCTGTCTACGAAAAACATATCAAACGGCATACTTTGCGGGAACTTATACCCGTTGAGTCATTTGATGAAGAATCCCATTTATTCACGTTATCAGACGGCTACATGGGTTTCGGCTTTATTTCTAAATCGTTGCCTGGGTCAGATGAATCCGTGACCCAGCGTCTGAATGTACTATTTTCTTTCGATTATCCCAAAGAAAGCATGATTCAGATCATGTTAATGGGCTCCCAGGACATCAGGCCTGTGCTTGATAAGATCAGGAAAATACGCGAAACCAGAGATCCTGCGTTACGGGAATCTTTGAATAAGCGCTTGGAAATGCTCAATAATGGCTCCGAAAATAGCATCAGTTTGCATGCACAGTCATTGATTCGTGAATATCGCGTTGTTTTTACTATCAAAGTGCCTTTGGAAAATAAAAAGCAACTGCCGACTCAACATGAGTTGGCTTTTGCGCGTGATTTAAGGCTATCGTTTGAGCAAACCCTGAAATCCGCAGGTTTTTTACCACAACCCCTGGATGCGGAACTGTATCTGCGCGCTATTGGGCAACTTCTGCATTGGAAACCTACCGCCAACTGGCGCAGCGCGGCGCCCTACTATGATTCAACGGCACCTATCAACGAACAATTGTCCGAATACGACGACATGATACAAGTGGATTCAAACGGTATCTGGTTGGGCGACAAACGACTGCGAATTTTATCTCCCGGCCGGTTACCGGCAACAATGAGCCTGCAAAACATGCGCCGCATGATCGGCGACCCCTTAACCGGCGCACGCGGAATACACGGTAACTTTTTCATCAATCTGAACATTTTTATTCCGGACAATTCGGTGGAGAAACCAAAAGCCGATAACGAGCGCAGCACCATCAATTATCAGGCGTTCGGGCCGATGCTGAAATTCAACCCGAAACTACAATTCAAAAAAGAAAGCGCAGATTTGCTGTACAAGTCGGTCGCAGACGGCGACCGTATTCTAAAAATTAAATTATGCATCGGGCTTTTCGCTGATTCCTTGAATGAAAGCGAAACCCGGCTAACGGAGGCACAAACCTATTTTAGTGAAATCGGCTGGGGTATGAAAGAAGACAAATACATCACCTTGCCTATGATGGTCAATGCCTTGCCGATGTGCGCTGACGCTAAAGCCGTCAATTTTTTGCAACGTTACAAACGCTGCAGTTCCAAAGACGCCGTTGAATTCCTGCCGATCCTATCGGACTGGAGCGGTACCGGAACGCCGCAACTGACCTTTATATCCCGTGGCGGCCAGATCATGAACATGGATATTTTTGACTCGAACACCAACTACAACACCTGCATTGTTGCCGCATCCGGCTCGGGCAAGTCGTTTCTGACCAACGACATGATCACGTCCTACATCAGTTCGGGCGCAAAATGTTGGGTAATCGATATAGGCCGGTCATACGAAAAACTGACTCAAGGCATGGGCGGGGACTTTGTCGAATTCGGCGAAAACAGCCAAATTTGCCTTAATCCGTTTCAGATCATCAAAAACTATAATGAGGAAGCGGACATGCTGGTCGGCATCATTGTGTCGATGGCGGCGCTGGACGATAAACTGTCCGATTTGCAGCAGGCTAGGCTCCGTTCCATCCTGAAAGGCCTGTGGGATGAATACGGCGCCGGCATGACGGTTGATCAGGTAGCACAAAGCCTGCTAGCTGATGAGGATCGGCGCGTCGTGGACATGGGGCATCAATTATTTGCGTTCACGAGCGTTGGTGAATACGGACGGTTTTTTAATGGCGACAACAACATCAACTTCAATAATCCCTTGACCTGTCTGGAGTTGGAAGAGCTTAAAGGGCGCGCCCATTTGCAGCAAGTCGTATTACTGATCCTGATCTATCAAATTCAACAGGCCATGTATTTAGGCAATCGGGATCAGCGCAAAATCCTTTTCATTGATGAGGCATGGGATTTATTAGCCAAAGGCAATATCGCCAGGTTTATCGAGACCGGATATCGTCGGTTCCGAAAATATAACGGCGCTGCCATCACCATCACCCAGTCGCTTAATGATCTTTACAATTCACCATCCGGCGTGGCGATAGCGGAAAACTCGGCAAACCTATATTTGCTTTACCAAAAGCCTGAAACCATTCAATCCATAAAAAACCAGAATAGGTTAATGATAGGCGAGGGCGGTTATACCTTCCTGAAATCCGTTCATACTGTGACCGGCGCCTATTCAGAGATTTTTTTCATCACCAGTTATGGGGCCGGTATCGGGCGGTTGATGGTTGACCGATATACCAAACTGCTCTACTCGACCCACCCTGACGATATCAGGGAAATTGCCCAACGGACCCGACGCGGCATGACAACCGCCGAGGCGATTGAGGATATCCTTAATTCTTAACAACACATACAAAAACAGTTAGGTAACACCATGTCTGAACGCACTGAAAAA
>JAURZI010000013.1 GCA_030653435.1 Methylovulum sp.
TCTGACGGATTCATCGTTTGTTTCCTCAATCTTTAGAACTTTAGGCGGTTCACAGATTGGGAGACTCTCGATGATTCCCGGAATTGTCAAACTTTAGGAGTCCCCCGGCAGAGCCGGGGGTTTACCCTTGATTAATTAAATCCGGTACTAGATTTGCTGTTGCTCCCGACTTTTGTAATCCATCCAATATACAAGCTTTTAGCTGTGTTGTTGCTGTTACTGTTAATTTTTTTGAAAAGCTATCCCCGGTAATTCTGTTTGCAATGGTAGTATCGTCATTTTGCTTGGTTCTTTCATCTGCTGTATTAATCATTTCTCTACCAATATACTTACTCTCAGGAAATGATGATCGTGCAAAAAAAGCTGGTCAACTGACAAAAACCTCCCTTGGATTTATTATCTCTGTGGGAACAGCACTGCTTGCAACCCTGAATTTTGGAATGTAATTATCATTTTTTGTATGTTTTATGCTTTTTGAGCAATATTTTATTTATAAAAACAATACTTTGCCCAACAAGTCAGTCAAAGGGACTGCCTGTACATAATTTATGACTATAAAAAACATACTTTGGCTTGATGACAAGATTGAAAACTATAAACCATTTATTGAGGGCTTAGCTAAATTTGGCATGTTAGTTTCAGAAGCTAATAGTGTTGATATTGCGATTGATCTGGCCAAAAATAGGAAATTCGATCTTTTTTTAGTTGATTTGCGAATGCCAGATAGAAGTGGATTTGATGCGTTAACTGAGCTTAGAAAAATTGCCCCTGACACGTCAACTTGCATACTTTCTTCATATCTCCATCTTGATGAGTACCAGAAAAAGCTAAGTAGCCTAGGGCGAACTGGGCATAAGGTTGCAGTTCTAGATAAGGATTTGCCTGATCCTAGTGGGCCAGCATTTGCATCTTTTGCGAAAAACATACTTAATTTCATAGAATCTCCTCCAAAATACACCCCAAAGCAATTTGAAGATAAGCTTATTAATGCAGATATTAATCCTTTTGATGTCCCATTTCATAAGTATCTTAATTACCCAAATAGAATTAAAAAGTATCTTCGAGAAAAAGCAGAAGAGAAAGCAAAACAAACTTTGATTTCTGAGTTTCAAAGCGGAAAGGTTTGGGTGCTTCTTTGCGGAAATAGTGATGAACCCGTACTTACTGCTGATAAAGAAACACAAATTCCTGATTCTGACACAATAATTCGTAAATCTATGGAGTTGGATCGAGCTCCTGTCAGAGACTGTGAAAGTATCTAAAATCCAGCGAGCTAGTAAAGCGATTTTTAGCAACATTTTCTAAAAAACGCACTAAATGTTGCTTAGCAAGCCAGTTTATTATTAAAAAAAAGGTTTAACGCCGTGTTTTTTACGCATATTTAACAGTTTTTCCCGAATTTTCCGAACGCCGGGCGCAATACTCCCTGAGCGCGTCAACACCGAGAATGTTCAGCACCCGGGTAAAGTTGTAACACACTACCATCAGGCTACTACACCGCGGCATTTTTCCAGTCCGCGCATCAAGAAATGGTGCATGCCGGCACGGTGTTTGAGGGTGCCAAAAGGATGCTCAACCATGGCCCCGCGTTGTTTCATGCGATTGGGGTTTTGTTGCATGCGTTGCTGGTGGCGTTCGGCCACCGCTTCATGGTCCCAGCGGCTGATTTGCCGAGTGGTCGCTTTTTCGGCTAAGCATCGTTCGCGTAGCGGGCACTGGCTGCAATCAGCGGCTTTGCTTTGGTAGCGGATGATCCATTTGTTGTTTTTTTGTAGTGGCTTGCCACGCACCGTCAAGGGCTTGCCTTGCGGACAGACGTACTGATCGTGTTCGGCATCGTAGCTAAACTGGTCACGGGTAAAACGGCCTTGTGCCGCGATGGCTTTGGATTTGTCGGGAATGGCGACGTAAACGGTGATATTTTGGTCTTCGCAGGTTTTCAGTTGGTTGCCGTCATAATAACCACTGTCGGCAAGGGCAGCCAAGTTTTCAGATTGCAACAGGTCTTGAGCCTTGGCCAACATCGGTGCCAATTGGTGGGTGTCGTTACCGTCTTGACAAACGTCTTCGGCGACAATCAATTTATGTTTGGCGTCGACGACGATTTGCACATTGTAGCCGGCCACGGTTTGCCCGCGTTTGCTGAGTAACCGGGCATCCGGGTCAACGGTGGCAACCTGGCTGTCGCCGCTGTCTTTCAGCTGTTGCTGCAAGGCTTTTTTCTCGGCTTGTTTAGCCTGCAATAACGCAAGCTTTTGTTGCAGCTGTTCGTCGTCGACCAGGCTGCCTTTGCCTGCGGCATCGTCGGCACGGTCTTGTTCGGCAAGGGCTTGTTGGTAGTCGGCGATTTTCTTGTCCAGGTAGGCCAGTTGTTGCTCGAGCTTGTGGTCCGTATAAATCCCCTGTTTGCTGGCATTGGCTTTGAAAAAGCTGCCGTCAACGGCGACTTCCTCACCCCCGAACAGGGCCAATTCTTTGCACAACAGCAGGAAATCGCGGTTGGTAGCCTTTAAGGCGCTGCTGTTAACCTTGCGGAAGTCGGCGATGGTTTTATAACCCGGTTGCAAGCCTTCGGTCAGCCACATCACTTCCAGATTGCGGCGGGTCTCGCGCTCCAGTTTCCGGCTACTGCGAATGCCTTGCAGATAACCATACAAATAGAGCTTTAATAAGGCTGCCGGATCGTAAGCGGGTTGGCCTGCACGGATAACCGGATGGGTATTTTGAAAACCTAAGACCTGCAAATCAAGACTGTTGACATACACATCAATAGCCCTCACGGAATTACTCTGACTGACGTAGTCCTCGACTCGGGGCGGCAATAACATGTCTTGTTGCCGGTTTAAGGTAGGTTGGTAGCGACGCGGTGGCATAAGGGCTTTGTGGCTTGGCTGTGGGTAGGTATATTATAAGGTATCGGAAGGTGGAATACTTTCACAGTCTCGTAACGTTAGGCTTTCTGGGGTGTAAGCTTCAAGTTTCGGTTTGCCTTCGTCAGCTTTGGTGATGGCGGACAGTTTTTGGGTTTGTTTCGGGCTTCCGTTACCAAATTGTCGGTTGGTTTTGGCTGTTGCCTTGTTTGGTTTGTGTTTCGGTTTGCTCAGTTGGCTGCTTTGTTTGGTAGGCTTGGGCGGGTTAAGCGGTTGGTTTCCGTTGCTCGCCAAAACTCGGTTTTAGGTTTGGCCTTGCAGGTTCCGGCGTTACCTGAATCTCCGGCGGCAACATTTGGCTTTTGCTGGGTGGCGTTTTCTGGCATCTGTTTAGTATTGGCAGCGGCGGGCTGCCCGCACACACCGGTAGCAAGGTTTGGCTTTTGTCAGGCGATGCTCCCTGCCCGCCTTGGTGGTTGCCGACGCTTTTGAGTTGGTGTTTTGGGTCGGGTTTGGGCTTTTGTTGCGGCTGGGCTTGTGTGCTTTCGTGCCTGCCGCTTCTGCCTGCAAGCCGTTGGGTTATTTCGGTTTAACGTTGGCTTTTGCTTTTCGGGTTGGTTCGTAACGTGTATTGTCCGCAGGTTTGGCTTTGGCGGTTTTGTGGCCTCGGTTGCTTGCCAGCTGTCCCCAATTTTTCAAGTTGCTCAGTTTTAGCAGCGGTGGTAACGCCCTGTCTTCGCTGGGTTTGGTGTTAGCTGCACATCGGGACAAACCCAAGCTCTTTGGATTGGTGGCAGTTTGGCCTTGGGTCAGTTGGGCTTCGGTTGTTCGGGCTGTAAGCCGTGGCGGCGGACAGTTTGGTGGTTGCTCTCCCCCCTATCTTTTTCTGTGGGTTGGGGTTGGGGTTGAAATATTAATATTAGACCTTCGGCTTCCGTTACAAAGTTATAGCTTCTGTCGGGCGCTTCTCGCTCGTTTTCATGGCGATTATTGTAACGTTAGGCTATTATAGATGCCTTGCCGCAACGGGCTAAGCATCAACAGGTAGCTTTCATGATTAACGACGTACTTATTTCACAAGTAAAAACGCTTAGCGTAGCCGAGCGTATTGAATTAATTGGGGTTGTTTGGGAAACTTTGCCCTCTAGTGAAGTGTTAGTGTCATCAGAGGAAAAAATTTTGCTAGATGCCCGTTTGGCGGATATGGAGCAGAATCCTGATGATCAAAGTCCTTGGTCTGAGGTTCAGGTTCGTCTTAAGCAGCAATTGCCTTGAGTTTCACGGCTTATGTCCGCCGTGCGGCGGAGCTTGATGTGGCAGAGGCTCAGTTATGGTACGAAGAGCAGCAGGCGGGTTTGGCGGCCAAATTCCACCAAGAGCTAAGCACAGTTTTTGACAGGCTCGCTGAAACGCCACTCATCTATCCGGTCGTATATCGCAATATCCGGCGCGCCGTATTGCATCGCTTCCCGTTTTTGGTTTGGTATCGTGTGGAAGGTTCGGTCGTCACTGTTTTAGCCTGTACCCACGGCAAAGCCAATCCCAGCAAAATCAGGCGTAGGTTGCGCTAATTAGCAGGCGCATAGCTAACTCCTAATTTGTTAGGTAGCAGTTCAGCTTTTGTCGCATTGCCAAGCCCAACAAGTCGGTCAAAGGGACGCGCCGCCCGTTGGCAGTTTTGAAATTCAGTTTTTATCAAGGTACGGCGACTTCGTTCAAGTTCTCAGAGCGGCGCGCCCCGTAAGAGCAGCAATTCTCATTATGACCCCCCGAGTCTAAAATAGCCGACCGATTCCCTATTGAAACCTATTTATGAGTGCTCCCTTTGGATTAAACGCGTTGACCTTTAGTGACGTAATCAAGCAACTACGCCTAACGTTTGAAAC
>JAURZI010000019.1 GCA_030653435.1 Methylovulum sp.
TTTCGTGCCTACGCATCAAGCATATCGTTACCGCTATGCCTGCAAGGCTCAATACCAGGCTCGTGGCTAGCGATTACCTGGGCGGGTTTCACACCCGCTAGTTTATGCCGCCTTGCCAGGCCGCAACGGACTTCAAACCCCGGTATAAGCGAGTGAATGGAAACCGTCGAATTGGTTTAATAGGATGCCCAGATGTTGGCATTGAATCCCGGCTAAACCGATGATCAATAAAAATCCGGCGGCTTTCGAAATACAACGGTGTGGTTCCTGCAGCTGCAAAAGATTGCCGATCATCAGCAATACGCCGGTTCCCAGCGAAAAGCCGATGAATAATAAGGCAATAATGTGCATCAGGTGATTGGGTTGAAAAAAATTATTGCCTAAGTATAGCACGCGATGCCGGGACGCCAGACAGGCAAGATAGCATTCATCCCGGCGGTATTAGGCTGGCTGAGTACGAAATGGTTCGTGGCGTTGCTCCTGCGTTATGTGACGCTGGAGCGTGGGAGCGATAATCTGATAACCAGCAAAAACCCTAGCCATAAACCACCTCCACCACCGGAATTTCCCACTGTTCAACCCGGCATCCTGAGCGATGGCTTTCGTCATTGTCATCCCGGTAGCGCCTGATCATTGCGATGACTTTGATGGTTTCGATGCGTGTCCATTTGCCCGCCCATGCGTGTTGGGCCTTTTGCGAGAGTTTGGCCACCGTGGTTTGCCCGTGTTGCAAAACCAGTTTGCCGTTGCTTTCGATCATCATCAATTGATCGCCCGGTTTTAATTTTGCCAATTCGGTGTGGATGGGGTGGGTTTCAGGATAGCGTGCCGCAAAGCTGAGGTACAAGTCATCGAGGCCGAGCAGGGCATAGTGCTTCAGGTGGGCATTCGGGTTGGGCGGGAGCTCCGCCGTGTCACGCGCTAACGTGAAGTCGCCCGAAATTTCCGGCAGGAAAGACTGGTTTGCGTCTTGCCGTTGCAATAAACACAGCGTCTCTTTGGCGCGGGTCATTGCGACATAGAGAAGGCGGCGTTGTTCTTCGTTGGCAGGCGTTTGCCAGCCGCCGTCCAGGATCATGACATGGGTGAATTCCATGCCTTTCACGGCGTGGATAGTGGTCAACAACACGCCTTGCCCCAAACGGCGTTCCTTGCGCTGTTCGCTGAGCGTTTCGCAAAAATAATCCAGGGTTTGCTGTGTCGGCACTTGTTCATCATGTGTCTCTTGTTGCCAAGTGCGCAACAGGTCTTTGAGTTGTTCCAGCCACGGGTTGTTATTCTCTTGCGGATAATGGGTTTCTAAATAGGCCAACCAATCGCCGGCGCTGCTTAAGGTTTTGCGCCGCTCGGCAAGGGCCGCCAGAAAATCGGCGTTTTCCCTGATGCGGAACGGCGATAGTTTTTTGTCGGCGGGCAATAGGATGCTGACGGGAATTCCGTGTTGTTCCAGCATCGCCCTGACCGGATTCAGTAACTGCCATTGTGTCGCCAATACCACGCATTGTTGCCAGTCCAGTTGCGTATCCAGTTGTCGCAGGCGCAGCCATTCAATCGCGACGGCTTGCGCTTGCGCCGCTTCGGACGCGCAACGGAGGATTTGTACGCGCCCTTGCGCGACGGTGTCCAGTTGCCGCCAGCGTCCGCCCGCTGCGAGGGTTTTCCTGCCCTGGTTGATACGGATCGGATGGGCGGTTTTCATGCGGTCGTGGTTGTGCCGGATCAGCGCGTTCGCCGCCGCAATGATATGCCCGCTGGAGCGGTAGTTTTCGACCAGATAATGCTCGTTGGCTTGGTAGTCTTCCTTAAATTGGCGGATAAAGCCGATGTTTGCGCCGCGAAAGGTGTAGATGTTCTGGTCATCGTCACCGACTGCCAGAATCGTCAGTTTGTTGTCTTCGTCCAGGCTGCGGCCTGCGATGGCGGAAATAAGCCGGTATTGATCGGTGTCAATGTCCTGGTATTCATCGACCAGGATATGGCGGTAATCCGCCAACAGCCTGTCCCGCGTCTCGTCGGCATCCAAGCCCAGCACGTTCTTTTCGCCTTTCAGCAATCGCACGGCTTCCTGGATGAGTTCTGCAAAATTTTCACTGCTGTGGTTTTTGGCATCCAGCGCATGTCCGGTCAGGCGCAGGCTTAGGCCGTGATAAGTTTGCACCAGCACGCCTTTGGCGTCGTCACCGACCAAGTCGATTAAACGTCGCCGCAATTCGGTTACAGCGCTACGGTTAAAACACAACACTAACATGGCGTGTGGCGGAACCCGTTTGACGCGCAGCAAATACGCGCAACGGTGCACGACGACGCGGGTTTTGCCGGAACCCGGCCCTGCCAGTATCAGCACGTTGTCATCGTCACTGCCGGCGACCAGCGCGGATTGCTGGGGATTGTGCAAATCGCCGACGATGCGCTGGAACGATTGCTGGCTGGTGGCCCGCTCCAGGATTTCCTTGCGGCCTACAAAATAGCGTTTGACGAATTCGCTTTTGTCCAGATCGAAATAGGCCATGACAAAGCCCAGTGCGTGGCTGATTTTGGTCAAGGCCAGCCGCGCATATTCATTCATGACGTGGATTTGGAACACCCGTTCGCTGTAATGTTGCGCAAGCGGTTCATAATCGCCTTTGTTGTAACGGCGGTTTTTCGCATCCGGGTGCAGATGAATGGTCATCGCCTGCCGGAACACTGCCAGGCCTTTCTGTAAGGTAATCACGCGCTGTTCATGCAGGAAATTCAACGCCCTTTCGATGGCGGCCAACGGGTCTTTGATTTCAGCCGCCGCGACGATGTCGGCCTTTAAGGCCGCCAATAAGTCTTCGGCGGCAAATTCGACCAACAGATCCGCCGAGGCTGCCGCGCCTTGCGGTATCTTGTCGATAATGCCCGTAAGGACGATGGCGGCAATCGCCTGCCTGCGTTCGGCGGTCGTCACCAGGGCTTGCCAATCGCGGTTAAGCTTCACTGCGTATTGGTCGAGGCCGCGATAACGTAGCGCAATGCTGCCTTTTTTTCCCGCCAAGCCGCGTCCGTCTTCGGCAAGGCTGGTCAACAGGTTACGCAACAATTCAGGGTTGCTGTCCGGGTAGCCGTCATCGAGCAGGCGTTGGTTAAGATGGCGTAACGACAATACCTGCCAGTTGTCCGCATCGGCATCGGGGGCTTCTTGCTGCAACAATTTGAGCAGGGCGCGTTCTATTTGGCAGATTTTGTTTAACAGCGCCGTGGATGGGTTGGCGACTTTGTGGCGGAGGTACGCGCTCAACAACAGGCTTTTTTGGATCAGGCCTGCGCCTGCCATGTCGTAAAGACTGCGGATCACCCGTTGGCTGGCGGTTTCATGCTTGTTGTCTTGGTTACGCTCGGTTTCGGTGTCGGCAAATTCACCGAGCTCTGCCAGGCTGTCGGCACTGAAGCCCTCATCGCTGTCGGCATTCATCAAGGCTTCGAGTATCGCCAGCCAACGGGCTTGCTGGCGTTTTGACAAGCCCAGCTTGGCGATTTTCTGTTGGGCTTCCGCGATGTTTTTGACTAAAGGCCGCCCTTGGAACACTTGGGTTCGGTTCTCGTTACGCTCGACAAAGCCCGCCCGTTCCAGCCAGGACACCGCGGTCAGGACTTTGGTGGCGGCGTTCTGTTCATCGATGGCGAAAGATAATGCCGCTTGGTCTTCACGTAACAACTCTCCCGTCGTGATGACGGCATTGCCTTGCCTGTCCTTTTTGCTGCGTTTTAAGCTTTTGAGAATCTGCGCGATGTCTTTTTGGCTGAGTTGCGATAGGGCCGACATTTTGAATTGGGTTTCAATATCGGGGGCGTCAAATAACAAGATACAGTCGGCATCCAGCTGGTCGCGTCCTGCGCGTCCGGCTTCCTGGAGGTAATTTTCCAGCGAACCCGGAATGTCGGCATGGATGACCAGCCTGACGTTGTCCTTGTCTATGCCCATGCCGAAGGCGTTGGTGGCGGTGATAATGCGGGTGTTGCCGCTGATGAAGTTTTCCTGGATATGCTTTTTTTCGGCGCTGTCTTTGCCTGCGTGGAAAGCCTCGGCTTGCCAATCCTGTTGTTGCAGGAATGCGGCGACGTCCTCGGTATTGGCTCGGGTTGAACAATAGACGATGGCGCTACCCTCTTCAACGCCAAGCCGTTCCTGCAACAGGCGGTTGATGCAGGCGTATTTCTCGGCCTTGTTCGCCGTCAGTACGGCAAAATTCAGGTTGTCCCGTTCCACGCCGCCTTCAAAAACCAGCAATTCCTGTCCCAAGTTGGCGCGAAAATAATCCAGAATTTCATCTTTGACATCCTGCTTGGCGGTTGCGGTAAAACATTGTACGGGCGGCAATAAAGTGCCCTGTTCCTCGGCGAATTCCTTGATGAAACGTCCGGCATAGAGATAATCGGGCCTGAAATCATGCCCCCATTTCGATAAACAATGCGCTTCATCAAACACCCATGCGCCGATTTCGCGCAGGCTGATGGCGTTCTTAAAGGACGTGTTACGCAATTGTTCCGGCGACACATACAATATCGCGATATCGCCCATTTGGATCGCCTGCAACACCGCGCCCCGTTCGGGCGCGGTCAACATCCCATACAAAGCAGCGGCATGGGGTGCACCGGTTTTGTTGCGTAGGTTGTCAACCTGGTCTTTCATCAAGGCCTGTAACGGCGAAATGACAATGGTCAGCACGCCCCGGCGTTGATAACGCACCAAGGCGGGTAATTGAAAACAAAGGGATTTACCGCCGCCGGTCGGCAGAATTGCAAACACGGGTTTATCGCACATCGCCGCCTGCACGATGGCCTGCTGCAAACTGTTGCCATCTTGATCCTCGGGTTGCGGCCTGAAAGCCGAAAACCCAAAATAGCGTTGCAACTGGCTTACGGGATTATGCGTTTGGGCGCAATAGCAGCAGTCCGGCCTGTTGCAGGGGATGTCGCGCAATTGACTTAACATCGGCGCGACATCCCGGAATTGTCGCCTGACCCACGGCGGCAACACCGAATTGCCGCCCGCCACCCGCAACCAGGCCAGACAATAGGCCAGGGCGGGGCGTTTGTGCGGATCGGGCAAATATTTTAAAACCACTTGGTTAAACGCTGTCGCACAGACACGGCCCTGCGTCAGCCGCTTAATGCTGTCAAAGGCTTTGCCGGCCTGTAGCGGCTCCGCGCCCATGCCCAGCAAAGCGTGCTGCAGGCCTGAAAATTCCGGGTTACCGGAAAAAGCATAGTGATAAAACGACAGCAGACCGTTGAATTGTTGTTCCTGTAACGCCTGCCATTGGTCTTGGAATAGTGAAACCGTTAAGCGTGCATCGGCAAGCGGGTCATTGATGCTGTCGCGGACGAGTTTGTAATCCTTGACCAGCCGATGATAAGGGTTTTCAGGAAACGCCAGCGGCGACAACAGCAAGGTGTCAATCACGGGTTTGTCCAGCAAGGCCAGATCAGGGGCTATGGCGCGACAGATAGGCAAATCGTGCCGCAAGATATTGTGTCCGAGTAGAAAAGCGGCTTGCCGACTGAATTTATCGAGATCAGACAGGACTTGCCGAATATGAAAAGGGGCTTTGGATTGGAAGGTCTGCTCTTGAAACACTGCACCGATAGCAAAGATTTCACCGTTTTCATTGGCTTCCAAATCCAGACTGCAGCAACATGCTTTGATGTCTATCCAATCCATTGTGAAAGTGGCCTGATTTTGTCGGAATTCACTGGCTGGGTATTTTTAATGCCAAAAAAGCAGCCAATTTTATCGGGTTGCGACGTCAGCCACCATGTAGTTGCCAAAAAACGGCGGGGGTGATGATCGGGTAACGGTCGGCTAACGTAAGTAAATCTTTATCACCTGTAACAAGGTATAAGGCATTTGCGCCCAGAAATGTGCCGAGAATGAGTTGGTCTGCTGCATCACGTAAAAGTGGATCTAAGGTTTGTATGGGTTCCACCAAGTCGGCGAGAAAAGCCAAGCTATCGACAAACTCGCGGATTTCTTGGTCAGACCATCCCAGACGATGGTTGAGCCTTGGCAAGACCCGCTGCAATTCATCCAAGATATACTGGGACAGCACCACATCCACACCGCCGCTTCGCCACGCAGAAACAATTTTTCCGGGAATGGAGGTTGGATAAGCCGTGCCGGAAAGCAACACATTGGTATCCAAAACAATCTTCAATCGCGCCATATCAATTGGCCGGATGCCGTATGTCCGCAACCAAGGCATCAATTTCAGACAGCCCCTCATCCTGAGGAACCTCTGCATAAGCATCGGCAAGTTGTTGGCTCAGTGTATCGAAGCGGTCCTTGAAACGCCGGATACGTTCGAACAGGGGCGCATCAACCAACGCCGCCACAGTTTTACCGTCCTTTTTGATCACAATAGCATCATGGCGATATTGGACTTGGTTCAGCATTTCACCCAAGTTTTGCCTGAACGTGACCGCGTTCACTTCATTAATCATGACGTTACCCATAGGTTAAAATTATTATATTGTTCATTATGACCATATATGTCAACCGTTATAGTTGTCTTATTTGTAAGGGGTGGTTTGTAGAATGATACTTATCTATACTAGTAGTCTTATAAAGTGATAAATAATAGCAAAAAACTGAAAAAGTTATTTATAATAAAACCTGTAAAATGACGTTGACACCGGGTGTGATTAAAAGTGTGGGGAATCCATAAAAATCCTACGCAGCCACTGCGGCAGACAAATTGTCCCAGTACCTTTCCCAATCACCATTAGCCCTCACAACACGCAGTGCCAGCATTGGCTGAACATTAGTCGCTTT
>JAURZI010000021.1 GCA_030653435.1 Methylovulum sp.
CGTGCCTACGCATCAAGCATATCGTTACCGCTATGCCTGCAAGGCTCAATACCAGGCTCGTGGCTAGCGATTACCTGGGCGGGTTTCACACCCGCTAGTTTATGCCGCCTTGCCAGGCCGCAACGGACTTCAAACCCCATAAGGCTAACGCAGAGGATCGATACAGAAAGGCGGCGGAAAATGCCGCTATGTTGCAAGGCCAATTAAATGCGTTAATAAAGCCAAGTCAAAACGAATAAAATAGCGGTATTGAATGGTTGTCCTATTTCCCCCATGTTGCCATAAGCTCGTTGATATAGGCATTTTTGGTTTCTGACGGAAGTTCAGAGTAAGCGCGTAACATAACGGCTAAAAGTTGTGGATATGTGAGCCGGTCAATTTCTGAAACCTGGGCTATTTGTTCGCGGAAGTCTGGCGAAAGCATGACATTGAATTGCGCGCTGCGTCCGGTGCGTCTCAAGGTGCGGCCGTCAACCTTTTGTGCGGTAGTAGGTAGTGGTGCAGATTCGGATAGTGTTTGCCGCGTTTCTGTTGGTTCTGGCGGTAATTCTATGCGAAGTTTCGTTGCGGGTGCTGGTTTCTTCATAAAAGCGTTCTGTTTAGGATATGAGATATGGTATAGTTTTAACTATACTATATCTTAAACTATAGCATAGCTATGACTATTTTATAGTTTCATCTATTCCCTGTAAGGCGGTTGATGATGCTCCCTAAAAGTTCTTCGGCGGCTTCGTTAAGCGTCGAATAGTTTGTTTCTTGTAATGTGCGGCCTATGTTTTGCGCCATTTTATAGCCAGCCTTATCCTGCAGAATACCGTCCAGCACGTCGTAACCCGTTCGGCGGATATACTCCAACGCTTGCGCGGCTTCGGCCTCGGTGGTGATGCGATTGAGAGTAAAAGCCATTTTTTCGTAGGGAATTCCTTTGGCCTTAAGTTCGTGGTAGAGCCGGACGGCTGGCACGAGATCGTCGAGTGTGCCGCTAGTGGGCTGAATGATGAGATTGGCGGCATGCGCCAGTTTGTAGGTTTCAACGCTGGAACGCCCTGGCATATCCAAAATAATCGCGTCGAAACTTGGCTGTAGATCAACCGTGTTTTTGAGTGCGTCGTCAACGGTGCGGAACATTTCAACCGATGCCAATGTATCGCCGCCGTTTTGCAAGCGACGCTTGTACCAGTCAACAGTTGTCGTTTGGGCAATGTCTAAGTCGCATAGCCTGACGCGATACCCGCTTGAAGAAATGGCGACGGCCAAAGCCCTCGCTATCGAGCTTTTGCCTACCCCGCCTTTGGTTGAAAGTATGCCGATGATGTATGCCATATTTTTACTATAACATAGTTCGGACTAGAGTATAAATTAAACTACAATATAGTATTAACTATAAACTATATTTTACTATGATACATATAGTTTTTAAACCAGCAGTTATTCTGGCTGCTCATCAGTGCCAAACAAGGCGGGAAGGTCGCGTGCGCCGTGTACAATACGAATGATGTGCATGGCGTCGTCACGCATTTGGTAAAAAACAAGGTATTTTTCAAACTGTTTTAACGGTAGAAAACGCACATTCGCTAAGTAAGGATTATCGAAATTTCGCAGGGTACCTATGCCGGGCATATCTGCAAGCAGGGAACAGGTCTGTTCAAGTCGCTTGCGGAATGATTGGGCGGCATTCGGATTGTTCTCGGTAATGTGTTCGACAATACTTGTAATGTCTTCTAATGCTTTCGGATTGAAAATGATGGTTTTTGTTGTCGTCATTTCCGTTGGCTTTCAGCCCTTGCTTGAAGTTTTTCCCAAAAATTGTTCCAGTCCGGCGTACCGGAAATTATGCCTTGCCCGGAGGTTAAGCCTTCCAAAAGCATTTGTTCAAGTTTTTTTTCGTCACGCCGTTTTTGGTCTTCGCGGATCAATACCCGGATATAATCGCTGGGGTTGCTAAAATGCTCTTCATCAACTCGTTCTTTGACATACTGCTTGAGTGTTTCAGGCAAAGAAATATGTAGGGTGGTATTCATAAACATAAACCTTTGTAATAAAATAGTAATGGTGTCAATCTTTGTCAAAGATTGACATAAAACATCCTATCCACACTCTACCAAATGGTTAGATGTTGTCAAGTTCAAGTCCATTTATATTTTATAGTAAAAAATATAAAGTAGTATTAACTATAGAATATCTAAAAGTAGTTTATAGTTAATACTATTACATAGTTTATATAGCGTTAAAAAAGCCCTGCGTTTGTTTCGCAGGGCTTGTGATGGTCAGTATTCGCTAGGCAGCAGGATCGTTGTGCATGACCTGTCGGCTTCGGTGATAACCCATATTTTCGTGCCGTCGGCGAGGCGGTAGCTTGAGAATATGCGTGAGCCGTTACAACTATTAACTCGGTTTAACCACCCCATTATTTAATTCCGCCTCGATCTCTTCGATACTCGGCAAAGAAGACTTAATGTCATCCGGTAGATTTTTCTGAATGCCGTGTTGCCATTCAGAAATACCCATTGGCTGCGTATAACCTTGCAAACAATATTCGGCGACTAATTGGTCTTTTTCCCTCACCAGCAATAAACCAATGGTCGGCTTATCATCCGCAGTGCGCATCACATCATCCACCACATTCGTATAAAAACTCAATTGACTGATATGCCCAGGCTCAAATTTGCCGGTTTTAAGTTCTATCACGACAAAGCAACGCAATTTCAAATGATAAAACAACAAATCAAGGCGAAAGTCGGAATCCCCGACCTCCAACAACACTTGCCGCCCGACAAAAGCAAAGCCTTGTCCTAATTCCAATAAAAACTTCTCAACGTGCATGGTCAAAGATTTTTCAATGTCGAGTTCACGACGCGGTATGTCCGTACCCAGAAAATCAAAAATATAGGGGTCTTTGAAAATCTGCTCCGCCATGTCCGACTGCTCAGGCGGCAAACTCATCGCAAAATTATTATTTGTCTGTCCTAAGCGTTGGTGTAGTTTAGACTCTATTTGAAATACCAGCACCGGCTGCGACCAGCCGTTTTCGATGGTTTTTTGTGCATACCAAAGCCGTAAATCCAAGTCTTTGAGTTTATCTAACAGTGCTAAATTACTCCTCCAAGGTAATTGTGCAACGACCCGTTGCACAATTGTAAAATCCGGGTAGGCTTCGGCAAAAGCCCGCATGTATTTTAGATTGCGAGGTGAAAAACCGGTCATATCAGGGAATGACCCTTTAAGATCGAATGACAACCGATCTATAACTTTGGCACCCCAGCCCTCTTGGGTTTGACGGGTTAAAATAGTTTCTCCGATCTGCCAATACAGTAAAATTAAGGCGGCATTAGCCGATAACACAGCCTTTAACCGGCTGTTTTGAATATGCGTTTTAAGGCCCTGCAATACATCAATATAATCTAACGGCAATTCCGCTAAATTCGGTGCTGCCGGTATAAGCGCTTGTGGCTTATCTTTGCCGTGTTTTTTGCGGTCATTGCTCATAACTCGATCTTACCCAATTAGCCTGGCTGTTCACGTATTATTTTGTATTGTACAATACAAAATGAGGTGACGCCATGAAACCAACGCAAGAGACGTATTCAGCCTTACAAGCGGCCTACGAACATTTCAATCGGGAATTATTTGCAGGGGAGTTGCCGGAATGTCTGATCACCTTGCAACGCAAGGAAAAAAGAATGTACGGATATTTTTGGGGACAACGCTTCGAAGAGCTGGGAGGCGAACAAAAAACGGACGAAATCGCCATGAATCCACAGCACTTCAAACAGCGCACCATCGAGGAGGTGCTTTCCACTCTCGCGCACGAAATGGCGCACCAGTGGCAGGCGCACTGCGGCACGCCTTCGCGAAAAGCCTACCATAACCGGGAATGGGCGGAGAAAATGGAAAGCATCGGCCTGATGCCTTCAGACACAGGGCAGCCTGGAGGGAAAAAGACAGGCCAGCAAATGACGCATTACATTATTCCCGGCGGATTGTTCGAGCAAGTTTGCGCGGCGCTTCTCTTCGATGGCTTTCACTTGGCCTGGGGAGAAATAGTCGTGGACATCGATGAGGATCAAGTGGAAAAAGGTGGTGGGAGCGGGAAAGGAAAAACGACGCGGGTCAGGTTTACCTGTCCGGATTGTGACGCGAACGCCTGGGGCAAGCCGACATTAAAGCTGATCTGCGGTGATTGCTTGGTGCCGATGATCGCTGAATAAAGCAGGGGATAACATCTTCAAATCGTTCAAACTTGAACACTATGCCCTGTTTCTAATCGAAGCGGGGTTTTCTTTTAGCGAACAGTCGTTTTTAAAGACTGAAGCCGCACACTGTACTTATGTCCCTTAATATACGGATACGAGTATCTAAAAGTAGCTTATAGTTAATACTATTACATAGTTTATATAGCGTTAAAAAAGCCCTGCGATTGTTTCGCAGGGCTTGATGGTCAGTATTCGCTAGGTAGCAGAATAGTTGTGCATGACCTATCGGCCTCGGTGATGACCCATATTTTCGTGCCATCGGCGAGGCGATAGCTTGAGAATATGCGCGAGCCGTTCGTTAATGCTTCACGGTTGCTCTCTTGGTCTTCCGGTTCCATGTCCGACCAGTCGCAGGACAGGTGTCGGTCTAGCAGGGTGCCTGGATCGATGCCAAGCGTTTCGAGGGTTTCCAGAGCGCCCGGCGTTGCGAGCGTCTGCCCTAACGGGAAAGGTTGTTGTGTCATGTCTGATCTCCATAATTCCTACCGCCACCATTGGAGGCAGGAACATAAAGGCCAGAACCGAACGAACACCTTGATTTGTTATGTATCCGCAATAAGATATACTCAAATTTGAATACGCACCCAGTCTTGATGTATTGAATGCTAGAACACTCTGTTTTCAGTCGCACGTAATGGGGTACTGATTTGAGTATAACAATCGGGAGAAATCTATGCCAACGCCACAACACGTATCAGCCGTCAATGGAATCAAAGCCATCGCCGTAACGGTAGCGGACAAAATAAAAAGCATGGTCGCTTCGGTATCGGGAAAACGCGAAGAGGAAGAAATCTTTTTAATTGAAGAAACATCCTTGAGTTTCTTCAAGAATATTCCTCTGCATCCGGATGCGGATAGACTGGCGGAGGTAGCCGATAAGATGGCTCAGGACTTCGAAAAAAATAATGCGCTGGCTGCGTATGACATTAACGTGACCCACCGGCACTTAATCGAACAATAGATGTACCGTAAGGCAGTTTGTGCGGCGGGAATCGGGGAGACACTCACAGGGACGTGTGTGTCGCGCGGCCAGGGACGGCGCTGTTTGCTTTCGGGTAGCACGGATCGAGCATACGGAAGGGCGGTTTTAAAGCGTACAGGGAGGTAGGCTTTTAAGCCGCCCTGACGATGTGCGGTTTCAATGTTCCGGATTTACTCGGGCGTGTTCACGGTACGCAGAAAATCCGCTGGTCGGATAATAGGGATACTCTCGTACTCGACCAAGTCCAACAGGTGGCGGTCGCCGGAAACGATTAGGTCGGCACGGCCTTCGATGGCGCAGGCAATGATATGGTTGTCATCTGGGTCATTCGGTACGGCATCGGGAACGGTACGGGGAACAACCAGAATGGAAACACCCGCCAAAACCCGGACACGCTCTTGCAGCAAGGGTTCCGGCCAGTGAAAGCGGTTCCGAAGAATGCGAGCCATTTCCGTGATAATAACCGGAGAGATAAGGAGTTGATACGTCCGTTCGCGAGCTAATAGCCATAAGGGGGCGAGTTTTCCTTCGGGCTTGTTGAAAGCGGAAACAAGGACATTGGTATCAAGGACGACGTGCAGCTTGTCGGCGTTTCTGGCGTTCTTCATGGATAATATCGTTAATTTGTTCCTCTGACGTGATACCGAGAGCTTTCGCACGTTCCGCCCCGTAACTGAGCAGTTTATCGTCCAGTTCGTAAAGCTCTTCGTCGCCCATTGGATTGTTTTTCTTTTCTTCGACGGCATCGAAGATGACCGTTTCGACCCAGGCGTCGAAGTCGGTTTCAAAGTCCGGTTTCTGCTTCTTGGATGATTTCCGCGAAGATTGGTAGAAGCGGAATATCCGGCGGAACATTTCGCTTTTGGTGCTTTGCTCTTCGCGCGCGAGCTGTTCGAATTCTTCCGCCATTGTCGGCGGCACGGTGAAGGCGATATTCTTGCTGATGCGTGTCATGAGCATAAACCCAACAAAATAAAACTTAATTGTACACTTTCACTGTAGCACAGGCACGAAAACTGTCAACTACCTTGGCTGGCAGTTATGAGGAGGAAGAAAGACTTAGCTTAAAAGACGCAGGGATTTTTATTTGAATAACAATAAAGACAATACATCACCATCCATTGTGCGGATACTTTGTTCTTGTAATTCATAGTTGCTAGCATCCCGGCGATTAAACCAAATATGCGCCTTCATTTTTCTTGGACTTGCTTGGTCTGTATCATTGCCATACAAAATACCAATTGCATAACTTTCTGGGTGTAATTCGTCTTTAGGAAACCAACTATCAGGAACAGAAGTATTACGTGCAAACCATTTACGTCCTGTTTGCCCATGACAAATCAAGATAGACGGCCAATCTCCTTTCTCAATAAGTCGAATAGCAGTTGCTGGTATGCTTGTTGTGAAGTCTTTTGCAACTTGCTTAATAACATCGAAAGTTAATTTCTTAAATTGAGGTAAACGTGGTTGTAAAATGTAGTTAGGTAGTAATAAATCCGCCGCAAAAGCATCGGCTTGCCTCTCTAAAACAGCTCCTCCATTACAATGCTTACCGATTTCTTCTGATCGACAAATTAAACTTCGGCCTCGGTGATGATACCAGTGCCCAATTTCATGGCCTATAGAAAATTGTTGTCTCACTAATGCACTAGCGGTATTAACAGTAATTATGGCTTTTTTCCCAGTACCGACTATTCTTGCCTCGCAACCATCGAGCTTTCTTCTTTTTATTGTTGCCCCAACATGCCAGGCAATAGCATCAAGATCAATTTCTTCAGGTTCTGTAATACCCAATTCTTGTAAAAGTAGCTCAGCAACTGTAAGGCGATTCATTTTATTGGATTGCCTTCATGATCAATAATGCCCAATTCGGCCATATCCTCGAACATTCCTTCCACATCGTTCTCGGTTTTGATGCCTTCACCTTTGCGTGCCGCCAACGTTAATTTATCCTTTAGCTCTGGGTCTTGATTTGTAAAGCTTTCTATCGCTTTTCTTTTTTCGCTGATAGGGAGAGTGATTACGTTATTTTTAAGAGTTTGAGATTTGTAGTTATTTACCTGTTTTTTTGCTTCGGCCAGTTTGTTTTTATTGGCCTGTATTAATGCGGCTTTAATTATTTTTCGTAGCCTATCTAGCTCTTCTGCTGGATCATCAAATTGTTCTTGGGCTTCAGATAGGATTTCTTCATCACTTAATTCAATAATATCATTTACTAACGATTCAGTTAATCTATCCAGTTGCTCCAAACTCGTTAATTTTTTATTTGTCATATTTCTCTACCGTTAGGAAAACGTTTATTTAAAGCTCTCCTTAATCGTTTATTTACAGCGTTATATTTCGTCTTATCCCAATTTTCTTTTTCACAAATTTCACTAGGAGTCAGTTCATCAAGTTTATGAATTAAAAGAGTTTCTACATCAGTATCTTTTTCAAATAATTTATAAATTTCCTCTAGTTCTTGGTCTGCAATGGCATTTTTTTCAATATCAATATTTTCATCAGCGGATTCATCGCCTATCGCTATGAACTTTTGTCGCTTTCGTTTTTCATTAGATGCAAGGCTTTTCATCGTTCCTGCAAAAAATGCTATTAGTGGCACTTCACGCTTAAACGTTCTGTCCCCAGATGCTATAGCAACAATGGCATCATGAAAGAGGTCATCAGCCTCCATTAAGCTATGCCTTATATATCGCCCGGCTATTTCCTTAAGCCTAAATATGTCAGCTTCTGATAAGTTTTGAAGCAACTGGTTGATTTCTTGAATTGTAAAATATTCATCTTCGGTTTCTGTATGAAGCTCAACAGCCATTCTTTTTATTCCTATAGGTTGCACATATATAGATGCTCACTTCAAAGGTATATACGGACAAAAATTTAATTTAATTCTAATGTCCGTGTTTCGTGGTCTCGTAAGCATTAATTAGTAATGGGGGCTTCCCAGACAGAAATCAAAGAGGTTTTTTAAAATGAGTAAGAAAAATCAACATGTTGTTCCTCATGGTGAAGATTGGGCTGTTAAAGGCGCTGGAAATAGCAAAGCCACGTCGCTACACCCAACGCAAGCAGAGGCCATTGAACGCGCTCGTGAAATAGCTCAAAACCAGAAATCTGAGCTTTTGATTCACGGCGAAAATGGGCGTATCCGGGAGAAAAACTCATACGGAAACGATCCTTTTCCACCAAAAGGGTAATAGGTTTAAATTCGGGTACGGTTATACCTGCCCGAAGCTATATCTCGAATTTAACTGTCAGGAAAAAGTAATGAAAATACAAGGCGCGATTGTAAGAGAACAAGGCGTATCATTTGCGGTAGTTATTGTGAAGCAGTTTGTTATTGATTCCCAAAATGAATTCCAGAAAGCGGTTACATCGTTTTCTAGTTATTTTCCAGGAATGCCAATAGTGCTTATGGCACAGGATAACCGAGGTGTCCCAACTTATCGGGGGCGCAAGGATATTGTTAATTTCTTGGTAAATGTTCAAGTGTCTCAAATACCTTGGAAAGAATATACGTTTGGTAATTGATTATGAAAGATTATCTTACTGAAATTCTTATTGTCATTGCTTATTCCGGTAGAACTCAAGCCGCGATTATACTTGGAATGATAGGTTTCATCGGTATCAATCTTATTGGCGATTATTACCTGAGTCACTTTCAACTATCTGGGACTATGCTGCCTTTTACTGAGGTTATCAAGGAAAAATTAATCCATAAGTACGATAAAGCAGCATGGGGCATACTCATCAGTTTTTTGTTGTTGGCAATAAAGTTTTATAGGAAGGATAGGAAGAAATTTCTATGAACCGATAAATTTTTACCCATTTTTGCTGCGATGTTCGGCCAAGATACGGGAAACAGTGGCCTTGGATACGTGGAAGGAACGGGCTATGTCGGCGGCTTTTTTCTCGCCGCTATCCACCAGCCGGATGATGATGTCTTTCTGCTCTTGGGTGAGCTTTGGCCGTCGGCCGCCTTTGCGTCCTTGGGATCGGGCATAGTCCAAACCCTGGCGGGTACGTTCCCGGATCATCGCCCGCTCGAATTCGGCGAAGCTACCCAACATTTGGGTGAGCATCCGCCCGGCGGGGGAGTGGGTTTCGATGTGTTCCGTGAGGCTTTCAAAATGCGCCTTGGCTTGCTCTATGCGCTCCAGGATCGCGATGAGGTCTTTGAGTGACCGGCTCAAGCGGTCGAGCTTCCAAACGGTTACGATGTCGCCTTCCCGCAATTGATCGAGCAGACGATGCAATTCCGGTCGGTTCCAGCGTCCACCAGAGGCTTCTTCTTTGAAAATCTTCTGGCAACCCGCTGCATTGAGCGCCTGAACTTGGGATTCGACTTCCTGAGTGTCGCCGCGCGACACCCTGGCATAACCGATACGCATAATTTTGTTTCATAAACCAGTTACCTTGTAACTTAATAATGCAACTGGTTTATGGAACTGTCAAATCCAGGTTGTATCGTTGGTGATGAAACGTTTCACAAACGGACGTTTTTGGAACGGTATATGAGTGTATGTTATCGTTCATCGGGAAACAACAGGACTTCATAATCCCGAGCACCGTGTAGGATATGAATGATTTCAATGAGGTCTTCAAAGACGCGGTAGAAAATCAGGTAATCCCGATAGGCGCAACGCCTGATACCGTGATGCTCATAACGCGGAACCAACGGATAGGCTTCGGGCATGTCGGCGAGCGTCTCGCAGCGGTCAAGAAGTTCATCAACAAAGGTAATCGCCCGTTTAGGGCTATGAGGACGGATAAATTCGCCGATGCTTACCAAGTCGGCCTTGGCCTCGTTCGTGACCACAACCATCATGGTTCAAAATGCTTCCGTAATTCCTCGCGTACCGTTCCGATTTCTTGCGTCCGTCCCGCCTCGGCATCGGCAACGCCTCGGGCAATCGCCACATCAAGCGTCGCCAAACGCTGTTCACGCCTCATCCAACCGCGTAACGCCTCACGGATCACTTCACTGTTGGAGCTGTAGGCTCCCGTACCGACCTTCTCGCGGATGATACGCACCATCTCGACGGGGAGGGTGATGGAAAGTTTTTCGGCCGTTTGCATGTGTCCACCTGCATGTCTTGATAGTAGTAAATCCTACTTGATACTACTAAAAAGCCTGGGTGTCCATGTCTATTTCTGTGAGCATGATAGAAGCTTGAAAATCGCCTGGGCTAGGCAACTCGCAATCCGTGCCGCAAAAGATTTTTATAAGCGACACGATTTTCGACAGTTTGGCAGTATGCCAAGAGTTTTGCCCTTGGCTACGGCTAAAAAGTATTGCTCAGTTAGTGGCTTAGCGCCCATAATGGGGAGAAACACAGGTTTCCTTATCCCTGCAAAAGGTGTTTATTCTTCGCCAAAAGAGGTATGGTACACGACATGTTTAAACCACAAGCAGCCAGTTCCGGGTGGGGGCCATTTTAGTCCCTCATTCGATAGTTTGTTTTCTTATAATAGTCACGTTTCTAGTTATATAGTTAAGGGGTTTTACCATGATAACCATCACCCGTCTCATACTCAGCTTCCTTGGAGTTAGTATCTTTTTGGTATCAGTAGCCATTGCAGATGTGCCATTGACCATAAGTTACCAAGGAACATTAACCGACAGCGCTGGTCGTGCGGTTACCGATCCCAAGAGTATTACCTTAAAACTATATACAACCCCAACGCAAAGGGATCATTTCTGGAAAGAAACACAAACGGTAACCCCCCATGAAGGAAGGTTTTCTGTCGTATTGGGAAAAGATAGTGAAAACAACCCTCTCGATCCTGCAAAGTTTACCGGCGCAACTTATATAGGGATTCAGGTTGAGGGCGATACTGAAATGCCACGGCAACAATTCAACAGCGTCGCCTATGCTCTCAAAGCGGCGGATTCTCTTCCTAAAGGAACCATTATTATGTGGAATGGCGATCCGGCTAATATACCGCCAGGATGGGCGCTATGCGACGGGCAAAATGGAACACCGGATTTACGTGAACGTTTTGTGCTTGGAGCAGGAGGAAAATATCCCGTAAATACACCTGGTGGCGAGGAAACGCATGTGCTTACTGTCGATGAGATGCCGTCTCATAGTCATGGTGGAGGAAATCATAATCACAGCATAAACGATCCGACCCACAGACATGGAGCACCTTCCGAAGGAGGAGAGGATAATGCTGAGAATGGATCGTATTTCCGCAGAGACAATGGTAATACTGGTGGTGATATATATTCAAGTTATTCTGCAACAGGAATAAGTATTAACGCTTCTGAAAATATAATCACGACAGAAGGTGGAAGTAAGCCTCACAACAACATGCCGCCATACTTTGTGCTCACTTTTCTTATGAAGCTCTGAGTACATCATAAAAACGCTCATTTTTGGACAATAGAAGGGTTGGTGCCATGAATATTAAAAGACCGATGATTGGCATTTTCTATGGGCTTATGTCGGTGATCGGACAAGCCTATGCAGATTGCCCAGGTGCGATAACACAAAACGCTAGTTATTGCCTTTATGATCTGGGTATGAGTACCGTTAGTGGGGATGTTAAAAGCGCCAACAACCAAATTCTTGCAGTGAGTATGTATCCCTTCACCAATCCAAGCAGTGCTGTCGAGCTAGCCTACTGGCGTAAGCAAGCATTGGCGGGTTTGAAGGCTGGAAAAGCGTATCGGGACAGCCTGGTTTTGATAGATCACACTCCATATGACGGTAGCGCTATAGCAAAAATGCTTACAAAAGGCGGAGAAAGCTTGAATTACGCAACAGCTCTCCTCTTAGGCGATAGCTTTACTACGGGAGAAGCTCGTTTAATCCAGGCCAGGAATACGTTTGCTTACCACCTTTATGTAGGCTATCCGAACGCGGACGAGGCTAAGAATAATCTTCTTGATGCCGTAAGAACCTTGGCGTCGCTATATCTGATGATAGGCGACGAATTCCTGGTCGACGCGCTGGAGTGGCGTTTCTCCTCTGAAACGGTAGGACTCAACGGCAAGCTTGACGAACAGATCAATCTGCTGATCGAAGCCCAGACTTATTATGAGAAGGGCGTCAGCGCATTCGTTTCCGGCTTTAGCCCCGCAGTGGGCACGAATGTTTATATCTCGGATTATTTCGGAGACCCGGAATATAGCCTCTTCAATCTCTTCAATTTAGGTGTTGAACGCTTGAGTTTGACGCTCCGTGAAAAGTCTTCGAAACAACTGGTCCGACAAATGGGTTCCGACCCTACCGAGCAGTGGGAGGACGCTTGGCCCGAAGCGTCTCAGACCCTGAAATCCGGTGCGCTCTCCGTCTACCTCACCACCGCTGCCGCAGCCAGAAAGCAGGGAGCTTCCTTCAACGGCTCGGATGCCAACAACACCATGACAAGCGCCCTGAACGCCTTACGCAAACAGGGGAACATCTACAGCCAAAGGCTGAATCCGCTGGGATACGACAACCGCTATATACCGGCGACGGATTTTGAGAACCTTTCCGGGCAAGCCCAATCAGAACTTGCCCGTGCCCGCGACCTTAATGCTGAATTTAAAGACGAAGATAGACAGTTCGACTACCTTCAAAGCAGTCTACAAAGTCAGTGGAATGGGTTGGCAAGCGAATACATGAACAATCTTTCAATGTATACGGGATGTAAGCTTCCGGTCCCGCTCACCGATCATAAGCAACTAGATAATTTCCGTATTTGCACCGGAGAAGCGACCAATGACCTATTCAATTGCCGCCTCGCCTTGGGGGATAGGTTTAAAGTCTGTCTTGACGCCAAAACGACTAAAGGCCTTCTTGCGTCCAAATATAACGATATTTCCATTGCTCAACTTCGAGTGGATGCGGCTGTTTTGAATAGGGATAACATCATCAAACAGATAGAGTACGAAAACGATCTGACGAGCCAAAAAATACAAATCCAAAATGGATTGACAAGTGCGAATATCACTTACTTGGACGAATATATACAAAAACTGAAAGGGGCGAGAAGTATCGTCAATACCACAGTCACCACTTCGGGCAGAATATGGAACAAAGACAAAAAGAAGTGGGAAGATAAGCCCAAGGTACGCGACTACCAAACCCAGGACTCTTTCACAATTCTGGATGAAAGCTTGAAGTTGGATATCCAGAAAGCTGAAGACTTGCAAAAAATAACGCTGGGTTTCACGATACAGGAACTCAACGTCGATACGCAAAACAGGATAAAAAACCTTTTGCTGGACGAAGCGGCTGCGGAAATAGGGATAAGCCTAGCGGTGCAGCAAAAGAATTCCGCCATCGCCGATTTCGACAACACCTTGCAGGAGAAAGAGAATCTTTGGCAACTATACCAACGAGGACTCGCGCAAATCAATCCGGATGCCAACAACGTCGCACCGGTACGTGTTCTAAGGTCACAGGCCGCTATCGCGCTCGCCGATGCGCTCAATAGCACCGCCCATTACACCTACCTGTCAGCCAAGGCGCTTGAGTATAAATATGTCAAAACGCTCGAAAATATGTCGGGCATAAACACGACATTCATTGGGGATATATTCAAGGCTCAGACCCCTGACGATTTTGCGGCACTCATAACGTCACTCGATCAGCTCAATAAGAATCAGTGCACATGGAATAAAAAGTTTCTATTGAAATCACGATACATATCCATAAGAAAAGATATTCTCGGGATATTTGATGACGACCCGGCTGCTTTTACAGCCTTCGTCAATGATCACATCAACCGGGATGGCGATTTGCAATTTACCTTCTCTATTTCCGAAGACGCTTCATTTCTTAGACTTTCTGATTTTTACAATGTCAAGATTTGGGATGGTCAGATACCATGTGGATCAGATACTGCTAGAGGAGTCGGGGTTGTTTTGATTGGAGGAACTGGTAACTATCCAACGATCCGCTTAAAACAAAGCGGACATTCTTCATTGCGGGACAGTATCGGCGATATTCACCAATATATTCCTATCAGCGATTTTCACTTTCTATTTGAAAGCTCTGGCGACAACTATCTTGCGTCAACGGAGGAAACTATAACTGCGTTCTTTTCTAACCCGTGGACGGATGGGAACGGCACTGGCGAGTGGGCAAAAAGTTTCAAAGGCCGAAGCCTTTCCTCATCGGGTTGGGAAATAACAGTGAAAAAAAATACTATGGTTGATATAACAAAAATAACGGACATAGAACTTTATTTCGATACTATCGTTCAGCAGTACAACGTACTCTAAAGCGTCTGAAGACCTGAAAGCCATGCGATGCATCCGCCTCATCGGCTACGTCCTCCTGCTAATTCTGCTATTTTCAACGGCGGTTTTTGGCGCAAACAAGTCCGCCGTTGAGCCTCAGGTACTATCCCTTCCCAAAGGACCGGGTTCCATCGAAGGCCTGGGCGAGTCTTTCGCTCCACAACTCAATACGGGTACAGCATCCTATCGCGTCAACCTGACGATACCACCCGGCATCAACCGCCACCAGCCGACCTTGGCGTTGGTTTATAACGGCGGCCATGGCAACTCACCGCTCGGTATCGGTTGGCGCCTGAATATCCCCAGTATTCAGCGACAAACCGACAAAGGATTGCCGTCCTATGCCGACAGCGACACCTTCATCCATTCGGAGGGAGGGGAATTGGTGCCTTTAGAAGATGGCGCTTTCCGGTTCAAAATCGAAGGGGCATTCACTAAATTCATGCGGGTCGATGAAGGGTGGGAAGTTTGGGAAAAAAACGGTACCCACCATTATTTCGGCTCTTCGGAAAACGGACGCCTGCAAACGTCGGCGGGAACCTTTGAGTGGCATTTGGAAAAGTCCGTCGATACCAACGGCAACACCATTATTTATCTCTACGATTACGAAGCTGATGGGAAACAGCCATACCTCAAGGAAATCCGGTATGGTTTGGCTTCCGACTCAATCTACCAGTCGGTCCATTTCTCTTACGAACCGCGTCCCGACGCCTTCACCGACTACCGCAGTCGCCAGGGAATCCTGACAGCCCAGCGGTTGAAATCCGTCGAGATGCGTTCCCAAGGAGCGCCGGTACGAACCTACCGACTCGCCTACCAGGACGATTCCGGCCTTTCTCTTCTCTCTCAGGTCGTACAGCTAGGCATGGACGGAACCAGCGCACTTCCACCTATATCTTTCGGTTATAGCGCCTATGACCCTGAGCGATTCAAAACAATGATCATGGCCGATCCGCCTCCCGCAGGCATTTCCCTCTCAAACGCCAACGCAGACCTGATCGATGCTGACGGAGATAGCCTACCGGATATGATCTATACCGACACGACCTACCACCAACACCGTTTCTACCTCAATCATGGCCAAGGCACTTGGCAATCCGGTGGCGCTGTTATCCCCGATGCGTCGCCGCCGTATTATCTCTACAATTCCGGCGTCATGATGGCCGATATGGATGGCGACGGCTTAGCAGACCTGTATGTCAAAAACGTCAGCGAGACAGGCTACTTCAAAAATCGTGGGCAACTTTCTTGGGGGAATATGATCGACTTCAACGTCAATCCTAATTTCAACTTTGAGAATTCCAGCATCAAACTCCTGGACGTCAACAATGACAAGTTGATCGACGTCCTTTTTGATGACGGCCATTACTATCGTGTCTGGCTGAATCCGAAGGATGGTGTATGGAATACAAATTTCGACGCCACAACGAACCTGCCGAACAACCTCCATCTAAATTTAGCTTCTTCGAGTGTCCATCTAGCGGACATGAACGGGGATCGACTGGAAGACTTGGTTCGGGTTCTGGATGGTTATGTGTCATATTTCCCCAGCAAAGGTTTCGGCAAATTCGATACCGAAATAGCTATGACCAATCCTCCCAAAAACCTGGGAAATTCAGCTGCCAATCTGGAGCCTGTCGATCTTAACAACGATGGCTTGGCCGATCTGGCGCTCGTCGGTAATACCCAAGTCAGAGTGTGGCTCAACGCTGGCAACGGGGGATTCAAAGAACTACCAACATTCACCGGCACACCGACCTTGGGAAGTCATTCCGGCTATCGTTTCGCCGACATGGATGGCGATGGTTTTCGTGACCTCCTGGTCACCAACGAAAATACGGATGTCCGCTACCAGTACGTTACATTTAACCAAGGCATACACCCCAATCTTTTGACCAGAATCAGCAACGGCCTGGGCAAAGAAACCACCATCGAATACCGGTCTTCGACCGATGACTACCTGGCCGACCGCGATGCTGGTAAGCCTTGGACGCGAAAGCTACCTTTCCCGGTGCAGGTGGTCAGCCGCGTCACCGTCAAGGACGCGCTCAGCGGGCAGGCATACGTCACCGACTATCACTACCGGGACGGATACTACAATGGCGATGAAAAGGAATTTCGCGGCTTCGCCGAAGTGGAAGAGCATGAACAGGGGGGATTGGGAGCGTCCGGCCTGGTCGTTCGTCATATGTTCGACGTTGGCGACGTTCAGGAAAGCCGCAAGGGGATGCTGACATCCCAAGCTTTCCTTGACGAAAAGGGGAGTATTTCGCCTCCGAAAAGCTTATACGAAATCGCCGACCATCGCTTGACGACCCGCACCCTGCTCACCGGTATCGATGGCCGGAATGTCATGTATTCCTTCCCGTCCGAAACCCGTACCCAAATTTACGAACGCGGCAGACAACCCAAAACCCTGCTGCGAACCTGGGATCGGGATACCTACGGCAATGTCGTCCGGGATTTCGACTATGGCCTGATCAATGGAAAGAATTTGGCGGCGGGGAACGATGAAATACTGACCCAAACGAAGTACCGGGTCGATGAGCAAAAATGGCTGTTGGATCGACCGCGAGAGATACGGAACAACGGACTCAAAGGCGAATTCGTAAGTTGGCAGCGCCTGTTCTATGACACCAGGGGCAACTTGATCCGGGACGAGCGTTCGCCCGATGGCATCCGTTTCATCCCCGTAGTCCGCAACCAATACGACGACCACGGCAACATCGTTCGAATCACCGACGCCAACGAACATTGGCGTCAAATCGACTATGACGAGATATTCCACGCCATGCCGGTTCGGGAGACTATCGGTGACCTGAATCTGATCATGAAGGCGGAGTATGACCTTGGTTGGGGGGCTATGACCTCATTCACTGATCCCAATGGGAACGAAACTGCATTCAGCTATGACGTCTTTGGAAGGCTGTCCGCCATCGTCAAGCCGGGCGACAACGCCGACCAGCCGACGCAGAGCTTCGAGTATCACCTGGCCGAACCGGTCAGTCACATCGTCACCCATAGTCGCGAGCAGTCCGGCGAAGCGGGGACTTACGATACCATCAGCTATTTCGACGGCCTGGGGCGGAAAATTCAGACTCGATCCGAAGCCGAAGCAGGGCAATGGGCGGTGACCGAGGCGGTGAGTTTCAATCTGCGCCAAGGCATCCGCCGACAATGGCTACCATATTTTTCCGATAGCCCAGACTATGCCCCGTCGTCCGTGGCCAAGACGCACAGCCTCGTTCAATACGACGCACGCGGTCGATCCATCAAGGAAACCAATCCGGACGGCAGTTTCCGTTCCACCGCCTACCGGCCTCTGAAAAAAATCCAGTCCGACGAAGAAGATAACCGCGCCGACGGTTCCCACGCCAATACCCCCCTTACCTATCTTTCGGACGGTCGCAACCGATTGGTGGAAGTGCAGGAACGCAATGGCGCGGCCACCTACACCACCCGTTACGCCTATGACGGACTGAATAACTTGATTGGGATTACCGACCCTGCCGGAAACATTAAGACGCTGCATTTCGATGGCCTAGGGCGGAAGGATTTCCTGAACGATCCGGACAAGGGCGTCATGCACTATGACTACGACGACGCCGGTAACCTGCTCAGTACCATCGATGCCAAGAACCAGACCGTCGCCTATGTCTATGACGCCGCCAACCGGCTGCTCACGGAAGACTCTCTGGGGCTGAAGGTCCGTTATCACTATGACGGGGACATGCCGAACGACAGCGCCGATTTGAAAAATACTCTGGGACGACTGGCCTGGGTGGAAGATGAAGCAGGCCGAGAAGCCTATTCCTACGACGAACGCGGCAACATCGCCCGCAAAACCCGCTGGCTCGACGGCTTGCGTTTCGATACCGGCATGGAATACGACGCGCTGGATCGGCTGACGACACTGACCTATCCGGACGCCAGCCAAGTGGAGTACCACTACAACGCCATGAACCGGCTCGAAGCCGTGCCAGGATATGTCGACAATATCGATTATGCCGCCAGCGGCCAGAAGATGGCGTTCCAGTACGCCAACGGCGTTGACAGCGGCTACGAGTATGACGAGCGTCAGCGGCTGCATCGGTTGTCCAGCGAAGGGCCGGGCGGCGTCCTGCAAGATCAAACATACCGTTACGATTTGGTCAACAACATCGTCGAGATCGAGGATCAGCGACCCGCCAAGACGCCGGAAGATCGGAGCGTCGACTATGTCTACGACGATCTGTACCGTTTAAGCAAAGCAACCGCCCCCTCCTGGAATGAGCGGTACCACTACGACAATACCGGCAACATGACTTTCAAATCGGATGTGGGGAATATGCGCTATGGCGGCGGGGCAGGGCCGCACGCGCTGACGGGAGCGGGGAGCGCGGTATACGGTTATGACGCCAGCGGCAACCTCGCCTCAAAGCCAGGTTTCAATTACCGGTTCGATCATCAGGACCGTCTGGTGCATGTCGAGCGGAACGACGGGGGGATAGATTTCGCCTATGACTCCGCAGGGCAGCGGAAACGGAAATCGGTTCAGGTGGGCGGCCGGTCGGAGACGGTGCTGTATGTGGATCGGTCTCTGGAAATCCGGGGAAAAACGCCGGTCAAGCAGGTCTATGCCGGGGATAGGTTGGTGGCTCGGGTGCTCGGCGAATCGGGCGGGAGCCGGACGTATTTCTATTTGCCGGATCATTTAGGGAATGCCAGCGTCGTGACCGATGCTTTGGGAAATACGGTTGAGGAATCGGTCTTCTATCCGTATGGGAAAAACAGGGTACGGAACGGGACATTCAAAAGCGAATACCGCTTTACCGGGCAGGAGTTTGACAAAGAGACAGGGCTGTATTACTTTGAAAGTAGATACTATGATCCGGTGAAAGGAAGATTCATCAGCGTCGATCCTTTGTCTTTGGAGAAGGATGGGAAGCTGTTTGCAAATGGATACGGCACAGGCGCTCCAGCTGGTTTGACGGGGCGAATGGAGAGTTATGCGTATGTCGCTAACAATCCTGCCAATCATACGGACAGTAGCGGGCTGATTATTGATACTGTAGCGGACATCGGCTTTGTAAGTTATGACCTGTATCGGCTGGCCTCAGATGGTCAGGAAAATCGTGACGAAAACCTTGCCGCGCTCGGTGCCGATCTTGTTGGTACGGTGACGCCGTTTGGTACTGGGTTTGGCTTAGCGGTTCGGGCTGGGATAAAGGCTGAAAAGCGTCTTCCTGACAGTGCACTTGTCTGTAGGGGCGGCCTGTGTACTACAGATCGCTTTTCAAACGGAAGCGGTGTCGTGGTTGATTCTGCTGGAAAGCTGCAAAATGTGAGTGTAAACAGTGCCTCTGACAAGAGTATTCGAGAACTATCCAACAAACTTCCAAACCGAAAGATTGGTGTCACGACTGTTGGGGATGTTCGACGTGCCGGTGGTGATGTTATTGCGTCACCAACAACAAATAATCCATACCATTGTGTATTATGCAACATCACTCCCAAGGAGGCTGAGAATCTTTTCACGCCAGTTACTAATAAAAACTAAACGGTAAGTGAGACAATTTATGGTTAATAAGATCACCGATGACTATCAACTTACTTCTATTGAGATACGAGCTAATGCTGCTTCTAGCGGTCCTTGGAAAGCAATGCTTGAAGGCCGTGATCATTCGAGTGGATCAAGCTGCATAGTAACGCCTACTGGAAGTATTGATCTTGAAGGAGCTTCTGATAGCGATATTGAATTTATGGCTCATGCACGTCAAGATATCCCATATTTGATTTCAGAAGTTAGACGCTTGATGGGTATTTTAAGCTCAAAATAAAAAACTTAAGTTATTTCAAAGTGTGGTTTGCCATAATTGGTAAAAAGTTTTAACCTAAAGAGGAACCTTACATGAAACCCCGCCAAAAATCGTCAGTAAATAGCCGATACGAATATCTCGCCGTTTTCGGATTATGGCTATTGTCCGCATCGGTAGTCCAAGCCGACGCGGACAATCCCTTGACCGGCGAATATTACGGATCGGCGACCATCACCGATCCGTCCAATATCGCCACTATCGACTTGGCGTTGCACCTGGACGTCACCGGTACCAGCATCCGGAAAGCGACCAGCTATATCGACTCGGACAAGACTGTGATGTTTCCCGAAGTTCTGCCGAAAGTTAAGGGCAAGCGAGTTGGTCCGAGGGTTTCCGGAAGCTTGAACGCCACCAAGCTTGTCCTCAATTCTCAAGTGTTTACGGATAAGGAAATTTTAGGCAAAGAAATAACCCGCCGTATAAAGATGACTTCCACTTCCGTAAGCAAAGACGGAACCGTGATTAAGGGGAAGTATGTGGAAACTATTGACGGGTTCACCACCGACCGTATGGTCAACAAAGGCAATTTCCAGTTGAAAAAGCTTGTGCCGACAGTAGCGACCCAGTGAGTCTATGCCTGATACGCTTAATGACAACCACCACGCGGCAATAGTTACCATTGACGCTTTCCATATAAATCATTAACTTGTATTTGTAACCTCCATTGCTTGCTTAAAAATAGATTTTTGCCTTCGGTTTGAGTACCCGCGCGGTGCCGGTACCCATACGGAGGCTAAAACAATGAGCAATAATTCAGAAAAAAGTGACGCAGACTGGATTGATTTCAAAGACATAAAGGCGAAAACAGAAGTGCATCCTGTGCTTGAGCATTTCGGGCTGCTGAAATACCTCGAACCTCACGGCGCTGAGCTAGTCGGCTGGTGTCCCATCGGGAAAGAGCATGGCAAGGCAGACAGCTTCGCGTTCAACGTAGAAAAACGGTCATTCCAGTGCTTTGCCTGTAAATCGCGGGGTTCGGTACTGGATTTTATCGCCAAGTATCAGGGGGTAAATCTTCGGGAAGCGGCCAAGATCGTTTTGGATATTTTCGGGGAAGGCAAGACCACAACGGAAACCGGACGCGACGACCGGCAACCGGAAAAGGGAAGACCCTACGGGAAGCCAAACCAGTCGCCTCGTCCCAAAACAAAAAATCCGGAAATGCGGCAGGAAACGAAACCGTCGGATAGCAAGAAAAGTACGGGCAAATCGCTTTTCCTTACCTTCGCTCACGCGGAGTTCCTGGTTCAAACCCACCGGCTCGATCCGTCGCGGTTGGTGGTGCTAGATACGGACGCCTTGGAAACCTTCATGAAGGCAACAACAAAAAAAGACAAGGAAGATTCTGCGTAGCATCGCCGGAATACGGTCAAAATTGACCTCTACGCCCCGTTTCATACCGAAACGGGGCTTGGTTATATCCGCCTGAGAAAGAATCGCCTCACGGCGATTCTTTCTGCCAACAACGTAGCGACAAGACCGCTAGCAGTGTCTATCGATGGCCGCTACGCCCGGCATCGCGCGAAGCCGTACCCAGCCTATGCCAGCCTTGCGGTGTGGCTGTTTTTGGGGCGGGCGTTGGCCTCTTCAATATAGTCCACTTTCAACCTATATAAAAATCCAGGTCGTCCTTGGGTTTGACGTGACCGTCAACGCCGAGTGTCGGCGGAGTCTGTGATGTAGACTTCCGCGACACCTTCCCGTGTGTCGCGGCCGGTTGTGGTGGTGAGGTTTCTGTTCCGGTACCGGCCTCTGTCGTCGTGACGGGTGCTGCGGATGGGGCGGGCAATCCCGGCGTGGCGACGCGGGCGCGGTTGGCGTCGATCAATCGCCCATACGATGACGCGGACATGTTCGGCAGGCGCTCCATGACGCCGAACGGCACCGCCAAAGTGACCGGCTGCGGCGTGTGATGACGGATATAGCAGGCGAACTCGGTATAGCCGCGCTGCTCGAACTTTCGCATACTCTGGATACGCTCGGCGGAGCAGTTCATTTCGTGAGAAAGTGCCAGGGCGTCGGCATGATTGACGCCACCGGCCAACTTGATGCTCGTGGACGCTTTCAGGGTGGCTTTCAATGTCGTGTCCAATTGGTTCAAATGCTGATGCGCGAGGGTAACGCCGACACGGTATTTGCGCCCCTGGTTCAGTAGTTCGTCGGTCTTGTGATCGAAGTAGTCTTGAGCCTCATCGAGATACAAATGATGCGGGATGCGCTCGTGCTCCGGCACGGCGGCGCGTGCCAAGGTCGCTTGAGTGGTCAGGGCGATAAAGAAGCGCCCCAGGATAGAGGAACCTTCAGTTTTCAGAAGGTCTTTGGCCGTGTTCACAAGCACGATGTTTCCGGCCTGCATCGCTCCGAACATATCGACGTTGTTCCTCGGGTGGGCGAACATGCGCTCAAAAGCCGGATTACCCAAGATGCCTAAAAGACGGGTGATGATCTGTTGGCGGGTTTGCGCGTAATTTTTGGTGAAAAATTGCGTTTCGAAAAAGCGGCGCGGTATGCCGTCCAGTTGCTCGATGTACGGGCGAAAGGGTGCCGGGTTTTCTATAAAATCGTAGAAGGTCATGATATTTGGGTTCGGTATGACCATCATAGCCCGTGCCAGGTTGGTGAACACGACGCCTTGTTTCTGAGTTAATTCAGCGCCGAGTAGTGATGAAAAAATGTAGGTGTACAGTTCCAGTACGCCGTGGAATATTTTTTCCCTCTCCAATTCGGAAAAGTGTTTGAAGCGTTCCAGGTTGTAGTCGAACAGATTGAGTCCAGCCGGATGCTTGAGGTCGTTCGGATCAATGATAATCAGGCGTCCGGCCAATACGCCGCCTTCGGGATCGAAAACGGACAGCCGGGTGATTTTGTTGATCAAATCGCCTTGGCTGTCAATCAGGGTGAAGCCGAAAGGCTCCCGCGTTGCCCGTTCCAGGTCGGCCATGATGATGTGCTGCAAGGTCTGCGTTTTGCCGTGGCCGGAACCGGCGACGATGTGCATGTGTTCGAAGCGAACGGCAGGGAGGCCAGAAACACCGCCGCAAACGGGGTGCCGCACAAAAAAATATCCACCGCATCGGATGCCGTTAGACCCTTCTTGCGAATATAGTCGCCCAGTGTGCCTTGCGCCGGTAAGACGGCTTCCAGCATGTCAGTGAAATGATCGCGAAGGCTTAAGAAAAGCGGGCTGCGCCGGATGTCTTCGCTGTACATGCGGCCGACCAGGGATTCGAGTGTCTTGCCCATATCCGGCACGCACGATAGCAGCGGGACGCGGAAGTGGCTCACTCCGTGGCGTTCGACGGGTGGCGCGTCGATGTCGGACAACAGACCCAGGAGCATATCGAGGATGAGGTCTTGCACCAGCCGCTCGTAATGCTCTGACTGTCGCAATAGCAGGATTTTGTGCCGGAGCGTTTCCCGGAACCGGACGCCTTCGCCCATATCGGCCAGGGCGAAATCGTAATCGGCTTCGGACGGTACATCATACAGGCCGGAAGCCAGCAACAGGCTTCCGGCAAGATCGGTCAAGGCGATGGCAAGGCTTCCCTCGGGATCGATGTTGTCATTGAGGCACAGGTCTTCCACAGTATTTTTCGCCCAGGCTCCGGGATACAGGTTCAGTCGCGTGGTTGAGGCCAAACGTTTGGCCTCGTTCCATAAGGCGAGGGTATCGCGATTTTCGGGTGGAAAAGCCGGAGCTTTCGGTGGAAAAAGGCTGTGCCATAAGCCCACCTTTAGCCTCTGGCTTGCATGTCGGCTAAAACCTTGTCCATATCCAGCACTTCTTCACCGCCAAAGGTCGCGGCCGCATCGAGATAGCTTTTAAGCATCAGCGAGGCATGTTTGACTTGATTCTCGACACCCAACAGTTCGCCGACGTTTTCGCAGGTAAATTCGGTGCCTTCGATGAGTTTGCCGACGGTCAGTTTAACATCGCGCATTTTGCGCAGCAAAGCGCCGGTGAGACCGCCGGCGGATTTGAAGGCACCGGCTAAATTGGCTTTGCTTTCGTCCTTGTCGTAATACACGAGCAGTTCACCGGCCAGATTGTTTTTCTTGACCAGCTTTTTTTCTTCGTCGGTAAGTTGGGCGCGGACATACAGCGTGTACTTGGCTCCGCCCATCATGCCGGTTTTCTGATTGCGTCGGATGAGCAGTTGCATAGCGTGCCTAGTCCTTCGTGAAAGTGTGTGGAATCGTTTCTAAGCGATTTTTTTACCGATAGGTATAGGAATGTATCGCTTGACCTATGAAGGCAGCGTAAAGGATGCCTGGATAGCGTCAGAGCGCATGCTTCGGCAGGTGATTGAGTATAGCATGCGCCCAATCGCGCAACAATACGGGGCTTTCGCTGTAGGTGCGGCGGTTGTAGTCGTCCAGATGATCCTTGAAAGACGCCTTGGAAAGCCACACCGCGCCGAACGGATCGGCCATCACGTCGTCGAGCACGGCGAACTGAAACAAATTGGAGGTGGCGAGTACGCGGGATTTAAGCAACAGGTCGTTGCGGCGTTTGGCATTGGGGACGACGAAGAGCACGCAGAATCGCGCCGCCTCGGGATGGGTCACTGGGAGCCGGTAGCGTTCCGTGAAAGGCCGGGCGATGTCGGTGCCGAAGGTGTTTTTCTCGAAATAAGCGTAATAGGCCAGGAATTTGTTGGTGATTTTTTCGGAATTGGTTTCGCTATTCATATCCATTTCCAAAAAGAAAAAGGCGCAGCCTTTGTCCGGATTGTGGACGACGTGCAAGCCGTCAGGGTTCAGGGGCAATCGGTGCGTACTCTGTTTGCCGGTTTTTTTGTCGGTTTTGGTGAGGGTAACGTCGCGGGAAATGTCGGCATGGCGGGGGCTGGTGCGCAACCACAGCGGCAATTGCCGCTGTGAGCTTGGCGCGGCCATTTCCAGGGCGCTGTAAAAGTCGGTGATGGCGAGTTCGTGCCGCAAGGTGTTTTCGGCCAGCGCTGCGCCGTCTTTAAGCGCTTTGCCGAAAGGCGCGAGTTCTTCGTAGAGATCGGCGCGTCCGCTGGCTTCCAGTTCCGCACGCAGATGTTTGAGATTTTCCGGTTTCAGATGCCACACAGCGGACGGGCGGCCGAGCATGGAACGTTCGGTCGATTTGACGGCCACCCAGTCGCGGCTGACGAAATTGTGGCTATGCAAACGACGCATGACATTGGATACCGAGGTTTCGGCGGCCTGTTTGTCGCGGGGCTGGAAAACGATGCGGTGAATTTGCGCTGTGGTCATGAGCCGGTAGCGGAGGAGCTGCTTGATGATGTCGAGGTTGAGCGCGGTGAGTTTTTGTTTCATGGGGTTGGGTTAGGGTTTAGGTGGGATTGATTGCGAAAGTGAGTTTTTCTCGTTGGCGTGGGTGGGTTTGTTGGATGTGAGGTGGGTGAGGTCTCGTTCTGGTTTTGACCCGCTTTCTCTCTGACCTTGATCCGCTTTTTGTAAGCCGTTGGTTAAGCCGGTTATGGCTTGTTGTGGCCGGTAGGCTAGCGTTGGCCGTTGCAAGGCCAGCGGTGTGTCGGGCACGTCTGGCGGTTAGCCGAGACCGGATTGTCTAGCGGTTTATGTGTAAAGGCAATCCGGTCTCGGCGGTTTTTGCCGATGACGTGCCCAGCCGTTAGGTATTTAGCGCCGGTTTTCGGCGGTTATAAGTGAGTGGTGGTCATTAGTTTATTTATCTAATTTCTAACATATATCATGGTTGAAATGTTGTCAAATCAGTGCTTTCGTAAGTTTTTAATATAAAAAAACAACAACAAAATGAAAGCGAGAGAAAAACGGAGTGGAACTGAAAAGGACGGTGGTGTGATTGCGTGCCTTGTTGTTGTTTTAACATATTTTATATGTTTTATATGTTTTCGGCGGTCTGAAAGCCTTATGTAGAGCGGTGTTTCAGGTTTTATGGTGGTGTAATTGCGTGCTTATGGTGGTGTTGAATTTGACAACACCACCATACAATAATAGTATGGTGGTGTAATTTTAATTAACACCACCATGCTTGAAATGAGTGAGAAAACTTTAGTTGTTCAACATAATAAATTAGTAGAAGCTCGATATAAATTAACGCTTGAAGAGCAACGATTGATAAAGATGCTTGTTTCTCAAATACAACCAAATGACGACGATTTCAAAGCTTATGAGATTCATGTTTTAGATATTACAAAACTACTGGGAATTACCGATGATTATTATTACAACAAAATAAAAAAGCTAACAAAGAAGCTGAGAGATAGTTCTTTGTGTTTTACAAATGAAAACGGCGATGAAATACAAACAGGATGGTTGTCATCTGCCATATATAGGAAGGGAAAAGGAGCTGTAGAACTTCGTTTTGACCCAGTTCTAAAGCCATATCTTTTGCAGCTAAAAAGTCTTTTTACGTCTTATGAATTGGGAAATATATTATGCTTGCGTGGTATGTATAGCATTCGGTTTTACGAACTTCTCAAACAATATGAAAAAATAGGAAAAAGGGAGTTTCCACTTGATGAGTTCAAAAGAACACTGATGCTTGAAGACAAATATAAACAGTATAAGGAATTAAAAAAATATGTTCTGTTGCCATCGCAAATTGAAGTATGCGAAAAAACAGACATTGCATTTTCAATTGAAGAAAAAACTCAAGGAAGAAAAGTTACTGGTTTGATTTTCCATATCAAAGGAAAAGAACGCCACCGAACCACTGGTATTGTAGAAACGGATACGGATGTACAAGTAATCGAACAAACAAGTTTACAGCTCGATTTTGACCACATACAGGACAAGATAGAAGAAGGGAAAGCGCCTGATAATAAATATATACAGCAATTGATAGATATGGGGGTGACTCGTGTTGTGGCCGTCCAATTGGCGAAGGAGTTTGGCGGGGAAAGAATCGATAGAGCGATTGCCTATACAAAAGAAAAACAAAAAGAAGGCCATGTGAAAAAACAGGCCGCTTTCGTTGTGGTTGCTATTCAGCGGGATTTTATTGATCCGCAAGCGGAAGAAAGGGCTAGAGGGGCTGAGATATTACGTTTGCACGAAGAGCGGGAAAAATTGAAAAAGCGCTGGGAAGAAATAAAAACGCAATATGGGAAATGGAAAGCTGGAGCCGTCGAATTGGCGCTGCTTGAAATGACAACGGAAGAAGTGGAGGAAGAAAAGCGTCAATTTATGGATTCCATAAATGGGGTCATGCGAAGTGCTATCCAAAAAAACAAGCAGTCTGAAAAACGTCATTTTTTGCTTTACCTGCGCGAAAAATTGTCGCTTGATACCTTGGAGGCATGGGCACAAAAAAACGCCGTGGATTTGTCGGCGTTTCCCGATGAGATACGAGGCTGACTACGCAGCTAAATCCATTGCAAAACTGTTTTGAACGCACTAGCCGACGCCTTACAGTAGCTCCCAGGTTGGGCTAACGTAAGGGAAACAGACTTTTTGACCAAAAACTAGCCAATCCAACCATTCCCCAACAAAACCGCCGCTTCCGACCTAAAAATCAGCTATTTTTCCCTGACATATCCACAGTTTTTGTGGATGGTTTTGCCTTGGTCTTTCCTTGCGTTGCAGCGTAAATAGGTCTTCCGTCAACAATTCCGGATTGAAATACCCACAGACTGTTTGCGTTAGTGTCGAATACCTGGCTTGCGTCAGGTGTGAAGATTGCTTGCTGATGGATGGCATAGGCGGCGTTTACTTTTGGCCGCGATACTTGGCTATGGAAAGCAGGATCGGTGTCACCGAACAAACGACGGAAAAGGCGCGGAAAGAAGCTGAAAATGCCCGAATCGCTGAACAAGCCTGTCAGTCGCGGCTTGAGTCTGCGGCGCGTGAAATCGATGGATTGAGAACAGATAAGGGGGTTTGAAGTCCGTTGCGGCCTGGCAAGGCGGCATAAACTAGCGGGTGTGAAACCCGCCCAGGTAATCGCTAGCCACGAGCCTGGTATTGAGCCTTGCAGGCATAGCGGTAACGATATGCTTGATGCGTAGGCACGAAA
>JAURZI010000022.1 GCA_030653435.1 Methylovulum sp.
TTCGTGCCTACGCATCAAGCATATCGTTACCGCTATGCCTGCAAGGCTCAATACCAGGCTCGTGGCTAGCGATTACCTGGGCGGGTTTCACACCCGCTAGTTTATGCCGCCTTGCCAGGCCGCAACGGACTTCAAACCCCATTATCGATTCAAATGCCATTCCAGAGCCTATAGACCCGACATTGCCGATATAATCAACTGGGTTTAGCCGCTATGTCCTATTTTTACACGTATGTCGGCTGTACCCGTATTTAGCACTTTCCGATAATGAATTTAAATTCTGCACAGAAAGGAATATTGTACAGCTACAACTGAGAACCAATGGTTATATAAATACTGTTAAGATCGTAATTAGTATTCGCAATGCTAGTTGTTCTAGTACCAATTGCGTAGCCACTTTTTAGGTAAAAATGACGGTTAATCAAGTACTTTGCATTAAATCCAGCGCTGTAAACATTTTCTGTGCGACTGTTGCCACCTTGATATTCATTCAGCGTATATCCACTGTTTGCACTCAGAATAATATTTCTCAAAAGCTCATGATCTACACCGACAGTAAACGCTGTACTGAAAACACCGGACGAAAACCCTTGAATGGTTTCGTTAATACTTCTATCTACATTGGTTTGTATGGATGTTAAGCCTGAAGGGCTCCATTTCATGCCAAGACCTCCCGTCAAACCACTAACGGTATTTAATTGAATATCCTTATAATCTTGCAGTTGATAGCCTACATAAACATCACCTGTCAATTTACCGGTCAAATCCAGCGCAATTCCAGTTACGCCTTTATAACCAACAGATGACCGTTGAAGACCATCAACGCCAAATTGTGAATCATAGTCTATAAAATTGTAGCTTGTTTTAAGAAAGGCTTCGTAATTAGGGTTGAGTTCATAGCCTAGTCTGAAAGAAGTCTCGTTTCTTAAACGGCTGCGGTTTTTGTCATTGTCAATAATGGCAAAGGTAACGGGCGCTATGCCGTTTTGATAACTTAGATGAGTTGTGTCGTTATCAAGATTGAACCGAATCCGATTCATTTTATGTTCATATCCTAAAGCACTTTCCAATGTCTGATAATTGGTAGGTCTTAGAGCAATAAATCCTGATGATGGATCGCCGAATACAGAAGTCGCCTGACCTCTATTTTCGTACAGGTTGGCATACAAAAGTTTCGCATGGGTAAAACTATTTCTTAAGACATCAAATTTACCATTAAGATTAAAAGAGTAGTTTTCTTTATCTTCCGCATCTCTCGATGCATACGATTGTAAATCACTGTCTAAAGCAAATGTTAAAGCGTGCCTATTCCAGTCACTTTGAACAGCCAGCGCAGGTTTTATATGGAAGATTAAGTCATCCACCGCATTGTTTTGTGATGAATAAATATTGTCTTTCCACTCATTTTCGCTACTCAGTGTTGGCAAAAGTTTAAAAGCACCCATCCTGATGCCGACGGGTGCATAATCAGTTTTAGCTCTGTTTAAAACACTTTGTCCTCTTGCTATTTCGCCTCCTATTGTAATGCCAGAATTAAAAACAATTGAATTCAACATGACGAGTTGAAGAAATGGTATTTTGAAATTCATATAGTTATTACAATGGATTCTTCTCAAAAAACAAACCGATGATGCCTTTCATTTAGGAGGATGCATCATAAAAGAAATGTACGATATTTGTATAAATGTCTTTACTCAGTAGAAGCAGCTTTAACCTCGACAACGGCTAAAAACCGCTTCTTTAGCTCACACTTTTCAGCTCGGACTCACAGGGCGTCCTCTCAACGTCTTTTGCAACGTCAGGTATATCACATTGACTGCTTTAGAATACTGTCGTTTTTCAACATTGACCTTCCTTAGATAAGCACTTTGGGTAATTGTTTTATTTTTGAACTGGGTCTTTAAATCGTTCAGAGTTGTACGATAGCTGTCTTTCTTTGCCTTAACGGCACTTGCGGCATCTGCTTTGGCTTGGGCTATATCGATAGCACTTACTGCGGCGACTACCAAATTATTGCTTTTTACTGCTACTGGTTCAGCCGCGTTAACGGACAACGTAACTAGAACGCATGTTCCAGCCAAAAAATACTGTAATCGTTTTAAATTATTCATAAGACACCTCTTAATTATGTTTTCTACCACTATCTGTGGGGTTCGTTCGTCGTCGCATGACCGCCAAGGCGTTACAAAAGTACCCAAGCGGCTACGCTGATTAACTTTACTGCGTAAATCGTAAGTTTTTTACTTTTTATTTTCTAAAATCATACCAGTGGTCCTTGACCATCGATAAAGCTGGTCACGTTACCAACCAAGTCGACAGCTGTTACCACCACGTATTTTCCCGCCAAGTCATCGGTTGAAGCTGAGATGCTGGCATTATAAGAACCGCCGCTTAGCACCGCCGACACCTCGCCGCCACCGAACGCGCTAAAGTCCACCAATATCGAGGACAGTGAGTTACCCAGGAGATCCAGAGTATCAACTGACACTGATATCAATCCGTTAACAGCCGTGAAATGAATCAGGTCGTCCGTCAACACGGGCGGTATGTTATCCACCGTCGTACTGCCGGCTTCGTTGGTCGCGGTCACCGAAACATCGGGATCCAAAGGGGTCACCGAAGTTCCACCAATGAGCCACGTAGGAAAGTTAATTGTAGAGGCTGCTTCATATAAGCCGGTGTCGGACTGTAGCGTTGCGAGCACTGCTTTGCTACCGCCGAACATGCTGAAGTCCACAGTCACCCCGGTTAAATCCTGACCGTTCGGATCGATGGTCACGATGACCGTATTTCCACTTTGGACTGTGTCAACATCAGCTTCCGTCAGCAGTGGCGCTGTTGCATTTATCGTTACCGTATAGTTGTCGCTCGGATCGCTGGTATTGCCTGCAACATCTGTCACCTTAGCGTTAAAGGCGTACTCAACACCATTATCCAATTTCTTGGTGAACGTCCAGTTCCCCATGTCATCTGCTTTAGCTGTGCCGAGCTGAGTTGTACCGTTGAAAATAGTCACTATGCTGCCAGCTTCCGCTGTTCCGGTTAGCACAGGGCGCAGAACGCCGACTGTATCACCCGGAAGCACAATGTCACTGTTCGGGTCGCTGCTCGCGGTTACCTTGGTGATTTCCGGAGAACTTACCTCCGTATCCACCGTCACCGTGTAATTAAGGCTCGCCGCACTGCTTACCCCGTCGGCACTGACCTTGGCGGTAAAGTCATAAGTCGCATCACTTAGTTTCGCGGTGGTCAAACTCCATGCACCGTTTGAATCAGCTACTGTAGTGCCGACTACGGCGCTATCGTTGCGATAAACCGTTACAATGCTGCCAGGATCAGCGTTACCGTTTAACTCCAGCCTTGGGTCATTGGTGATGCCGTTGCGTGCCACCGTGATGGTTGTCCCGACATTATCCACAATCGAGGTAATGGTCGGCGGAGTTAACGGGTTCGGATTGCTGTCTACCGTTACAGCATAGTCATCGCTGGCCTTGCTGGCATTACCAGCCCTATCAGTTGTTATGATGTGAAAGGCATGGGTGGCCTTGTCCTTCAAATCGGGAGTAGCGTATGTCCAGTTACCCGTATTGTCGGCAATAACCGAACCCAAGTTTGTCGTACCGTCGTAGATTGTAACCGTGCTGTTACTTTCCGCTTTGCCTACCAGGGTTAAAGTCAGATCCTGGGTCACTCCATCACGGTCCACCACGTCTCCAATAACACTGCCTGCAGTCTCGTTCACGGCGTTGATGGCCGGTTTGGCCGGTGCTTTGGTATCCACATTGATGCTATAGGCGCTGCTGGCGCTGCTGGTATTGCCAGCCGCATCCGTTGCCGTCGCCCTAAAATTATGGATACCATTTATAAGCGTAGGGGCTGCAAAACTCCATTTACCATCACTACCAGCCAACGCTGTTCCCAGCAGAACGACGCCGTTGAAAATCGTCACCGTGCTGTTAGCTTCCGCCAAACCGGTCAAAATGGGAGTCGCGTCATTGGTAAATTCACCCTTAGCGATCGTGCCAGTAATATCCAAGACGTCATCAATCACCGCGCCAATGGTCGGTGCAATCGGTGCCTGGGTATCCAAGATAACTGTGTAAGCATCGCTGCTTATCTTGGACTCGATTGAGTAGACGATTAAGTTATTAGCACCCTCGGACACGGTTACCGTGGAATGCCAGTTTCCGTTATTATCGACCATGACCTCCGGCACAAGCAACGCGTTTCCATTGTAAACCGCTACCGTGCTGTTGGGTGCCGCAGTGCCGACCACATCAAGTGTGCTATCATTGGTGGCACCGTTGACAAGGACATTTCCCACGTTGGGTTCCACATTATCGGTAACGGAACTGATGTCCGGTTTCGTACGGTTATCCACCGTTACCGAGTAGATGTCGCTGCCATTTCCGGTATTCCCCGCCGTATCCTCAGCCTTGGCAACAAAATTATATGTAGTGAAATTGGCCAAGCGAGGGGTAGTAAATTCCCAGTCACCAGATGTGTCGGCTTGCACCGTACCTAACACTTTGTCGGTGTCGTAGTAGATCGTTACCGTGCTATTCGCTTCCGCCTTGCCCATCAAATCCAGTTGCCGATCGGCTGTAGTTGCTCCGGTCTTTACCAGTTGTCGGTTTCCCGACACATCTTCTGTTACGCCAAGAATGACAGGTTTCGCTGGTGCCTGGGTATCTAACGTAACTGTGTAAATGCTGGTTGTGGAGGCAGTGCCTGCCTCATTTTTCTGGGTGACGCTAAAATGGACTAAGCCGTCTTTCAGCGAATAGGCATTGAAAATCCAGTTGCCATTGGCATCGACATCGACAGTCGTACGAGAATCTGGTACGGCATCATTATTGTAGATGACTTTTACTTCAACCTGGTTGCCCGGAGTTGCCTTGCCACTCAAAACAGGATTAGCGTCGTTGGTAAGGCCTTGATCCGCTACCGGCCCCGTAATGCCGTCAACGTTGTCTATCAAACCAACAATGGTCGGTGCTATCGGTTTATCAATGCTTACTGTAATGACGTAAGAAGTGCTGGCCGGGCTGTCGGCATTGCCAGTCTTGGTTGCCGTGGCGGTAAACGAGTAAGACCCGGGGCTTAGATCAGCTGTTGGAGTAAAATTCCATTTGCCGTTGTCACCCGCAGTGGTACTGCCAATTTTTACGCCATCGTTGAAGATATTAACGGTACTGCCTGCTACGGCCGTTCCGGTAAGCTCCGGTTTCACGTCGTTAGTGCTGTTCCCGGAGGCCACCACCCCCTTGTGTGGCAGCACACTATCAATCACCGACGCAATAACCGGTGCGGCCAGCATGTTTGGCGTGGCATTAACCGTTACCGCGTAGTTCTTGCTGCTCGTGCTGGTGTTACCTGCAACATCGGTCGCTGTGATTTGAAAGCTATGGGCGGTCTGAGTCAGTTCGGGGCTGGAGAAAGCCCAGACACCCTTGTCGTTAGCGGTTACCGTACCCAATTGCACCCCACCGTCGTAAATCGTCACCGAGCTTTTCGCTTCCGCTATGCCTTTCAATACTAGTGTCTGATCGGTTGTAGCCCCCCCCTGGGCCACCAGCGTTGTGGGTTTGCCGTCGACATCACTCTCACGGACGGCAGTGATACCCGGTTTGGTTGGCTCTGTGGTATCCACTTGGATTTGGTAGGCACTACCGGCAACACTGGTATTGCCAGCCTTATCCGTTGCCGTCGCCGTGAAAATATGACTGCCATCGGTCAGCGGGGTAGGACTGCTGAAACTCCAGTTGCCATTAGCATTAGTCGCCGTACTACCCACCTTGTTGCCATCGACATAGATATCCACTGTGCTATTCGCCTCCGCCTTGCCCGTCAAAACGGGGGTCGGGTCGTTGGTGAAGCCATTATCAGCAATCGTGCCGATGATACCCGGTACATCATCGGCCACCTCACGGATAGTTGGCGCATCTGGCGCTTTGGTGTCCACCGTCACCGTGTAATCGCCGCTCCGTACGCTGGTAACTGTGCCGCTCTTGGCGGTAGCGGTAAAAGCATAGGTGGCGTCTTCGGTTACAGTGACATTCAGGCTCCACGAGCCAGCCGTATTGGCTTGGGTTTCACCGAATTTGACGCTACCATCATAAACTGTAATAAAGCTTAAAGGCTCCGCCTTACCATCCAGATGCAATAACTTTTGATTGGTAAATCCGTCTAACGGAATAACAGAACCGCCGACAAGAATATCTTCAATAATCGGTGCGCTTACTGCGTTATCCGCCGTATTGACCGTCACAATATAGTGGTTGCTTAAATTGCTGACATCGCCACCCTTAGTTGCTTGGGCGCTAAAGTCGTGTTGGGTTTTGTTTTTCAGGATTCCAGTAATGAACGTCCAGTTGCTCTGATTGGCTTTTAGCGTGACCGTGCCTAAGACAATGTCGCCATCGTAGACCGTTACCGTGCTACCCGCCGATGCCGCCCCTGTCAAAACTAATCTCTTCCCGTCAGCAAGACCTCCGCTCGCGATCGTTTCGTTATTGTCTGTACCAACCCGACGCACATTGTTAATTAAAACGGTTAAATTGCTCATTATTCTGACCTCATTCCTATTTAAAGAGAGTAAAATTGCTCATATTGTTTTTTCTATTCACTACCTTGGCTTAAAAAACCTCAGAAAAAACAGTATGCTGACTGCTGTCATAGGTTCTTCGGTAGCTCTGTTGACCAACATCAATAACGCAACCAGCTCTTAACTTGGGCACATACGCTAAGCTGAAGCGCTGGTGTTATGTCGATAACACTTTTTTTGGTCGCACCTGACAATGCTTACCGGATTCTGTCGCAAACCTTAGTGCGTGTTTTATAAAGTTATGAGCATCTCCACTAGATCTTAGTTTTACTAGAAGAGAGCCCTTATTTTATTTTCCAAACAAAAGAAATGTCACACATAAAGGTATATTGAGCAAATCGCGAGGCATCTATGCTTTTTTAAGGCACACTAAACCTCACCTCGTTAGTGGTAAAATTATCACTCAAGTTAATTAATTTTGCCACATAATCTTGTTTGTAGGTAAAAATTCCCTTTAAGAAAAAGAGCGTTTTTTGCCTGAAGAAAACGATTGTGCACAGGCGGCCCCCATCAATAAGGCGTAGGTATAAGGGACGGCCGGAACCTGCATACTAAAATCAACGCTAGCGTGGGCTGCGATTAAACAGGTCGCCGCTAAACCCGTTGCCGGATAAATCCAATCCCTTTTTCTAATCAATAAACCTTTAACGCAAATGCCGGCTAATCTTAAAAAACAATAAAACAACGCAAGAGCCGCCGGAAAACCGAGTTCAAAAATACTTTCCAAATACGTATTATGGGCATAATCCCATAGCGAAGGCTGAGTTATGCTGCCGGCAACGTCTAAAGATTTATATAAAGGAAAAACCTCTTCAAAACTCCCCAGGCCAAAGCCGGTCCATGGGTTGGTTAAAATAGCGTTCCACGTCAATTCATACACTTCTTCACGCGCGGCATCAGTCAGGCCTTGAGCATTAAGCCTATCCAGCAAGCCTTCACTGCTGACATAAAAAACAACGCCGCCGACAACAATAAATACAGCAAAAATCCATACAACATAGATATTTCTTGAGCTTTTATTAGCATTTAACGCCGCTAATAAAACAATTAACCCGAACAAGCTACTCAAAAAACCGCCCCTGGAATGAGTTAAGATGAGAGCGGTTCCAATAACGAAGAAGACTAACAAAGGAAAGTATGAGCGGACAATTAATTTCTCCAAAAAACGTTGCAAGCCAAGATTTCCGCCAATATTATATTTTGAAGCCGCAGTGACGCTATCACTCAATAAAGCCAGGGTGCATAACAATGTTAATCCTGCAAACGTAGCGAAATGATTTCTATTAATGAAGGTACCGGTCACATCACCTGCATAGGGTCTTTCCTGCCACAGAATCATTTTAAAATCACCCAAATTCATAATCAGGCCATAAGCCGAATAAGCAAGACCAGCCACCATCAAGCCATAAAAAACCCGCCTAGCCTTATAAATATCCTGGCTGAAGCATAATGCCAACCAAAATACCAATGCATAACTTAACAAGCGCATTAATAACGTCAGTGTATTTGCCGGGATTAATGAAATTGAACCCGAAGATGACTGAAGCAATTCATTTTGCATTTGCCACAAAGGGTGATTTAAATCCCCAGAGAAATCAATAGATGCCTGTATTAATGCCCAACCTATCACAATAAAAAACATAACAAGCACATCACTTATTGATTTAACCTGCTGAAAAAAAGGCGCTTTCTGTTTTGCGGCAAAAAACTGTATCGCCCAAATAATTCCTAGTATGGCTACCAGCAACGAGCATAAACTCCATGACCAGGGACGATTGGAGCCGTAAGGCAAAGGTGATAATAATGTAACCGCCAACAAACTATAAAATATCGTCATTTTTACTTAATTACCCTCTGCATATTGAAATAAATTAATCTGCTGCCTGCTTATCTGAAAATATTGTCAGATGAAATTTTTCTGTCAGTATAACTTCATTGATACGGTATTTTAAAATTTAATCGTTTAGTCCATCCACTATCGCTTCCAATTTATTGAAAGCCTTGTTTAATTGATTTAAATAGCTGTCACCAAACGATTTTGACATCAAAGGCATTATAATAATCGCAAGACCTGCACATCACTCCTGATGAAAATGACGCAATGCAGACATATATAATATGCTTTGAAAATCATGCGCTTAACAAATTTTGAAATAACGGCTATAAAACAGACCGCCAAAAACATATTTGGTGACGCAGCAAAAATTTATCTTTTTGGCAGTAGGGTAGACGATAGTAAAAAAGGAGGAGATATAGATTTATATATCGTGTCTGAAAACCAAGATAATTTATATGAGAAAAAAATTAAATTTTTAAGTGCATTAGATATGAGTTTAGGCGAACAAAAAGAAAGCGCTCAATTCTCAGCATAATTCACAACCCACTGCCAACCATGTCAAAGTTACCCAACGCTAGCATTTTTGGGTTTCTCCATGACATCATCAGAAAACAACACCGCTCACGACTTTTGGCAACATCACATCGCGCAATGGCAAGCCGCCGGGTTATCGCAGGCAAGCTACTGCCGCGAGCATTCCCTGCATGCACACCAGTTTAGTTATTGGAAGCGCAAGTTTCTGATGGATACCGACGCCGTTGCCCCCGAGCCTAAAACCGGCTTTACGCGTGTCCAAGTGGCAGCGCCTGTCGCCATGTTCTCTGCGCCAGTTTTGTCTTTGTGCTTCCGGGATGGCACCCAGTTAATGGGAATTTCCCAGAACAATATGGCCTTGATTAAACAATTGATTGAGGTGTTACGGTGACTGTCATCATGCGCCCCTCCCCAGCGCTGACTGAGGTGTATCTCTACCGGCAAGCCATTGATTTTCGCAAATCCCATCGCGGACTGGCTGCGATTGTTGAGTGTGAGCTCGGTCATAATCCGTTTGACGGTAGGTTGTATGCGTTTACCAATAAGCAGCGCACTAAAATCAAATGTCTGTTCTAGGAAAATACCGGCTTTGTGCTTTATTACAAGGCTTTGGTCGAGGATAAGTTCAAGTGGCCCAAAGGGGATGAGACACTGCTGACGTTAACGGGCCAGCAGTTGAATTGGCTGCTGGATGGTTACGATATTAGCGCGATGAAAGGTCATCAAAATAAGCATTATGAGTCTGTTTTTTAAGGAAAATATCAGTATTTTTGGCTTGAAATAGGGTATAATGCCAACATGATTTTACCTCACTTTACTGCCTTAGAACACGATGACCACCCCGCTTTCTTGTTGCCGGGGATGCTTGCTGATTTGCTTGAAAAAGCCCAACGTGTGGATGAGTTAACCCATACCGTTGAACTTAAATCCGAGGTCATCGCTGCCCTCAAACAACGCATTGAGTTGCTCGAAGAAGCACTGCGTTTAGCCAACGTCAAACGCTTTGCGCCTTCGAGTGAACAGTCGGGGCAACTCATCGTTATTTGATGATGCCGAAGTCGAAGCCACGGTGGATTTTGAAACCGCAACGGATGAAGTGGTCGACGATATAGAGGCCATTGAAGCGGACGTTGATTCAAAATCAACGGGGCCCAGCCCATCTAAGCAAAAACCGGGGCGTAAACCGTTTGCCGATCACTTACCCCGCGAGCAAATCTTTATCACGTTGAGCGATGAAGAAAAAGCCGGTGCGATTTCGACCTTCTTTACTAAAGTCAAAGAAGAGCTGGACATCATCCCGGCGCAAGTGCGGGTTCTGGAATACCTGCAGGAAAAAGCGGTGTTTCTGGTGCCCGCTCAAGATGACATGCAACGCAAGATCAAAGCAGCCGCCCTGCCCAAGCATCCTGTTCCTGGCGCCATGGGCAGCATCGACCTGATGTGCTCCGTACTCATCTATAAATACTGCGATGGCTTACCGCTCTATCGACTGGAAAACATCTTAGCCCGTTACGGCGGTGAACTCTCAAGGGGGTGCAGCCTCAATTTAAAGCAGTCGTAACAGAAGGAACGCCAAAAAGATTTATTTTTTGCCAAAACTGTGTCCATCTTTGAGCCGTTAAAACTAATGCCCGTAAATTTAAGATGCCTGCAGCCCCCGGTTGTTTCCAGC
>JAURZI010000029.1 GCA_030653435.1 Methylovulum sp.
CCTCGACTCGGGGCGGCAATAACATGTCTTGTTGCCGGTTTAAGGTAGGTTGGTAGCGACGCGGTGGCATAAGGGCTTTGTGGCTTTGCAGTGGGTAGGTATATTATAAGGTATCGGGAGGTGGAATACTTTCACAGTCTCTTCAGCATAGGCACGGCAACCATATATAGCTTCATAAAACATTCATTCAACGGTTACCGTTTTGTAACAATACATTGCTATTTTGTACCCCTATCCGGCGCATTAGTTGCAGACAGGGCAGAAACACTATCCGCAGACAGGAAGAAAGCCTTGGCCGCCATGCAGGTTTTGCGAAAGCCACCTAATGGTTAAGGCGATGTAAGAAAAATAAAAATCTACGACAATCTCATGAAAAAGCCCAAGTTTTAAAGCCTGGGCATGCTCCCCTACCCGCTTCAAACAGCGCTGTCACGAAATGGTAAACAAAACTTAATTTGCTTGTCATAGAAGAGCCTTAATCTTATTCCGAAAGTAAAGAACAATAATTAAAACTGGGAATCGACGGTTCCTATTTCTGCAAAGCTCACCGTATTTTTGCAGAACTTTCACTGAGAGGATAACGCAATGAAATTACTGCTTTCCATACATAAATACGACGTTTTCATGTTCACCTGGCTCATCAACGCCAGAATGCATGGCACATTAACTTATTTCAGCCGACTCTTATCAAAAACCGGTGACGGTCAGCTCTATACGGCCATCATCGCCTTGTTATATTTTAGCGAAGGCCTTGAAAGCCCCTTTTTACAGGCCATCCTGCTGGCCTTTTTGCTGGAAAGGCCTATTTATTTTTTGTTAAAAAATGGTTTCAAGCGTAACCGCCCGGAAGCTGCATTAAAAAACTTCCGTAGTATCATTACGCCATCAGATAAATTCAGCTTTCCATCCGGGCATACCTCCGCCGCATTTATGATGGCAACATTGCTGGGTTATTTTCTGCCTTCTTTAATGATCCCGCTTTATTGCTGGGCATCGTTGGTCGGTTTCTCGCGCGTTGTACTCGGGGTGCATTTTCCAACCGACACCCTGGTTGGCGTTATTTTGGGCATCAGCACTGCATTTTTTAGTTTGGGACAAGTTATATAATGAAAGTTTTTTACGGCGTTCAAGGCACCGGCAACGGTCACATCACCCGCGCAAGAGTCATGGCAAGAGAACTATATGCCGCTGGCATTGATGTTACCTTTCAATTTACCGGTCGCCCTGCCGACAAATATTTCGACATGGAAGTGTTTAATGGTCACCAAGTGCGTACCGGCCTGACCTTTAACACCGATAAAGGTCAGGTCAGCTACTTGAAAACAGCCCTGGATGCCAAGCCGATCACCTTCATCAAGGACATCTCAACACTTGATTTATCGGGTTATGACCTAGTCATCACGGATTTCGAACCTGTTACCGCATGGGCGGCCAGAAAACAGAAAAAAAGCGTCTTAGGCATCGGCCATCAATATGCTTTTAACCACGACATTCCAAGAGCAGGCTCAGATCCTATCGCAAATCAGATCATGAAATATTTTGCCCCTGCCGATATCAGTGTCGGCTTGCACTGGCATCATTTTGGCCAGCTTATTTTGCCGCCTATCATAGAAACGCCAGAAACGCCTAGCAGTATCATCAAAAATAAAATAATCGTTTATCTTCCCTTCGAAGACCAACATGAAGTTATCAAGCTGCTCGCGCCGTTTGAAAATTTCGACTTCCATATCTATTGCCCCGAAGTCATCCGCTCCACATTTAGCCACATCGTCTGCAATCCCTTGTCGCGGGAAGGCTTTCAAAAAGATTTGTATGATTGCGCCGGCATTATCAGCAATGCGGGATTTGAACTGGCCAGTGAAGCGTTACAGTTGGGCAAAAAAATACTGGCCAAGCCGTTACATTCACAAATGGAACAAATATCCAATGCCGCCGCATTAAAAGAACTGGGCTATGGCCATACCATGGCCGATCTGGACAGTGCGGCCATTCAACACTGGCTGCACGACAACCATGCGATACACATCACCTACCCTAATATCGCCAAGGTTTTAGTGCAATGGATACAAGACGGCATGACCCCAATGGATGCCGATTTTATCGAAAATATCTGGGACAGCGTCAATATCCTAAAAGTCGACCTTTCCAAACTTTAAACGGGCACGCATGGCGGGCGGGGCTAATCCTCGCCATTGCGCTGTGCTTTCAACATTAACTGGTGAATTGAAATGGCATTGCTGGCCTGCAAGCCTTTTTCAGGCTTGCCAAAAATATAGCCCTGTGCCAGATCAATCCCCATTTCTTTTAGTTTTTCAACCACTTCAGGGCTTTCCACAAACTCTGCAATGGTTTTTTTGCCCAGCTTTACCGCGACTTCAACAATTGATCTGACCAACACTTGATCCGTTTCATCATGAATCAGGTTTTGAATAAATTGCCCGTCAATTTTGATGTAATCGACAGGGAATCTCTTTAGGTAATTAAACGAACAAAAGCCGGCGCCAAAATCATCCAAGGCAAATTTGCAGCCCAGTGCCCTTATTTTTAAAATCATGTTCCTGGTTTGCTCAAAATTATCAACAGCCGCAGTTTCAGTAAGCTCAAACATCAAGCGACTGGGCTCCACCCAAGTCATTTCCAGTTTAGTTTTAATCAACGCCAACAATGAGGCGTCCTGAAACGCCACGCTGGACAAATTGACTGCCAACGACACATGCGCCATAAAATCCGGCAAAGCGGCAAGATAGTCGATTGCATTTTCAACAACCCATAAATCAACGCTGTGGATCAAACCCATCCTTTCCGCAACAGGAATGAATACCGCTGGCCCGATGGTTTCATCATCGTCCTTGCCCTGCATCCTCAGCAACACTTCATAATGGGAAATACGTTCGCTACGCAGGTCGATCACCGGCTGGAACAACAAAAAAAGCCTGGCGTCGATCAAGGCTTTTCTGATTAACGGTGCCCAATAAATATCGTGCTGCCTTTCGAGAACACCGCTGTCCCTGCCGTTATAGGCCCACACCATGTTTCGGCCATTTTCTTTCGCCATCCTGCATGCCTGACGGGCACGAGAAATCAGTTCACTAGGATGATGGACCGCTTTATCGGTATGTAAGGAAGCAATGCCTATGGAAACCGTCGCGTTATAAACCACATCCTCGACAAAAAATCTGAAATCATCCAACGATTTTCTTATTTTTTCGGCAAACTGTTGAGCATCATCGGCATTCTGATTATCCAAATAAAGGCAAAATTCATCCGAACCGATTCGGGTAAAGCAATAATTTCTATTGACCAGCGCCCTAATGACGGTGACGACTTCAACAATAAGCCTATCGCCAACCTGATAGCCTTCCAGCTCATTGATCAAACTAAATCTATCAATATCGACATACAGCAAGGCACCGTTTTTAGGCAACTTTTTATTACGTTTTAAGATAAGCCATAAATGCCGCTCAAAATTTTCCCTATTCAGCAACCCCGTCAATTCATCGTGTGCGACTAGATATTTCAATTTTGCATCGACCACTTTCCGCTCGGCCAGTTCATTTATCAGCAATTCTTCATTCTTATACCGTAAACGGCGTTCCTGCTTGATTGCCAATTGAAAATTAACCGCCATCAACAATTCGGCTCTGCTGAACGGCACTTCCAGAAAATGCACCAAGCCTCCAGCCTGGACGCGCTCAGCCAGTATGCCCAGTTCGCATACCAACTGCTGCTTATCGCGGATGCCTAAAACAATCATGGGCAGGATATGGACATCCTGGTCACCAGCCAACGTGTGGCACATATCGGTAATACAGCATCCAGGCAAATCTTCACTGATAACCAGTACGCCGACTTTTTCAGGACGACGATAATAAGGCCGTAGCGTCTCATAGACGCCGCTGCCGTCGAACACAACACGAAGATCCGAAAATCCGCAATCGGCAAGGTAATCCTTGATGTTTTGGGCCATATCCCTGTCAGCTGCGGCAATAATAATCACACTTTCTTTTGCAATACTCATCATAAAGCCGACCCGGTTTTTTTGTTATCACTTAAACCCGTCAACTACCAGATGAATTTAATGTGAATATGGCGATTACTCTAGCGTAAAGAGAAAATCCTGTATTATATAGACACAGCTCTAAAATTTTGCATTCCTAAGAAATCCTGGAACAGATTCTAATGCCCCGGTAATGGCTGCATATACCTAAACCTGTTTTTTTAGCAACTCATCCTGGTGTAACCATCAATAACGTTTAAACCATTTGCCTGCTTAACTGGAAAAACCGTCCGTATGCTGACCACACAACACGCCGACTTATCAATCGCTGACCTTTTGCGCGGCGACCTACAATTGACAACCCCGCCCAACATTTATTTCGAATTACAAAAAGCCACCCGACATCCTACCCAATCCTTGGAATACACGGCTTTTATTATTGAAAAAGATCCGGCACTCACGCTGCAATTGCTCAAGATTGTAAACAGCGCATTTTATGGATTCCCTTCCCAAATCATCTGCATTAAAAGGGCTGTTGCCATGATAGGCACTACCGAATTACAAAATTTGGTGCTTGCGGCTATCATTATCGATAAATTCTCTAACCTGCCCGGAGGAATGCTGTCTATGGATGATTTTTGGGCAAAAAGCCTACGCTGCGCCCTGATCTCAAAAGAACTGGGGATTGTGCTAAAAAGCGGGCATAACGACGTGCTCTTTGTCTGCGGATTATTACACAATATAGGCCAATTAGTATTTCTTCGCCGCATACCCGAATTAACCAGAACAGTTGCTTTAATGCAGCAGGAATTTACCGACGCTGAAGAAATCAGCATAGAAGAAACAGTTATCGGCTTTAACCATTATCAAACCGGTGCAGCACTGGCTGAATTATGGAAATTGCCCGACGTGATCACCGAAACCATAAGACAGCATACCGAACCCGACGCCAACGGCCCGTTTCAAGTCACAGCAAACATCGTCAAGGCCGCTAACGATTACAGCCGACCGACTGTCAGCGATTACCACGGAATAACACATAATCTGGACTTATCCGCAGAAACATTGGCAATGGTCATGGAAAAAAGCCAGCATCAATTCGAGGCCATCTTCAGGATTTTCTACCCCAGCTAAGTGGCAGTCTACCTGCCGTTTATACCGGTGCAAATAACGTCCTGGCTTGCGTCAGCGGCGCTAGCCGGAAACGGGCTTAAATAGGAATATCGTCAACTTTTTCGGCCGCCGTATCAATCGCATCATGCGCCGTATTACCAACGCCGGGAACAATCGACACAACGGCTCCGCCCAAACGCATTGGCACTGTGGCCAGTTTTGTAAAAACACAAGCGGGCAGCAATGCCGTTGCACTGATCAATAGTAATAATGTCTTTAACTTCATTTTTAAGCTCCTAGGTTAAATGAATGGGCGTGTACAATAACCTGCAATCGACAAGACAGCAATGCCCCACATTGTCGCATGCCCTTATTTCTAATTCTTGCCTGTGTATCCCATCATCCATGACAACTGTAGCTTACCGTTTTTTTTATGCCCTTGTTTTTTTGACCGGTTTGGTATTATCGGCTTGTCATGGCGTTTATCGCGCTGAATCCGCCAAGCCGGATTTATTCAAGCTCGTAAAACTGTTCCCTAGCGACGCCTACCCTTCAACCACGTTCGATGCCAGCATCATTGCCTCATCGGTGCTGGATGTATCTCACGGTAAGCCGCGTATCATCGTACCGGTGTCCAATGGCACGATTGCCGCGCTAGATGCCGAAACCGGCGCGCTAGCGTGGCAACTCAACGCGCCCACGCCGGCAGGCCAACAGGCTCAACTTATATCCACACCCGTCGTGATAGGCAACAGGCTGGTCATCCTGTATCAATGCCTCGCTAAAGGAGTGCGCACCAGTCATCGTTTAGCGGTCATCGATCTGGCTAAACAACAAATCGACGACAGCTTTCCGGTATTGACGTTTGCCGCCGAACAGACAACCGCAGACGGCAAGGCAACAGTCAGTTTTAACCCGCCCACGGCTTATTCCCATGCCGCCTTAAAGCATATTAGCAGGCCGGGTCTGCAACACGGGCTGGTTTACGCCGCCTTTGGCAATGCCAGCGATGTCCAGCCTTTTCATGGCTGGGTTTTTGAAATTGATTTGGATGCCTGGCAGCAACAGGGAAGCCAATCGGCAATCCGGCATGTATTATTGACGACGCCGGAAGCCGAATGTCCGGTAAAGATGGAATACGGCACCCAGGAAATGATCTGCGGCGGCGGTGTTTGGGTGCCCGCCGGGCCGTTGATTACCCAGACAGGCGATGATGTTGACTTGTTTATTCCGACAGGTAACGGGCAAGTCGATCTTGCCCGCCATGATTATGCCAACGCCCTGATGCGCGTAAAACCCGGCCTGCAATTTGATGCAGGCTGTGATGCCGTGTTGTGCACAGCCTTTAATCCGCTTAACCCCGATCCGGCTTGCCTGTCCTCATGCAAAAACCTGTTTATCCCAAGACTGGCGGCAGGCAATGCGCCCATCAAACCGCCTTACCATGAGTGTGATGACAAGGATTTCTGGGAATGCCTGGCGTGGATGGACTACGATTTAGGCGCGAATGCACCTATTAAAATCAACCTGAAAAATGGTCGTGCCGTTCTGGTCCAGGCCGGCAAGGACGGAGGAGCCTACCTGATAGATGCCGAACAATTAGGCATACAATACGACCGTTTGCAAATTGCCCAGCTATGCGGCTCGCCAACCGATTTATGCAAACTCAGCTGGGCGGGCATGATCGTCACGCAACCCGTGCAGACGATAGTCGACGATGAACCGGTCGTCGTGATTCCTACCTTTAGCGCCGATAACACCAATGTGGCAGGGCTGGTAGCCTTAAAAATCGTGCAGGAAACCGGGCTGCCTAAATTTAAGCCGTTCTGGCAGTTCCCCGATGCCAAGCATCCTGAAGCCTTGCACATGTTCAGAAGCCATCCCTCGTTTCCGGTGCTGACCACGCATTTAGGCCGCCAACACGATGCCATCATCTGGATAACCGACATCGGCAGCCACGGCACCGTCTACGGCATCCGTGCCAAAGACGGCACTTTAGTCGCCCAACACAGCCTACAGGGCACAGGCCGCCAATTGTCTATGCCGCTGATTGTCGGTGACAAGCTCTACCTGGCGTCGATTTTGCCGAAGACCGGCAAGGCCATGATAGAGGCTTATCGCATCCAAGCCTTAGAATAACGGTTGATCGCTGACTTTCGTGCAGGATATATGCTCCACACGCTCTCGCGCAGAGCATGACCGTAACACCCGTTTAAGTGATGGCGCTAATACTTAGTGCCTTGCTACTGGATTGTAAACGCCGTAACGCCGCGACCAGCACATCAATTTCCTCGTGGGTGTTATAAAACGCCAGCGACGGGCGCACCGTACTTTCCACACCGAAACGGCGCAGTATCGGCTGGGCGCAGTGATGGCCTGAACGTACCGCGATACCTTCCCGGTTAAGCGCCGCACCCACGTCTTCGGTGGCAAAGCCTTCCAGCACAAACGACAGCACACTGGCTTTGTCGGGTGCCGTGCCGATCAGGCGCAGGCCTGGTATAGTAGCCAAGCCTTTAACCGCATAGCCCAGCAACTCATGCTCATAACGGTTGATATTTTCAATACCCAGCTTTTCAATATAGGTCAGCGCCGCAGCCAAACCCACGGCATCGGCGATATTGCCGGTGCCCGCCTCAAAACGGGCGGGCGCTTGATGGTAGCGGGTATGCTCAAAGGTCACATCCTCTATCATATTGCCGCCGCCTTGCCAGGGTTGGGTGGCATTGAGCAACTCGCGCTTGCCATACACGACGCCGATGCCGGTTGGCCCGAAGATTTTATGCCCGGAAAAAACCAACCAATCGCAGTCCAGCGCCTGCACATCAACGCGCAGGTGTGCAACGGATTGCGCGCCATCGACCAGTACACGCGCACCGTGGCGGCGCGCCATTGCAATCATCTCGCGGGCGGGCGTTACCGTACCCAGCGCGTTCGACACTTGCGTGAAAGCCACCAGACGCGTGCGTGGGTTTAGCAGTCTTTCATACTCATCCAGCAAAACCTGCCCATTGTCATCCACCGGCGCGACGCGCAAACAGGCGCCGGTTTCCTTGCATAACTGCTGCCAGGGCACGATGTTGGCGTGATGTTCCAGCCATGTGATGACGATTTCATCACCCTTGCCTATGTGCTGGCGTCCCCAAGACTGGGCGACCAGATTAATGGCCTCGGTGGCGCCGCGCACGAAAACAATCTCATCGCTGGCTGACGCATGAAGAAAGCGCGCGACAGTATCGCGGGCATCTTCATAAGCATCTGTAGCGCGTGCCGCCAGTTCATGCGCCGCACGGTGGATATTGGAGTTTTCATGCCGGTAGAAGTAAGCCAACCTGTCGATAACGCATTGCGGTTTCTGAGTTGTCGCGGCATTGTCCAGCCAAATGAGAGGCCGGCCGTTGACACGCTCCTGCAATATCGGAAAATCACGGCGTACAGCCTGGACATCGAAAGCGGGGGAAGCAGGGGCTAGAGCCGGTATCTGTAGCGCTGGTGCGGCATCTTGCAGATCATCAAGAAAATAAAATGCCGTGCCTGACGCGCTGTGCATGGGCAGATGAGTGTCGGCTTGTGGCAATTGGGTCAACAATTGGCGTAATTGCACGTCACCGGCTCCCGCCGTATCAACTCCAATACCCAAGGCTTGCGCGGCCAGCCCGGCAAGCCCCGTCGAACAAGCCAAGGCTTTAGGATGTGCCGCCGCTTGTTTGTCTATTTGCTGGTGCATCAAACCGATGACATCATTACCGGTTGCACCGGGCAACGCCAAAAACAGCTCATTAGCCATACGCTCCAGCTGTTCCGCCGAGACCTCAGGCACAGAGCGCTGCACGCCATCGCCAGACTGCCCCACTAGCGGGTCGAAATCACTTATATTCATGGTATTTGTCCACGACAACATTCTCAAGCACGGCCAGCGCATCATCCGTCAACACGGCCAACGTGCAGTACAATGAGATCAGGTACGAAGCGATAGCTTTATGGTTAATACCCATAAACCGGACAGAAAGCCCCATACTTTGTTCGCCGGTCAGATTCGGCTGGTACAACCCAACGACGCCTTGACGGCTTTCTCCGGTACGCAGCAACAGAATATTGGTTTTGCCGTTAACGATTTTGAGTTTGTCTGACGGTATGATCGGTACGCCGCGCCAGGTAATAAAGGGTGAGCCAAACAGGGTCACAGTGGCGGGCGGTACGCCACGACGGGTGCACTCCCTGCCGAATGCGGCAATGGCGAGCGGATGGGCGAGGAAAAACGCCGGTTGTTTCCACACTTTCGCCAACAATTCATCGAGATCATCCGGGGTAGGTGCGCCGGTACGCGGCTGCACTTTATTGTCTGCAGCGACATTATTAAGCAAACCGTATTCAGCATTGTTGATCAATTCGCTTTCCTGCCGCTCCTTGATCGTTTCTATCGTCAAGCGCAGCTGCTCCTGGATTTGATTATGCGGGCTGCTGTACAAATCGGATACACGGGTGTGGATATCCAGTACGCTGTTAACGGCGCCGAGGCGATACTCGCGGCCCCATTCTTCATAATCGACATAAGTTTGCGGTAAAGTCCGTTCATCAAGATTCGAACAATCGACGGCGATACGGGTTTCGTTTTTAACTTTGTTGACGCGGTAAATACCCGCTTCAACCGGCACCCATTGCAATAAATGCACTAACCATCTTGGCGTGATGGTTGACATCATCGGCACGGTTTTCGTGGCATTTGCCAGGGTGCGGGCAGCAACATCGCTTAGCGCGGTATGGGCGTCATGAATATCAGACATGGTGTTTTCCTTATGTTAGGTTGTGGGAGGGTATTGGGGGGTGTTTTGCCGCCAAAGCGGTTCTGCGTGTTATCCGGTTAGACGGCGTGTGCTCGCATCTTCCTGCGGTTCATGCTTCGCTTGCGACTGGGTAATGAAGCTACCCGGAGCTACGCTGTGGGTAAGCCAGACATTGCCGCCGATTGAGGAACCTTGGCCTATCGTGATGCGCCCCAAAATAGTGGCGCCTGCGTAGACGACGACATCGTCTTCAACGACAGGGTGACGGGCATTGCCTTTGACCAAAGCGCCGTCTTCATCTTTAGGAAAGCGTTTGGCGCCCAGCGTCACGGCCTGATACAGGCGCACATGCCGGCCAATGACAGCGGTTTCGCCAATCACGACACCCGTGCCGTGGTCAATAAAAAAGCTTGCGCCTATTTTCGCGCCCGGGTGAATATCTATGCCGGTTGCAGCATGAGAGATCTCGGCAATCATCCGCGCGACCAGCGGCGATCCTAGCGCATAAAGCGCATGGGCAATGCGGTGATAAATAATCGCAGTCATGCCGGGATAACAGACCAGCACTTCATCCAGGCTTGTTGCCGCCGGATCGCCCTCGTAGGCCGCCACCAGATCGCTATCCAGCAAAGTGCGTATGGCTGGCAATTGCGCGGCAAATTCACGATTGATGTGCGCCGCCTGTAGTCCGCAATCAATATCGAACTCCCCCCGCTGTTCGGCTTTGAACCGGCATTCACGGCGCAGTTGTTCAAACAGGGACAACAAGGCCGCATCAAGGGTATGACCGACAAAATAATCGACGCTTTCATCGGCGAGTTCGCCAGAACCCAGACGGTTTGGAAACAGCACGGCCGACAATCCTTCCAAAATAGCCAACAAGGCCTTACGGGACGGCAGCTTGGGCGGACGTCCTTTACGCTGCCGACTTTCCAGGGATTTATTCCGCAACTCGCGTAGATCACACACAACGGCATCAATATTCCAGTGCATATCGGTTTTCGTTGGCCTGTTCATGCCATGACTCCTCGCTACCTCAAAAAATGTCAGCCCGCGTGTCTGGATGGCGTGTCGCGGAATCCAGGGTACTGGCTATCTACGGACATAAATAACAGCCCGTATCCATAAAAAGGACAAAAAAAAAGCCAGTGGGCCTGTTGACCCATCTGGCTTCCGGTGGTCCGGTCAGCACGTGGTGTTTGCCGTAGCCACGCCTTTACATCGTAAAGGCTAATCCCTTAATGGAACCAATGCGCGTTACGTATGCGTAACGACACTTTATCGCCTTTATTCAGCCGCAATTGCTTAAATTGCTCATTGGGCATTTCTGCAAACACCGTTGCGCCTGAATCATCGGGCGAGTCTTTTACCAGTTCGATGCGGATCAACGCCCCCAAATGCTGCCAATCCTTCAGTACAGCCTGCGCGGTGCTGCCATCGACGGCTTTTTGTATGTCTATATCATGGGGACGCACATGGGCCACTTTACCGTGCTGGTCTTCGGCAATCTGTAACCCTGACGTTTGCAGCCACTGGGCATCGTGCTGCTCCAGTGTAAAAATATTGGTTTGCCCAATAAACCGCGAGACAAAGGCATTGGCCGGGTGGTCATAAATATCGCTAGGCGCGCCTTGCTGTTCAATGCGACCGTGATTAAGCACAACCACCTGGCTGGCGACTTCCATCGCTTCTTCCTGGTCATGGGTTACAAATATACTGGTGACATTCAGCTCATGGTGCAAGGAGCGCAGCCACTGCCGTAAATCTTTACGCACACTGGCATCCAACGCACCGAAAGGCTCATCCAGCAAGAGCACCGAAGGTTCCACGGCCAGCGCCCGCGCCAAAGCGATGCGCTGGCGTTGACCGCCGGACAGCTGGTCGGGAAAACGATCATGCAGCCAATCCAGTTGCACCAATTCCAGCAGGGCATGGACTTTTTTGGCAATTTCAGGCTCGCTGGGACGGTCTTTTTTAGGCTTTACGCGCAAGCCGAATGCGACATTGTCGAATACTGTCATGTGCCGGAATAGTGCGTAATGCTGAAATACAAAGCCGATACCGCGGCTACTGACGTGTTGCTCGGTTTTATCAACGCCGCTTAATAACACCCGTCCTTCATCAGCTTGTTCCAGCCCGGCAATGATGCGTAATAATGTCGTTTTACCGCAGCCCGAAGGCCCTAACAGCGCAACGAGCTCACCTTCAGGAATTTCCAGGTCGATATGGTTAAGTGCGGAAAATTTGCCGAAATTTTTGCTGATATTACTAAGTAAAATACTCATGGCAGTGTGTCTCAAAGAATATACATATCGTGATTTAAAAACAGGGCGTGCCGTGCGCGCCTTCTTCGCTCGTAATCAATGTTTGGACTTGCTCTTTGGCGCGCGCGGCACGCCCTGCTAGCGATTTGTGATTTAATGCTTGCCTTGTTTCCATTCCAGCACGGATTTTAAAATCAGCGTCACGATGGCTAAACCAGCAAGGATTGACGCGCTGGCAAATGCGCCGACAAAATCGTATTCGTTGTAGCTGACTTCGACATGTAACGGCAAGGTATTGGTCAAGCCCCGGATGTGGCCGGACACCACTGACACCGCGCCGAATTCACCCATGGCTCTGGCGTTGCACAGCAATACGCCGTATAACAAGGCCCATTTAATATTCGGCAAGGTGATCTGGATAAAAGTTTGCCAGCCACTTGCGCCCAGGGACAAAGCCGCCTCTTCCTCTTCGCTGCCCATTTCCTGCATTAACGGTATCAATTCGCGTGCAACAAATGGAAAGGTGATAAACAAGGTCGCGAGCATAATCCCCGGCACTGCGAAAATAATTTTAATGTCGTGCGCCGACAGCCACGCGCCAAACCAGCCTTGTGCACCGAACATCAATACAAAAATCAGGCCTGAAATGACCGGGGAGACCGAAAACGGCAAATCGATCAATGTGGTCAATAAGCTCTTGCCGGGAAACTCGAAACGGGTGATCGCCCAGGCAGCGCATAAACCAAACACCGTGTTTAACGGCACTGTCGCCAATGCGGTCAACAATGTCAGTCTTAACGCGGCTTGTGCATCCGGCTGTGAGAGCGCCGCCCAGTAAGCATCCCAACCTTTGGCGCAGGCCTCAAAAATAACTATCGCCAATGGCAGGCATAAAAACAGGATAATAAAACCCACGGCAATAGCGGTTAACAGCCATTTGACCCAAACCGGATCATGCAACACATGCCGGAGTGTCGGGGCGCTAATGGGTTGGGTATTGGTCATCGTCGTCATCGTTTCATCATCCTTATAATTGCCCTGAGCGTTTACGCACCCAGTGTTGCAATAAGTTAATCACCAGCAACAAAAAGAAAGAGATGACCAACATCGTTAACGCGATTGCCGTCGCACCGGGAATATCGTATTGCTCGAGCTTGGTGATAATCATCAGCGGCACAATTTCCGATACGTAGGGCAGATTGCCCGCGATAAAAATAACCGAGCCGTATTCGCCTACACCGCGTGCAAAAGCTAACGCAAAACCCGTCAGCAAGGCAGGAAATATATTCGGGAAAATAATGCTGACAAACACTTGTAAGCGCGAGGCCCCTAAACTTGAGGCCGCCTCTTCCATAGAAGAATCGAATTCCTGCAATACCGGTTCTACGGTGCGGACCACAAACGGCAAACTGATAAAAATCAATGCCACAACTATGCCCAAAGGCTTGTAAGCCACTTGCACACCAAAGCTGTCCATCAATAATTTACCGATTATGCCGCTGGGCTGGTATAGCGTCGCCAATACTATCCCCGCGACCGCTGTCGGTAACGCAAACGGCAAATCGATCAACGCATCGAGAACCCGTTTGCCCGGAAACGGATAACGCACCAATACCCACGCAATAATAAAACCAAAAACACTGGCAACACATGAAGCCAGCAACGCGGTGACAAAGCTGACTCTGAATGACGCCATTACTCTGTCATGCGTGATAATCGCCAGATATTGCGCCCAATTCAATTGCAAACTGGTAAACACCAAGGTGCTGAGCGGAATCAACACGACCAGACCTAAATAGAATAGCGTGAAGCCCAAGGTAGGCCGGAAGCCCGGCATAATATAACTTTGTCTCATAGATATACGCTTTAAGTGGTGGTGAGCATAAATCTTGCAGAGTGCTTAATACGCTCCCTGCAATGACGGTTATGGGACATAAATCTGGTCAAATACACCGTTATCATCGAAATGTTCTTTTTGCACGGCATCCCAACTACCGAACTTGTCTTTTATCGTAAACAGTTCCAGTTTGGGGAAACGGGCAAGATCGGCAGCATCGGCATATTTAGGTTCGGACGGCCGGTAATAATGCTTAGCAGCCAATTTTTGGCCTACCGGCGTATACAAATAGTTCAGATAAGCTTCAGCCAGATCTTTAGTGCCATGCTTGTTGACAACGGTGTCAACGACTGCGACAGGCGTTTCCGCTAAAATACTGCTAGGTGGCGCGATGATTTCAACCTGACCTTCGCCCAGTTCCTTGATCGCTAAAAAGGCTTCGTTTTCCCAGGCCAACAACACGTCGCCAATGCCACGTTGTAAAAATGTCGTCGTCGCGCCCCGTGCGCCTGAATCCAATACCGGTACATTTTTATACAGCTTTTTGATGAATTCCTTGGCGGCGTCTTTGCCCCCATATTTCTTTTCGGCAAACGCCCACGCGGCAAGATAGTTGTAACGTGCGCCACCAGACGTTTTCGGATTCGGGGTAATTACCGACACGCCTTCTTTAACCAGATCATCCCAATCTTTAATGCCTTTAGGGTTATCCTTACGCACCAAAAATACGATAGTGGAGGTATAGGGTATGCTGTTATTCGGCAAGCGGCTTTGCCAATCTTTGGGCAACAACTTGGCTTTATCGGCAATTTTGTCTATGTCGTAGGTAATCGCCAGTGTCAACACATCCGCATCCAGGCCGTCAATAACTGCCCTGGCCTGCTTGCCGGCACCGCCGTGGGATTGCTGGACAGTAACCGTTTCTCCGGTTTTATCCTTCCAATAGGTGGTAAATGCTTTGTTAAAGTCCTGATACAACTCGCGGGTCGGATCGTAAGACACGTTTAATAGCGTCCGGTCAGCTAAAGCTAATCCGCTGACGAGCAGGCCGATAACAAAGAAACCGGCTGTTATGCTAGTCTTTACTTTCATGATGTTTTCCTTTTAATAAATAACGTTACAGTGCGCCAATGAATTATTCGAAAGCGTTGAGCGAGACTTCGACGTAAATGAAATCGCTATCGTCGGAATGGCTGCCGCGGCTTTTATCCTGGATATTGCGGACGAATTCGCCGGTTGTGAAATGCGAATAGCCTAAAGTGGTGTCAACGCGCGGATCCAACTTATAACGGGCGCGTATATCGAACGAGTGGCCTACAAAATCTCCGCTGTTGCCTGATTTATCACGGTTTAATCCGCTGGAGTCAGGCACCGTATTGAGATTGTTAAACCGGTCGGTCGCACTCGCTAACCAGTACAAACCATAGCCGGTATCGACACGAAACTTTTTGCTGGGCTCAAATTCCAGGCGTATTTTCGGTGCGCTGATATTTTCGAAAATGACATAATCATCGGCGCTCCACGGTCTTGCGAAGCCGAAGAAACGTTCAAAACGCTCATTTTTATTGTCGTTAGGATTACGGTCGCCACTGGCGTAGCCGTAAGACGCACTCAGCCGAGGTTTCCAGGCATGATCGAAGGTATAGCCGACTTCAGCCGTATAACCGTAAGCATCATGGTCTTGCGTACCGCTGGTGCCGAATTGATAAATGACGTTGGCATCATAATTAAATCCGCTGTCGCCTATCCAGCCGTAGCCGCGTAATGCGGTTGCGTGTATGTCACGGGATACGAAGCCGTTGTTGATACTAGCATCTTGTCGTAGCGCGAGGTAGTAAGGTTCCAGCGTGATAATGTCGCGCCATTTACGCCAATGTCCGATTGCGGAAGAAAACCATTGCTCATCTACGGTTTCGTCAAAATCATATTTCAGGCGTTCCAGCGGCTGTAAAGCCAATAAATCAACTTGCCAGTCGTTTTTATCTTCGCCCAACATGGCCTGAAAGCCTTGAAAAGTATTGGTAGTGTTGCGCCATTCGTTGTTGCCGATTAAGCGACGGTCTAAAAATTCAAAGTTGAAACGTCCGACCTTTAAACTTAAGGGGCGGGCTTGCCCCAAATCATCCTCGCCTAGTGCGTTTTTAAAATACAGTTCGCCGTAGCCGCTGATAATTTCAAATTCGTTAACATCACGCACATCGGTAGCAAACTGGCTGTTGTAGCGACGAGAGTCCTGTACCTCAATCGCAAAGCGGAACGGATCCAGAATTTCCTTAACGCCCAGATAAGCGCGGGTTCTCAGCAATAGCGGCTCATCGACCACGGCAGTTTTGCGGCGTATATCGCCATCGCGGTACTCATAGCGAAAACGAAAATCAAGACCGACATCAAGCCAAGTGACATCTTTTACTGAAGCAATACCGGTTTTGCTTAAATTGCGGACATAGGGCGGTGGAGCGGTAATGCGTTTAGTGCCGTAACTACCGGGCTCTTTGTAATAACCGTATTTTTTGATGTACTCTTCTTTGGCAAGCTCTTTTTTTCTTGCCAGAATTTGCGCCTTTTCGTTGCGCTGACGTTCTAGCTCGGTCTTGGCGACTTTTTCTTTGTCGTCGGTCGCCGCTTCTACTGGCAACACGCTGCCCGCGCCAAGCAAGCCATTAATAACCACCGCCAACAGGAAACGGTTTTGATTTTTCATAATTTCACCTTGATGCATTAATTTCCGGTTATCCGGTGTGTTAAGTCGTCAACTTTTATGTTGATAATCCTCGGTTGTCCGCTGGATTTAAGCGAAGCGCCTCAGGTGAGAAGCAACTTATAGCGCGTCTGGACGCAGCTTTTCTTTCCGCTCAATCTGCACTACTTTGTTGTCATGAATAATGATTTCTACCGACCCAAATCTTATTCCTTGTAACATCTGTGTTATTTGGCTAACAATAAGAGCGGTCTGTTGTATTTTTATGTTTTTGCCCTCGTCTTGAATCGCCATGGTCAATGCCCTGCATGTTATTGAAACGCTGTGTTTTTAATTCCATAAGTCAGCTTTAGCCCCCACGCATGTGCGGTAGCTGTGGTTTAAACCCAACAGTTTTAGACGTATTGTCTTTCGACAGTTTAGTCCGCCGATCTTCAGTAACCCATCAGCCTGAGCTGGTAGTGTGTCGGGAATAGATATTAAATGAAGAGACTATGTTAATGAAACGATATAAATAGATACTTATATCTATTTATTAGATTTTGTCGGCAGATAGGGGGGATTAAGCCCGTCGGCCCTGCCATAATCGCGGGAAATAGGATAGCAGCAGCGTGTTGGATAGATAACGCTTTGGTGTTTAGGCGTTATATTTGAACTAATGGCGCAGGATGTGTAATAGTTTGGTCAAAACGCTAGGCAAAAAAAAGCCCGCTAAGATGACTTAGCGGGCTTTGATGTTAAGAGCTTGGCAATTCCCTACTTTCGCATGGCAAACTGCCACACTATCATCGGCGCTAAGCGGTTTCACTTCCGAGTTCGGGATGGGATCGG
>JAURZI010000067.1 GCA_030653435.1 Methylovulum sp.
TGGCGACCACGGTATAAAAGTAATGGGTTGAACCGACAACCGTGGTGTCGTCATAGCTTGTTGTCGCAAGATTTGTAGCGACAATACTGCCCTGGGCGCCGGAAGTTGTCGAACGGTAAAGGTCGTAGTTTACTGCGTCCGTGTTGGTGGTCCAGGACACCGTGGACTTGCCGTAGGCTGTTCCTTGAGTAGCGGTTACGCCGACGGTTGCCGCAAACACTTTGCCCCAACCTTCCACTTGGCTGGAGGGCGGGCTGGTGCCGCCGGAGCTGTTCTTGGCGACCACCGTATAAAAATAATGGGTTGCGCCTGATACCGTCGTGTCGTTATACATCTGGCAAGCGACTGTGTTGCCGCCGCACACGGTCCCAATGGCACTGCCTTGGCTGTCGGCTGTTGTTGAACGGTAGATGTCGTAGCCCGATGCGCTGGGATTGTATGTAAAGGATATTTTACTGCTGCCAAAGAGGGTTCCTTGGGTCGCGTTCACATTGATGACCGCCGCGAGCGCGGCGCCCCAGCCTTCGGCTTGGTTGGAAGCCGGGGCACTAGCCGCCCCATTTTTAGCAATGACTGTATAGAAATAATGCGTTCCCGCAACGACCGTAGTGTCGTCATAGGTTGTAGCGGTGACGTTTGAAGTGATGGGGCTTCCTTGGGTGCCGGAGACCGCCGAACGGTAGAGGTCGTACGACACCGCATCTGGGTTGGCCGCCCAGGTTATCGCGGCCTCCCCGTAGTGGGAGCCTTGTGTCGCCGTCACCCCGGCTGTTGTTGCAAAAACTTTGGCCCAGCCTTCTACCGCATCGGATGATAGGCCAAAAGAGTTGCCGCTATAGCCGACAACGGCGTAGAAATAATGTGTCCCTGGTGTGCCTGTCGTGTCAGTAAGGCCACGGGATTGACAAGTGCCGTTGTTTGTACAGGTGTCTATTACACTTACTCTTGAATATGCAACTGCCTCATGTGCGTAGCGGTTGGGGAATAGGCTTAGGAATTCCTCGTGGCTGAAAAAACGAAAAAGATGGTAATAAGAAACCTCGGGACGTTTATCAAAGGAAATATTAACCTTGTTGAAAAGCGCGCCTTGGGACGCCAGCACGTTTTCTACGGGTGGGGTAGACGCGCTAGCGCCGTTGCCATAGTTCGATATGCCGCCAATAAATCCGCCGCCTACAGCTTCTACTTGATAGTAGTATGCCACCCCTGGATCGGCACTGGTGTCGTCATAGGTGGTCGCGGTGACGTGCGAGGCGATGATCGAGTCATATCTGTTGCTCTGTGCTGCACGATGAATAATGTAATAGTCAGCACCCGGACTGGCCGTCCAAGACAACGTGACTTTCCCATAAAGCGTGTAAAACGTACCGGACAGATTAGTCGGCGCTGGCGGCCCAGCCGCCCACGCATGCCCTTGGCCAAGACAGAGCAAAATAAGCCCAATTATGAAGACCCGAATTTTTGTGATGGCAGTTTTTTTCATCATATATCAGCCTCCCGGCCTGGATTAGGGAGATTCCAACAACCTCCCATAAGCAGGAAGCATATTACCGATAAAATACAAAAGGTTGAAAGCGCAATAGACAGCGTAAAAACGCGTCTTTTGATGGGATAGAAGTTTTAATTGCTAAAATCGCAGTAATGTAGCAACATAACTACATTATTCATAAATGGGAGTTGCAATGGGCATAATAACGGTTTCTAGTAGAGAATTTAATCAAGATGTGAGCCGGATAAAACGGGCCGCTATGAATGGACCTGTCTTTATTACGGATCGGGGACATCCATCGTATGTTTTATTGACCATTGAAGACTATCAAAAAATTACGGGGAAGAAAGAAAGCATTGTCGAATTATTGGCAATGCCGGATGCTGCCGACATTGATTTTGAACCGCCGCGCTTAAACAAAGGGATTTACCGTCCAGCGGACTTCTCTTAATGGTCATGTACTTGCTGGACACCAACATCGTTTCTGAATTAAGAAAAGCAAAATCCGGTAAAGCGGATAAGAGCGTGGTGGCATGGGCCAATAGTGTTTCGGCAGCTAGCCTTTTTTTGTCGGTGATTTCTATTTTAGAGATTGAAACAGGCTTGCTTTTGGTTGAACGGCGAGATCCGATACAAGGGGCAATACTTCGTTCTTGGCTCAACGCCCATGTGTTGCCGGCATTTTCTGAACGCATTCTTGCCTTTGATACTGCTGTCGCATTGTGTTGCGCTAAACTTCATGTCCCTGACCCTCGTTCAGATCGAGATGCCATCATCGCAGCGACTGCACTGGTTCATGGGATGACGGTGGTGACCCGAAATGTGGGTGATTTTGAGCCTACCGGTGTTGAATTTTTGAACCCATGGGAATACTGAATGCTCAAAAGCCCCCCTGTTTAGGGAGCGTACAGCCAGAGCAGTGTGCTGTTGTATTATTGGCGAAATGTGCGATGCTAATTCAAGGATAGTTCGCGAGTTTACAAACATGCACAAAGAAAAAATTCCCAGTCCGCAAGAAATTAATGTCTTAGTGGCCCTGTTCAATGATAGCCGATACATGGAAACGACGGCCCTTGCCCAAAAGATGACCGGATGCTTTCCCCAATACGGGCTTGGATGGGAAATACTGGGCGCTGCACTTCAGCAGATGGGGCGGAACGTAGATGCGTTGGCACCTATGCAGAAAGCGGTGGCACTGTTGCCCTGTGACGCGGAAGCTCATAACAATCTGGGTGTCACCTTCAATGAGTTGGGACGGCTAGGCGAGGCCGAGGCCTGTTATCGGCGGGCACTCGATATCAATCCAAATTTTGCCGAGGTACACAACAACTTGGGCAACACCCTTGCTGGTTTGTGCCGACTAGATGAGGCCGAGGACAGTTACCGGCGGGCGCTGGAGATCAGGCCAGATTATGCCGAGGCATATAGCAATCTGGGCAATATGCTTGCCGGCTTGGGACGGCTAGACGAAGCTGAGGCCAGTTACCGGCGGGCACTGGGAATCAAGCCAAGTTATGCTGAGGTGCACAGCAATCTGGGCAACACCCTTGCTGGTTTGTGCCGACTAGATGAGGCCGAGGCCAGTTGTCGACGGGCACTGGAGATCAGGCCAGATTATGCCGAGGCATATAGCAACCTGGGCAATACGCTTGTCGGCTTGGGACGGCTAGACGAAGCCGAGGCCAGTTACCGGCGAGCGCTGGTGATCAAACCAAATTATGCCGAGGCGCACAGTAATCTGGGTGATACTCTTGCCAGCTTGGGAAGGCTAGATGAGGCCGAGGCCAGTTACCGGCGGGCACTGGAGATCAGACCAGATTATGCCGAGGCGCACATCAACATGGGTGCCATAATAAGGCAATTTGGCCGGTTAGACGAGGCCGAGGCTTGTTACCGGCAGGCACTGGGGATCAAACCAAATTATGCTGAGGTGCACAGCAATCTGGGCAACACCCTTGCCGGTTTGGGCCGACTAGATGAGGCCGAGGCCAGTTATCGGCGGGCGCTGGAGATCAGGCCAGATTATGCCGAGGCATATAGCAACCTGGGCAATACGCTTGCCGGTTTGGGACGGCTAGACGAAGCCGGGGCCTGTTACCGGCGAGCGCTGGTGATCAGGCCAGATTATGTCGAGGCGCACAGTAACCTGTTGTTCTCGCTCAATTACAACCCTAGCAACAATGCCTTGTATTGCCTTCAGGAAGCTCACTTATACGGTCAAAAAACATACAAAAAAATCACGTCGCGGTTTACTGAATGGCTAGTTACAAAACAGTCTGAACGCTTGCGCGTAGGCTTGGTTTCGGGGGACCTTAACCATCATCCCGTCGGCTATTTCCTTGAAAGCCTGTTGTCCAGCCTTGACCGGGTGTGATTAAAAGTGTGGGGATTCTGTAAAATACCGTTATTTAACTTGACTTAGCCCATGGACACAAACAAAGATCAGATTTTTATCAGCCGCCTTAACCAACACCCAAAGCTACGTGAGCGAATGGAAGCCTTGCTTCATGTGGTTGAAAACACAGCCGGAGACTTCACCAAAGCTGATGATGCCGAGCGCCATGTCATTGAGGAATTGCGCAAGATGGGTAGCGATGCCCTGCATTGTTGGGCCGAAAAGGCCGCCCAGGAAGCGACGGAGGCATTCCGTGAACAACAACCCGAACTTCACGGTGACGGTAAAAAAAAGTTTGTTGGCATACTACCTTTGGAATAATCATGGTCATGGAGCCCATGCTTCGTTACTTCGACCAACGGTTCAGGCCTTTTTCAGCGTCCGCCGGGGTTGGCTCGCGTCGCTGCTCAATGCCATTGCAGCGGGTAATGACCGATTTCGGAGCCGACCATGCGTTTGGGCAAGTCCCCAAAAAACTGCAAGAACATTATGGCATCGAAATGCCGGTAAGCACGGTCGTCAAGGTCACCGAACATCACGGGCAACAAATGCAGATGCAACGGGAAAAGTTGGTATTGCCCATAACAACGCTTGGCTGCCTGCAACAGATTGTCGAGACGGACGGGTGCATGTTGCCAATAGTCACAGCAAGGACAGACGAGGGCGACAAACGGAAAAACAAGAAGCTGCATTGGGTGGAAACACGGTTGGCCATGGCACACGTGCAAGGCAGCGTGACCCCCAAGTTTGACGCAACCTTTGGCGGCAACGTCGATGATGCAGGGTTTGCGCTGCTAAATTGTGCGGTCGCCGCAGGTTTTGGGACGCAAACCCAGGTGCATGGTGTGGGTGACGGTGCGCCTTGGATAGCGTGCCAAACCAAGGCCAAGTTTGGCGAGCAAGCCAGTTACTTGGTGGATTTTTTCCATGTTTGCGAATACTTGGCTGCCGCCTCAAAAACGTGCGATCCAGGCAGCCCCCGGCTCTGGACGGAAACCCAGAAAGGCCTTTTGAAAAACAATGAATTTGTGGCTGTCATCGAAAACCTGGCACCCTGCCTAGAGGCCGAAGCCATTGAAAGCGACAAGGCCCCGGTACGCGCCTGCCACCGTTACCTAAGCAACCGCGCTGACCAACTGGATTACAAAGGCGCGATAGAAAAAAGTTTGCCCATCGGCTCAGGGGAAATCGAAAGTGCGCACCGGTATGTCATCCAGCAACGGCTAAAATTATCGGGGGCTTGGTGGAAAGCGACTAATGTTCAGCCAATGCTGGCACTGCGTGTTGTGAGGGCTAATGGTGAT
>JAURZI010000046.1 GCA_030653435.1 Methylovulum sp.
AATATGCGTAAAAAACACGGCGTTAAACCCTTTTTTTAATAATAAACTGGCTTGCTAAGCAACATTTAGTGCGTTTTTTAGAAAATGTTGCTAAAAATCGCTTTACTAGCTCGCTGGATTTTAGATACTTTCACAGTCTCGGCTGCGGGTCGGCAGTGATGAATTGTTCGCTACCCAAAATGAAATCGTTATCGAACACAATAATGAAGAATACCGTCTCCGCATCATCAGCAACGACAAACTGATTTTGACGAAATAGTTTCGTCTGTAAACCGCGATAACCCAGCCAGCCCCCCAGTCCCATCGTACCAGGCAGCCAGCTAAAATTTTTTATGATGCTGATACCGTCAGTAAATAAATACAGAATTTCTGTAATTCAGTAAACCTTAGATTACCCGCTTTCCTGCGGAACAGCCAGCCACCCAGCCCGTGTTCGGGTCAGGCAGCCAGCCAACTTTCATTTCAATATGAGATATGGCTATGTCAAAACACAACCTTAAAGTATTGGATTTTCCGGTATCTGCCGCCCAAAAATCTGTTTTGGTAGATAACAGAGCATCAGGTTCTGCGATGCTTACAGTTGTCAATGGCAAAAATGCCAGTGCCGCATTGATTGGCTTGAATCATCCAGGTAGCCAAGCTATTAAAAATCAATCCAATCTATTCGGGCGAGGTGAATACTTAACCGGTATTTCAGTTACTTTGGCTGTACACCTGTTTTGGCTTTTTTTAATGCCAGCGGCTGAAACTCACGAACTCATCAATCCGCCGGAACCCATCATGGTGCAATGGCTTAGCTCCCCTCAGCCCCATTCTGAACATGCTAAAACTTTACCACCACCGCAACCACCTAAGAAACAAGTAAGACCGATGATTAAGCCCAAGCTTAACCCAGTCAAAGTGGCGGCCAAACCATCAACCCGTTTGGTTGCCGCTTCCCACAAAACAGCGGAAGTGATTAGCGCATCAGCCATGACAGAGCAGCCTAAACCGGCAGCGGTTGCTGAATCCCAAGCCGTGCCTATAGTGACAACCGAAGCAAAACTTAGTGCAGCCGAACCGATGCCCGTCACTCTTCCACATCTTAATGCCGATTATCTGGACAATCCCGCACCTCAATACCCAGCGGCTTCACGTGAACTTGGCGAGCAAGGTCGGGTGCAGGTGCGGGCCATGGTCACGGCCGATGGCCGTGTCGGACAAGTTGTGCTACGCAAAAGCAGCGGTTTTAGCCGATTGGATCAAGCTGCACTGGAGAGTGTCAAGCATTGGCGGTTTGTGCCTGCCCAGCAGGGCGGACAGCACGTTTCAGCATGGGTGGTTGTGCCCGTTGCCTTTTCTATTGAAGGATAATGACATGGATTTAAAACATTTTTTAGCGCAAAGCGATACCGTTGGACAATTGCTGTTCGGGTTACTGATCACCATGTCCATGGCAAGCTGGTTTTTTATTGTACTCAAAGCTTGGCGGTACAGGGTAGCCGGCCGGCATAGCGAACAATTTTTACACCGTTTTTGGAATGCCGCCTCGCTGAACGATGTCGCGCAATCTTTGCGCCAACATCCGTCTAACGAACCCTTTGCCCATTTGACTTACCACGCCATTACCGCCACTCGGCATCATGCCGCCCACGGTGCGCATCGTTTACATGAAGCGGGTTCTGCCACGGAGTTTCTGACCCGAGCCATGCGCCGTGTCATTGATGAAGAAACTACGAAACTGGAATGGGGTTTGACAGCATTGGCTTCCATTGCCAGCACCGCGCCTTTTGTAGGCTTGTTCGGCACGGTTTGGGGTGTGTACCACGCGTTGATTGGCATCGGCAACAATGGGCTAGGCACACTCGACCAGATTGCTGGCCCCGTCGGTGAAGCCTTGATTATGACCGGGCTGGGGCTTGCGGTCGCGATCCCCGCCGTATTGGCCTATAACGATTGTTCACGTAATAATCGCTTGGTGTTGGCAAAACTGGATGCCTTTGCCCACGATTTGTTTGCATTTTTGACCACCGGTGCGACTGTGCCGACACAATCAGGAGGCTAATAATGGCATTTGGTGGTTTCGAGCAAAACAAAAACACCCATCCGGTAGCGGAAATCAACATGGTGCCGTTGATTGACGTGATGCTGGTGTTGCTGATCATTTTCATGATCACCGCACCTTTGATGACGCACACCATCAAAATTGACTTGCCAAAAACCGGAGGTGCGCCGCAATCCGAGCAACCAGATGCCATTTCGCTGTCCATCAGCGTCGAACAAACACTGTTCTGGAACAACACGCCGATATTGCGAAAAGAACTTCAACAGCGTCTGCAACAAATTTCAAAGCAAACGCCACAACCGGAAGTCCATGTCCGCGCCGACCAAGCCGTACCGTATAGACTCATTGCCGAAACCTTGTCGGATGCCGCCGAAGCAGGCGTGACCCGCATCGGTTTTGTCTCCGAGCAAGATAAAGGTAAATGATAGCGTGGTGCGGGAGAAGACTTTCCTGGTTTTACTGGCTCTGCTCCAAGCGGCTCAAACACTTCTACCAACCATAACGTCTGTAAAACATGGAAGGTCAACACACTACTTTTGAATTCCAAATAGCCAATTAGCCACCCCGCATCCCTCGCCAGGCAGCCACTCTCGAATTGAATAACCAATATAAGGAGAAACGCATGCCGAAAAAAAAACATCATCTTAAAAAAAACAACGGCCACTGGCGGCTGGTTGCATGGTTGCCGTTGGGCGCGGCGCTCAATGGTGCGGTGATAGCCGCCGACACGAAATTGACCGATGACAGTGAAATCACCTTACCGGATGTCAAGGTCGAGGCCAAAAACGACAAGCCAGCCGACGACCATAATGGCTATGTCGCCAAAACCTCCAGCGCGAGCACCAAAACCGACACCCCGCTGTTGGAAACGCCGCAGTCGATTTCCGTCGTCACCGACGACCAGATGGAAGCGCAAAATGTCAGCACAATGGCGGAAGCCTTGCGCTACACGCCAGGTGTGCAAAGCGAGACCTTTGGTTTTGAGCCGCGTTTTACTTGGATACGGATGCGCGGTTTCGATGCCACCACCTCAGGGCTGTACCGAGATGGCCTAAAACTCATCAACCCCGGTTTCGCCATTGGTTATAGCTTAGAACCGTATGGCGCAGAACGGATGGAAGTGCCGCGCGGGCCGGCATCGGTGCTGTACGGGCAAGCCAGTGCGGGCGGTTTGGTCAATTATGTCTCTAAACGCCCGACTTTCGACCCATTCCGCGAAATCAAATTTGAAGCGGGTAGCTTTGACCGCTTGCAAGGCGAGTTGGATGTCAGCGGGGCGATGGATGACGCTAAAATCGTGGCTTACCGGGTCACTGGACTGGTACGCGACAGCGACACTCAAGTCGATTATGTACCCGACAACCGCATCTACGTCGCTCCGGCCTTGACGTGGAAACCCAGCGATAACACCACGGTGACATTTTTGTCGCATTACCAAAAAGACCAAACGCGAGCCTCGCAACGTTATCCGATAGAAGGCACGTTAAAAGCGAATCCCAATGGCAGCATCCCGACCAACCGCTTCAACGGCGAACCGGATGTTGACACTTATCAGCGCGAAGAATTTGCTTTGGGCTATTTACTGGAACATCGCTTTAACCAAGCGGTGAGCTTCCGGCAAAATGCGCGTTATTACAACAATGATGTCGATGACCGCACCGTGTACCCGACCGCATTGCTTGCCGACCAACGCACGGTCAGCCGCGCCTTGTATGAAAGCTTCGGCAAAGTGGAAGGCTTTAACCTCGACAACCAAGCCCAATTTAATTTTGCCACAGGTAGCGTGCTACATACCGTGTTGTCGGGCATCGACTTCCAGCATGTCGATTCCCATTCCTTGCAAACTTTTGGTAGCGCACCTGACTTGGATATTTTTAATCCGGTTTACGGGACGACGGTTGCCGCCGCGCCCGTCTTTAAAAATGCCGAAGTCGTCCAGGACCAAACGGGTTTGTATTTGCAAGACCAAATCAATGTCGATAAAAACTGGCGGGTGATGTTGGGCGGGCGTTATGACATGGCGGAAGAGCAGTCCTACAACCGGCTGAATGGCAGCCGTTCCTCGCAAAGCGATGACCAGGCTACCGGACGTGCGGGCTTGGTTTATGCCGCTGATAATGGCCTCGCGCCTTATTTCAGCTACGCGCAATCGTTTTTGCCGTCTATTGGTACCGATGTCAACGGCAACACCTTCAAACCGGAAACGGGCGAGCAATATGAATTCGGCGTGAAATATCAACCTAAAAATGCCGACAGTTTCATCACCTTGGCCTATTTCGATTTGACCCGCGACAACTTTTTAACGTCCGACCCCGCCACTTTTGCCGATGTGCAACGCGGGCAAGCGCATTCCAACGGCGTGGAGCTGGAGGGACTTGCCAGCTTGGGCAATGGCCTGAACTTGACCGCCAGCTACACCTACCTAGAAGCGGAAGTGACCAAAAGCTCGTTTGCTGACGAAGTTGGCGAACCGTTGGAATACGCGCCCGATCACAAAGCCACTTTATGGGCGGATTACACCATCCCGGCGGGTGTCGCCAAAGGCTGGGGCCTAGGCGGTGGCACACGCTATATCGGCAGTTCTTACGGCAGCAGCTTCGGGGCGCGTAACACCATTAAAGTGCCTGATGTGGTGTTGTTCGATGCCGCTGTGCATTACAACTTCAAGCCGTTTACCTTTGCCGTCAATTTACAAAATGTTTTGGATGAAGAATACGTCGCCACTGCTTTCACTAGCGGCGGCGAGTTTGTCACCTTCGGGTCACGGCGGGTGGTGACGGGTTCGATCAAATATAGTTTTTAACGTGGTTCAACAATGGCCTAAGTCTTCCACTGCCATTCAGTTTTCGACACTGATCAGCCACCCAGCTTTCCTGGCCAGGCAGCCATTGTTTTTCATCCAAGAGGTGCTTGGCTATGGACATATTTTATAAAAATGGCTGGCTTCCAGCCGTCGTCACAACCCTGCAACTCTGCTTGCCATTCCCTGCAATTGCCGCAGAAACCGCAGACGAAGCAACTTTGCCGACAGTGACGGTAAAAGCAGCAGCAAAAGCCAAGCCACCAGCAGTCACTAAAGGCTATGTCGCCGAACGTAGCAGTAGTGCCACCAAAACCAACACCCCTTTGCTGGAAACGCCGCAAGCCATTTCCGTGATTACCACCGATGAGCTCAATGCCCATAAAGTGCAGACTTTAACCGATGCCGTAGCTTATACGCCGGGGGTGCGGGTGGGTGCGTTCGGCTATGACCCGCGTTTTGATTCCTTCAGCATACGCGGGTTCGATGCCACTTATGCGGGCATTTACCGCGACGGCTTGCGCCAGCTCAGCAGCAATTTCGCCATTTACAAGGAAGAGCCTTATTCGGCGGAGCGTGTCGAGGTGCTGAAAGGCCCGGGTTCCGTGTTGTACGGGCAAGCCGAACCGGGCGGCCTGGTCAATATCACCACCAAGCGTCCCAGTTTTGAGGCTAGGCGGGAAGTCGAGGCCCAGTTCGGCAACTATGACCGCAAGCAAGGCCGTTTTGACTTTACCGGGGTGTTAAACGATGGCGACACTTTAGCTTATCGCTTGACCGGATTGTTCCGTGACAGCAAAAGCCCTATCCCCGCCGCCAACGACGACCGTATTTTCATCGCCCCGGCTTGGACTTGGAAGCCGGATGACAAAACGACACTGACCGTGCTGACGTATTACCAGTCCGACAAAACCGTCGGCAATCCGTCCTATTTCAACCAAAACGGCAAAGTCAGGCGGGATTTACCCGCAGGCGACGCGGCGTTCCAGGATTTTATCCAAGACCAGTTCCAAGTCGGCTATTTGCTGGAACACAAATTGAACGGGCAATGGTCTTTGTGCCAAAACCTGCGTATCGGCCGCGTGGACGCGGACGCCCGTTACACCGACATCAGTGAAATCATCGGCACGGTGGCGACAAGATATACCGGACGGCTGGTGGAGAATTTCGAGACTTACGCGCTGGATAACCACGCACAATGGCAAGGCCGCATTGGGCAACTGGACCATACCGTCTTGTTCGGTCTGGATTGGACGCATTCGTTCAACAATGGCCGCATGGGTTTTGGCAGTGCGCCAGACCTTGATCTGACTACGCTCAATTACGGCACCCAGACGATTGACAGCCCGGTGCTGGACATGCCGTACCAATACCGCATGAGCCAGGTTGGCCTTTACCTTCAGGATCAGCTTCATTGGCAACAATGGCGGCTGACGCTAGGTGGCCGCCACGATTGGGCGGACACGTCGCAAACGCAAGACGGGTTGCGTGAAGACGGCAGTGACACTCATTTTAGCGGGCGCGTGGGCTTGGGCTATCTGTTCAGCAACGGCTTATCGCCTTATCTGAGTTATTCCACATCATTTGTACCCGTCGTCGGTAAAAATGCCGATGGGGGATTTTTTAAGCCGACCACCGGAGAACAAATAGAAGCTGGGCTGAAATACCAGCCCAGCAACAGCCATGCCCTGATTACCGCGTCGCTGTTTCAAATCACCCAGGAAAATGTCAAGCTGGCCAGCGGCCTGTTTACCCAAATGCAGGCAGGCGAGATACGCTCGCGCGGCTTTGAGCTTGAGGCCAAGGCGGATGTCAATGAAGCGTTGCATGTGACGGCGGCTTATACCTATTTGTCGCCGGAATTTACCAGCCGCAAAGATGACAATTATGGCAACACCTTGTCCAGCATCCCGGAACACACGGTGTCGGTCTGGGGCGATTACACCTTGCCTGCCGGCGTGTTGCACGGCGCGGGCATAGGCGCGGGCGTGCGTTATCTGGGTTCCAGCATGGGTGATGATGAGAATACCTTTAAGAACAGCCGCGTTGCCCTGCTGGACATGGCCCTGCATTATGAGTTCATGAAGCACTGGCGGCTGGCGATTAACGCCAACAACCTGACCGGCGAAGACTACAGCACCTGTGCGCAAGGCTATTGTTATCTGGGCCAAGCGCGTACCGTGATTGGCAGCTTGCGCTACGTTTGGTAAGGGTTCGTATGCGTCCGGTTTTTGTCGTTCTGCACCGTTGCTTGGGCCTGTTCATTGCCGTGTTTCTGTTGATTGCCGGCCTGACCGGGGCGGTCATTTCATGGGATCATGAACTGGACGAATGGCTGAATCCGCAGTTGTACCATGCTGCGCGGCAAGGTACGGTGCAGCAAGCGCTGGAATTGGCGGCAGGGCTTGAAGTTGACGATACACGCCTTCTGGTCACCTACTTGCCGTTGTCCGTAGAGCCGGGCCACACCTTGATGCCCAGCGTCAGCCCGCGTCTTGATCCCCGCACAGGTAAAGCTTTTCTTTTAGGTTTCAACCAAGTCGCGGTGAATCCCGTAACAGGAAGCATCCAAGGGCGGCGCGAATGGGGCGCGGTATCGCTCGCGCCCGAAAATCTGCTGCCTTTCCTCTACAAACTGCATTACAGTCTGCATATCCCCGATGCCTGGGGTATGGAACTGGGCGTGTGGTTCATGGGGCTGGTCGGCATCGTTTGGGTCTTCGATAACGTGATTGCCTTAGGGCTGTCCTTCCCGAATCCGAAAACATGGCGCAAATCCTTTGCTTTCCGTTGGCGAAAAGGCGGTTACGCGCTGACGTATGATCTGCACCGTTCAGGCGGATGCTGGGCGTGGGGTTTGCTGCTGATTATCGCGGTGACATCGGTGGGCATGAACCTGAACGAGCAGGTGATGCGCCCGTGGGTAGCAGTGTTTTCTACCTTGGCGCCCAGTCCCTTCGCAGACCGCAAGCCCAATCCACAGGATGCGCCTATCATGCCCATGATAACGCGCGAAGCTGTTATTCATCTTGCCGAAACCGAAGCCCGGCATCGCGGCTGGCTTCTGCCCGCAGGCGCGGTGTTTTATTCGCCGGAACTGGGTATTTACGGCGTCGGTTTTTTTCAATCCGGCAACGACCACGGCGATGGTGGCTTGGGTAATCCGTGGCTTTATTTCGACGGGCAAACGGGAAACCCTGCCGGAGCAGAAATCCCCGGCACCGGCAGTGCCGGCGACATTTTCCTGCAAGCGCAATTCCCGCTGCACTCAGGCCGTATTTTGGGTTTGCCAGGACGCGTGCTCATTTCGATGATGGGTTTGGTGGTGGCGATGCTGTCGGTAACGGGACTGATTATCTGGTGGAAGAAGCGGCAAGCGCGTGTTTTGATGCGGGCGAAACGGGGTTGATTTGGAGTGTGACATCCTGTCCGCCAAGCTTTCGGTCAAGATGACTGCGCTCCATATCCAACCACCCCAGTTTTTTGAAGGGCTTCCACTATTTAATCCGCGCTTTTTTATTCCATCAGCCCCCCAGCTTCCAGCCAGGCAGCCATTATATTTTAATTTTAATAATGAGGTACTTGGCTATGGACGTATTTTATAAAAACGACTGGCTTCCGGCCGTGTTCACAACCCTACAACTGTGCTTGCCGTCCCCGGCATTTGCTGAAGAACCCCTAGGCGAGGCAACTTTGCCGACGGTGACGGTAAAAGCCAAGCCGGATGCCAAGCAAAAGCAAGAACAAGGCACTGTCGCCCAGCGCAGCGGCAGCGCCACCAAAACAGATACGCCCATAATTGAAGTGCCGCAATCGATTAGCGTCATCAACAAAGATGAATTCGTAGCGCGTGCGGCACAGAGCATCACCCAAGCCGTGGCGTATACGCCGGGCGTGGTCAGCGGGATGTTTGGCCCCAGCACCCGCGATGATTATTTCAATCTGCGCGGCTTTGAAGGCACGCAATACCTGGATGGCACCCGGCTGATGAGTTCCAACGCCAGTTACGCCCAGTTGCGGGTTGACCCTTACGGCTTGGAGCGCATCGAGGTGCTGCGCGGGCCGTCGTCGGTGCTGTACGGGCAAAACCCGCCCGGCGGCTTGGTTAATATGGTCAGCAAACGCCCTACCGAGCAGCTGTTCCATGAAGTGCAGTTGTTGGGCGGCAGTTTTGACCGGGTGCAAGGCAGTTTCGATTTCGCAGGCCCGGTTGATGGCCGCGACGATTTGCTGTACCGCGTGGTGGGTTTGGGCAGGGGCAGCGACACGCAAGTGGATTTTGTCGAAGATGACCGCTATTACATTGCGCCCAGTTTTACCTGGAAGCCGGATGATAAGACTTCGTTAACGTTGTTAAGCCATTACCAAAAGGATGAAACCGGCAACGCCATGCAGTTTTTGCCCTATGAAGGCTCGGTGTTGCCCAACCCCAACGGCAGGATTCCCAGCAACCGTTTTTTGGGTGAGCCTAATTTTGATAGCTACCAGCGCGAACAGTTTGCCGTCGGTTATGCCTTGGAACACCAGTTCAGTTCCGCTATCAAGGCGCGGCAAAACCTGCGCTATGCCGACATCAGCAGCCGCTACCACGGCATTTATCCCGATTATTACTACGGCTTCGATTATGACCAAGGCCGCCTGATCCCTGGTGGTAGCTTCGTGAATGCCGGGATGAGCGAGATCAACCGCTACGGTGCGGCTTATCAAGACCAGGCGCAAACCCTGACCTTGGACAACCAACTGCAAGCTGATTTGCACACTGGCGGCCTGCGGCATACGGTGTTGACGGGCTTGGATTTTCGCCGCTTTACGGCACAACGGCGGCGCGGCTTCACCGATTTTGAATTGCCGGAACTGGTTTTGGATGTCTACAACCCGGTCTACGGGCAAGCCTTCGAGCTGCCTAGCTTGCAAAGCCGTAGCCGTCAGCAACAAGACCAGATCGGCCTGTACGGGCAAGACCAAATACGGCTGGGGCGATGGCTGGCGACGTTGGGCGTCCGCTACGATTGGGCGACGGCGGAAACGGTTAATGCCGGCAAGGCCGCAACACCGCAAGATGACGAAGCTTTTACTTACCGCACAGGCCTAAGCTATCTGTTTGATGCGGGCGTGGCACCGTATTACAGCTATTCGGAATCGTTTGAACCGACGGCGGGTACGGATTTTCTCGGCGCGATGTTCAAGCCTACCACCGGGCAGCAGCACGAAGTCGGCGTGAAATACCAACCGCCCGGTTATAACGCGCTGTTGACAGCCGCGTGGTTTCATCTGACCCAGCAAAACGTGCTGACCAGCGACCCTGTACCCAGCCATTCCGGCTACAGTATTCAAACCGGCGAGGCGCGTTCGCAAGGCGTGGAATTGGAGGGCAAGGCTCACTTCGACATCGGCTTGGATGCGGTCGCCTCCTACACTTACACCGATACGAAAGTGACGCAATCCACTATTGCCTCGGAACTGGGCAACAGGCTGACTTATACGCCGGAACATCAGGCCGGATTGTGGTTGGATTACACGCAGCCGCGCGGAGAATGGTCAGGTCTGGGCTTGGGTGGCGGATTGCGTTATGCAGGCGGCAATGATGGCGACCTTAGCAATAGCCAAAAAACGCCCTCATATGTTTTGGTGGATGCGTCGGTGCATTATGATTTGGGTCAGTTGAACAGCCGTTTGCACGGGATGCGCTTGGGCGTGAATATGAACAACTTGCTCGATAAGGACTATTTTACGACCTGTTACGGCGGCAATTGCTTTTACGGTGACCGCCGCACGGTGTTGGCGAGCTTGCGTTATAACTGGTGAAGATTCGGCACAACATCACTTCCTGCATTGCTGACGCAATAAGTAATCGAGCATAGGTTTTCAGGCTGTAGATGGAGTACAAACCTAGGTTTGTACTCCTCGGCAATCAATGGGGGGCTAACTGTTTAATTGAGCCGTTGGGAAGGGTTTACCAAGCTCAACACCGGACTTTGTTTTGTTTTGTTGTCCCCAACCCTGACGTTGTGCGCCGCCTCCGCTAGCGTGTCAGCCATGCCTAAAAAACCGGTGACATCAAAACGCATCGACATGTTCATAAAATGCCAGTAGACAATGCCGCAATCGCGGCAGATCATCGCCTTGCCATATTCAGTGCTTATCAGGGCTTCGTGGGTACAAGGTTTCTTGCTCATGGCATATCACTCTCTTGAAAAAATTGCGGCAATGTAGGATTGCCCAAATTATTAGGGTTTTCAGTAATCAGTTTTGCTTTCGCCAGCGTCAGAAACATCTTCCAAACGATTTGCTTTGAACCCAAATCCAGACAGCGGAAATCGGTGGCGTGGAGTTGGCCTTTTTCGACCAGCGCAGCCAATACATCCGGTGCAATTGCCAGTTTGACGGTTAAACGGGGGCGAAAAAAAGGAAGAAAGTTTTTCACGGCAGAAAAAAAGCATTAAATATTTTTCTTCGGGAAGTCCTGCCGATTGTTGTCAAGTCGGCAGGGTGGTGTTAATAGGGGCGTTTACATTTGTGCTTGCAGGTAATTTTGTAGGCCGACTTTTTCAATCATGCCTAATTGCTGTTCCAACCAATGGGCATGGTCTTCCTCCGTGTCCTGTAATAACTGGCAGAGTATTTCACGGGTTTGAAAATCACGCACACTTTCGCAATACGCCATCACTTCGCGCAAGGCGTTGATCACGCTTAGCTCCACCGCCAAATCGTTGGCTAGCATTTCTGGCACTGTGACCCCAATCTGTAAAGGCTCGCGTTTGACCATATTAGGCGTGCCTTCCAAAAACAGGATGCGTTTAATTAGTGCAGTGGCATGGTCGGTTTCATCCTGCACTTCATGATGGATACGCTCGAACAATTTGTTGAAGCCCCAATTTTCGTACATCCGGGAATGGATGAAATATTGGTCTATCGCGCTCAACTCGCCTGCCAATAACGTATTTAGCCGTTCGATGACTTGTTTATCGCCTTGCATGGTCTCCTCTCCTTAAATCAATGGTTTTATCCGTTTTGGGTACGCTGAATATCCATATGTTTACTGCGGAATTATAGTCCATCAATAGTTAACTCGGCAAAGCCATCATTGATCTGCTTTAGGGCATTTTAAAGTTGTTTTTTCCTGACATTTTGATGTTTAAGTTGAGGATACTGAATTTAAGCAAAAACTTAAGGCTTGACAGTGTTGATTATTTTATTAAAATGAGAATCATTATCGTTTGCTAGTATTGTTGCTCGGCGACAATTACTATAAAAATTATAAAATCCACAGCCACCCAGCATTTCCCCGCTAGGCAGCCATTTTGTACACCGTAAAATCTGAGGGGAAATCATGAGTAACATAATTAACAAACAGGCCAAATGGCGACTAGGAGCGTTAGTGCCATTGGGTGCGGCGTTGAGCGGTCTGGTGATGGCGGCTGAACCTGTTGAGTCATACAACAGTGAAACAGAAACCGTGCTGGAAGATGTCAAAGTCAAAGCTGCACAAACGCCAAAGCCCAACCGATTCAAGGCCGAAACTTCCACGACAGGTGGTAAGACCGAGATGGCAATCCGCGACATCCCGCAATCGGTCAGCGTCGTCAAAAAAGAGCTGATCCAATCGCAAAACGCTTTTAACTTGAGGGATGCGCTGAGAAACGTCAGCGGCCTGACCATTGCCGCCGGGGAAGGAGGACGCACTGGGGATTCGATCACGTTACGAGGATTTTCCGCCAATTCCGACAATTATCTCGATGGCGTGAAGGAAAACGGGCAGTACAGCCGCGACACGTTTTTTATCGAGAAAGCCGAAGTGCTGAAGGGCGCGTCGTCCATATTATTCGGGCGCGGCGCGACAGGCGGGGTCATCAACCAAGTCGCCAAAAAACCGACAGGTAAAACGGCAGTGAATGGCGGTTTTACCTACGGCCTTTATGAATTCAAACGCACTACGGTTGATGCCGAAACCACTTATAAAGATTTGTCGGCCCGGCTTAACGCGCTTTATCAAGATGCCGAATCGTTCCGCGATTATAACGATAACACCCGTTGGGGCATCGCGCCTTCTTTTAAGCTTAAATTGGGCGAAGACACCGATGTGTCGATGAATTTGTTGCATCAACAGGAACAAGGCGTGTTCGACTACGGTGTGCCGATGTTCCGCGGCAAACCCGCCGAGGTGCCGATCAGCACCTATTACGGTTTTACTGATAACAGGCTGATGGATACGGACACCAATGTCGCGACGGTTGCCCTCAGCCACCGTTTCAACGCCGATTTTTCGGTAAAAAACACCGTGCGTGTCGGGGATTATGAGCGTAATTATCTGACCCATTTATTTGGCTCAGTGACCGATACGGGCGCAACATCGACAGTGGCGCGTACCCAGGCCTTGCGCCGCAACGAGCAGGATAATGTTTATAACCAGACCGATTTTGTCTACAAAAAATCTTTGTTTGGTTTCAATAACACCTTGATGTTCGGTAGCGAATTCGGTTGGGAAAATTACGATTTCAAATCCAAAAGCTCCACAGGGGTTAGCAGCATCTCCATTTTCAATCCAATCTTGACCGCCAGCAGCAGTGGTTTGGCTAGCGACTTTAGCGGAATCTTGACGACCGACCGTTACACTAAGGCACAAACATACGCAGGCTATGTGCTGGATCAATTTGAAATTAGCCCGGAATGGAAATTGTTGGTGGGAACCCGTTATGACCAGTTTGAAGCACAACAACTCGACCGTCTGGGTGTGGACACCTTCAGCCGCAGTGACAGCCAATGGAGTCCTCGCACTGGAATAGTCTGGCAACCGGATAAAGTACAGTCGTATTACTTCAGCTACGGCACGTCGTTCAACCCATCTGCGGAAAGTCTGTCACTGAGCGAAACCACCGCCAATTTGCCGCCGGAGCAGAACCGCAATTTTGAAATCGGCGCTAAATACGATCTGTTTGACGGACGATTATCGGCAACAGCGGCGGTGTTCCGCCTGGAAAAAACCAATGCCCGCACCGCCGATCCTAATGACGCTAACCTGACCATTCTGGCAGGCGAGCAGCGCACCGATGGCTTTGAATTCGGTCTGGCGGGCGAAGTGCTGCCGCGTTGGGATATGTCGATGACTTACGCTTATCTGGATGCCGAGATTTCCAAATCCAATACGACAGCGGTCGGTACGGTCAGCGGTTTGACTAAATCCCTTCAGGGCATGAACGCCACGAACGTCCCCGAACACAGCGGCGTGGTCTGGAACAGTTTCCACATCACGCCGGAGTGGGAAATCGGCGGCGGTGTATTTTATGCGTCAGACCGTTATGCCGACAATGTCAATGAAGTAACCTTGCCGGGTTATGCAAGACTGGATGCGGTAATCGCTTACCATCAAAAGCATTACGACATCCAGATGAATGTCTTTAACCTTGCCGACACGGTTTACTACGAATCGGGGCAAACCCGTTCCGCCTTGCCGGGAATGCCGGTATCCGGGCAATTGTCGGTCAATTTCAAATATTGAGGCCTACCCGAATGGATACATCCACCGAAGTTTTTCCAAAGCCAGCCAACCGCCCGCCGAAAAGAAGCGGGGGATATTTGTTTTTACCTAAACGCTGGGCACGCGGTGCGTTCCTGAAATGGCTACGCCGCACTCATGCCTGGTTAGGCTTGTGGGGTGCGGCCTTGGGTTTGCTGTTCGGGGTATCGGGTATTTTGCTCAACCACCGCGACATTTTAAAAATCCCTGTCGGGAAAATGGAGCAAACCGAAATCCAATTACCGTTGCCGGTACCCCGTCCCGCCGACCCCAAGGCAATGGCGGCATGGCTGGGGCAAACACTGGGGATCGACGCCGGACACGCCAGAACCCGCCGAGAAGCCGGTAAAACCGTAACGTGGAACAACACCCCACTGCAACAGCCGCCGTTTTGGCAAATCACCGTGCGGAACCCAAAGCGGATGTTGCAAGCGGAATACTGGGAAGGCAACGCTTTTGTCAGCATCAAACAAGGCGAAGGTAATTTTTTTTCGATACTGACCAACCTGCACAAAGGTACGGGCATGGGCATCGGTTGGGTGTTGCTGGCTGATACGCTGGCGGGCGGCTTGGTTATTTTGAGTTTGACCGGCACGCTGCTATGGACACGCCTGCATGGCAGACGTTTGGCTGCTGCCGGACTGGGTTTGGGATCGTTGGGCCTGGCGGTGTTTTTTACTTTGCAAGCTATCGGAGGGTGAACATGTTGATTGAAATCCCGGAACTCCTGTCCAGCCAAACCTTGAGACAATGCCGCGACCTGCTCGCCGACGCACCGTGGGCGGATGGCCTGATCACCGCCGGCACGCAGTCGGCGCAAGTTAAAAACAACTGGCAATTGCCGGAGCAAACCCAGCACAGTCAAACGTTGCGGTCGATTATTTCAGATGCTTTGAGCCAGAATGCCTTGTTTTTGTCGGCGGCTTTGCCGAAACGCATTTTCCCGCCGCTGTTTAATCGTTATGAGGGCGAGCATAATGCCTTCGGCAATCATATCGACAACGCCGTGCGCCATTGCACACTCAGTGGCCAGAAGGTACGCACCGATTTGTCGGCGACGGTGTTTTTAAGCGACCCGGACAGTTACGAAGGTGGCGAACTGGTGATTGAAGACACTTACGGGCAACATGCCGTCAAACTGGCGGCGGGAGATATGGTGCTGTACCCTGGTTCCAGTTTGCATCGCGTGGAACCCGTCACCCGAGGAGCACGATTGGCTTCATTTTTTTGGATTGAAAGCATGGTGCGAGAAACTGAACGCCGTCGCTTGCTGTTTGAAATGGACATGGCGATATTGGAACTTCGGGACACGCAAGGCGATTGTCCACCCGCCATGAACCTCACCGGCTGTTATCATAACTTGCTGCGGATGTGGGCGGACGTTTGAAGCTCGCGTGATATAACGATGCTTCCCCCTATTCTTTCCAATAATGTTTAAATGATGACCTTAAAACGATTTGTCTGGCTACTTCTGCCCCTGCTGTTAGTGGGCGGAGCCGCAGGCTATGCGTGGTGGAACGCCACACCACCGGCGCTTGCCGAGCAGGATACTGTCACAGTGGCCTTGGGCGATATTGAAGAAAACGTCACCGCGCAAGGCAAGCTGGAGCCCAAAGAATATGTCGATGTCGGCGCACAAGTCACGGGGCAGTTGCAAAAAATCCATGTCCAGATTGGCGATAATGTCCAAGCGGGGCAATTGCTGGCGGAAATTGACCCGCGCATTTACGCGGCGCGGGTGCAAGCCGATGAAGCCAATATCAAAAACTTACAGGCGCAATTGATCGGGCAACAGGCTGAAGTGGTTTTTGCCAAGCAGCAATACGAGCGCAACCGTGAATTGTTGAATAGCAGAGGCGTGAGTCAGCAAGATTTCCAGAACAGCGACTATACGCTGAAAAAAGCCCAAGCCACGGCGGCGGCGATTGCGGCGCAAATCGAACAAGTGCAATCGACCCTGAATGGTGACCGAACCAATCTGGGCTACACCAAAATCTACGCTTCCATGGATGGCACGGTCGTGGATCAAAAAGCCAGAGCCGGACAAACGCTGAACGCCAACCAGCAAACGCCGATGATTTTGCAATTGGCCAGACTTGACACGATGACGGTTCGCGCCCAAGTCGCCGAAGCCGATGTGATGCGTTTACACCCGGATGTGCCGGTGTATTTTTCGACATTGGGTTCCGGCGAGCGACGTTGGCAGGGCAAAGTCCGGCAAATTTTGCCGACCCCGCAGGTTGTCAATAATGTTGTGCTTTATGATGTCTTGGTTGATGTTGATAACCATGACCGGCAATTGATGACCGGAATGAGCACACAGATGTTTTTCGTTTTGGGCAAGGTCGGACAAGTGCCGTTAATTCCGGTTATCGCGCTGGGTGCGCCAGTACGTCATGGGCAGAATCAGAACGGTGATGCCTATACCGTCAATGTCGTGACCGGACAGGGTATCCAGGAAAAAATTGTCCGTATCGGCTTACGGAACCGACGTTTCGCGCAAGTCCTGGACGGCGTGGCGGAGGGCGCAAAACTGCAAACGCTGGTGAAACCGGATGGCAAGGACAAGAAGAAAGACCGGGGCTATCCGACGCAAGGAGTGCCAAGGCTATGAACCTGAATTCATTATCTTGTCCACGAAAAACACGGAAATCACGAAAATTTTCCAGGGAATTTGAGAGGCTAGATGATTATTGTCCAAGCGGCGCAATGCTTAACCGATACGCCGGGCGCATAATCAACCAAAGCATTATTTTCGTGTCTTTCGTGATTTTCGTGGACAAACTACGGTATTGCCAATGAACGCTATGCCGTTATTGGAGCTTGTCGACATCCAGCGACACTATCCTAATGGTGAAACCCTTGTTAAGGCCTTGGATGGCATTTCACTGAAAGTGTGGCCGGGCGAGTTCGTGGCGATTATCGGCCAATCCGGTTCCGGCAAATCGACTTTGATGAATTTGATCGGTTGCCTTGATAAGGCAAGCCAAGGCCGTTACCACATTCGCGGCCAAGATGTCGCAGGGCTGGACAGCGACCAATTGGCGGCGTTGCGGCGCGGGACTTTTGGTTTTGTGCTCCAACGGTACAATCTGCTCAATACCGCGACGGCAGCGGAGAATGTCGAAATTCCGGCGTTGTACGAGGGACTGGCGAAAGCCGAACGCCAAGACCGCGCCCTGGCGTTATTGGAACGGTTAGGCCTGGCGGATCGTGGCGGCCATAAACCGATGCAATTGTCGGGCGGGCAGCAGCAGCGGGTTGCTATCGCCCGCGCTTTGATGAACGACCCGCCCGTCATTTTGGCGGATGAACCGACGGGGGCGTTGGATAGCCAAAGCGGCAAGGAAGTCATGGTCTTGTTAAGTGATTTGCACCGCGAAGGCCGCACCATTTTATTGATTACCCATGATGAAAAAGTGGCGGCCCATGCCGGGCGCATCATCAACCTTTGCGACGGTAAAGTTGTCAGCGACACGGGTGAAAACCGTGCAGGCAACTACTTACCGCCAACCCGTCAGCGCGGCATCGGGGCAGCCGGCATCCTTGCCGAACTGGTTGAAGCCGCCAAGATGGCGTTACGCTCGTTACACGCCAATGTGTTCCGTACCGCCTTGACGTTGTTGGGTATTGTCATTGGCGTGGCGGCGGTCGTCACCATGCTGGCGATAGGCCAAGGCAGCCAAGAAAAAGTGCTGGAACAAATGCGGGCGATGGGCACGGATATTTTGTCGATACGCCCAGGCGCACCCGGCTTGCGCGGCAGTTCTGACGTGGCGACCTTAACCCCCGCCGATGCCGAAGCCATCGCCGAATTGGACAATGTCGAATGGGCTTCGCCGGAGCGCAACGCCCGTATGACGGTGCGCTATGGCAATATTGATTATGCCACCAGTATCCAGGGCGTAGCCCCCAGCATGACCGAAGTCCGCGAATGGGCGGTTGCCGAGGGCGATTTTTTCGATGACCGCGATATGCGCCGTTACGCACCCGTGCTGGTGTTGGGGGAAACCGTCAAACAGATTTTGTTTCCTGATGGCAGTGATCCTGTAGGCCGCTATGTCATGGTGGGCAGTATCCCGTTTGAAGTGATTGGCGTGATGACTGCAAAAGGCGCAGACGCAATGGGGACGGATCGTGACGATAGCGTGTTCGTGCCCTTGTCCACGGGGCTAATACGCTTGTTTGGGCAAGCGTATTTGGGCGGTATTACGGTAAAAGTGCATGAGGTCGCGCAAATCGACGGCACCCAAGAGGCGATTACCGAGGTATTGCTGGATCGGCATCAGACTGAAGATTTCAGGATACGCAACATGGCATCGATTATTGCCAGCGCCGCCGAAACCCAAAAGACCTTCACCCTGATGCTGGGCATCGTTGCCGCCATATCCTTGCTGGTGGGCGGTATCGGTGTGATGAATATCATGTTGGTCAGCGTCACAGAACGTACCCGCGAAATCGGTATCCGCATGGCAACCGGCGCTCGCCGCCGTGACATTTTGCTGCAATTTAATACCGAAGCCGCCGTGGTTTGTACTTTGGGTGGCTTCATGGGCGTGATATTAGGCTTCGCCGCAGGAATCCTGTTGCGTTATTTCGATATGGCGGTGGTTTTTTCGCCGTTACCCGCCGTGATGGCGTTTTCCTGTGCATTTGCTACGGGTTTACTGTTTGGTTATTTGCCTGCACGCAAGGCCGCAAGTTTAGATCCTGTGGTGGCGTTGGCGGCGGAATAAACCGCCCGGAAGCGGTCATTCTGTACAAACCGGGCGGGATGGGGTTTGTTCCCATACGCATCAAGCTAAGGAATTTTTCCACGAAAGACACGAAAATTTATCTAGTTTCTTCGTGATTTTCGTGGACAACTATCATTAAAAACTATGGATTTTCTCCTTAGCTTGATGCGTATGGGTTTGTACCCACAGTAATCGCATAGACGATCTTGTCCTTAAGATTGTCCCATACCATAGATATTTCAAACCTTATGGAACGGGTAACAAACCCGTTCCAGCACTTTAACCCATGAAAACAACATTAACGCTCACCGCCCTGTTAGTTGCATTGTCCGCCTGTAATCTGGCCCCAGAATACCGGCGGCCTGACGTGGTGACGCCCGCCCAATGGCATTATGCCCGGCCATCAACGCCAGACCTTGCAGTCAGCCCGCAATGGTGGCAAGCATTTGGGGACACGGGTTTAAACCATCTGATGACCGAGGCATTGGCGTACAACAACGACCTGGCAGCGGCACGGCAGCGGGTATTGCAGGCCAAGGCGCAAGCGAAAATTGCCGGGGCGGGCTTATGGCCTTCTTCGGCACTGCGCGGTGATGCCAGTGAGAACCACAATAGCCGTGACAGCCAACAAGGCACTGGGCAATTTAGCGTCGCTTACGAAGTCGATTTATGGGGAGCTAACCGCGCCCGCAGCAAAGCAGGTTCCGCCCGTTTATCCGCTGAAGCGTTTACCCGAGATGCCTTGCAATTGGTGGTGATGGCGAATGTTGGGCAGGTTTATTTTAATCTGCTGGCTTTGGACGAGCGTAAACGCATTGCCGCTGATTTTTTGAACAATGTTATGGACGTGCTGGCCATCATCGAAGCCCGTTTCCGCGCCGGAGCGGTATCCGAGCTGGATGTGCTGCAACAAAAAACCGAATTGGCGAACGCCCGCGCCAATCTGGATTTATTGAACCAGCAATATGCCTTAACGGAAAATGCCTTGGCGATATTGCTGGGGCATCCTCCCCACCGTTACTCGTCTTTCCCAGCCGTGCGGTTTTTTGCCGTGGACTTGCCTGAACTTAATCCGCTCCAACCCGCTAGCCTGTTGGAGCGCCGGCCCGATGTCCGGCAACAGGAAATGGAATTGATCGCCGCCCATTTTGACATTGGCGTGGCACGGGCGGCGCTTTACCCCAAATTGCAATTGAATTTGGATACCGCGCTGTCTTCAGGCCAACCTGCCAGCACAGCTTTATCGCTAGCTGCAGGATTGACCCAACCTTTATTCCAAGGCGGCAGTTTGGAAGGAGGATTGGAATATGCAAGAGCGCGTAATGCCGAATTGGTCGAAACTTATCGCAAAACCGTGTTGACCGCATTCAAGGAAGTAGAAGACGCGGCCGCAATACGCCATCATGCCGGCCGCCGCCTGCAAGCCCTAGCCGATGCGGTCAATCTGGCCAAACAAGCCTACCGGCTATCCCAAGAACAATATCGGGTTGGCTTGATTGATTTCCAAACCCTGCTCAGCACCCAACGTAGCTTGTTGAATGCAGAAAACAGCCATGTACAGGCGCGTTTGGATGTGTTGGTTGCGATGGTGCAACTTTACCAAGCACTGGGTGGAGGGTGGCCGGATAAAACGCTGGATGGCAAAGTTGGGATGGGTATGATGTGAATCGGGTGTTAACTTAAAGTGCCCTGGAATTTTAAAAAATATTCGAGTTTTACTGGTCAGGGGAAGTACAGCTTTATTACTCCCATCTGATCGAGAAAACGTCTAAGTTTTGAAACCGGCAACGCCTACCGTAACACGAAACGTAGGGCGCGCCGCGCGCGCCTTTTCTGGTACCGAGCCGCCGATGGCGCGCACAGCGCGCCCTACGGTGGAAAAAGGCTGAATAATGACCTCTGGTAAAAACTTCAACGCTTTTTGACTCAGATGGGAGGAGTAAGCGCTTACGAATAAGGAGCCCATGTCTTTATTTGAGTATAAAAAGATTAGTCCAGTAGAACTAACAAATAAACAGGTAAGGGAGCTTGTTAATCCAGATATTCAAAAACTGTGATAATTCGTTTTACGTCAGGTTGATGTCTCACGACGTTGATAACTACAGCACCTTCAGTACGGTGTACACGACCCATTAGATAAACGATAGCATTTTCAGTGATGACTTTGATCATAGCTGATTCAAATCCGGGTAGAGTGCGGATTTGTGCAAGAACGGCCTTAATATTATCCGTCATCTGGGCGTCGTTAGCGCGGGAACCGGCATCACTGGGATAAGCTATAGTCAAGTTGTTGTGCACTAGCTTGACATGCTTGGTGACGCGGACAAGGTCGATGATTTTATTTTTAATCTCTGCGTTTGCGGCTTCGCCAGTCACCAACACTGCGCCGTTATAAGCGTTGACATGGATATGGGCTAGGTGTTGTAGTTGATCGTCATCTTGTAGTTCGTCATAAATGTCGGTTTCAATGGAGTTATCGTCGGCAATGATATCGGGCGTGCGGCGGTCATGTAACGCCTGTGCGGCTATTTCCGGGTTATCTGCTGCCAAGCCAGCGCAACCGCTTACAGCAAAATTGGAAACCAGTAGTAAAGACAAAAAATATTTTTTCATACTAACCTCGGTTTTTAACCAAACAGTTGATGATCGATTAAGTCGCACAGGCAATGGGTTATCAACACATGAACTTCTTGGATGTGTGCCCTGGAGATTGAAGGAACTCGAATTTCTATGTCCACTTCATCTAGTAATGCTGAAATCATGCCACCGTTACTCCCGGCCAGTACAATCACTGATATGTCCTTATCATGGGCTACATTAATTGCTTTGGCGATATTGGCCGAATGGTTGCCATCCGTATACACAATCAATATATCACCGCTTTGTCCTAACGCCCTCAGTTGTTTGGCAAAAACATCATCGAAATGGTAGTCATTGGCAATGGCTGTCAGTGTGGCTGCGTCAGTGCTTAGGGCAATGACGGGCAAAGATGGCCGGTCACGCTCATATTGATTGAGCATGGCAGAAGACAGCAATTGCACAGTTGTTGCCGAACGCCCATTGCCACAGGCCAATATTTTCTTATCATTTAACAAGGCAGAAACCAAACGTTGAGAAGCATATTCGATCAGCTCACATAGCTCGACCATTGCTTCTTGCTGCGTTTGAATGCTGTCCGTGAAATGGCTGATGATCCTATCTTGTAACATCATGATTTATATTTGATTTAAAAGGCATTTTTGATCCAGTTAATAGGGTTTTTCCCTGTGATGGCGATAACATCAAAGCGTATGGGACGATCTGTTTTTATTGTTGATAAATAAAACTGCGTTGCGGCTATTATACGTGATTGTTTTGCTGGCGTGACGCTCTCGGCGGCACTTCCGTAGCGGTCGGATTTGCGAAATCTGACTTCAATAATGACTAGGGCTTGACCATCCATCATGATTAAATCCAGTTCACCCTGCTTGCAACGAAAATTTCTGGCTATCGGTATTAGTCCGGCATCAATGAGATATTTATGTGCCAGTTCTTCAGCGCTTTCACCGCAGGCTAAATGTGCAGCTTTTGTTTTAGGTTTAGAGGATAACATGGTTACTGACATCTGGAGACGGATTGCTGTGTCATACTATTACAATTACGCGTTGCCCTGGCAACGCGCATTTACACAATGTAGGGAGCATCCTGGATGATACAAAAATACGGTAAATTATACGTTGTTGCCACGCCGATAGGTAATTTGGCTGACATGAGTTTCAGGGCTGTTGATACGTTAAAAAAAGTGGACTTGATTGCGGCCGAAGACACACGCCATGTCAGGATGTTGTTACAACATTATGGCATTAGCAATAAGCTGGTGTCGTTTCATCAGCATAATGAAGACCACGCTTCTGACGGACTATTGGAAAAATTGCTGGCAGGGCAATCGATAGCCTTGGTTTCAGATGCTGGGACACCCCTATTGAGCGACCCTGGCATGCCATTAGTAAAGCGTGTTAAAGACGCGGGTCTGGATGTTGTGCCGATACCTGGCGCTTGTGCATTGATTGCGGCCTTGTCGGCCGCAGGCTTACCGGTCACGCAGTTTTCTTTTGAGGGCTTTTCGCCCAGAACCTCATCAGCGCGTAAAGCTTTTTTTAATGAAAAAGCCATGAGTGCCGTTACTTGGGTGTTTTATGAATCCAGTCACCGCATTTTGGCGTCATTACAAGACATGGCCGATATATTCCCGACAGATCACGAAATTGTCATTGCTAGAGAAATTACCAAGCTACATGAAACGATAGTAAAAACCAGCTTAGGACTAGCGCTGGAATTGGTCGAACACGATGAAAACATGAGAAAAGGTGAATTTGTAGTGATTGTCAGTGCCGTATCTGCCGATAAAGACAAGCAAATCATTACTGCCGAACAAGAGAAAATACTGAGTATCTTATTACGAGAGTGTTCGATTAAAACGGCGGTTGCGATGGCTGTCGAAATTACGGGTGCCAGAAAAAAACTGCTGTACCAGGCGGCATTGGCTATGGGGAAAGCATAGCAGGCAACTCGTCAGAGCTAAGTTTGTGTGAGTCGGCTCGAGGCGGTTAAAGCTGCTGTAGGGCGTGCCGAGCGCGCCATCAAGGTGGCTGGAACACTACCAGCATAAAATGGAAGGCGCGCACGGCACGCCCTACAGTTCATGCTGCTTTGTGGAAGCTGAATAACTATTGTCGGATATTAAGGGTAACTGAGCCCGTCGTGTGTCCTTGTCAGCAATACAGTATGCGTTGTGTTACGGGTTTCTGCACAATCAGCATAAAAAAACCGCCCAAGGTTTTAATGCCTGGGGCGGTTTTATTTATCTACGAACCGTAAGCTTAAAATTGCTATAAGGCAATCCAGGCTAAGCGGTTACAGATAAGCAGCAGGCTTAGATGCCGCCAGTCTTATCTTTATTGGTGTAAACGCCAGTAGACGTTACCGCACCGCTGACAAATTTAAGGCTTGCTGCTTCAATTGATGGGCTTTCAACAGCAAATTCAAAATGTACTGCGGTTGGGTAAGCGGCCAGTAAATCAGTTCCTGCAATGATGCGGGTTTCATGTGCTGACAGTGCTACTGGTGTAAATGATCCAACTTTATTGATAACATTACCTTGTTGATCATAAGCGGTAATGTTAATTTTACCTGTTCCAGCAAGAATGCTGCCGCTGACATCGGTGATTCTCACTTTATTGGCAGCACCTAAGAAGTTGATGACAAATGAGCTGCCGTTGCGGTCAATAGAATAAGTTGCTGGGTCACAACTTACGTCATGTGCTTTCCAGAGTGTGTCATCCAAAACTGACGTAGATAGGGTAAATGTACGGGCACTTTGAGCTGTTATACCATCAATATGGAATTGCGGTGCCACTACCAGTGTTGATCCGCCAGTAAGTGCTGTGGTGCTAACTGCATAAGCTGCTGTTTTTCCGGCATTGATCAAGAATTCGTTGGCGGTGCTTCCAGAAGCTAATGCGCCTGTACTATCGCTACCAGTAACGCTTCCTGTTGTTGCCGTCACACCATGAACTGGGATTCCATTAAAATCACCAAGAATTTTGTAGATGATTTTTCCGCCAGTAATAGATAGAGGAGGCAAAGATGCTTCATTCTTTGTGTTATAAATCAGCGGGGTACCGTCTACATCAGTGCCACCTTCGTCAAACCATTTGAAGCCTTTGTTGACTTGAGCGGTATCTGTTGCTGATTTTACGTTGCCGATGCCTGTGCAAGATATCAGGTTAGTGCCCTTAAATAAGTAGCCCAGAGTATCAGATGTTGATTGGGCTTCCAATGAAATGTGATCGATTTGGTTAATAACATTTCCGATTACATTTCTGGTGGTAATGTTGATGTCAACATTGCTTCCAGCAACTACCCCAGAAAGATCAAAGATGTTGGCGGTAGTGTTAAGAATCAGGTCTGTTGTAGCAACGGACAGGCCATCGGTCATATGGAATTTGATTATTGGGCCACTTGTGGTATTGGACGTAACACCATCGGCTTCATAAAAACCATCAAAAGACACGTTGCCTGAGTTTGATGATGATAATTGCGGTATTCCGCCTACTTTAGAAAATTTAGCGCCGCCAGTCAAAGTAAAAATCACTTGGTCGTTGACGGTTAATGCTTGTTGAGGGGCATTCTCTAAGTGAAAGCTTACATTTGCTGAAGCAGCTGTAGCTGTAACACTTTTTGCTTGAACAATGACTGTGGTAGGGCTTGCTGGCCCAACAGTCCAAACCGCCATGGCTGATGTACTTGCCAATAGGGCGGATGCTACTGCCGTTGCAATTAAGGTTTTTTTGATTAATTTCATTTTGATACGTCCTATTTAAAAAATAATATGGGTTTCGCGAAAAACACACGCTAGCCAGAGCAGATAACAAACTGACTAGGTGCTATGGTATGTTAGGCTTTTTCAATTGTCAATTTTCTTGGCTAGGTTTTCAGGCTAATCAAGCCTAAAAACGCTTAAAAATAGAAATTAGGTTAGGATGATGTTACAACTATTTGATTTTAAATTTTAATTTATTGCTGGTAATGGTTGTGATTTATTACCAGAGCTTGTTTTTTAACGTGAGCTTTGAGTGTCGTATCGCCAAATCAGGGTATTTTTAGTGCGAATATAGCCTGTTTTATGCCGTCGTTATCATGGTGATTTGTACATTGAGCCTTGCTCAGGTTAAGTTGATAATCGTGATGACAGCCGAAATGGTTAAGCCCAATGACCAGAACATAAAGCGGTCCATACGGTTGCTGATAAGCGCCAGATGTTTTTCCAGTTGTTCAAAGTGTTTGTCGGTTTGTTCAAAACGCTTATCACTGTTGATACGCATGTCTTCAAGGCGCTTGTCGACCTGCTCGAAACGTTTATCACTGTATATACGCATTTCTTCAAAGCGTTTATCAATTTGTTCAAAGCGTTTATCGACTTGCTCAAAACGTTTATCAACTTGTTCAAAGCGCTTATTGCTGTTTACCAGCATTTCTTCAAAACGTTTGTTGGTCAGGTCAAAGCCTTGCTGTATCAGTTCCCGCTGATGTTTAAGCTCTTCCTCGACGCGGAT
>JAURZI010000057.1 GCA_030653435.1 Methylovulum sp.
ACCTGAAGGCGTGGAAATGGTAATGCCTGGGGATAATATATCGGTCACCGTAAAATTAATTTCACCGATCGCGATGGAAGACGGCTTGCGTTTTGCGATTCGTGAGGGTGGTCGTACTGTCGGTGCCGGTGTTGTTGCATCAATAATTGAGTAATAAACTATGTCTAATCAAACTATCAGAATCCGTTTGAAATCATTCGACCACAAGTTGATTGACCAATCGGCTGGTGAGATAGTAGAAACAGCTAGGAGAACAGGTGCCCAAGTTAAAGGCCCTATTCCTTTGCCTACTAAAAAAGAGCGTTTCACCATTTTGATTTCCCCTCATGTCAATAAGGATGCGCGGGATCAATATGAGCTGAGAACGTATAAAAGATTGTTGGATATCGTTGAACCAACAGAGAAAACCGTAGATGCGCTGATGAAGTTGGATCTGGCTGCGGGCGTTGATGTTCAGATAAAATTGAATTAAAAGATAGAGGGATTGGCAGATGTCAATAGGTCTTATAGGTCGTAAATGTGGTATGACCAGAGTTTTTTGTGAAGATGGTTCATCGGTGCCCGTTACTGTGTTACAGATAGATTCAAATAGAGTCGTCCAAGTAAAGGGTATTGAAGTTGATGGTTATCGTTCAATTCAAGTAACAGCTGGCGATAAAAAATCTTCAAGAGTCAATAAAGCAATGGCTGGTCACTATGCTGCGGCTAATGTGACTGCCGGACGCGGCCTTTGGGAGTTTCGTCTCGAAGATGGTGAGGGCGTTGATTTATCTGCTGGTTCAGAATTGTCAGTAAATATTTTCTCTGAAGGTCAAGTAATTGATGTGCAAGGGAAAAGTATTGGTAAGGGATTTGCTGGTGGCATAAAGCGGCATAATTTTAGTATGCAAGATGCTACTCATGGAAACTCACGCTCACACAGAGTGTTAGGTTCCATAGGTATGTGTCAAACACCAGGGCGTGTATTCAAGGGAAAAAAAATGGAAGGGCATATGGGAGCTGTTAAAACAACAGTACAGAATCTGACTATCCATGCAATTGATACAGAAAGAAATTTAATTTTAGTGAAAGGCGGAGTGCCTGGGGCTAAAGGCGGTGATGTAATAATTACTCCCGCAATGAAAATGCGAAATAAAGGTTAGGTCATGGGTTTGCAAATACCTGCTTTAAATGAACACGATTCAGCGGGGCAGCTGGAAGTGGCAGAAGCTGTTTTCGGGCAGTCTTTTAATGAAACATTAGTTCATCAACTAGTCACCAAGTATTTGGCGGGTGCGCGCGCTGGAACTAAGGCTCAGAAAACTCGTTCGGATGTTAGTGGTGGTGGTGCTAAGCCGTGGAGACAAAAAGGTACTGGCCGAGCAAGGTCAGGAACGACGCGTAGTCCAGTTTGGCGGACGGGCGGGGTGACTTTTGCAGCAAGGCCCAGATCTTATGAACAAAAGTTAAATAAGAAAATGTATCGGGTAGGCATTAAGTCAATTCTGTCGGAATTGTTAAGGCAAGATAGGCTAGTTGTTAGTACAGACATTATTCCTGTTACGCCTAAAACAAAAGATTTGAATATCAAGTTGAAAAATATCGGCGCTAAACGGATATTAATTGTCGCCGATTCTATAGATGAAAATCTTGCATTAGCTTCAAGAAACATTCCTTACTTAGGGGTTATTGAAGCGGTAAATTTAAGTCCTGTTTTGTTGGTTTCAGCTGATAAGGTTATTGTTACGCCGGCAGCGTTGAAAATAATCGAGGAGCGTCTGGCATGAATCTAAACAAATTCCATTTGGCGGGGATAATACAAGCGCCAATTATTTCTGAAAAAAGTACTACTGCAGCCGAAAAAAATAGACAATTTGTTTTTAAAGTGCAAAAGCAAGCAACTAAAAAGCAAGTTAAAAGTGCGGTAGAGGTAATGTTTAGTGTTGAAGTCGATTCGGTTCAAGTGTTAAACGTTAAAGGAAAACAAAAAAGATTTGGTCGTTCATTGGGTCAAAGATCTGATTGGAAAAAAGCTTATGTAAAACTTAAGCTTGGCCATGATATAGATTTCTCTGCTGCTTAATTTAGTTAAGCAAAAGATCAATAGGAAACGGTAGAAAGCATGGCTATTGTAAAGTCTAAACCGACATCGCCAGGATCACGGTTTGTAATACGCATTAAAAGTGATGAATTGCATAAAGGTAAGCCTTATGCTCCCTTGCTATGTAAAAATAGCAAAAGTGGTGGTCGTAACAATCAAGGGCGCATAACAACACGTCATGTGGGTGGTGGACATAAACAACACTACCGTATCATTGATTTTAAAAGAAATAAAACAGATATTCCAGCAGTTGTTGAGCGATTAGAGTATGACCCTAACCGAACAGCGAATATCGCTTTAATTCTATTTAAAGATGGCGAGCGCAGATATATTATTGCACCTAAAGGATTAGAGGTAGGACAGGAAATTCTTTCTTCAGAGAGTGCTCCTGTTAAGCCTGGAAATTGTATGCCGTTGAGAAACGTGCCTATGGGAACAACCGTTCATTGTGTCGAGTTGAAACCAGGTAAAGGTGCACAGGTGGCTAGGAGTGCCGGGACTTCAGTGCAATTGGTTGCAAGAGATGGTGCACATGCAACAATAAGAATGCGCTCCGGTGAAATAAGAAAAGTAATGGCTGACTGCCGAGCGGTAATAGGGGAAGTATCTAATTCTGAGCATAACTTATCTTCCCTAGGAAAAGCAGGCGCTTCAAGGTGGAGAGGTGTGCGTCCTACCGTTCGTGGCGTGGTTATGAATCCGGTAGATCACCCCCATGGTGGTGGTGAAGGTCGTACATCAGGTGGTAGGCATCCCGTTTCTCCTTGGGGTATGCCGACTAAGGGTTACAAAACACGAAAAAACAAACGTACTGATAATATGATTATCAGACGTCGTAAGCAGAAATAGTGAGGAATTAGCGTGCCACGTTCAATTAAAAAAGGTCCTTTTATTGATCATCATCTCCTTAAAAAAGTTGAAGATGCCGTAGGTAGCAATAATCGGAAACCGATTAAAACATGGTCGAGAAGGTCAATGATTATTCCAGATATGCTGGGCTTAACTATTGCAATTCATAATGGCCGGCTTCATATCCCAGTTCTCATTTCTGAGAATATGGTAGGGCATAAATTAGGTGAGTTCGCACCCACTCGTACATATAAAGGCCACGTAGCCGATAAAAAATCAAGATAGGATTGGGTGATGGAAATTTCAGCGAAATTAAATAATGCCCCTCTTTCTGCACAAAAGGCTAGATTAGTTGGCGATCAGATCCGAGGGATGCCTGTTGAAAAAGCACTGAATATATTGAAATTCAGTTCAAAGAAAGCGGCGGTAATTATCAAGAAGGTTCTTGAGTCTGCAATAGCAAATGCTGAGCATAATGAAAGTTCGGATATTGATGATCTAAGAGTGTCTACCGTTTATGTCAATGAAGGGGCGACTATGAAAAGATTCAAGGCAAGAGCTAAAGGACGTGCAAATCATATCCTTAAAAGAACCTGCCATATAACAATTAAAGTCGCAGAATACGAATAGAGGCATAAAATGGGTCAGAAAGTACATCCAATAGGTATACGGTTAGGTATCGTTAAGGATTGGAATTCAAGATGGTATGCAAGCTCACAAGATTACTCTGTTTTTTTGCATCAAGATTTGAAAGTCAGAGAGTATATAAAGAAAAAATTAGCCCATGCTTCTGTAAGTCGCATACAGATTAATCGCCCTGCGAACAATGCACATATCACAATCCATACTGCACGTCCTGGTATAGTCATCGGAAAAAAAGGTGAGGATATAGATGTATTGAGACAAGAAATTTCCAAAATGATAGGCATTCCTGTTCAGCTTAATGTTGAAGAGATTAGAAAGCCCGAGTTAGATGCACAATTAGTTGCTGAGGGTATAGCGCAGCAACTTGAAAAGAGAATTATGTATCGACGGGCCATGAAGCGTGCGGTCACTAATACCATGCGTTTAGGTGCTGAAGGTATAAAAATAAATATTGGTGGTCGGTTGAATGGCGCTGAGATTGCCAGAAGCGAGTGGTATCGGGAAGGCCGAGTGCCTTTGCATACCTTAAGAGCCGATATCGATTATGCAACCGCAGAAGCAAATACAACCTATGGAATTATCGGCATCAAGGTGTGGATATTCAAAGGTGAAGTTTTTGATATGGATGCACACATTGCATCTATTAATTCTGAATCTAAAAAATAGTTGAAGGAACAAAGAGATGCTTCAACCGAAAAGAACAAAATTCCGTAAGCAACATAAAGGCAGAAATAACGGTACTGCTGTACGAGGCTCATCAGTTAGTTTTGGTGAATATGGTCTTAAGTCTGTTAGTCGTGGTCGCTTGACTGCGCGTCAAATTGAGTCAGCACGTAGGACTATTACACGCCATGTGAAACGTGGCGGTAAAATTTGGATAAGGATATTTCCAGATAAGCCGATTACTAAAAAACCATTAGAAGTTCGTATGGGAAAAGGAAAAGGTAGTGTAGAATACTGGGTTGCTCAAATCAGGCCTGGAACGATGTTGTATGAGATACAAGGCGTATCCGAAGAATTGGCGCGTGAAGCTTTTGCACTAGCTGCTGCTAAATTACCATTGAAAACACTTTTTACTGTTCGGACAATAATGTAATGAAAGTAAGTGAATTACGTCAAAAATCAAAAGATGAGCTAGGCACACTGTTGCTTGACTTGTCTCGTGAGCGATTTAATCTAAAAATGCAGAAAGGCACGGGTCAGTTGTCTAAGACAGACCAAGTGAAGAAAGTAAGGCGTAGCATAGCACGCATCCAAACTGTCTTAAAAGAAATAGCGAGCTCATAAAATGACTGATAATGTAACTAAATTGCGGACAATTTCTGGTCGAGTTGTCAGTAATAAAATGGATAAAACAATTACAGTTTTAGTGGAGCGCGTCGTAAAGCATCCTGTATATGGCAAATATATTAAACGTTCAACTAAAATGATGGCTCATGATGAGGCAAATATTTGTCAGGAAGGCGATATTGTATCAATTACATCATGCAGGCCTTTATCTAAAAACAAAACTTTTAGACTGGTTCAAGTCTTGGAAAGTGCTAACAAATAGCATGCAGTTATTTATTTAATACAGATTAGTTAGGAACAAATCATGATTCAGATGCAAACTAACCTTGACGTCGCCGATAATAGTGGCGCAAAAAAGGTCATGTGTATCAAAGTACTAGGGGGGTCTCATCGTCGGTATGCAGGCATTGGTGATATTATCAAAGTCAGTATTAAGGATGCTATTCCTAGAGGAAGAGTAAAAAAGGGCGAAGTTTATAATGCGCTTGTCGTTAGGACACGTAAAGGCGTCCGTAGAGCTGATGGCTCAGTCATCCGCTTTGATGGAAATGCGGCTGTCATACTTAATAATAATTTACAGCCACTAGGTACGCGTATTTTTGGCCCTGTAACACGTGAGCTAAGAGGGGAAAAATTCATGAAAATTATTTCCTTGGCTCCTGAAGTCTTATAAAAAGAGGGGCGGATATGCAAAAAATAAGAAAAGGCGATGATGTTATCGTTCGTACCGGAAAAGACAAAGGTAAGAGCGGCAGGGTTGTCCAGGTGTTAAAAAACGATAAATTGCTTGTCGAAGGTATTAATCGGGTTAAAAAAACACAGAAAGCAAATCCTAATACAGGCGTTTCTGGTGGAATTGTATCTAAGGATATGCCGATAAATGTTTCTAACGTAGGATTATATAACCCTGTAACTAAAAGAGCAGATCGTGTTGGCATTAAATTTCTAGAAGACGGAAAGAAAGTTAGATTTTTTAAGTCGACAAATGAACTTGTTGATGTGTAAGGCGTAAATGAATCATGGCTAGATTAGAATCTGTATATAAAGAAAAAGTCCTACCTGCGTTGGTGCAACAATTTGCTTATAAATCCATTATGCAAGCCCCTCGAATTACCAAAATAACCTTAAACATGGGTGTCGGTGGTGCCGTTGCGGATAAAAAAGTTTTACAGTCTGCTGTTGCTGACATGGAAAAAATATCTGGACAGAAGCCAGTTGTCACATTAGCAAGAAAATCCATTGCAGGATTTAAAATTCGTGATGATATGCCTATAGGTTGTAAAGTTACCTTGCGTAGCGATAGGATGTACGAGTTCTTAGATCGTTTGATTAGTATTTCTATCCCTCGAATCCGTGATTTTAGAGGGTTGAGTCCTAAAAGCTTTGATGGGCGAGGTAATTATTCAATGGGCGTCAAAGAGCAAATCATATTTCCAGAAATTGATTATGATAAAATTGACACTTTGCGTGGCATGGATATTACTATAACAACAACCGCTCAGACCGATGAAGAAGGTTTGGCGTTGTTAAAGCTTTTCAACTTTCCATTTAAGAACTAAAGGGCGGTTTTAACATGGCCAAAAAATCAATGATTGCACGCGAAGATAAGCGTAAAAAGTTGGTGAAGAAATATGATGTTAAACGTAAGGCTTTGAAAGAGACTATCAGAGATCCCAATGCCACGTTTGAAGATAAAGAAACTGCTCATTTGCAACTGCAAAAATTGCCAAGAGACTCCAGTATCACGAGGGTTCGCAATCGTTGTAATTTAACTGGTCGCCCTCATGGGTATTATCGTAAGTTTGGTCTTAGTCGAAATAAATTAAGGGAAGCTACGATGCGTGGGGATGTGCCTGGTCTTGTTAAAGCGAGTTGGTAAGAGTTTGGAGAACAAAAAATGAGTATGACAGATCCAGTTGCAGATATGTTGACCCGCATTAGAAATGGTCAATCTGCTGGAAAGAAAAGCATTAAACAACCTTCATCAAAATTAAAGGCATCTATAGCCAAGGTTCTGAAAGAAGAAGGGTATATAACAGACTTTAGTATAGAAACTATAGGCAGTCACTCTGAAATGACTGTTGAATTGAAATACTATAAAGGTGTACCGGTCATCGAAAATATTAAAAGAATAAGTAGACCTGGTTTGCGGATTTATAAATCTAAAGATGAATTGCCAAAAGTCCTTGGTGGACTGGGTATTGCTATCGTATCAACATCGAACGGTGTAATGACCGATAGGGCTGCTCGTGCGATAGGGCATGGCGGCGAAGTCATTTGTACTGTTTGTTAATGTAGGCGTATTATGTCAAGAATTGCTAAGGCTCCAGTTACGATCCCAACTGGCGTGGATATAAAGCTAGACGGTAACAACATGACAGTGAAAGGAATCAAAGGTCAGTTATCGTTTGATCTTAATCCATCTGTTAATGTTGATATTGCTGATAATGTAATACAAATGCAGTGGAATAGAGATGATAAAAATGCCACTGCACAGGCGGGCACTGCTCGGGCGATAATCCATAACATGTTAGTTGGGGTGTCAGTAGGATTTGAAAAAAAGATGACACTTATTGGTGTAGGTTATCGTGCTCAAGCGAAAGATAATATTCTTAGCTTAACTTTGGGTTTTTCTCATCCCGTAGATTTTCTAGTTCCCGCTGGCATTTCTATTGAGACCCCAACTCAAACAGAAATAATTATCAAAGGCAGCGATAAGCAGCAAGTTGGTCAAGTTGCAGCAAAGATTAGAGCATATCGTCCACCTGAACCTTATAAAGGTAAAGGTGTTAGATATAGCGATGAACATGTTGTAAGAAAAGAAGCTAAAAAGAAGTAAGGTGACGTGATGGATAAGAAGCAATCTCGAATGAAGCGTGCGTTGAAGCTGCGCTGTAAGATTAAAAAATTAAAAACAACCCGTTTATCAATCCATAAAACATCCCAGCATATCTATGCACAGGTTATCAGCGGTGATGGGTCTATCACCTTGGCAAGTGCTTCAACAACACAAGCAGATATTAAATCGGCATTAAAAAATACTGGTAACGTGAGTGCGGCAGCCGAGGTAGGGAAGTATATAGCGCAAAAAGCTATTGCAGCTGGCGTAACAGAGGTTGCTTTTGATCGTTCAGGATTTAAATATCATGGTCGCGTTAAAGCATTAGCTGATGCTGCGCGTGAAGCCGGTTTGAAATTTTAGGGGAATATGATGGCTACAGCTCCAGCTCAAGGTAGTACTGACGGATTACAAGAAAAATTGGTAAATGTAAGGCGTGTTGCAAAAGTTGTAAAAGGCGGTAGAGTTTTCGGTTTTACCGCACTAACTGTTGTTGGTGACGGCGAAGGTCGTGTTGGCTATGGTGTTAGCAAAGCTCGAGAAGTGCCTATTGCCATTCAAAAGTCTCTTGAACAGGCGCGTAAAAATATGCGTAAAGTTTCTCTAAAAGGTGATACGTTACAATACCCCATTATGAATTCAACAGGAGCTGCGAAGGTTTATATGCAGCCAGCATCTGAAGGTACGGGTATTATTGCTGGTGGCGCGATGAGAGCTGTTTTTGAAGTGGTCGGCGTGCATAATGTTCTAGCTAAATGTATTGGAACGAATAATCCTATCAATGTAGTTAGAGCAACAATTAATGGACTTACTGGAATGCACAATGCTAATCAGATTGCCGCTAAGCGTGGATTGTCAGTTGAACAGATTACTGGATAGCATAAAATGATGGGTACTAAATTAAGTGTAACAATGATAAAAAGCAAGTTTGGACGCTTACCGCGTCATCAAGCTTGTTTGGTAGGCTTGGGATTGCGTAAAATCAACCAAAAAGTTGAAATTCTAAATACGCCTGAGAATAGAGGTATGATAAATAAAGTTTCATACATGCTTAAAGTCGAGGAAATCTAATGTTTTTGAATACAATCCAAGCAAGCGAAGGATCGCGAAAAAAATCTAAGCGTGTGGGGCGGGGTATTGGTTGTACGCTTGGAAAAACTTGCGGAAGAGGCCATAAGGGTCAAAAAGCTCGGAGTGGTGGATTTCATAAAGTTGGTTTTGAAGGTGGCCAGATGCCTTTGCAACGTCGATTGCCGAAAGTTGGATTTGTATCACCATCAAGTAAATATTCCGTAGAAGTACGATTGAATGAGCTTAATGCCTTGATCGCTGATGTTATAGATATAAAAACTTTAATTAAAGAAAACATTGTTCCTGTCTTTGCAAAAAAGGTAAAGGTCATCAAATCAGGGCAGTTGAATAAAGCGATCACTATTAAAGGCATTAAAGTGACATGTGGCGCAAGAGAGATGATTGAAGCTGCTGGCGGCAAAGTAGAGGATTAAGTGAATACTTCAAGGGCTCAGATGGCTAGCAAAGTGGGTGGTTTTTCAGAGCTAAAAGCAAGGTTGCTTTTTGTTTTGGGTGCTTTTGTTGTTTATCGTGTTGGCGCACATATTCCGGTTCCTGGTATAGATCCAAAAGCTTTAGCTGCTATGTTTGAACAGCAGAGCGGGTCCATTTTAGACATGTTTAACATGTTTTCTGGTGGTGCTTTGATGAGATTAAGCCTTTTTGCTCTTGGTATAATGCCTTATATTTCTGCATCGATCATTATGCAGCTAATGACGGTTGTTATTCCTACAATGGAGCAGCTAAAAAAAGAAGGGGAATCAGGGAGGAGAAAAATTTCCCAATACACAAGATACGGCACTGTTGTTTTAGCAACATTTCAAGCAATAGGGATATCGTTAGCTTTGCAGAATCAATCGGCCGGCGGGCTTTCTGTTGTTTTAAATCCTGGTGTCGGTTTTATTGTTGTTACGACGATAACGTTGGTAACGGGTACTGTTTTTTTGATGTGGCTTGGTGAGCAAGTGACAGAGCGTGGGATTGGTAATGGAATTTCCATGATAATCTTTGCTGGTATTGTTTCTGGATTGCCTAAGGCTGTCGGAGGAACATTAGAGTTGGCTAGAACAGGTGAGATGAACGGCGCATTTATTATTCTACTGTTTATTTTGTCCATTTCTGTTACTGCGTTGGTTGTTTTTGTGGAAAGAGGTCAAAGAAGAATTTTAATTAATTATCCTAAAAGGCAACAAGGGCGCAAGCTATATGCCGGACAGAGTAGTTTTTTACCGCTAAAGCTCAATATGGCAGGAGTCATTCCACCTATTTTTGCTTCAAGTATTATCTTATTTCCTGCCACTATTGCAGGTTGGTTTGGTAATGCCGAAGGATTTAATTGGCTTCAAGACGTGGCAACCTTGCTATCGCCCGGGCAGCCTGTGTATGTAATGTTTTATGCAGCAGCCATTGTTTTTTTCTGTTTCTTTTATACTGCATTAGTATTTAATTCAAAAGAAACAGCAGAAAATTTGAAAAAATCAGGTGCTTTTCTGCCTGGAATAAGGCCAGGACTTCAAACGAGTGGGTATATAGACAAGGTTATGACTAGATTGACCTTAATAGGTGCTTTTTATATCACCTTGGTCTGTTTGTTACCTGAGTTCTTGATCGTATACTGGAATGTGCCTTTTTATTTTGGTGGGACGTCTTTGCTTATTATTGTGGTTGTGGTGATGGATTTTATTTCTCAAATGCAAACGCATGTCATGTCACAGCAATATGAAGGTTTGATGAAAAAAGCCAATTTAAAAAAATAATTTATTGCAAGAATACTTGGGAGTTATTTATGAAAGTTCGCGCTTCTGTTAAAAAAATTTGTAGAAACTGCAAAATTGTAAAAAGAAATGGTGTTGTTAGGGTTATATGTCTGGATGGAAGGCATAAACAACGGCAAGGTTAATTTTGTTGCGCCGTAATTAATGCAATGCTATAATTCGACGCTTAACTTTAGAATATTACTCAGGGGAGTATCTGAATGGCACGTATTGCCGGGATAAATGTACCAGATCATAAACACGCAGTAATAGCTTTGACTGCAATTTATGGCATTGGTCGTCAAACTGCAAGTGAAATTTGCGTGGAAGTAAATATATTGCCTTCCATAAAAATTAAAGAACTGACTGAAGAGCAATTAGAATCTATTCGTAGTGTTGTTTCTAAAATGACAGTGGAAGGAGATCTTCGTCGAGAGGTGTCGATGAATATCAAGCGTTTGATGGATCTGGGCTGCTATCGTGGAATTAGGCATCGCCGAGGTTTGCCATTAAGAGGCCAAAGAACAAGAACAAACGCACGAACAAGAAAAGGTCCGCGCAAACCGATAAGAAAATAAGATATTCCTTTAAGAGATAGAAGTTATGGCCAGTCCCAATCGCTCAAGAAAACGTATAAAAAAAGAAGTCGCAGATGGCATTGTTCATGTGCACGCCTCCTTTAATAATACAATTATAACTATCACGGATAGAAAAGGAAATGCCCTGTCTTGGGCAACTTCTGGAGGATCAGGTTTTCGCGGATCAAGAAAAAGTACACCATTTGCCGCCCAGGTCGCAGCAGAAAAAGCAGGCGTTGTTGCACAAGAGTTTGGTATGAAAAATTTGGATGTTATGATCAAAGGCCCTGGTCCAGGTCGTGAATCGGCTGTCCGTTCCTTGAATAATCTTGGGTTCAAAATTAATAATATTGTTGATGTGACACCCATTCCTCACAATGGCTGTCGCCCACCTAAAAAGCGCCGCGTATAAAGTATTTGGAGTAGTATCATGGCAAGATATCTTGGACCTACTTGTAAGTTAAGTCGAAGAGAAGGTACCGATCTGTTTTTGAAAAGCAGAGGAAAGTCCCTGGAAAACAAATGTAAGTTAGATCAAAGGCCTGGTCAGCACGGCACTAAGCGTGCTAGAAATTCTGACTATGCTATGCAGTTAAGGGCGAAACAACGCCTACGCAGAATTTATGGTATTTTGGAAAAGCAGTTTAGGAACTACTATAAATCTGCTGATATGAAAAAAGGTGCTACAGGCGAAAATCTCTTAAATCTACTTGAATCAAGATTAGATAATGTAGTATATCGCATGGGTTTCGCTTGTACTAGAGCAGAGGCTCGTCAGTTAGTCAGTCACAAGTCTGTCCAAGTGAACGGAGTGCTCATTAACGTGCCTTCTTATCAAGTTACGGCAGGCGACGTTTTGACCATTAGGGAAAAGGCGAAAAAGCAACAGAGAATTATAGATGCTTTAGCTGTAACTGAGCAGTATGGGTTTCCTACTTGGGTTGATGTTAACTCAAAAGCGATGTCTGGAACATTCACTTCATTGCCTGACCGAGTGGATTTGGGTAGTGATATTAATGAGCAGCTAGTTGTAGAGCTATACTCTAAATAATTGAAATTCTGAGGGATATAAATGCAGAATTCTATTTCTGGCTTATTAAAACCTCGTTTAGTTGAGGTTGTGAGCAAAACGCCTAATCATTCCAGAATCGTGATCGAGCCGCTAGAGCGTGGTTTTGGTCATTCTCTCGGCAATGCTTTAAGGCGCGTCCTATTATCTACAATTCCAGGTTGTGCGGTTACCGATGTGGAAATTGAAGGAGTGCTTCATGAATACACAACCATCGAAGGTGTTCAAGAAGACGTAATTGATATTTTGCTGAACCTAAAAAAATTAGCCGTTGTACTTTTTTCAAAAGATGAAGTAGAACTAACATTGACAAAAAATGGCCCTGGTAGCGTGACTGCTGCGGATATAAACATTCCACATGATGTTCAGATCATTAATCCTGACTTGGTTATTGCTAATTTAACCCAGACTGGCGTCTTGAACATGAAAATCAGGGTTCGGCGTGGTAGAGGATATGAGCCAGTAAGCGTCCGCAAATCTAGTTCCGATTACAACCCAGTCATGGGTGCACTTCAGTTAGACGCATCATATAGCCCTGTTGTTAAGGTGGCTTATCAAGTTGAAAGTACCCGTGTTGAACAGCGCACTAATCTGGACAAACTAATTATCGAGTTAGAAACAAACGGTACGGTTGATCCAGAAGAGACCATTAAGCTTGCTGCGACTATACTTCATGATCAATTATCTGTTTTTGTTGATTTTGAAAAAGTAAACGAACAGCTTGAAGAAGAAAAAATTGAAATCGAAGAGATTTTCGAGCCTGTTCTACTCCGTCCAGTTGACGACCTTGAATTAACAGTGCGTTCTGCAAATTGTTTGAAAGCTGAAAATATTTTTTATATCGGTGATCTGATTCAGCGCACTGAGGTTGAATTATTAAAAACACCGAATCTTGGCAAAAAATCGTTAACAGAGATCAAGGATATTTTGGCTTTGAAAGGATTATCATTAGGTATGCGGTTGGAAAATTGGCCTCCTGAAAATCTAGCCGACCAAACTCACTCAGTAAATTAATTAATATAGGTCTTTTTACAATGAGACATCGTAAATCCGGTAGAAAATTTAATATGAATAGTAGCCATCGTAAGGCGCTATTCAGTAATATGGCTAGTTCACTATTCAAGCATGAATTAATAAAAACCACTTTGCCAAAAGCTAAAGAGTTAAGAAGCTTTGCTGAACCTTTAATTACCTTATCGAAAGAAGATAACGTCGCCAAACGGCGTTTGGCTTTTGCTAGATTGCGAGATCGAGAAGTAGTGACTAAATTATTCAATGAGCTGGGTCCCCGATATAAAGATAGGGCGGGTGGTTACTTGCGTATTATGAAATGTGGATTCAGATCTGGCGATGATGCTCCTATGGCTTATGTGGAACTAGTCGATAGACCAGAATGAGTAATAATGTAACTATACATTATTAACAATCTGTAGGTTGTAAGAGTATAAATAGCTGTATAAAAAGTCATCTACTTGATTCATTGGGTAGTGGGCGAGACCTGTTAATCAAGTAAAAATGTTAATACCAAACTCAACTTTGTTGATGAGCAATCCGATGACGGTGTCGTGCATGAGTTCGGATTTTGAAAAACAAATGGTTTTCCGTGCCAGACGCTTGATCCATGTCCTGAGGTTTAAGGAGTGTAAATAATTTCGTGTAACTGCTTATTTTCAATGCAGTAGAATTCCTTTAGGAGGAATGAAAATGAGCGACATCATAAAAGACCCTGTTTTAGTTTCAGCGATTCAAGATTTGGCACGAGGCATTAAGTCTGAGGCAGACCTCTCTTCGTTAATCCGGGAACTTCTCAAAATCACCGTGGAAGCCTCACTGAATGCAGAAATGGAAGCCCATCTGGGCTACCCCAAGCATTCACCGGCGGAGCATCGTTCCGGTAACAGCAGGAATGGCTATGGCAGCAAAACACTCAAAGGTGATCATGGCGTGCTTGAGATTGAAACGCAACGCGACCGTAACGGCACCTTTGAGCCTCAGTTTGTGCGTAAAAACCAAACCCGGTTGACGCATTTTGACGACAAAATCCTGACCTTATATGCTAAAGGCATGACGACCCGTGATATTGTTGATACCTTCCAAGAGATGTACGGTGCAGCCATTTCAGTCAACCAAGTTTCAAATATCACCGAAGCGGTTATGGAAAAAATCATCGAATGGCAATCCAGGCCGCTCGATGACGACTGCATGGATGCAGGAGGTAGGGCAATGCAGGAGCAATTGCCGAGGTCTATCCCATTATCTATCTGGATTGTATCGCGGTAAAAATCAGGCAGGACAGCGCGTCATCAACAAGGCGGTTTATGTGGCGCTGGGCGTTAATATGCAAGGCCACAAGGAATTGTTGGGGCTTGGGCTGTCCGAAAACGAAGGGGCCAAGTTTTGGCTGTCCGTGCTGACTGAGCTTAAGAACCGGGGCATCAAAGATGTTTTTGTCGCCTGTGTTGATGGCTTGGCCAGCTTTCCGGATGCCATCGGCGCGGTCTTCCCCAAAACGCAGGTTCAGTTCTGTATCGTTCACATGGTAAGGAATTCATTGCGGTTTTTTTACTGGAAAGAACGGAGACTTATTGCCACAGACCTCAAGAAAATTTACCAATCCATCACGGTTGCCGAGGCCGAAAAGGTACTTGAGGCCTTTACCCAAGCTTGGGACAGCAAATACCCGTCAATCAGCCAATCCTGGCGTAATCACTGGTCTAACTTGATTGCTTTTTTTGATTATCCTGATGAAATCAGGAAGATTATTTATCCCACTAATGCCATTGAATTCGTCAACAGCGTGATTAGGAAGGCGACCAACGCCAGGAAAATATTCCCTAATGACCAATCGGCAATGAAAGTCATTTATCTGGCTATAGAGAGCGCTTCGAAAAAATGGTCTATGCCATTAAGTAACAATGCAAAAGTACTTTAACAAAAAAATAAGTTAGACTAAGCGGTTTTTTAAGCCATTTGACGCCCCACCCCGATGCTTTTCATAAAAAACCTGTCCGCCGAAGAAACCCAAACCCTGCAAAACATGAAACAGCACCACCCCAACCCCGCCCCGCGAATG
>JAURZI010000066.1 GCA_030653435.1 Methylovulum sp.
CAGGATTGGCCGGGCGCTTGCCGAAAAAGCCCTTGCCCAATGCGTGGGGCAACCGACGCTGATAGCCATTGCCTACACGATTGAACGTAACAAAAAAGCGTATTACACCGCGCTTGAACAGGCCAACAGGCGCAATGAAATTACGCACTGGCTCGTTTATTTCGCGGTTAGGGTGTTATCTGACCTAGGTTACACGGCAACGTGGATTGAATTTCTGATCAGTAAAACCACACTCTAGGACCGCTTGCGCGGGCAACTGAATCCGCGTCAGGAAAAAGTGTTGACCAGGCTATTCCGCGAAGGCCCGGAGGGTTTTATCGAAGGCTTGAGTGCGGAAAAATACATTGGCATTACCGGTGCGCCCAGAGCGACCGCCACCCGTGATTTGCAGGATTTGGTGGGGAAAGGGGCTTTGCTTCGGCAGGGTGAGCGGAAACATACGCGTTATTTGCTTAATCTTGAAGCCAATTGAACCAGCCAAGTTGACTACGCACCCGAACAGCGTTCAGTCTGTGGTATGAATACTAAGCGGGATTGGGTTTACAAAACCGGTCCGGCTCAAGTACCAATTACTACGCAAAATTTTATCTCAATAGTTCAAAAGCGATTTCACGGATTTCCTGCTCTGGATCAGCAGTCATCCGTCGAGCATACAATTCTATCTCGTCAGCAGTTGAATATGGTTCAGCAAGAATACGGATTGCGGCATAGCGTATCGTCGCATCATCACTTTCGAGTTTTTCGCGTATCAAAACACACTGATGAGCAGAGAAAAATATCTTCTTCTTTAAAGCTTGAGTAAGCAGATTTAACTCCAGTTTTCCGCTAAATATTGAATTCAGAAATAAATCGCGAAATGGTTCGGATTGTTCTAACCGCTCAAATAATGCTTCTTCGCTAACTTCGCGCACATCTGATCGCCTGTCAGACGCCATTTCTATCAAAACGTTATCATCCACCGCTCCGGCTAATAGCATTGCTTTTACAAGTAATAACCTCGGGCTATCAGGTATTACACCTCCTGAAACCGGATAAGGTTCTTCATGCTCCAGCCAATGCTGATGTGCTTCAGATAGCAAAGCCGTTATGTCCATTGCTTTTTGGTTAACAATCTGAGCGGAAAATTCTGCCGCAGCAATGGCAACTTTAGGATTTGTACATAAAAGACCGTTTTGGAGAAATTGAAATATTTCTTCTGGTTTCAAAATATCCACAAATTTACTCAGTTTTTTAAATAAGGCTTCGCACCCGTTAGTCATTGAACGCCGCAACCGTTGGCAAAGCAATTTAAGGGTTTCCTGCGGTTCGAAAAGCGATGCAAAATAGACTGCTACATCAAGAGTAATACCTTCGCCTTTTTCTAATAGTCGCTCAAGTATTGGTAACAATTCTTCTTTACTAGCTTTTTGTTCTAATAGATTTGCCGCCAATATAATGAGCCAGTCAGAACGTCCTAAAATTGCCGTTTCCAAATTAGATAGCGATAGCGGAAGTTGTTTTGCAAGTTGCCAATCCACGACGGTATCGACATGAACGAGTCCGTTGTAGAATGAAAATCCGTCATCATCTTGTGAATTAATCATGGTTCTGTGGATGCGGACTTCACTGATTAACCTATCCCGCTCCAAACCAGAAATGGCTATGACGGCCTGCAAAACTTCTTTGACTGAATCAGCATTTTTATCGAATTCCCACTTCCATAGATCGCCTGCATAGGTATGCCAGTGGCTCGAAGCATCCATAAAACCGCTTAATTGCATCAACACGCTATTTTCTTTTATCGGTTCAACATCATTAATTACTACCGATGGATCATCTAACGCATCCAGAAGATTTAGGTAATGGTCTCGCCAATTTTCCCTTTGATTCGACGTCCACTGAGGAATATTTATTGAATAATTTTCCGGTATGGATATTCCATAACGTCTCAAAATGGCTGACATAGCACTTTTGAAACCTATGGTGTGTCCAAAGGTAAGTCCAATGTTTTGTGTTAAAACATCATCCAGCACAGCTAACCCATTTGGCTCGGGATAGAATGTCAAAACAGCTTTGGTCGCCGATAACATGAAGCTTTCAATGATTTTGGGTCTTGGGTCACCTATCCACAATACTCCTTTATGCAGTCTTTCAAATCGATAGTCTTTACTAGGCAACGCTTTGAAAATATCAAGCATCGCTTGGTAATCATAATACTGCGAACCTGCCGCAGTAACACAAACCCATGCCGCAAGCCTAGCCCAAGGCTGTGGATGCGAAAGTCCTGCCTTGGCACGGTGACCAACTACTTCTGGATACTTTGCGGCGATACTGGATAATAAAACACCCGCCTCAAGCGCATCCCAACGACGACGAGACATCACAAAATTCCAGCCGCAATCAACCAGACGTGTAACGACTGTGTTATCAATTCGAGCCTCACTCTCGCTGAGAAATTCAGCGGCGTGTTTAACATCATTAACACTTAATTTGCTTTGCTTATTCAGCACCGCGTCAATTGCTTTTTCTACAAGCCCCATAGAACAAGCAAACTTGATCGTCTCAGCCCAAAATGCGTCATTCGAATGCGAATTAAACGCCTGGCTTTGCACTTCTGGTTCAAGCGTCGCCAGATACCTTGCCGCTGCGTATTCGCCAAACGTCTTGTGGACAAAAGTAATCGCTTCTTCAGTTTGGAAGCGCACCCGTTCTAGCATTCCAAGGTCTTGCCATCGACGGGCGCATTGCTCACAAGTATCTTGGGCTTGGAGTCTGGATTGCTGTAATTCGGAGGCCATAACCGATGCACACCACGCCAGTGTTTTTTTAAAGGTCTTATGCGGATTGAGTTGTAAGTGCCAACCCAGTATTTCCAGAAACCTTACCATTACGGCACTGCTTACTTCCCCTTTTTCGTGCCGTTGGCTAGGTGCGTCTTCGATGAGTTCAAATAGCCGCTGATAAAGCTCAGTTCGGGTTGTGCCGACGGATTTATTTTTCAAAGATAACGCGAGTAGAAACCCAAGCAACATAGGGCTTTTGGTGACTACTGTTTCGACGTGACGTTGTTTGAGCTGTGTTTCTGCAAAACTGATTGCTTGAGTGAATTCAGATGAGTTCTTGTCGAAAATCCCCGAAAGCAGCGTTGATAAGTGTTTTTTGGTACTTGATGCTTCTAAAGGCACTAGCTCGTAATGCCGCCATGATTTCAAAAGAGTCGAATCGTAGCCGATAGGTCTAGTCGTTATAATGATTCTGCATTGGGGATGTCCTGTGGAGAAATTGATAATTCCTTCTGTTATATTATTTTGGGCGTTTCCGCATTCATCCAGTCCGTCACACAAAAGCACCAAGTTTTCCAAGTTCGCGCGGCGTAATTCTTCTGCTGTTACGCCGGAACCGTCCAAACCGCGCTCGATTACGCTTTGCTCGAAACCTAGCCCGTCATTTTTCATTCTTGTGGCGATGTCTCGAAGTCGCACACGTAATACGGGATTCCCGCTTTTCGCATAGAAAAGCGCAAGACGTTTCAGCAAAGTTGTCTTGCCTATACCTGGCCCGGCTATGACTACGGCACGTTTTACGAATTGCCCTATAGTTATCGAGTCAATTTTTTTGGCATCGTGCGGGATTGATCGGGCATTCCAAGAATGGTATCGCTTAAGGGCTGTTTCCAAATCATTTTCATCGTTGATTCTGTTTTCCTGAACGAACGCCTTCATTTCAATCCATGCAGTCTCAAGCGACAATGGCTCTTTGATGCCAAAAATTTCGAATGTAGCATTTGCTTCGATTGCCCAACTAGATAATTTATGAAGTATAGCCAACGGCGATTCTGCAACATCTGACCGTAAAGTAATACCTGCACTACGAAGAAGTTGCAATATGGAAACTGATGATCTATGTCCTGACCTTATTTCAATGAGAAAATGCGAGTCGGCATAAATACGGTCCCAAGCGGCTCGCACATTTGTGCATAAATGAGCCAATTCAGCCTGGGCTACTTTGACATATGCGGAATCTGATTCTAAGGCGTTTATGGTGACAATTGGGTGTGATTAAAAGTGTGGGGAATCCATAAAAATCCTACGCAGCCACTGCGGCAGACAAATTGTCCCAGTACCTTTCCCAATCACCATTAGCCCTCACAACACGCAGTGCCAGCATTGGCTGAACATTAGTCGCTTTCCACCAAGCCCCCGATAATTTTAGCCGTTGCTGGATGACATACCGGTGCGCACTTTCGATTTCCCCTGAGCCGATGGGCAAACT
>JAURZI010000076.1 GCA_030653435.1 Methylovulum sp.
TGTGGTTATCCAAAGATTGATAGCAAGGACAGCGGCGTCTGGGGCAAAATAGCGTTGATTCAATATTCAGTGGGGTGGGGGCGGAGTTCATGCCATAAGTGCTGCAAAGTTTGGCGCTGCACTATGTCAAAAATCGCTAATGAATGCCACCTGCATTGATTTGTAGGGATTACCAATCATCTGATGGTCAACGCAAGATTTTGCAGATGGATTGGAGCCCGATTGTTAACGATCATAATGTAGTAGAAAAGATTTTGCTAATCGTTCAGGATGTCACCGAATTGCGTACTCTTGAGTTGGCTTCTACGCTTCAAAAGGAAGAAATGAGCATCATTTCTCAAATTCTCAAAATTTACATCGGAAAATTTAACGATTTTATTGCTTCGGCAGATAAATTTGCGGCAGAAAATCGAAAGCTTATCGAACAGTCTACCGGCCGAGATACTGACGTTATTGCTGCGCTCTTCCGTAATATGCATACCATCAAGGGCAACGCTAGAACCTACGAATTCTCTTTTATCACAAATGCTGCCCACGAGGCAGAGCAAGAATACGACCGCATACGCAAGGACGAAAATGCAGAGTGGGATTCAGAAAAGATGCTTGCAGATCTAAATGCTGTAGTAGCAGCAATTGCCCGCTATGTTGATGTCAATGAAGACAAACTTGGACGTAAGGGCCGAGCTATCGATTTGCTCACCGCACGCGGAAGTTTTGTTTCCAATGAAGAAATTATTGAGCTCAAGGCTACCGTGGTCAAGTTAGCTGAACATGATAATAATTCCGAGAGCTTGAAGCTGTTGAATATCGTCAACCACCTCGGTCTCATTCCCCTGGAACGTCTGGTGACCGGTGCGTTGGATTCTGTTTCTTCCCTGGCAAAGGAACTGAACAAACCAACACCCAAATACGAGATGCTCAACGGCGATATCGCATTCAATAATGAATTCGCCGAAGCGCTCAAAAGTTCGTTTATGCATATAGTAAGAAACTCACTGGATCATGGTATCGAACCCACCGAAGAACGAAAGCGGGCGAATAAACCTGAGCAAGGCTTGCTCAGGTTCAACTTCGAAAGCAATGATGGACTGCTCGAGTTACATATCAGCGATGACGGTCGAGGTTTGGCTCTGCACAAGTTATACGAAAAAGGGATTTCTGTGGGTTTGTATAAGCCCGATGAAAAACCCGCGCCAGAAGCCATCGCTAATCTGATTTTTAATACCGGATTGTCAACGGCTGGACAGGTGACCCAAGTATCTGGGCGGGGTGTCGGTATGGATGCTGTGCGTTCTTTTCTTAAGAGACAAGGCGCCGATATACGTATCGTTTTGAACAACCCTGACAGCTTGGGATATGCACCTTTCAAATTCGTTATTAAACTGCCGCCCGAAGCGTTCAGTATTTAAAGAAGTTTTCGGTTCTAATCCCTTCTTACCTAGAAAACGTACAACTTTAAAATGCCGAAATGCTTTATAAGTCATAGGGTACAGCATTGCGAAAGTATACGATTTGTCACTCAGATGGGAGTAGCAAGCCTGCATCGCGAACGGATTTCTCTAGAGATGGTTGTCAATGAAGTCAATGAGTAGAACAACATGGAAATGACAGCGCCGATATTAGTACTTGCGTGTTTATTCACATCCGGCATGATCGCAGGTTTGCTGAGGCACATTAATAATAAAAAGCTCCGCGAAGTGACAGACACTCACCAGGTCGCTGTTGCTGATTTGACAGAGCGGCTCGTTATGGCCCAGGAAAAAACAAACCAGCATGCTCAAGAGCTACAATTAAAAATTGTCGAATTGAATCGCCAATTGAGCCAGTCACAGTCCCTAGCGCAAGACAAAGCCGAACTACTTGTTCAGATTGACCAGCTTCAGCAAAAACATGATATGGAACTTCGTATCTTGAAAGATAAAAGCGATAAAAAAGTGGCTTGTTACGAGCAAGATCTGATGTTAACCATTGAAAAGCTGGATCAGCAATTTGAGCAGTCGAAATACCTGGAACAAGAAAATGCAGATGTACTTATACAAATTGACCAGCTTCAGCAGAAATATGACCAAGATCTTAGTTTCTTGGAAGAGAAGGTAGCGAAGGAGAAGCAGGATTTTCTTGAAAGTGTCAACTATTTGACGAATGAAATAAATCAAGTGACTAAATTTTCCGAAGTCTTTGAGCGATGGCACACTGAAATGAATTCCCTGATGATCCAAAATATGGAAATGCATCTGCAAAATGACAAGTTTTCCATGATCGTTCAAACCGTTGTCATCTTATCGTTAAACGCGGCAATCGAAGCGGCTCGGGCAGGCGAAAGTGGCCGCGGATTTGCCGTAGTGGCAACAGAGGTCCGCAAACTTGCCAATGTTTCGGAAGAACTCTCTAAGGATTATGGGAAGAACCTGTACAAGAATGACTTAATCACTACGGCGATTTTTCAGGACATACAATCAGGCGGGAAAATGATCACTTCAGCTTTGGTTGGCATTGATGTATTGAGCAAGCAGCTCAAAAATAGTCTCAGTAACTGAGGCCATCGGAAATGATCAGTGGGCAGGCAAAAAGTAGTTTCGACCACCTCTTTGAAAAATCTGTGATGGCGAATATTGTTGCATCTACTGACGATAGCTGTGAAATACAGCCGATTGGCGACCCAGAGGAAATTAGTGAAGATGAATTTGTTGTTTTGACAATTTCATCCCCTTTTTTTCGAGTCATGGCATGTTTTCATTTTAGTAACGACAACTCCACGGTCAGCCATTTCGCAAAGCGGTCAAATCTTGATGCGGAAGCAATTGACAACAGTGCGTTCCGCGATGCCTTCCTTGAATTTTGTAATATTTGTTGTGGCACCATACAAAGAGATTTGCACAAGCATTACCAGTACTTAGGGATGTCAACGCCCTATGTGTTGTTGAAAACATGCTTGTCCTTCATCTCAACCCTTGAGCCGGGATATGTCAGACATTACCGCATTACTATCAACCACTCATTAGTTTTACACGCAACTCTATGCGTATGTGATTATGGAGTAGTAGATTTCGAAGTGGATACGAGTGCAGCCATAGAAGATACTGGCGAGCTAGAACTTTTTTAAAAACTGATGCTATAGAAGGTAAACATGAGTGATGAATCACAACTGGTATGCAAAGTCTTGGTCATTGATACTTCACCTGAGTATTTTGACCAAATTAAGCAATTCTGTGACCAAAATGGGTTGATTGGCCTGAGGGTTCTCTCCCCAAATATCATGGCGATTTTGAGCTCCAATGTAGACTTGGGTGCGATATTGTTGGCAGAGGATTATTATGATTCCCTGGATGATGTAATGGTCTTAGCGCAACAAATCAATATTGCCAGGCCGGAATTGCCTATTGTACTGCGCAGGACATTGCCATCCCATTTTGACAGCCAGCCAGAACAGCTTAGGAAACTATTTTGCGCTACTTACACGATTGATGACATGACACCGCTTCGGAAAGTTATTGATGAATACATTTTTAGCATTGTTTATCCCAATGCATTGGTCAGAGGAATTTCTGAGATTTCAATAAGCACGTTAGCAAGTCAGTTTCAGCACCTTACGATTAGTACTGAAACGCCTTATATCGTCAGGGATCGCATCATCTTTGGGGAGTTATTCAGTCTGATCCAGCTGGAAAGTAGTTGGTGCAGGGGGTATATGATGTTACAGACGGAAGAGGGGGCTATTCTTGATGTACTCCGAACCGATGATGACTTAAATGTGGGCGATGGCTCCGCAACGTTCAGGACAGTAAATAGTATCTTGGGTGAAGTGACCAATGTTATCTGGGGTGCTTTCAAAAATCGCTTTATTGCAAATGATGACCTTGGCATTCGTTCCACATCGCAAGTGCCCATTGTTATCAACCACCAACATAAATATATCTCGTTCGGATCTGAAAATCCGCAACTCTGTTTTAAATATACGCTTTCGGACGAGAGAAATAGTCATTTCATTTCGATTTATCAGTGGTTCGTGTTCAATCTATATTGGTCACCTGATGATTTCAAGGAAATCCAAACATCGGTTGACGATTTTATTGATTTAGGCGAACTGGAATTGTTTTAACCAAGTGTGGAGAATTAATTTATGGGTAAGATTCTAATCGTCGATGATTCAAGCACTGTCAGAGATGAAGTCGGTGGGTTCTTGAAGAAAAATGGTCTGGATGTCATTACGGCCGTTGATGGCAAGGATGGCCTCAACAAATTGAAGGCCAATCCTGGCATCACGCTTGTGGTAAGCGATGTCAATATGCCCAATATGGATGGGTTAACTATGGTTGAAAAAATTCGCAGTGAATTAGGAAATAACACGGTGAATGTGATCATGCTGACAACAGAAAGCAGTCCCAGCATGAAAGAGCGGGGCAAGGCCGCAGGTGTAAAGGGTTGGATTGTCAAACCCTTTAAAGGAGAAAGTGTCCTTGCAACATTTAAGAAACTGACAGCATAAACTATCGGGAAAATGTTGTATCCGGGCTGACACGCCATCATTCCGGCATATACCGTCTTAATTCCAAAAATAAACGGCTATTTGTATGCCCAAACGGAGCAAAAAGCAGACTGGATTTAAAGTACGGACAGAGGTGATATGGGTAATCTTGTACATGTCTGCACAGACAACAGGCTTGCCTTTCTGTTTATGTGGAACAATTTATTTCTATTTTGTTATTTACACAAACATCCAAAGCTTACGCAGAGGCTTCACCAATATAGCAGTTAGGCCTTTTTTTATTTTATTACTTACACAAACTTTGGAGTATTTTCATGAGGTTATCGCGAAAAATAGTTGTGATTTCGGTGCTGTGTTCGGCAAGTATCTTTGCCAAAGCAGACGTAGTCGTCATTGTCAGCGCCAGTTCGTCAATTAGCCAATTAGATGGTGATCAGGTATCTGATATTTATTTGGGTAAAACGGCTACCTTTCCAGATGGTAGTCAAGCAGTACCGTTAGAACTAGAAAACGGTTCTGAATTGCGTGATGAATTTCATGAAAAAGTAACCGGAAAGTCTAAATCTCAATTGAAATCTTACTGGTCGAAAATGGTTTTTTCCGGAAAGGGGAATCCACCCAAAGATGTAGCCGATGTTAAAGAGGTATTGAAACTTATTGGGGCAAATCCGAACATGATTGGTTATATCGATAAAGGTTCGGTCGATAAAACGGTAAAAACCGTTTTTGCCCCTTAGCCCCCCCCCCTTAATTTCAATAGAGAATCATCATGAAAAAAAATTTCTTCCCCTTAATTTGCATTCCTTTGTTATTTACTCCCTGCGTGTACGCAGTTGATCTAGGCCACGGTTTTTCATTAAAAGGCTTTGGCACTGCAGGAATGGTTGCCAACACTGATGATCAAGCCGATTATGTAGCAAACCACGCCTTTCAAAACTATGGGGCGGGTAGGTCTGACCAAGTTACGTACCAAGTCGATACTCGGTTTGGTATGCAAATGGATTGGCAAGCCTTAGACCGTTTAAGTTTTACGGCACAAGCCATTACCAAACAATACGAAGATAAGACATGGGAGCCTCGGTTAGAATGGGGGTATGCAAAAGTTAAGCTCCTAGACAACGTGGATGTCCGCGCAGGTCAGATTCGCCCTGCAATCTACATGTTGTCCGATTATCTCGATATCAATTATGCAAACCCTTGGGTACGTCCACCTTCTGATTTTTATTCCGCAGCATCGATTACTCATATGACGGGTATTGATTTTCTTTGGCGCCCGAAAACGGGTCCGGTGACATGGTTAGTTCAACCCTATTTTGGAGAAAGCAATGTTAAATTGGTAGGTGGATCAAATCTCGACGCGGAAAATATAGCCGGTATTAATTTGACCGCAAATTATCAAGATTTTACGTTTCGCTTCGGCTTTGTCAATTATGTACTCACATTGCATTCCAATGATTTTGACACAACACTTATTCCTGCACTCCAAGGACTTTGTTTAACTATTGATCCAGTAGCCTGTCAGGCAATATCAGATTTTGGTTTAAAAAACGCTGAATCGTCTTTTGGCTCAATCGGGGTTACCTGGGACAATGGAGATTATTTTATAACCAGCGAAGCGGGAAGGCGAAATTCCACTAGCCGAACTGTTAGTGCTCTAACATCATGGTATATTAGCGGGGGAGCCCGGTTTAATGAATTTACACCGTATGTGACTTTTTCCAGCAGTAAAAGCGAAGACAATACGGTGTACACCAGTGGATCGGTTTATACCAATCAAATTATAACTGCACTTTTAGCGAATGGCGGCCAAAACCAAAGTACCTTTACGTTAGGGGTACGTTACGATTTTTATGAAAATTTTGCGTTGAAATTTCAATGGGATCGTATTGATACTCAAACCCGAGGTGGTCAAGCGGGTACGGGTAAAGGTTTATTCATTAACCCAACAACTGAGTTTGGCAATTCACCAAATACGGTAGATTTGTTGAGCACCTCAATAGATTTCGTTTTCTAAATGAATGCTTTTGGGTGGTCATTATCTTAACGAATAAGGCGGCTCGGTACCGGAAAAGGCGCGCGCGGCGCGCCCTACGTTTCGCGTGACAATAGGTGTTGCCGGTTTTCAAAACTTAAACGTTTTTTCGATCAGATGGGAGTAATCGGGTTCCATTTTCAAGTTATCATTTGGGTTAGGCTCAATAGCTGGAAGTCCACTTTCTCAAGTTGCTGGCCGAATTCACAGCGGGCGATCCGATGCGTGAAGGCGTGTTATGGACGAACTTGTCGCGGCGCGAGATTAGTCGGCGGCTGGCTGAAATGGGCTCAGCAGCGAGTCGACACACGGTGCGCAAGCTGTTGAGAAAGCATGGTTTAGGGCAACGCAAAGCACGTAAGAAAAAGTCGCTGGGCAACCATCCAGACCGGGACGCGCAGTTTCAGAATATTACCAAGCTCAAGGCGACGTATCAGGATGCCGGTGACCCGGTCATCAGCATGGACACCAAGAAGAAAGAGCTGATCGGTAACTTTGCCCGCGAAGGCCACACCTATACGCAGGCTCAGGTGGATACGCTGGATCATGATTTTCCCAGTGCCGGCGAAGGCAAAGTGATTCCGCACGGCCTTTATGATGTGACTCGCAACGAAGGCTTTCTTCACCTCAACACCAGCCACGACACCAGCGAATTTTGCTGTGACAGTGTCGCCCATGGGTGGCAACGGCATGGCTGCAAGCATTACCCGAATGCCCGTCGGCTGTTGTTGCTCTGCGATGGCGGCGATAGCAACGCCAGTAACCGGCATGTGTTCAAGGAAGCCTTACAGAAGCTGGCCGACCGGCTAGGGCTGGACATCCGCATAGCCCACTATCCGCCGTACTGCTCGAAACATAGCCCCATTGAACATCGGTTGTTTCCGCATATTACCCGGGCTTGCGGGGGTGTTATTTTTCATTCGGTCGCCATTGCCAAGCAATTCATGGAGAAGGCGAAAACGACCACGGGGCTGAAAGTGACGATTGATATTTTGACGGGAGTTTATGCGACGGGTAAAAAATGCGCCGCAGATTTCCTCGAAACCATGACTATCCGGTTTGATGACTTCCTTCCCCGTTGGAACTACCAAGCCATCCCTAAAGATCGCTGATTTCGGGAAGTTATTTTTAGCCAAATCCAAAGGGTCGCCATCTGGCAAGCCTTGCCGACATGGCGACCGTATCATGTACGCCTATGTCCCGACCGCTAAAGGCGTCAACTGCGCTACGACCACCGCCCCCCGTCTCCGTATAATCATTAAGCAGACAACACTACGCTTTATCTTTATAATTTCCTCACCATCAATGGTGGTATTGGGCTTAGTGTGCGATGTTGTGTGCTGCCGATAATCTGCAAAATAATCATAATTCGTTGTTATCTATGCTTTTTACAGGTTTCGCACATCATCGCCTAATAATAACGAAAGTGGGGGATATTATGGATCAAATGAGTGAAGAAGACCGACAACGTATTCTCGAAAGTTCACCTGTTGGCACTTTTGCCCTGATGTCAGCGGTGATAGGAGGAATGGTCATTGCGTGGCTATTTTTATATTACGGCGTATTTTTGCCCAGAGGCTAGGATTGGATTATGCAAATAGAGCCACTAAAACAAAAATGCGGAAATCTTGTGCGGGATTGGTTATCCCAATTTAACGCCATGCACATCGACCATCTGGAGCGGAAATGGATAAGCATCTCGATGCTGGTCATTGCCCTGATGGTCGGCATTATTACCGTGGACGCCTTTTTCCACGGCGTTAACCCGCCCAGCAAGGTTGAAACCATCAATTCCGCCAGCTTGCATTTGAGCAAGGAATTTGCCGAAGATCATCTGGGTGTGGAAGTCAATGATAAAGGCGAAATCGTTATCCGCATGGTTGCCGGACGCTATTCTTTTTTTCCAAAACACATTGATGTCCCTGCCGAAACCCCGTTGACTTTCCGTTGGGTGAGCATGGATGTGCTGCACGGCGTCCATATCCCAATGACGAATATGAGCACGATGATAGTGCCGGGGTATGTCGCGGAAATCACCACGACATTTCCGAAACCTGGCGAATATCCCTTGTTATGTAATGAATATTGTGGCTTGGGGCATAACCACATGTGGAGCAATATTTCCGTTATCGCCAAAGAAGACTGGACAGCGCCGGTAAAACCCTCGGAGAGCAACAATGAATGACCTTGTAACAAGAAAGCTGGCGTTAAGCCATTTATGGGTGGCCTTTGCCGCGTTTATCGTGGCTTGCCTTATGGGCGAATATCAGGTGCTGGAGCGTAGCGGCTTTATTCCGGCGCTAGATTCCGCGCCGGTTTATTTTGCTTCGGTCAGTACCCATGGCGTACTCATGGCGTTTGTGCTGACGACTTTTTTTATCATGGGCTTTGGTTATTACATTGCCGCCACCAGCCTGAAACAAGCGATATGGAATCTGCCGCTGGCATGGGGCGGGTTCGGCTTGGCTTTGTTCGGCGTCGTGCTGGCTGCTATCCCGCTGTTGACCGGCAAGGCTTCGGTGCTGTATACGTTTTATCCGCCAATAGTCGCCCACGCGGCTTTTTATATCGGTGCAACGCTACTGGTCGTGGGTTCCTGGGCGTGGTGCGTCATCATGCTGGTGATGTTTAATCAATGGAAAAAAGCCCATCCCGGTTTGCCGGTGCCTTTAGCGATGTTTGCCACCGCCGCCAATGCCATGTTATGGCTATGGACCAGTGCCGGTGTGGCGTTAGAAGTGCTGTTCCAGTTAATCCCGCTGTCATTGGGCTGGATAGACACGGTTGATCCGGGTCTGGCCAGAACCTTGTTCGCATGGACCTTGCACCCGATTGTTTATTTCTGGTTGATCCCTGCTTACACGGCTTTTTATGTGTTTGTGCCGAAACAGGCGGGCGGTTTTCTGTTCAGCGACGAAATAGCCAGGGCTGCGCTTATCGTGCTGGTCGTGTTCGCTTTACCGATAGGTTTCCATCATCTGTACATGGATCCTGAGCAGGCGCAAGGCTGGAAGTTATTGCACGGTATCGGCACGTTCGTCGTCGCCATCCCAACCTTGGTCACCGGCTTTACCGTTATTGCCTCGTTGGAAATCGCGGGTCGGCTACGCGGCGGCAAAGGGTTGTTCGGCTGGATCATCACGCTGCCCTGGACGAATACGATGGTGCTGTCTGTTATTCTGGCGCTGCTGATGCTGATATTTGGCGGTTTTGGCGGCATCGTCAATGCCAGTTATGCGATGAATGCGATGATACACAATACTGCGTGGGTACCAGGCCATTTCCATCTGATTTTTGGCGGCACGACGATCATCATGTATTTCGCTGTGGCTTATTATCTCTGGCCTATGCTGACCGGAAAACCGTTGTTTTCCAATGCGATGGCCTTGACCCAGTTGTGGACTTGGTTTATCGGCATGGTTATTTTAACAACGCCCTGGCATATCTTGGGCTTGTTAGGTCAGCCCCGCCGTATTTCCAGCGTGGTTTACAATAACCTCCTGACGCTGGCATGGAAACCTTATGAATTGGCGATGATATTCGGCGGCTTGGTGCTGTTGGGGTCGGCTTGTCTGTTCATCTATATTCTGGTCAAGACCCAGTTCAATCCAACTTCAGAAGCGTTTGACCAAGAGGTTGAGTTTGCCGAGCCTTTACATGCGGTCACCTCGTTGCCCGAGTATCTGAATGATCTTACGCTCTGGAATAAGGTGATCGCCGTGTTGATGGCGATTAGCTTCGGGTTTCCGATCTTGCAGTTCTTTTTTATGGAAACCTTTGGTTCAAGCGGATGGGGATATTAATCATGAAAAATATAGTGTTCGTTAGCGCATTGCTGCTGTCGTTTGCCGTTCATGCCGGGCCTGCTTCTAACATCGCCTGGACGCCTGAAACCCTGAATGTCGTGAAAAAGGGCGATTTGAATAAGGGTAAGGCGTTGGCTGAATCCTGTAACAGTTGCCACGGTGAAACCGGTGCCGGCATCAAGGCAGAAACCCGCGACGATGAAACCATACCCGCCATTCCAGCCCTGGCAGGCCAAGTTGCCACATATACTTACAAGCAGTTGCGTGATTATTTTGACGGCAGCCGTAGCCATGATGCGATGACGGCTATTGCGAAAGGCTTGAGCGAACAGGATGCTGCGGATTTAGCGGTTTGGTTCAGTTCATTACCCATGCCGCAAAACCAAGCGAATAGCCAGATTGCCGTCCGGGCAGAAAAAATGGTCGGGCAGGGGGATGGCAAACGCATTTTGCCGCCGTGTTCGGTGTGCCATGGCAGCAGAGGTCAGGGGGAGAAAATGGATATTCCGGCATTGGCAGGGCAACAGCGTGATTACTTCGTGAGCAGCTTGTTGGCTTATAAAAGCGGTGCGCGCCATAATGATGTCTACAGTCGCATGAGGTTGATAGCACAACAATTGAGCGATGCGGAAATCAAAGAACTGGCTGACTATTATCAGACGCTTAAATAAGCCTGACGGGTTGTCGACCTGAAGGCTACGTCCTACAGGTCGACAATATCGGTTAATTGGCGTTAAAGCGGCCGGAGTTAAGATGCGCGGCTTATGCGGTCGCGACGGCGTTGAAGTCGATCCATGTGAAATCTTCCTGGATGTCTAAGCCAAAGCCCAGGATCGTGTCATCCTCTTCGTCGTGGTACCAGTTTAACGAAACGCAATTGGGGTTGGCTTTGGCATACATGTTCAATAACTCAAACATGCTATAAAGAATTTTTGTGCTGACGCTGTTGAAATAAGTGAGCTGAAAGTTAAATTCGATTTTTTTGCCGCTGATGGATTGCAAATGGCTTTGTAATTGCTTCAGGATGGGCCGGAAAAATTCAACACCATTTTCAGGGTAAGCTTCACCTGATAGGCTCAAGGTGTTGCGGGAAAATTGAAAATCGACTTCTGGTGTGTCCGAGCTGGCTGGAATATATAGATCGGTCATAGTAACCCCTTAAATAGTAGCTTTGAGATAAAAGCAAGACAATTCATCTTCGTGACCTATCACATCCCTGAAGGCGTATTCGATAGGTTCGGCTGAATCTCTTGCCAGTGTTAAAAATCCTAGGCCAGCGCCTTTGCTGACGGTGTCGGCACTGTGCTGGTCGTTTTTCAATTGAGCGCGATAAGCTTGTCTGATCTCTTCGGCGGTCATTTTCAGCAGAGGGTCAAGTTTGTCGCGTATGCGTGGTTCATACTGCCTTTCAATTAAATTGGCGCAAATAATAAAATACTTGTCTTCTTTTCTGCCGACAATGATAGAACCTTCCTTGGCATCGTCAGAATCAGGCGCAACAGGCGAATAGTGCATCGCGTTTTGTATCATTTCGATAAAAGTGGAAAAGACTTTGCGGGATTTAGTGCCTTTTTCATCCTGTTGTTGCAGTTTTTGCTTCAACGATTCCCCCATGGTCTTAATGACATTCTGGGAAATAATGCCGCTATAATAAAAAACAATCCCGTTAGTTTCGGCTTCCTCGCGGAAGATTGTGAACACATCGATAATCATAAAAATCCTGGTGTATTAAAATCTAAAGCCCATTAGGCAGACATCATCGCGTCGGCGTTGTTTGCCTTGGTAGTCATAATAGGCCTGCATAACAATAGCTTCCTGCTCCGGCATGGGTTTTTGATAGTTTTCCTGGAGCAATGCCGAAAATCGTTTTTTGCCGAAAGCAATTTTTTTTGTGCCGCCTATCTGGTCGATGATGCCGTCTGTGGTCAGGTAGATGCACATTCCTTTCGTTAATGCCAGTTCTTGGTTGGCCCATTCGTAGTCCATAGGCGTGTCGATATACCCGACGCCTTTGCGGTTCGGTTCCAGTGTCTGCACCTCAGGTGATGCGTCACTGATATAAAACAAGGGCGTTTTTGCTCCGGCGTAAATGAGTGTGTTGTCTTGCGTATTAACCCAGCAGAAAGCCGTATCCATACCATCATCGGATTGCCCGCTCTGCGGTGAGGCAATGTTGTCAATATTTATTTCGCCAGTAGTCGATACGTTGATTTGGCCCAGTGCTTTCTTGACTTTTTTGTTCATGATCGCGAGCACACCGGCAGGGTTGTGACGATTGTCTTTAAGCAGGATATGGTCGAGGAAAGAAGCCATGATCAGTGTCATAAATGCGCCGGGAACGCCGTGCCCGGTGCAGTCGATCAGCGCGAAAAAGAACCCGTCGTCAAATTTTTTACAGAAATAATAATCGCCGCCGACTTTGTCGCGCGGTTCCCAGTGCATGAAATAATCCTGCAATACGGCACCCATGTCTTCCCGCGACGAGCGCAGAAAGGATTTTTGGATGATGCTGGCGTAGTTGATGCTTTCTGTTATCAGGCGGTTTTTTTCCGCCTGTAAGAAAGAGACTATTTTGACTAAATCTTCACCGGTGCCCAGGCCCAGATAATTGCCGTTTTCATCGGTGATGATAAAACCGTCGTTAAGAGTTTTCCGGCCCGAATCCAACACTTTAAAGCTGAGTGCCTGAATGCCCATGTTTTGGTCGACAATAAGCGGCTCTTTGTCCATGAAGGCAATGCAGCTTTTCCGGTCAAACAAATCATGGCGGTAGGGTTTTGCCATGCCTTCCATAAAAAAGTTTCTGTTGATCAATCCGATAGGTTTGTTGTCTTCGATGACCGCAATAGATACCAAGTCAGGATGTTCGTCTAATAGCTTGGAGATTTCACTATTAGTCTGTTGTGGCGACACTGGCGGACAGATTCTAAGGAGGCTGCCGGTGATATATCCTGCCTCAATTTCCGACAGTCCGGCTTTCGATTGATTTAATAAGGAGGGATCAAACATGGGCTGGCCTTTGTGATAAAAATGTAACAAAGATAGAGGGCTCTTGTTACAACATGATGAATCAGGGGATTATCGCAACGGGTCTGTCAATGCCTGGCAAAGGGGTGGGAGGCATTGGCCTTTATGCTTATATCTTCTTTGCGCGTAGGTGGGTATTCATTAAAATCGGCTAGCAGCGCTATTATAAACCTAATGGCAAACCAGAACGGCTGTAGCGCCCGTTAGTTTGGATAGCGCGTAATCGTGGCCGGCTTATCGCCCTGTTTTGCAACTGGCGCGGTGCATAAGCCGTGGTCAACAGATATTCTTCTATTATTTAAGGTGTTCAAATGCTTAGCTTATTCGTTGTCCTGGCCCTGTTGGGAGTGGTGTGTGCGCTTTATGTCATCGGTAGGCAATTATCGCAATTGGCTTATATCCAGCGTTACCGGTTTCATCCGGCGATTAAGCAAAAACTCAAGAACAAACACCCTACGCTTAATGATGAGCAACTGGCGCTAGTGTTTCAAGCCTTGCGCGACTATTTCTATATCTGCAACCGCGCGGGGAGCAGAATGGTCGCCATGCCTACTCAAGTGACCGATGATGCGTGGCACGAATTTATTTTATTTACCCGGAGTTATGAGCTATTTTGCCAAAAAGCGTTTGGGCGGTTTTTACATCACACACCGGCGGAAGCAATGGCTACGCCGATGATGTCGCAAGACAGCATAAAACGGGCTTGGCGTTTGGCTTGCGTTAAAGACCACATAAATCCCCAAGCGCCAGCTAATTTACCGTTATTATTTTCGATAGACGCACAATTTGGCATCGCCGGCGGTTTTATGTACAGTTTGAATTGCAGACCGGACGGCAATGGTTATTGTGCCAGCGATATTGGTTGCGGTGGTGGATGTGGCGGGGGGTGTAGCGCGGATAGTGGTTGCGGGGGCGGTTGTGGCGGTGATTAAGCGTTAAGCTATAGCTCTTACAGCATAATGGTAAAAATCAACACAAGGGTATGCGATACCCATTGGGGCGGTTTCTGCATACCACGAAAGATTGTAAAGCTGTAAGCATGGCCGTATGAAGTATGTCCAGTCTGCCCCGCCAAAAAAATTAAAGCTGGTCAGGAAGGCGATGAAGCAGCCTTCGCATCGCCTTATGCCTTGTTTAAACAATGAATCACTTTACCTGCCTGCAAGGTATGGGTGACCCGGCCTTTCAGCGTGTGGCCCCAAAACGGCGTGTTGGCTCCCCGGCTTTTCCAGTTGTCGGCATTGACCTGCCATTCCAGATCGGGGTCGAAGATGCAAATGTCCGCCGGTAGGCCAGGCGTTAACGCGCCGCTGTCCAGGCGCAGTATATGCGCCGGATTTTGGCTTAATGCGGCAATACCCTGTTCCAGCGTTATTGCATGCTTGGTCACCAGTTTAAGCATTAGCGGCAACAGTGTTTCCAATGCCGAAACTCCTGGTTCCGTTTCAGGAAATGCGCCCAGTTTGGCATCAATATCATGCGGTTGATGGTCGGAACAAATAGCGCTTAGCGTGCCGCCGGCAAGGCCTTGTCTGAGATACTGTTTATCCGCTTCGGTGCGGAACGGCGGCAAGACATGGTAGGCGCTGTCAAAAGGCGCCATATCGTTTTCGGTGAGGTGCAGCTGATGGATGGCGACATCGGCGCTGACATCCAGGCCGTATTTTATCGCCTGATGGATTTTGATGACCGAACGTTTGCAGCTTAATTGGCCGAAGTGTACGCGGCAACCGGTTAATTCCGCTAACTCCAGACATTGATCCAGTGCTATGGTTTCAGCCGCTTCGGGAATGCTCGGCAAACCATACCGGGTGGCGAAAGCGCCTTCATGGGCGCAGCCATTATTGCCCAGCCAATAGTCATTGGGACGGAACATCAGCAATAAGTCATGGCTGGCGGCATATTCCATAGCTCTCCTTAAGATCAGCAGGTTTTTGATCGGCTGGTTGGCATTGCCGACCGCAATGCAACCTGCCTGTTTAAGCGCCAGCATCGAACTGAGTTCCGTGCCTTCCAGCTTATGCGTGAGCGCAGCGATAGGGTGGATTTGCGGATAATCGGCTTTGTCGGCCAGCTCCTTGATGAGTTCGGCCACTGCGGCGGTGTCAATGACGGGTATCGTGTCCGGGTGCAGGCACATCGTCGTGACGCCGGCGCTCGCGGCAGCCAGCGTTTCGCTGTTGAAGGTCGCTTTGCGGCTTTGTCCGGGTTCGCGCAAACGGGTGCTCAAGTCGATAAATCCAGGGCAAACAATCTGCTTGTCGGCATCAATGATGTGGTCGGGCTTGAAACCGTCCGGCACGTTGCTTACCGAAATGATCTTGCCGTCGGCGATATAAACCGTGCCTATACGGTCTGTCTCATTGGCGGGATCAATGATTCTCCCGTGCTGGATGAGTATTTTGTTCATTGCATGCCGCCTTGCGGTTGCATCGCCATCGACATGATCGCCATGCGTACCGCTATGCCATTGCTGACCTGTTTAAGGATAACCGACTGCGGGCCGTCAGCGACTTTCGAGTCAATTTCCACGCCCCGGTTAATTGGCCCTGGGTGCATGACGATGGCATCGGGCTTGGCTATTTTGAGCTTGCTTTCGGTGAGTCCGAAGCATTTGAAATATTCGCTTTCGCTAGGCAATAACGCCGAGGTCATGCGTTCTTTTTGCAGCCGCAGCATGATGATGACATCAATGTCCTTAAGCCCTTCGGCCAAGCTATGCGAGACGCTGACGCCCAGTGTTTCCACATGTGCCGGTAATAAGGTTTTCGGGGCGATGACCCTGACTTCAGCGACGCCCAGGGTGTTTAAGGCCTGAATCTGCGAGCGGGCAACCCGGGAATGCAGGATGTCGCCAATAATGGCGACGCGCAACGTGGCGAAGTCTTTTTTTATTTGCCGTATCGTGAACATGTCCAGCATGGCTTGCGTAGGATGCGCGTGTTGCCCGTCGCCGGCATTGATCACGCTGATATGCGGCGCGGTGTGTCGGGCGATAAAATGCGCGGCGCCGCTGATGCCGTGACGCACGACAAACATATCAACAAACATCGCTTCCAGGTTGCGGATGGTGTCGAGCAGGCTTTCGCCTTTCGAGGTCGATGACGTGGAAATGCTCATGCTCAGCACATCGGCGGACAGGCGTTTGGCGGCGAGCTCGAAGGTGGTGCGGGTGCGGGTGCTGTTTTCAAAAAACAAATTGACTATGGTTTTACCGCGCAACAGCGGGACTTTTTTGATCTGCTGGTCGGTGATGCCGACAAAAGACTCCGCCGTGTCGAGGATTTCGGTCAATAGCGTTTTGCTAAGGCCTTCAATGGTTATAAAGTGTTTAAGCTTGCCTTCTGCGTTTAACTGCAACTTGTTTATCATGGCGTCGATGGCGGCTACAGTCATGGTTTATCCGAGGCTGAGGTTGTCAAATGAATGGCGAGGGGCTCTGGGCCGGTTAGTTTAATGCGCTGGTTGGCGGCCAAGGCCATGCGGGCCCCTACACAATCCGGTGCGATGGGAATTTGTTTGCCGCCACGGTCTATCAATACCGCCAACACCACCTGATTGGGGCGACCATAATCAAAAATCTCGTTCAGCGCGGCGCGCACGGTTCGTCCGGTATAAAAGACATCGTCCACCAGGATGATGTCGCGGCCTTCGATATGGGCAGGCATACAACTGGGTTTGACATGCGGGTGTACGCCGATTTGTGAAAAATCATCCCGATAAAAAGAAATGTCCAGCAGGCTCAAGGGTTCGTCTATCTGTAGCCGTTGGTGCAGTTGTTCGGCTATCCATACGCCGCCGGTACGGATGCCTATCATCAGCGGGTTATTCAGTTTTCTTGTGTCCAGCGTCTGTTGCAGCTCGGTTTCCAAATGGTTTAACAGGGTATTGATTTCTAACACGGGCATCCTTTTAGGTGACGGGGTATTGGGCTTGATGGTTAAGCCAAGTCTGCAAAATAAGCTGGGCGGCCAATTGGTCTTGGACGGCCCATAGTTTGCCGGCGCTGACTTTGACGTCATCAAACAGCATTTGTTTGGCTTCGAAGGTCGATAAGGTCTCGTCCTGCTGGTAAACGGGCAATTGGTAACGCCCTTCCAGTTGCCGACAAAACTTCAGCATGCGCGGCGTGACCGGATTGTCGCTGCCGTCGTGCTGCCTGGAAATGCCGACCACCAAGCCGATAGGCCGCCATTCCTGGATCAAGCCGCTGATGCCGGGCCAGTCGGGAGACTGATTGATTGATCGCAAGGTTTGTAAAGGGCTGGCGCTGACCGTGATGCTTTGGCCGACGGCGACCCCTATTTTTTTGGTACCGAAATCAAAGCCCAGGTAGGTGTCGCCGTGTGCCTGCCGCGCTAACGGGTCAGGCTTAACCATGTCCGGCCAGCGTGGTGAGTTTGTTGATATCAATGCCGATTTGCCCTGCCGCCGCGCTCCAGCGCTGGTTAATCGGCGTGTCAAACAACACCTGGCTGCCATAGGGTGTCGTCAGCCAGGCATTCTCTATCATTTCTTTTTCCAATTGCCCTTCACCCCAACCGGCGTAGCCTAAGGCGACCAGATAATGTTCGGGGCCTTCGCCGACGGCAATGGCTTCCAGCACATCGCGGGATGTGGTCAGCGAAATGGTATCGGATACAGCTAGTGTGGCATTCCATTCGCCGCTGGGGGTATGCAGCACAAAACCGCGTTCCTGCTGTACCGGGCCGCCTGAAAAAACCGGGGCTTCGGCGGCGGCTAACGAGGTCACCGGGATCTTCATCTGGGCAAATATTTCCCCTAGCTTCATGTCCACCGGTTTGTTGATAACGATGCCTAATGCGCCATCTTTGTTGTGCTGGCATAAGAATGTGACGGTATGGGAAAACACCGGATCCGCCAGGCTGGGCATGGCAATAATAAACTGATTGTTTAGGTAAGTGGCTTCATTCATAAGGCGTGGTGTCAAAAGTTATCTGGCGGTCATAGATTCATCAGAAAATTTCCATATTCTGGTGATACCCAGAATTTTAGGGTTGAGCTCTTTAAGCAATTCCAGCGGTAAGGGTGCAAACGGGGCGCTCATCCTAACAATTTGTTTGGCGGCGTCATCCAATGCGGGGTTGCCTGATGAGCGCTTGATAATAATGTCGCGTATGCTGCCGTCGGCATGGATGGTCACATCCATAGTCAATGTACCTGAAAAATTTTTTTTTGCAGCCACTTCAGGATAATTTAAGTTGCCGACACGTTCCACTTTGCTTTCCCAGTCTTTTAGATATTGTGCAGCAACATACTTATGGGTGCTGACTTCAGAGACAAAGGTAATGCCGGTGTCCTCGGCGCTTTGTTGGTTTTGCCTGATTTCCGTGCCGAGCTGCGCCAGTTGTTGCTGCAAGGTTTCGGGCGATAAATGCGGCCGCTCCTTTTGCGAGTGGACAACAGCAGGCTTTGTTGCGGCAATAACCTGTTGCTCGGCTTTTCGCCGGGTAATTATTTTGCGAACGGTCTTGGGGGCGCTTTCTTCTTGCGCCTGCTTTTTAAGTTGTTTGCTTTGGCCGTTGCCGTTGCTGGGCAACTGTTGTGCGGGTAGTTCCGGTTTTTTAACGTGTTCGCCTGCGCTAATTTGATTATCGGGTGCTAAAAATTTGGCCTCTTCAGGGGCTTTTTTTGCCGGGGTATTGACCAGCGTAATATCCATGGACCGGCTGATTTTTTCCGGCTTGGGTGTCGTGAAGTTAATGCCCAAGACAAGGACGACATGCACAATCGCCGCCATAAATAAGGCGACCAGTAAGGAGTCGTTATTGGATAGGGTGCTGTAAGCATTAAATTTACGTTGGTCTGTCATGCTTGGGTGGTTATTGTAGTGTTGTTTCAATATGGTCCATTAATACGCCGCAAATATTCAGCCCGAATTGGCTGTCCAGTTCCTGGACGCAAGTGGGGCTGGTCACGTTAATCTCCGTCAGTTTGTCGCCGATGACATCCAAGCCGACAAACACCAACCCTTTGTCGCGTAGCGTAGGGCCGACCTGCTGCGCTATCCAGCGGTCCCGTTCGGTCAAAGGACGGCCTTCGGCACGGCCGCCAGCCGCCAAATTGCCACGCGTTTCACCGTCAGCAGGAATGCGCGCCAAGCAATAAGGTATGGGTTCGCCATTAATGACCAGGATGCGCTTGTCACCGTCTTTGATTTCCGGCAGGTATTTTTGCGCCATTACATAACGGCTATTGTATTGTGTCATGGTTTCCAGAATAACACTGAGATTAGGGTCATTCTGGCGTAAATGGAAAATGGACGTGCCGCCCATGCCGTCCAGTGGTTTCAAGATGATTTCCCCTTGCTCGTGCAGGAACTGCCTGATTCTGGCGGGTTCTCTGGCCACCAGTGTTTCTGCACAGCACTCTGAAAACCACGCCGTAAACAGTTTTTCATTGGCGTCACGCAGCGACTGCGGTTTGTTGACGACATAAACCCCCATGCTTTCAGCCCGTTCCAGCAAATAGGTCGCATAAATATATTCTTGATCGAAAGGCGGGTCTTTACGCATCATGATGACATCGAGTTCATCCAGAGGCATATCCTGCTCGGCAATAAATTCGTGCCATTGCTGCGCATCGCGTTGTACCTTTAGCGTGCGTGTCCGTGCGTAGGCCCGGCCATTCCTCATGTACAAATCATTCAGTTCCATATAATGCAACTCCCACGCCCTAGCTTGGGCTTCAAGCAACATCGCAAAACTGGTGTCTTTTTTTATGTTGATACGGGCTATGGAGTCCATGACCATACCGAGCTTAATTGGCATTATGTGTCCTTAATAAGTGTTGTTCTCGGTTTATTTTATAGATTGTTATTTACCTTGAAAAGATTTTTTGGTATAAAGCTGGGCTATTTTGAATTTAGGTATAGAGGTTAATCATGTCCAGAGTCTGTCAAGTAACGGGTAAACATCCTGTTACGGGTAACAACGTATCACACGCCAATAACAAAACCAAAAGACGTTTCCTGCCCAACCTGCATCATCACAGGTTTTGGGTGGAAAGTGAAAACCGTTGGGTGCGCCTCAGGGTGTCCGCCAAGGGTATGCGTATTATTGATAAAAAGGGCATAGACGCTGTGTTGGCGGATGTGCGTAAAAACGGTCTATAACAGTCTATTAGGTTAATGGGGATAAAAAATGCGCGATAAAATTAAGCTGATTTCTACTGAAGGCACCGGCCACTTTTACACCACGACAAAAAACAAAAAAACCATGCCTGAGAAAATGGAAATCAAAAAATTTGATCCTGTTGTCCGTAAGCATGTGATGTACAAAGAAGCTAAAATCAAATAACCCGATTGGTTTTGCAAGCTGTTTTTCAAATGCCTTTAGCTAACCACCGGATAGTGTGTTGTGGTTAGCAGGTTGGCACCGCTCGTCCCTCCCCCGATTATATTCTTTGTTTTGGTATTGCTTAGGCTAAGGCAGTGCACCAATTCTAAGCAAAACCTGCTGTTCGCACCAACTTAAAGCAAATGGTGAGCTAATGCAGGATCTGGGCAAATCCTATATCCCATTCGGGCTTACGTCGTGATAAATGCCCGGCTTTTCTGAAAGGGTTGAAAAAGGCGGTTTTAAAATCATCCCTGTTGTGCTGAGTATGCTATGGTGCTCACGTTGTTTTAAACAAGCTGAAGGCTGTCATTTTTAGCGATTTAGGTGTGGCATAATTAATGCTTATTTTATTTAAACAAATAAATAGATATGAACAGCTATGAAATCGATCTGGGAAAATTACACAACTGACAATGCTTACGATGAGCTGATGTATTCAGAGTTTCAGCCGCGTCCGGTTAGCCACGGCTTATGCCAATATTTAAACTCCCTGAAAAAAACGGATATAGACAAGCGTAAAATAGCTGCTGAATTGGCTATTATGGAAATGGGTATCAGTTTCACGGTTTATAGTGACGAAGGTAATATAGATAGGGCTTGGCCGTTTGACATTATTCCGCGCATCATGGATGCACGAGAATGGAAGGTGATAGAAAAGGGTTTAAAACAGCGCTTGACAGCATTGAACTGCTTTATTAGTGACGTTTACGGCGAACAGGCGTTTATTAAGGAAGGTAAGATTCCTAGCGAAACGATAAACAGCTCGAAAAACTTCCGCAAAGAATGTGTTGGCATGAAACCTAGACATAATGTGTGGGCCAATATTTGCGGCACAGATTTGGTGCGGGATAAAGACGGCACAATGTACGTGTTGGAAGATAATTTACGCGTCCCTTCTGGTGTCTCTTATATGTTGGAAAACCGCGTGATTACCAAACGGGTGTTTCCTGAGCTGTTGCAAGGCATCGATATATTGCCGATAGACGATTACCCTACCCATTTGCAGGACATGTTGTCATCCATTGCACCGCAGCACAACAACAAGCCGCAAATAGTCGTGCTGACCCCCGGCATTTATAATTCAGCCTATTTTGAGCATGCTTATTTGGCGCAGCAAATCGGCGCACAGCTGGTGGAAGGTGGCGACCTCATCGTTAAGGAGGACGACTGTGTGTATATGCGTACCATTGAAGGCCTGGACAAGGTCGATGTCATTTACCGGCGCATAGATGATGATTTTCTCGACCCTGAAGTGTTCCGTAAGGATTCGGCTTTGGGCGTACGTGGCTTGATGCGTGCATGGAAGGCCGGTAATGTGGCGTTGGCCAATGCGCCGGGGGCTGGCGTGGCTGATGACAAGGTTGTTTATGCTTATGTCCCGGAAATGATCCGTTATTATCTTAATGAAGAGCCGATATTGCCTAATGTGCCGACGTATTTGTGCAGCCATAAAGAGGATCTTGATTATGTGTTGGCGCATTTGGCAGAGTTGGTTGTCAAACCGGCCAATGAATCGGGCGGTTATGGCATGCTGGTGGGCCCGCACGCAACAGCCAAAGAAGTTGAGGCATTTAGGCAGATTATCAAAGCCGACCCGCGCAATTATATCGGCCAACCTACATTAGCCATTTCGACGGCACCCACCTTGTGCAAAGGTAAGCTGGAGCCCCGCCATATCGACTTGCGGCCATTTATCCTGCAAGGTGAAAATACCTTTGTTACGGCAGGTGGTTTAACCCGCGTGGCACTGAAAAAAGGATCGCTCGTCGTCAATTCATCGCAAGGCGGCGGCAGTAAAGACACCTGGATTATTAATATGGAGGGACGCTGATGTTATCACGTTCAGCAGAGCGCCTGTATTGGCTGGCGCGATACATGGAACGCACTGAAAATACCGCCAAGTTGGTTAGTGTGCACATGAATTTATTGATGGACTTGCCGAAAGGCGTGGAAATGGGCTGGCAGCAATTGGTGCGTATCAGCGGCTCAGAACAGGAATATTATGAAAAACACAAGGTAGCCAATGAGCGCAATATCACCCGCTTTTTGTTGACTGATGCCAGTTATTCAGGCTCCTTGTTCTCATCACTCAGCGCAGCTAGAGAAAATATACGCACGTCCAGGGAGTTATTGCCCGACGAGGCATGGGAGCAGGTTAATGAAATGTATTTGTTCACCAAATGCAATCTCGATACTATTGCCAACCGCCGTAGCCGAGTGCTGTTCCTTAAGGAGATCTTAAAAGGCTGCCAGCGCTTTACCGGTTTGTTATCCGGCTATATGAGCCATAACCACCCCTACCGGTTTATCCGGCTAGGCAGAAATCTTGAACGTGCGGATATGACTAGCCGTATCCTGGATTTGGCTTCGCTGTTGCTTGCAGAATCCCGTAGTGACGAATTGCGCCAATACGAGACCATTCTATGGGTTAATATTTTAACCGCCCTGAATGCGTTGTTAATGTATCGCCAGCATGTGCGCAGCCGTGTCAAAGGCGATGATGTGCTTAATTTTTTATTGCTGGATACCAATCTGCCGCGCTCGGTGAGCCGTTGTCTGGTAGAGATTTCCGATTGTATCAATCAGTTGCCCAACCATGATGGGTTGCCCCAACGTCTTGCGGAATTGGAGGGCTATGTGCAGGCCATAGATACCCATCAGACTACACAATTGCAGTTGCGGGCGATTCTTGATGATTTGCAAAACAAGCTCGGCGAGTTGCATGGGCAAATTGCCGACAACTGGTTTTTAAGGGCGGCAGAATGAAGGTTGGATATTCCAGGCGTTAGTCTGTTTGTTTTCCATTTTTAGCCATTTCAACGGCCCCCGCCTTATCTTGTAGGTAATGCTTAGCTTTTCTGCGTAGCCCTAGCCTGTTTTTAGGGCGCATCATAAAGATGCCTCACTCCACCGACTGCCTTAGTTTTATACGCTCTATTCTCTGATTCCTGGGAGCCGGATGGCTCAGGCGTTGACTGACAACAGATGTTAAATGATGCTGGGATGGGTATAATCAGTCCGTTACGGTTTGCAGTGACTATTTTTGCTGTAGTTTAAACAATGTCGGGGATTAAGAATGAAAAGTCTAAACATCAAAACCAAACTGATACTGCTTGTGCTGTTTGTATCAGTTGCTTTGGTTATTGTCGGCCTAGTCGGCAATTACGGTATCCAGAAAGCATCCGATTCATTGAAACAGATAGGCGCTAATCGGTTGCAGTCAGTTTATGGGCTGGGTGTCATCAATGAGGGGCAAACTGCAATAAGGTTGGCTAACCGGGATATGTTCCTTTATCAATATGATTACAACGCCCAGGAAAAATTTGCCGATATTCTGAAAAACAAGCAGCAGATTTGGGAACGCATAGATAAAGGTTGGGCCATTTATGCCGCAACCGCCCAGGAACCTGAAGAGCAACAAGTCTGGAATGCCTTTGTTCCGGCCTGGGAAGCATGGAAAAAAAGCCAAGCGGAAGTTAATGCTACGATTGAGGCCTTGTCAAAAAATCAGGGCGAGGAGGGGCAGAAACATTTATTCGCCACCTACATCAACCAATTGGAATTAAGGAAAAATCAATCAGCTGAAGCAAAAAAATGGCTCAACAAGCTTGTAGAGCTTAATAAGCAATATGCCGATAATGATAATAGAATAGCTGAGGATGCGGCCAACAGTTCGCGCCTGTTGATGATAATAACAGGGGTGGTTTCCGTTATCATGGCATTGTTTCTGGGTTTTGCTTTAATTCGTTCGATTTTTAGACCACTGGCATTCAGTATTGAAGTCGCCCAGAAGATTGCCGAAGGTGATTTGAATAGCCGCATTGACGTGGATAGCCACGATGAAATCGGACAATTATTATTTGCCTTGCAGACCATGCAAACCGTATTGAAAAGTGTTGTGGCGGATATTGAAGGCATTGTTGGTGCCGCCGTTAATGGTGACTTCAGCAAACAAATTGACCTCAACCGTCATAAAGGTTATGCCAAAGATTTAGGCAGATTATTGAACAAACTTTCCGATACGACGCGTACCGGATTGGATGATGTAACGCGGGTTAGCAATGCGTTGGCGGCAGGTGACCTTAGTCAGCGTATCACGAAAGACTACCCTGGCGTATTCGGACAGGCTAAAAACGGCGTCAATGACACTGTCGATTCATTGACAACAATTGTCGGTGAAATTCAGCATGTCGTCGATGCCGCCGCCAATCGGGGCGATTTTAGCGTCAAAATTGATATGGGCGGCAAGACGGGTTATGCCCAAACCTTGTCTGAACTGCTCAACCGACTCTCCGACGTTGTCGATACCGGCCTGAATGATGTGTTGCTGCTAGTCAACGCCTTAGCTAAAGGCGATCTGACCCAAACCATGTCCAGGGACTATCCAGGTACGTTGGGACAAGTGAAAGCAGGCATGAACGCTACGGTAGAGAACCTCAAAACATTGGTGGCCGATATTAAAAACTCCACCGACACCATCAATACGGCCTCTAAAGAAATTGCGGCAGGCAATAATGATTTGTCCCACCGTACTGAAGAGCAGGCTGCCAGCCTCGAACAAACCGCAGCCAGCATGGAAGAACTGACGACGACAGTGCAAGCCAATACGGTAAATGCCAGGCAGGCCAACCAGTTGGCAATAGGCGCATCCGATGTTGCCGGTAAAGGCGTTACGGTGGTGCAAAAAGTGATCGCGACCATGAATGACATCAATGACTCGTCACGCAAAATTGTGGATATTATCTCCGTGATCGATGGCATTGCCTTCCAGACCAATATTCTTGCCCTTAATGCCGCCGTCGAGGCCGCACGGGCGGGTGACCAGGGCAGGGGCTTTGCCGTGGTGGCCGGTGAGGTGCGTAACCTTGCACAGCGTGCCGCCGCCGCTGCCGGAGAAATCAAAAGCCTGATTGGCGACTCGGAAGATAAGGTTGCCGACGGCAGTAAATTAGTCGCCCAAGCCGGACACACTATGCAGGAAATTGCAGCATCTATACAACGGGTTACAGCAATTATGGCGGAAATTTCTGCCGCTTCTGTCGAACAAAGCTCCGGTATTGCACAAGTTAATCAGGCGATTGCCCAAATGGATGATGTCACGCAACAGAATGCGGCGTTGGTGGAACAGGCTGCCGCAGCGGCAGAATCAATGGAAGAGCAGGCGCAAAACCTGTCGGCTACAGTGGAGGTCTTTAAAATTGAAGCAAGTGCGTACCGTTCTGTTGCCCATCAAGGCATCAAGCCAGCCACGCCGGTAAAAATTGAAACATATAAAGGCAAGACTGACGCCTCTGTTAAGTCTCTGCGGCACACTGCCAGCGAGGAATGGGAAGAGTTTTAGAGCCTTCCCGCGCATATTTAAAACGTGATAGGCCCGGCAGTTTATGAAACTATCCAGGTCTGGTTCCTAGGATATTTGCCCGGCTTTAGCTGGGCAGGACAGGGGGTTGCCGCTGCTCGCAACCCCGCGAGCCCTCTAAACGCCCGAATCGCGCATTTTTGTTGTCACAACGCGTTAACATGACTCATGTAGAACAGAGGCTCTCTCCCCTTCTCTTTCTATGGTTGTTTATGAAATCGTTAACACGCGCCGCCAAGGATAAGGTATTAGCCGATTTAGATATGAAACGCCCAAACCTGGACGGTTCTTATAACCAGAACCAATCGGCGACAGTTAAGCAGTTGTTGCATTATGTTGATCCCATCCCTGTACAACAGCGCTGCCTGGATGTTTTAAATATTTTCATCGAAGACAAATCGCTGTTTACTGCGCCGGTTATCAATGACAACAACGTCCCTGTTGGCTTAATTGACCGGGGCCGCCTGACTGAAATTTTTTTTAAGCCCTACGCCAGAGATTTGCACCACAGAAAATTGATCGGCGAAATTATGACTACGGATCCGGTTATTGTCGATATCAATACCAGCATCGACGATCTTGCCAATATCACGATCAACGCCGGCATGCGGCACATGGCTAATGGGTTTATTATTGTCGAAAGCAGCGCTTATGTGGGCATGGCGACAGGCCATAAGTTGCTGGAGGAAATCACGCAGCGCAAGCAACAGGATCTGTATTTTCTTGCCCATTACGACCAGCTGACCGGCGTGCCCAACCGCTTATTGTTTAAAGATCGCTTGATGCAGGCCTGCCAATATGCAAAACGCAGTGATAAGCCGTTTGCCTTGGTTTTTGTCGATTTGGATCGCTTTAAACAGATTAATGACACCTTAGGGCACAGTTTTGGCGATCAATTATTAATCAATTTCGCCCATCGCTTGACGTCCAGCGTCAGGGAAAGCGACACCGTCGCCCGCATGGGCGGGGACGAGTTCGTTATCATCCTGCAAAATCTGACCGAAGCCGGGCACGCGGAAAAAGTGGCTGCGACTATTATCGACAATATCAGGCTGCCTATGCTGATTTTTGACCGCGAAATTAATGTGACGGCAAGCCTGGGCGTAGCCTTGTTCCCGCTGCACGATGATACCGTCGACGGGTTGATCCGTAAGGCCGATGCCGCGATGTATGAAGTCAAGGCAAAAGGGCGTAACGGTTATATTGTATATTCTGAAGTATACGACCAATGCTTGATTGAGCGGAGTTCGCTGGAAACTGACCTGAGAATGGCGCTGAATAATCAGGAGCTGTCAGTATTCTATCAACCCCAAATCCATCTTCCCAGTAACCGGGTGATCGGCGTAGAAGCGTTGTTGCGCTGGCATCACCCGAAACGTGGCTTAATATCGCCCGGCACTTTTATTCCGATTGCCGAAGAATCGGGCTTAATCCTAGCTATCGGTGCATGGGTGCTGCACGAAGCCTGTCGGCAGCATGTCGAATGGGTAAGTCAGGGATTGCCGCTTTTGCGGATGGCTATCAACGTTTCGGCTATCCAGTTCCGCCAGAAGGAGTTTTGCGCTTGCGTCAAAGATGTTATTGAAGGCACCGGCATAGATCCTAGCTATATCGAACTGGAGTTGACGGAGAGCGTGGTGATGACTAATCCGCTACAAACGGTAGCAACCTTGAATGAGCTCAGGGCCTTAGGGATTAAACTGGCTATCGATGATTTTGGCACAGGCCATTCAAGTTTAAGTTATCTGACCCGCTTTCCGATAGACAGGATAAAGATAGACCAGTCATTTGTACGCAATATCCAAGACGTGCCGGCCAATGAGGCCATTGTTAAAGCGATCATCGCCATGGGTGGCAGCCTGGGCCTAGAGATGATTGCCGAAGGTGTTGAAACAGTGCATGAATTGGAGTGCATTAAAAATCATCATTGCCAGGAAGTGCAGGGCTTTCATTTTTCCAAGCCTATTCCTGCAGGGGAATTTAAAGATTATTGGCATCAAAGTCTTAGGAAAGATTAACGCGATGATGCCAGGGCCGTCTCTTGCCGTAGTTTAATGGGCTAATGACCCGTCATTGAGGCGGCCAAGGCTGATGTGAGGCGCCCAGCTTACCGTCAGAAAGTAAGACAGCTGGCAGTCCGCTATCAATCCGTTTATGATGATGCCCCCCCGACTAGAGCGGGCGTCCAATAGTTGGCGACGGTTTACATGAGTTTATCCCACCCGGTTTGACTGGTTAATCCGTAGTGACAACTTACCCATAAAACCCATAGACATAAAACGAGATGACACACTTTACCCTTACCGCCATTTCCCCAATCGACGGCCGTTATGCCGATAAAGTCGATGCCTTACGGCCTATTTTTAGCGAATACGGCCTGATACGTTTTCGGGTGCAGGTTGAAGTCCGCTGGCTACAGGCGTTAGCAAGACACCCGCTGATTAGTGAAGTCGGCACGTTTAGCAGCGCTGCGGATCAGCTATTAGATAGCATCATCAATGATTTTTCAGCAGCCGATGCCCAGCGGGTTAAAGACATCGAAAAAACCACGAACCACGATGTCAAAGCCGTTGAATACCTGTTGAAAGAAAAAATAGCAGGCCATGCGGAACTGGAAAAAGTCAGCGAATTTATTCACTTTGCCTGCACGTCTGAAGACATCAACAACTTGGCTTATGCGCTGATGCTGAAGGAAGGCCGTGAAATCATCAGCGCACAAATCGGCGGGTGCATCGCCGCGATTAAAAAGATCGCCAAAGAGACCGCCAGCCAACCCATGCTGTCCCGCACCCATGGGCAATCGGCGACACCGACCACCGTCGGCAAGGAGTTTGCCAATGTTGCCGCCAGGATGCAACGCCAGCAGGCGCAACTGGAAGCTGTTGTGTTGCTGGGTAAGATCAATGGTGCGGTCGGTAATTACAATGCCCATAGCGTTGCCTATCCCGATGTAGACTGGGCGGAGTTTGCACAGGCTTTTGTCGAATCTTTAGGGCTACAGTTTAACCCTTACACGATACAGATTGAGCCGCACGATTATATAGCCGAGTTTTTCCATGCGTTGGCGCGGTTCAACAGTATTTTGCTGGATTTTGACCGCGACATCTGGAGTTATATTTCCTTGGGCTATTTCAAACAGAAAACGGTCGCCGGCGAAATCGGTTCTTCGACGATGCCGCACAAAGTCAATCCGATAGATTTTGAAAACTCTGAGGGTAATTTGGGTTTGGCTAATGCGCTGTTTGGTTTTTTGGCGGAAAAGCTGCCGGTGTCGCGTTGGCAACGTGATTTGACCGATTCGACGGTACTCAGAAATATTGGGGTTGGCATTGCCCATACCAGTATTGCGATACAGGCCAGTTTGAAAGGCATTTCCAAGTTACAGATTAATAGCGAGTCTATCGAGGCCGACCTGAACGCCAACTGGGAAGTGTTGGCAGAGCCTATACAGACGGTTATGCGCCGCTATGGCATTGAAAAGCCATATGAAAAATTAAAAGAGCTCACCAGGGGACAGCACATCACACCGGAACAAATGCGGGACTTCATTGAAAAGCTGGATATTCCGCTGGACGCCAAAACAGCATTGCTCGAACTGACTCCGCGCAGTTATATAGGCTATGCACAGAGGCTGGCGGCGGATATTTAAAGCCAGCCCTGCTGCGTATAATGTTCCGGCAGTTGCCGCTATCCAACTGCCGGATTATTGTCGTTTGGCAATGCCAAAATTTCGACACCTATCCGAAGAGCGTTAAGATACGAACATAACCTGCTAATTATTAAGTTGTTTTTTGTTTGGCACAGTATTCGCTTTAGTTATTGCAACGATAATGTTTCAAGACACGGAGTAGCGGTAATGCAAAAAACATCAGCAAACCTGGCAATTGTCAGCAACAACACGTTTGAAGCCAGCAAAGTGGTTAATTTGCACCACTATGACATCAGTAGCGCTTTGCAAACGACGCTGGAATTTAATGAGCTGATAGCGATCTTCAGCCACAAAATTGACAGCATGATCCCCCATAGCGCTTATGTTTATACCAACGCTGAATTTGGCCTGGAAGTGAAAAGCGGCGTTTTTACAAAACATTCGTGCAGTTACGCACTTAAGGTTGAGCAGCAACAACTTGGCGAGTTAACGCTGATGCGTAACTGCCGGTTTACTGAGGCCGAAATCAAATTACTGGAAACGCTGTTGTGTTGCCTGATTTACCCGTTGAAAAATGCAACCTTATACCAACAGGCTTTGAAACTGGCGTACACGGATCCGCTGACGCAAATGAACAACAGGGCGTCGTTTAATGACACGCTGAAGCGGGAAATTAACCTGGCCGTGCGCCAAGCTAAAGCGTTGTCGATCATCTTCGTTGACATTGATAATTTTAAGGCGATCAACGACAGTTACGGGCATGAATGCGGCGATGTAGCGTTAAGTTCGGTGGCAAAACGCATTAAGGAAAATCTGCGTAGTAGCGATATTGTGTTCAGGGTCGGTGGTGAAGAATTTGTCGTTTTGTTGAGCGACACCTATCTTGACGGTGCCAAATTTCTTGCGGAGCGGATACGCAAGTCAATCGAGCTGCATACCTTGTCTTACGATATGGCGGTTATCAAGTTGACGGCAAGCATGGGCGTAAGCGTCCTGCACAGTGACGACACCGTCGATACATTTGTCAAGCGTGCCGATGGCGCGATGTACAAAGCCAAACATAACGGCAGAAATCAAGTGATGGCGGCTTGATTGGCCCGCATCACGCTGGCCTGCTAAGTTAGGCATACAGGCTTAGCAAGCCTTTTACCACCACCGTCTGGGCATTTTCTGTCTGCCCGGTGTCGTCAATTCCGCCATCCCCGCGCTGTTGCCACTGTTCGGAGGAGTTGGCAAGGTTTCGGTCTGGGCTGTGCTGTTGTGATGATGAATGTTGCGATACATTGACATCAGCCAGATTGAGCTGTTGGGTATTCAGCATTTCCCTTAATTTGGGCAGCGACGCCTCCAGGGCTTCTTTGACAGCCGCATGCGGGGTCGTAAAAAGAATCGATGCCTGATCTTGATTGACGTCAATACGCACAGTCATGGGCCCCAGGTGCTCAGGATTCAGTGTGATTTCTGCCGACGGTATCGTCTTGTTATACATCCATACAATCTGTTCCCCCAGTTCCTTGTTCCAGCCCGGATGGTTTAGCGGTTTGGCTATCGCGGTAAACTCTGTTTTGTTGTCAATAAGCCGTTGCTGAGGGTTTATGCCGGGTAACGTGTTTTCCGGTTCGGTTAGGGCGGATGGGTCGGACAGCGACGTTTTGTCGGACAGGCCTGCATTATCAAGCGATGGCAAGGTTGTTTCCTTTGCATCCGTAGTCGATTCAAGAAAAGCGGCTTTACTAGGCAAGCTGTCAACCAGCGAAATATCATCTTCAGAAAGGCCTGGACTGGCTGCTTCAGCCGGGCGATTTGCAACCAGCTGCCCGTTTAACAGCATTAAGGCGCTGCTGCCTTGTGGGTTGATTGCGGTGTCGGCATTCTGCATCACAGGTTTTAACACGTCGGCTAATGCCGCTAACGTCGATTCAAGGTCGGTATCGGTGTGCGTTTTGTCCGCTGACTCCAGTTTCTTGTCGGTTATCGCGGCAACGTCGTCGTTATCGGGTGCGCGCGCTTGCCCGCCATTATCGGTCTGAGGTTTATGTTGTGTTTCATTGGCGTGGCGTTGCTCGGGACGATGATGTGCTGGTTTTGACAGTTTCATCTGGCTTTTGAATGTGTCAGTAAATTCATGGGCAACAGCCGTTTTTGCCGAGGCAGGACTGGAATCTGTCCGGATGGTATGTGTGCCGGACAGTGTTGATAAATTGGTGCCTTCGATATTCATAACATTCTCCTGAACATTGTTGTTGCAATATTATGCGCCATGTCATTGCCTGCAAGTAAAAAATGTTGGTGTTGACATCAGGGATGATTCCGGCACGATGTTGAATCTAGGGCTTTTGTCAGTACATTGGCTATAATAAGGTGGCGTGCAGGCGTATTTTTATGCCGTTCGTGTGGAAGTGGTGGACATCGGGTACGAACGGGGCAGCAGACCATGGTGATGTGTCTATCAAAAACAAATCGCCGTTAGTGGGCAAGTTTGCATATTAATTTTTAGTGTTGAGTATAAAAATATGACGTTGCCGCGTATTTTGGTGGTTGATGACAATAAGGCAAGAACCCAGCAACTGGAAATAGTCCTGCGGTTTATGGAATATCAGGTAGAGACGGCAACTTCGCTGAATTATGATGAATGCGTCGACGAAGCCGCCACGTTGTTGGTTATTTTTTTAGGCAACGGTATCGCCAAACAGGCGGCCGTGCTCAGGGCGCTTGAAGAACGGACCCATAAGAGCCCGGTTATTTTGCTCATAGACAAAGGCTGTGCCCATCAGCTGACGACGGCAATGGGCAATCTGGTGTTTCATGTCCTCGAATGGCCGGTCACCTATCCCGAATTGAAGCGGGTTATCGATCAATTACCAAATGCCTCCTCGCCCCAGCCTGTGCATCCAGATAACTCAAAGGAAAATCCGGGTACACACAACTTTTCAGCCATTGAGCGCTTGCAAGGCATCAGCCGCGCCATTGCCAATGTCCGCAAATTAATCCATCAGGTTGCTGAATCGGATGCCACCGTATTAATTCTGGGTGAGTCGGGCACCGGCAAAGAAGTGGTTGCCAGGGCGCTGCATGAAACATCCGGGCGTCGGTCAAAATCCTTCGTGCCGATCAATTGCGGGGCCATTCCTGGCGAGTTGCTGGAAAGCGAATTGTTCGGGCATGAAAAAGGCGCGTTTACCGGCGCATTAAGCGCAAGGCAAGGGCGTTTTGAAATGGCTGAAGGCGGCACGCTGTTCCTGGACGAAATTGGCGATATGCCGATGACCATGCAGGTCAAGTTATTGCGGGTTTTGCAGGAACGCACCTTTGAACGGGTGGGCAGCAATAAGACGATACATTGTGATGTCAGGATCATTGCAGCGACACACCGGTCCCTCGACGATGAGATTAAAGACAATCGCTTTAGGGAGGACTTGTTTTATCGCCTGAATGTATTTCCCATCGAGATGCCGGCCTTAAGGGAACGGCCTGAAGACATACCGCTGCTGGTGGCCGATCTGGTTGCCAGAATGCAGGCCTCCAACCGGGGTTCAGTACAGCTGACGAATGCTGCGCTGGCAGTGCTGATGCAGCATGAATGGCCGGGTAATATCAGAGAACTGGCTAACCTGATAGAAAGACTGGCCATTATTTATCCCAAAGGCTTGGTTGACGTGGCCGATTTGCCGGAAAAATTCCGGCATTACAACGTGCCTGAAGGTCTGGTCGCGACGGCGGTTACCGAAGCCGTTGTCTGCGATACCGATGATGATAATGAGCCGGTGGTGCTAGCCGGGGTGTCAGAGGATTTTATCGGCAATGGTGCAGGGGCTGTGCATTTGGCACAATTGCCGGAACAAGGCATTGATCTGAAAGAATACCTGAATATTATGGAAATTGATCTGATACGCCAGGCATTAGAAGAATGCAACGGCGTCGTTGCACATGCCGCCAAACGTCTCAATATGCGCCGCACCACATTGGTTGAAAAATTGCGTAAGTATGAGTTGCAACGTTAAACCCGCCCCAGCTCTTCATTTTATCCTGCTTCCTGGCCGGAATGCCGGTTTTCATGTCACGCACAGGCCTCTGGCTCCGTGGCCAGCTGTTAAGCTGCCAGACCCGATTTTTCCAGCCTGCTGTTGACCTATCAACAGGCAAGCAACAACTGTTGCTTGCCAAGCAACAGTTGTTATGCGGTAATTAAAAAAATAATACTTTTTATTCAATGGGTTGTGGTTTGGTATGGCGATTGCTTTAGTGTTTTTTATCTCAACCTACCATTGTGAGCAAGACTATGAACATTTCTGACATTAACACTAATAATCACATCAAAGGCAAAATTCGGCACATCCATACCCGTGATGTCATTTCTGAAGTTGAGCTGGACACTTCAGCGGGCATCATCACCTCAATCATTACGACCAGCTCACTAAAGTCGTTAGGTCTGGTGGTTGGGCAAGAAGCCGTCGCGGTAGTAAAAACTACCCAGTTTGCGTTGGCTTAGGCTTGGTCCGTATCCGTGCCATGGCAGAAATCAGGAGTTTGATCCGTGCGCCTGTGATCCGGTTACAGGGCGGCGAGTTTGTTATTGAGCTGGATTCGCATGATTTGATTGCGCCCAATACCCGCGGGATACGCGTCACGTGCCAAGACGGCGATGGGTTTACCGTCGGCGTGGAACCTTACGATGTGCCCGCAGCGGATATTTGTGGGATTCGCGTCAGTTGTGGCGATGATAAGGTATTTTCCGTTAACTGCAGGTCGCAGTTAGGCGACAATGGCAAGCAGTGCTTGGTGTTTTCGTTGGCGGAACTGGGCATACCGTCGTTGACTAAAGTGGAGTTGGTCTATGCCAATGGCTGCATCGATATCAGCGACAGTTTTTTGCATTATCAGTTGGACAGCTCCAGGCTGAATGATAATGTCTACCTTACCAGCGTATTGTTCAATGCGTCTGCCCGGCCTTTTTCCGGCGATGACCTGTTTGTTATTACCTATGCGTATCTGAAGGCATTACCGCTGGATAACCCGAATTTCGGCGGTTTGATAACTTTGCTGTCCTATCGCATCACCGACAGGTTGGATGACAGGGAGCATGTGGTTAACGAGGTCTACGGGGTTTATCGGCGCTACCGGGATGTGGTGCATAGCCATGATGCTATCGCCTTTCGATGGTTGGTTTCCTGCTCCAGCGCCTTGGCGACGTCGTTGCTGTCTATCGGGTCGGTTACCCAGGCTGAGGATGTTGTCGATGTTGCGCTTAACATGATTATCCATCCCAGCTTTAATCCGCTGGTGCATCAAAACTATACCCTGCTGTTGTTCCAGGCCGGTTTAATCAAGGCTTGGAAAGGACGTTTTGACGAGGCATCCAGTTTGTTTATCGCGGCCGTCAATGCCGGGCGTTATGGCATGATCGATTTGTTGCATCCTCAAAACAGTTGGGTGCTGGGGCAAATCAGCGATTGCCATAAATTCCTGTACATCATAGAGGCGGCACATAGCTCGGCGCTGGCATGCACCCGCAACCATCTGCCGCCCCAGTCGCGTTTCGCGCCGCTAAAAACGGCACCTAAACTACAGATCAATTACAGGACTATCTTTGACAGGTTTGCCTGTTTCAAAAAAAAGTCCCCGCCTTTTTTTGAGCAAGTGTTGCACAAAATGCAAACCCGCCAGAGCGGTCAGTAAATTAATACATCCAATTAATATCAATGAAAACATTATCGAAGCAGTCCAAGCTGCTGGATTGCACGTTGCGTGATGGGGGCTATTACACCCAGTGGGAATTCGACCCGGATTTTGTCAATGAGTATCTGGATCTGGTTGCACGCAGTCCGATAAACGATATAGAAATCGGTTATCGCAGCCCTGAAAAAGACAGTTATTTCGGCCGGTTTTTTTACCTGCCGAGACAGGCGCTGATTGAAGCCAAGCAGCGTTTGCGCGAAGACCAACGGCTGGGCCTGATGCTAAATCTTAAAGATGTTGATGAAGAGAGCATTGGGCATTTTCTCGGCGATATACAAGGGGTTGTCGATCTGGTCCGATTTGCAGTGGCACCCGGCGAGATAGAGCGGGCTTTGCGTTTGCACCAGTGTGTTTTGCGCCAGGGCTTTGCTTGCGGCCTGAACATTATGCACTTGAGCAAATGGAGCCACGAGGTTGAGGCCGTGCTCGCTCCGTTGGCGGAGGTCGAACATCTGGATTGCCTGTCGCTGGTTGACAGTTATGGCGGTTGCTTTCCCGATGAAGTCGGGGCGGCCATCACCCGCGCCTGTGCGATATTTCCCGGCGATGTCGGTTTTCATGGCCATGATAACGCAGGGTTGGCTTTTGCCAATTCGCTCAGGGCCTTGCAAGCGGGTGCACGGTCAATTGATGCGACTTTTATGGGCATGGGGCGCGGGGCGGGGAATCTGAAGACCGAGTTGATGCTGACCTATATGGGCATCGCAACGGGTACCGAGATACCTTATTTCGAGTTGAGCAAATTCCTGGACAGAATGGCAAAGCTGCATGCGGTCTATCAATGGGGGACATCGCTGCCGTATATGTATTCCAGCCTTTCTGGCCAGGAACAAGGCAAGGTCATGGATTGGTTGATCAAAGACCGCTTTGACCCGTCCGTGGTCATGGGCGCGTTGCAGGATAAACTCGTTGTGCATGGCGGCTCGGATGGCCTGTCGTTCCCTAAGCTGGCCGATTATTCGGTAATTTCAGGTCGCCGCCGCTTTATTCTGGTCGGCGGCGGTGACAGTGCGCGCCGCGCCGCTTCGGCTATCGGCCATTTCGGCCTTGATGACACCGTTATCCTGCACACCAGCCTTAAATCGACCGACTATTTCGACGATCTGACCGGGCATTGCATAGCCTTGTCTGGGCACGAAATCCAGAAGAGTTCCGAGGCGAGGCTGGCAGTGTTGGCCCGGCACATTGCCTGTTGGGTGATCTCGCCGCCGCCGCGCTTTGCCGGCAGTGTGCCTAACGTCGGCACCGTCCGTCAGGTTAATCCGGCGGCCTTGTTTGCCATTGCACAAATCGCCGGCGTAACTGTGCCCAGTCCGATGCAGCTGGGCTTAAGCGCCGCTGTCGAATGCGGCGCAGCAGATGTCATGCTGATCGGTTTCGACGGTTATACCGACGACGGCGAATCCGCCCATGCCAAAAACGACGAAACGGCGTCAACCATCGCCGAGTATTTCTCGGTGGCCAATGTGCCCCGATTGCTCAGTCTGGCGCCGACCCTGTACCGGATTCCGGTGCGTTCGTTGCATGCCATGGTACAGGCGTTTTGACAGGGCAGGGCATGCCGTTGCCGGCCATTGTCATCGTCGATTGCGACGGTGTGTTGCTGGATTCGAACACGATGAAAATCGCCGCTTTCCGGACGACATTGGCAGATTATCCAGATGACGCCGTGGCTCGGTTTTCGACGTATCAGGCGCGCAATTTTGGTCGTTCGCGCTATGTGTTGTTCAAGGAGTTTTTCGGGTTTCTGGGACGGGAACCGGATGCCGGCGAAGTGGATGGCTTGCTTGGGCGCTATGCTTCGGTGGTCCGCGCCGCTTATCTGGATGCGCCGCTGACGCCGGGATGTGTGGACACCTTGCAACGCTTGGCCGACTTGAGGCCGGTTTATGTCGCATCCGGTTCGGATCAGGAGGAGCTGCGTTGGGTCATGCAGCAACGCTCGCTAGCGCCTTATTTTGCCGGGGTATTCGGTTCGCCGCAGAGCAAGGCCGATATTTTGGCGTCATTAACCCCGGCTAACGGCGGACGGGCGTTGTTTATAGGCGATGCCAGGGCCGATTTCGACGCGGCGCAACGCTACGATTGGTGTGATTTTATTTACATGAGCCGATTTTCGACAGCGGCCAGCGACATGGATAGCCTAGCCAGACAGGCGGGCTTACCGGTTATTGACGTGTTGCCCGAACTTTGGTCGCTACTGTCTGAAGAGCCTGCGTTTAACTAGGCGTATCCTTAAAACCCATCCTGCAAGACTGACATTAACCTGTGAGGCGCCAGCCATGAACACCACCAAAGTGACGGCTATTGTCCCTTGCCGCAAGGGTAGCCAGCGCGTTCTTAACAAGAATACCCGGCCTTTTGGAGGCTTACAGCACGGATTGCTGGAACTCAAGCTGAAGCAACTGGATGCGGTTCCCCGTATAACCGAAATTGTCGTCACGACGAATGATCCTGCCGTTATCGCGATAGTTGAGGCTATCCGCACGCAATTGGTCAAACCGGTCATCCTCGACCTTAGGCCCGATGAATATGCTGCCGATGATTCGCTGCAAGGGTTGATCGGTTATCTGGCCGACGCCATCGACACCGATGTGGTTGCATGGACGCACGTCACGTCGCCGCTGTTTACGCCGCCGCTTTATGAAGCCGCGCTGGCAGCATACGCGCAAGCCAGGCAAACACAGTCTGCGGACAGCCTGATGGCGGTCGATGTCGCGCAAACCTTTGCGTTGCGTTCGGGCACGTGGATCAGTCATGACAGTAGCGTTAAGCGCTGGCCGCGCACCCAGGATCTGGAAAAAATCTTTCTCGTCAACAGCGCGTTGTTTGTCATCGACCAGCCATTGATGAAAGCGCTACAAGATCGTGTCGGGCTTCAGCCGTTGCTGTTCGAAACGCCGTCTATACACGGCTTTGACATTGATTGGGAAGAAGATTTTACGTTGGGTGAAGTCTTGTACAAGGCATTGGCCGACGGCATCCCTCAAGTCAATAGCCCCGTAGCGGTAACCTATGGAGTGGATAAAGCCTATGCACCCGCCTAAAAAAATAGCTATAGTGGGTTCATCGCATGTGTCATGGTGGGAGCATGCGATAGCAACCCGGCAAATCCCCGCCCCCTATCACGATATTAGCTTTATTGGTCGTGGTGCAACGCCGATTTGGGGGGATTTTATCCGTTCAGGCATAGCCGGTATCGAAGATCAGGTCGATCAGGTGTTCTTGTTGCTAGGCGATTTTCGCCACGGTAACCGTATCTTGAAAAACCCTAATTTCTTACGCACCGGCGATATTTCAGGTAATTTTCATAATATTGAGAAAGAACTGATTTCTGATGAGAACGACAAGATTCTGTTGGAATTGATCGTGAAAGCCTTGCAGGGACTGCGTGACAGATTGGGCCCAAAACTCCGCATCCTGTTTTGGTCGCTGACTTTTCGCGAATTTCAGAGCCTTGAAAATGGTCGTTATGGCGGGCGAGGACATTATCGGCATCCCGTTTGGAACCTCGGCGATCTGATAGAGCAGTTCCGCGATGTCGCCATCGATACCTTACCGTTGACGTCCTTGCCTATCCACAGTTTTTACCTGGATGCCAGCGGCCATCCCAACGTCAAAGGGCACGCGTTTTTATACCGCTTATTAAACGGGCAGGACGCGTTAGCCGCTTATGAATCGGTGTGCGCCGATTTTGAAACCTTTAGCCCACTGTTGTTTCCGCCGGACGCCGACCGTTATCGGGTCAATATTACCGGCGATTCCATAGCCTATAAAGCCTTGGAGAAAGCGGTGCGTACGCGTTATTTCCTGATGCCGGCCAGTTGGGAAGTCAATGGCTTAAAAACCAGTCTGGCGGCCGGCAACGCGTATGACCGCATTATTTATCTGTCAGGGCTGCATTTTCAGGACGAAGACCCTCAGCAAATCAAGGCCAGGATTGCCGAAGAAAGGGCACTAGTCGGGCAACTGAGTCTTGGCGGGCCAGTGAGTGTTATTTTTTGGGACCAGTGGGCGCGTGAAGTCGTATCGACACGGCCTGAATACGCCAAGCATTATTTGCCTAAATCGGCTGAAGCTTATGCCGAACGCATCGAACAGGCGTTTGCGCCCTATCAAGTCAGGCGCTTGAGCGCCATTGCCAGCGATGACGCCAATGGCTTGGTTGAATTCGGCGGCTCTTTCAATCCTAGCGGTAAAGGTTATACGGTATTGTTCCATCTGATGTTGGCCGGGACCGGGTTGGAGACGGCTTTTGCGCGCTATGGGCAATTGGTCGCAGCTTGTCTGGAGCAGTCGCAAACCGCTCTTGTGGCAGGATTGCCGTCGCCTGGAAGTATATCAGTTGGTACACGGCTGGCGCGATTACGGGGTGGTTTTGACGGTGTGGGCGCTACCGGCGAACTCAGTGGTTGGGCAATAGATCCTGACGAGCCCGGATACCGGGTTCCCGTCCATTTGTTGGTCGGCAATCAAGCTATAGCAAGGCTGGTCGCCGATCAGTTCTATGAGGATCTTGAACAGGCCGGTAGCAACGGCGGATATTGGGGTTTTTCGTCAGGCCCATTAGCTTTGTCGGCGCTGAGACATCTGCATGCCGGCATTGAAATTTCTGCGTGTTTCGACCCGGAAGGTCGGTTTGCCTTATCCGGCAGCCCGGTAAAACTCGACCAGGACGCGCTGACCCGGCTGGCGCTGGCTGCATTAAAACCGTGGCAAACGGCGTTTCATGCGCCGGGACAGCAGGGCGGCGATTTCCGTGTGCCGCGCGATGGCAGCAGTTTGTTTATAGCCAAAAAAATGGCGGCAGAGCATGATCCGTCGATTTACCCGCGCAGTGATGTTGCGCTGGATTATGGCGTGGTCGAAAGCGTCAAACGGTTACCGGCCTTCTTCAAAGCCGTCGTCCGGGCGCGGGTGATCGGCGGCGTTTATTGCGAAGACGGCAGTCTGGAGATCTCGGCCTTAGGCAGCAGTGCATTGGGGCAATTCCAGCTTGCCGATAAAATGCTGAGCACAAAGATTACCCGCCATATCGACACCGAATGTCTGTATGGCGGCATGATACTCAACCATTACGGCCATTTTATTATCGAGGGCTTGGCGCGCGCCCATGCCTTTTATCGGCACGCAGCGCTGCCTATCGTTTTTACCTTGCCTTACGCGGACATCACTTGCGCCACTGGGCTTCCGACGTATATCCGGTCTATGTTTGAACTGCTGGGCATACCTCTGGAGCGGATTATGCTGATCCAGGAAACGACCTCTTTTAAGAAACTGGTGATTCCCAAAGTCGGCATGCGCTGGTGGGATTATCTCGATGTCGACCATCAGCGCATTATGGCGGCGCAGGTCAAAGCGTCTATGGGACCGGATTATCCGCGCGGCAAGCACGGCAGCGTTTATCTGTCCCGATCCAGATTAAGCACCAACCATGACGGCAATGTCATCTGCGGCGAGGCCGAATTTGAAAATTATCTCAAGAGCGAAGGTTTTACTGTGGTGTATCCCGAAACCCTGACGGTCAAGGAGCAGGTTGGCCTATTATGTGCCGCGCAACATGCCGTCGGCTTTGTCGGCAGCGCCTTCCATACTTTGCTGTTATGTGCAGATGCGCCGGAAAAAATAGTCTACCTGAACCGGAAAAAAGCGGCTGTTAACCCACAGTTTCCGTTGATCGATAAGGTCTTGGGCATCGACGGCCAGTATCTCGACGGTGTTGTCCGCCATTCAGCCCGGATAACCTTGGTGGACTTTGAATCTGTCTCAAGGTCTTTGATGGCCTTAGGCTTGGTGCAGAAACCTTTTGATGCCGGACAGCATGATTTGGAAACAGAGTTCAGTTTATTGTCCGATTGGCTGGCTATAAAAAGGCAGGGCAAGGGCTTGTCGGCACAGGACAGGATGCGCCTGGAAGCCATTTCGGACCGATGCCTGAACCAAATCGTCGTGCAAGAAGCGCAGGCTTTGTTGTGCTAAATCGCGGGTAGAGGACATGGCTAAAAAAATACTGGTGATCGGCCCCAGCCATGTCAAAAGGCTGGAACATGCGTTGCTTTGCGGCATACTGCCGGCACCTGAAGTTACCGTCGATTTTTTAGGGCGCGACGGCATGCCGGTTTGGCACCCGGTGTTTAGTCGGCATTTGCAATCGGTCGATTACGACCATATTTTGGTGATAGTCGGTGATTTTCGGTTTGGTAATAAGATTTTTGCCAACACTGAAGCAAAAAATGCCGGTGGTGTCGGTGTTGCCAAGGCGCTGATAAACCTTGATAACGATGACAAGCTGTATCAAAAAAGTCTGGCTAAAATTGATGAATGGATAGCCGTTTTCGGCAATAAGATACGGTTTTTATTCTGGGATTTATTGGGTAGGGAATTCGCCAACAGACGGGACAATAAATATACCGTCGCCGGGCAATATAGCCACCCTAGCTGGAATTATGACGCTATAGCCGAACGTTACCGTAGCCATATCGTCGATGTCGGCTTTCTTAAGGATATCTTCATGGACAGGTTGACGGTGGACAGCGCCAACCATTTCAGCATGTTTGCGTACTTGATGATGGTGGATGCGCTTCGGCGCACCGGGCATGAAACTGCGGTTAAAAAAGAGGAGCTGGCATTCAAAATCAAGGTATTGGATGAAAAATTTAACCGTTTGCCGCTGAGCGGTATCTATCTGGTTTGCGATCCGCCCATCCTTAACCGCTTGACCCAAGCCTTGGACAAAGGCGCTTTGCCTCGTCATAACGGGTTGACACTGATCAGCACGCAGGCATTTATTGCCCGGAAACTGCCGTCCACTCTGGACGCTAGTGCCAAAGTGCTTTATTTAAGCAGTTTCAGGCGGGTTGAGGGTGAAGACAATACCGCCAAATACCAGCGCTTAGTCAATACCCTAGCCAAGTTTGGCCTGCGTCAAGACAGGTTTAACATCGTATTTTATGATTATTCGTGTGATTACGTTTTTGAGTTGAGAAAACAACATAGCAAACAGCCCTGCCACTTGCCAGATTCGGCGGATGTCTATTCGTTGGCAAGCTTGCAGAAAAGGTATCCGAACACTATCGGCTATCCACTTGATAATTTTCAGTTTATACATTCGCTGTTTGAATTGAGCGGAAGATTGCCCAATTTTAAAGGTTATTTCTTTATCTTGATGTCAGCCAGACTGGGGCAAACTTCAGCGGAATATGCCAATTTTTATTATGATTATTTTATCGACGATGTATTTGCAACGGCAGACAAGGGTGTAGCTGATATTCCCGACATTTCATCGGTAGCTTGCTAAGAGACGTTTTTACTCCCATCTGATCGAGAAAACGTCTAAGTTTTGAAAACCGGCAACGCCTACCGTCATACAAAACGTAGGGCGTGCCGCGCGCGCCTTTTCCGGTACCGAACCGCCTCACCACAGCTCAATCCTGCCGAATACCTGAACCGTGAAGCGTTGCGAAACGGTTTATACCAAGCGCCTTGTACGTTAACTCTGCAAGAAAAGACCGCGCGTATCAAAGCTCAGCTGACACGCGGTTCGCCCACGAACGACCAGAAAATGTGCAATCTGATCGGTTTCATTGCCCGTTCTAAGATTAAACGGTTTTAGAGTGAGGTGGGAGTAATATTCATCTGATTGTTAAATGTTCAAGGTTGAAGCAAAAAACTGTTACCCTGATTTGAACTAGGCCACACTTATCATCATGTAGCTCTTTTAATTCGTTGGAGGTGCCTTGTCCAACTTCCGACAAGTTTCTCCTCGACAATGACCAAAAGCAATGGCCCAACGCAACATCTCGCGCATTTTGTCCGTCCAGAGTGGATTTGCCTGTTGACTCTCCATTTCATAGGGATCGGAAGTGTTAAGATAAAACTCCTGCTCCAATGTGATGTAGTGGATATATTTTTCTGTTGTCGTTAGCAACCCAAAGTAACTGGGCGGCCAAGCGTAATTTAAATCAGGGAAAGGGTGATACAAGTCTTCTTGATAGGATAGGACAATCGCTTGCCGCCATTCACTGGCTGGAATAGGCTCCGGTCTTAGCACAGGCACGAGACTACGACCATCGACGAAAGACGCGGCGCTCCCCCCCCCCCCACTCGACGAAAGTCTGAGCAAGGTCGGAGTTGGCAACAAGATGATCCCGACTAACACCGGCTGGAATTCCAGGCCCCCATATCCATGCGGGAACTATATTTGCTGCTTCGTAAGGCGTAATCTTAGCATCCGTGATGCGATGCTCACCATAATGCCAGCCATTATCCGAAACAAAAACGAAATAAGTGTTATTGAGAACGTCATGCTTGGCGAGCGCCTCCATTACCGATTTGATCAAATCCTCAACCGAAAGTAAAGAACGCAACCGATTGCGAAATTGATTTAACCTCGTGGGAAAATTGGCCGGTTTCTTGTGTGATTTCTGAACATACATAGGTTTATCTGAGACATCTTCTTCGTTGAATGACGGGCTTTGCGGCGTACTCTTGGCCTGGCTGAACCTCTCTTCATGGCGATGGGCAGGGATTGCTGGTAAATGAGGGGATGTGCTAGCTATATAAAGAAACATTGGCTCATTGTAATGATTATCGATAAAGCGTACAGCAAGGCGAGCCAATTCATCATCGACGTGGGGTCCGGGCTCTTTGTATTCCACTACAACACCGTTCTCGTTGAGGGTAAAGTTGTAACCTTTTGGTTGGGCGCCTGCATACCATTCGCTCCATCCAGGCGGAACATAGCTCTTTTTAACCGAGTTTTCCTGCATGTATCCATTAAGATATTTCCCAAATAGTCCGGTAGTATAGCCGGCCCGTTGAAGCCAAACGGCTACTGTTTCTTTCTCAAAGCCCAGTTGGTAAAAAGTATAGAAGCCTGGGTCAATATCCATATGAGTATTGCTGGAATACTGACCCCTTAATATCGACGCTCTCGACGGAACGCACCAAGGGGTAGGCGTAACAAACCGTGTGAACTGTATACCAGCTTTAGCTAACTGGCTAAGATAAGGCATATATTTAATATCAGCTGTAGCCATATCATCAACAAGAAACAGAACTATGTTCGGTTTTGCAACTGTGGTTGTCTGGCTAACCGATGACTCTCCTTGCGCCAACTCAAAGTAAATTGTTGTTACAATCACAGAAATCAAAATTAGCAGATGTTTGTTCATATTAGTGTTTATGCACAATTAGACAAGGTACTTAACGGATTGAAATAAATGGTTTTTTATTTAACTAAAAAAGGCTGGGCTATGAGATTTACAATAACCTTTGGAGTGATGCTTTGCCTCTCCTCCCGTATTTCGTGGGCTGTATAAAGATTCTGTGTTACGACAAACTATGTTCAGCAGTTATTGTGCATAAGCTCTATTGTAAAGTAAAGTGAGTAAGACGCAGGTAAGCAAAAAATAGGATAGTGTTATCAGTTAGCCCTCCTATCCGCATACTGCTTGGATAAGATGCCAGGTCATCGGCTTTTTTCCGGCTGCGATAAGCGGAATTAGGGCGGGCTTAGCTTGCAATCTGCAATATTTTCCTTTAACTTAAGCGGTCATCCGTAAAGGCTAGGGGTGCTTCATGAGCTATCATGAGGCTGAGAGAAACCCTTCGAACCTGACTCCGGTTAATACCGGCGTAGGAAAGCCATGACTTCCCTGCGCCTTGTTGTTTTTGTTGATGGAGATAAAACATGAGCGCTGTTCTTAAAGAAGTTACGTCAAGCACTGCCAGCAGTGTAAAAATTGATTCATACCCCGCATCGGAAAAAATTTATGTACAAGGCAGCCGCCCTGACATACGAGTGCCTATGCGTAAAATTACGCTATCTGACACACCGGTGCATTTCGGGATAGAAAAAAATCCCCCGCTTTATGTTTACGATACCTCCGGCGTTTACACTGACCCTAATGTGGAGATAGACCTGAAAAAAGGTTTGGGACCGGTTCGCGCGGCCTGGATAGCCGAAAGGGACGATACCGAAGAATTGGTCGGCCCCAGCTCTGATTTCGGCCGACAACGCTTGGCCGATCCCGCCACCGCCAGCTTGCGTTTTGAGCATATACGCCAGCCGCGCCGCGCCAAGGCCGGGCATAATGTCAGCCAAATGCACTATGCCCGCAAAGGCATCATTACACCGGAAATGGAATTTATCGCGATCCGTGAAAACCAGAAAATGGATGAGATGCGTGACTTGTGGAAAGGCCAACATCCAGGCGACTCGTTTGGCGCAGCGATACCCGACATCATTACCGCCGAGTTTGTGCGTTCTGAAGTCGCCAGAGGCCGTGCCATTATCCCCGCCAATATCAATCATCCCGAATTGGAGCCGATGATTATTGGCCGTAATTTTTTGGTGAAAATCAACGGGAACTTGGGCAATTCGGCGGTCACCTCGTCTATTGATGAAGAAGTGGAAAAAATGCTCTGGGGCATACGCTGGGGTGGTGACACCATCATGGATTTATCAACGGGCAAAAACATCCATGAAACCCGCGAATGGATTTTACGCAACTCCCCGGTACCTATCGGCACCGTGCCGATTTATCAAGCCTTGGAAAAAGTCAATGGCAAAGCCGAAGACCTGACGTGGGAAATTTTTCGCGATACCTTGATAGAGCAGGCGGAGCAAGGAGTTGATTATTTCACTATCCATGCCGGCGTGCGCTTGCACCATGTCCCGTTGACGGCAAAGCGCATGACCGGCATCGTTTCGCGCGGTGGCTCGATCATGGCGAAATGGTGTTTGGCGCACCATACCGAAAGCTTTTTATACACGCATTTTGAAGATATCTGCGAGATCATGAAAGCTTATGATGTTTCCTTTTCTTTAGGTGACGGCCTGCGTCCCGGCTCGATTTACGATGCCAATGATGCGGCGCAATTCGGCGAGTTGGAGACCCTGGGGGAATTGACCAAAATCGCTTGGCAGCACGATGTGCAAACGATGATCGAAGGACCAGGACATGTGCCGTTGCATATGATTAAGGTCAATATGGAAAAACAGCTGGCAGAATGCGGCGAGGCGCCGTTTTATACCTTAGGGCCGCTGACCACCGATATTGCTCCCGGCTATGACCATATCACATCGGCTATCGGTGCCGCCAATATCGGCTGGTACGGTTGCGCGATGCTGTGCTATGTCACACAAAAAGAGCATCTGGGTTTGCCGAACAAGCAAGACGTGCGGGAGGGCATCGTCACTTATAAAATTGCCGCCCATGCAGCCGATTTGGCTAAAGGCCATCCCGGTGCACAAGCCCGCGATAATGCAATGTCCAAAGCGCGTTTTGAATTCCGTTGGGAAGACCAGTTCAATATCGGCCTGGATCCTGAAAAAGCCCGTGAATTCCATGATGAAACCCTGCCTAAGGATTCTGCCAAGGTCGCGCATTTCTGTTCGATGTGCGGTCCGCATTTTTGCTCGATGAAAATCAGCCAGGATGTCCGCGATTATGCGGCGGAAAAAGGCCTTAAAGAAGAAGAGGCGTTGCTTAAGGGTATGGATGAAAAATCACGCCAGTTTTTGGAAGAAGGCGCAGATATTTACCACAAAGTGTAAACGCTGTTTGCGGGCTTTATTCCGGTATCTGCAGGGGATAAAGCTCAGGCACAAAAAAGGGCCTTGCGGCCCTTTTTTAGTGATACAAGCAGCGTTTTATTCTTTTTCTACTTCTTTGATGCTGAGCCTGACCCGGCCTTGGCGGTCAATTTCCAGCACCTTGACTTTAACCAGATCGCCTTCATTCAGTTTGTCACTGACTTTATCAACATGCTCGTCAGAAATTTGCGAGATATGCACCAAACCGTCTTTGCCGGGAAGTATGGTCACAAAAGCTCCGAAGTCCATTAATCTGACGACTTTACCTTCGTAAACTTTACCGACTTCGACTTCTTCGGTGATTTCTTCAATGAGGCGGCGCGCTTCTTCTCCGGCAGCTTTATCGACCGAAGCCACTTTGACTATGCCGTCATCGGTCAAATCAACGCTGGCGCCGGTAATTTCGGTAATGCCGCGTATCGTAGCGCCACCTTTACCAATGACTTCACGGATTTTACTAGGATCAATTTTGAAGGTGATGATACGTGGCGCGAAATCGGACATTTCTTCGCGGGTGCTCGACAAGGCCTTGTTCATCTCGGACAGGATATGCAAACGGCCGTGCTTGGCTTGTTCCAGCGCCGTTTTCATAATTTCTGCGGTAATGCCGTCAATTTTGATGTCCATTTGCAGCGCGGTGATACCTTGCTCCGAACCGGCGACTTTAAAATCCATATCGCCTAAATGGTCTTCATCGCCCATGATGTCGGACAAGACGGCAAAGCGGTCGCCTTCTTTGATTAAACCCATCGCAATGCCGGCAACAGGCGCAGAGATAGGCACGCCAGCATCCATTAATGCCAAACTGCTGCCGCAAACCGAGGCCATTGAGCTGGAACCGTTGGATTCGGTGATTTCAGAGACGACGCGTATGGTATAAGGAAATTCATCCATATTTGGCAACACGGCAGTGACACCACGTTTGGCCAAGCGACCATGCCCGATTTCACGGCGTTTAGGCGAACCGACTTGGCCGGTTTCCCCTACGCTGTAGGGAGGAAAGTTGTAATGCAGCATAAAGGGCTCTTTGTACTCGCCCGCCAGCGCGTCAATAATTTGTGCGTCGCGCTGGGTGCCCAGCGTGGCGACGACCAAGGCTTGGGTTTCGCCGCGGGTAAATAGCGCAGAACCGTGGGTTCTGGGCAATACGCCAGTCCTGACTGTAATCGGTCTGATCGAATCCAGCGCACGTCCGTCAATACGCTTGCCGTCATTAAGAATGGCGTTGCGGACGATTTTGGATTCCAGATGTTCGATAATGCCGCGGATATCATTGGCGGCATAACCGTGGTCTGTCGTCAGCTTGTCAACCACAGCGGTCCTGATGGCTTTTAATTGCTCTTGTCTGACCAGTTTTTCAGGCACTTGGTAAGCTGCGGTTATGCCGGCTTCAACTTCCGAAGTAACCAAACCGACTAATTCTGTGTTCGCTTCCGGTGCTGTCCATTCGACCACGCCTTTACCGGCGGCATTGGCAAAGTCATTGATCGCTGCGATAGCGACCTGCATCTGCTCATGCCCGAACAATACCGCGCCTAGCATGATGTCTTCTGACAGGCCTTTGGCTTCGGATTCCACCATCAATACGGCATGGGCGGTACCGGCAACGACCAGCGTCAAGGCAGATTCTTTTAAGGTGGCTGGAGATGGGTTCAACAAATAAACGCCGTCTTTATAGCCTACACAACTTGCGCCGATGGGGCCGTTGAAGGGCAATCCTGATACGGCTAAAGCCGCAGACGCCCCCAACAAGGCCGGGATTTCCGGATCAACATTAGGGTTCAGCGAAATCACCGTGGCAACGATTTGAACTTCGTTAGTATAGCCTTCAGGAAACAGTGGGCGTATAGGTCTATCTATCAAGCGGGACGTTAACGTCTCTTGTTCGGAAGGACGTCCTTCTCTCTTGAAAAAGCCGCCCGGAATTTTTCCGGCTGCATAAGCTTTTTCTTGATAATTTACGGTTAATGGGAAAAAGTCGCCGCCATTGGCTTCTTTTTTACCGACGACGGCGACCAGTAGGCTGGTGCCATCAACATCAATCATGACAGCGCCGTCGGCCTGCCGTGCTATTTCGCCCGTTTCTAGCGTGACTTTTTGATCGCCGTACTGAAATTCTTTCCTAATAGGATTCACTATGGGGGGTCCTTTGCGTAGGTTGGTTAAGAGTGGTTGTCAGGTTATACCGGCATAAAAGCGGCTATTGCCTATGCTTTTGGCGGTAAGCCCGACCTACAGCAAAAACGGCACTCAGTTCGTGCCGTTTCCAGATAAACTTACTTACGTAAACCCAGCCGTTCAATCAATGAGCGGTAGCGGTTGCTGTCTTTGTTTTTTAAGTAATCCAGCAACTTGCGGCGCTGGTTAACCATGCGTAATAAGCCGCGACGAGAATGGTTGTCTTTTTTATGTGCGGCAAAGTGCGGTGTCAAATGGGTGATGTGCGCGGTCAATAAGGCAACTTGCACTTCAGGCGATCCGGTATCGGTTTCTGATAAGCGGTATGCTTCGACAACCGCTTTTTTTTGTTCTGCTGTAAATGGCATTGCTAATCCCTATAAGATTAAAAAATAAAAGAAAGCCGCCAAAAGACGACTTGTAAAAATTCCTGTCCACGATAGGGTGTAGAGCAGGACGGGTAGGTGTGGAGCTCACAAGCGCTTGTTTTTCATTGCTTGTTCAGCCTTACACATCATTCATATTGAACAATTTTTTCGGTGCTATTCTACCATCCAATAGCCTTTCCCCCAAGCCTAAAAAATCCGCCCCGTGGTAGAGTCGCACGGGGCCAAGTTCATGGTCTGATGCAGGGATGCTCTGTCCATAGCGGATACATGTCGCTTGGGTGTCAGAAAGGTGCACGGCCGGAATGGCCGCTAGCGGTTTATCGACAGCGATGAGGCAGTTAAACAAAGCCTGTTCATCCATATCGGATAGCTCTTCAATAGTCTTCGCTTCCGCGATGCCAAACTGCCCCGCAGTCAATCGCCGTAATATCTTTACTGTGCCGCAACAGCCTAAAGCATGGCCTAGGTCTTCTGCTAAAGAACGGATATAAGTGCCTTTTGAACACGCGACATCAAGCGTCAATTGGTCGTTGGAAAAATGCAGCAAGGCCAATTCAAAAATATGGATGCGGCGGGCTTTACGCTCTATGGTTATGCCTTCCCGTGCCAGTTCGTAGAGTTTTTTGCCCTGATGTTTTAATGCCGAATACATCGGCGGCACTTGCTCGATCTCACCGGTAAAGCGTTGTAAACAGATCTCTATTTCACTGCGGGATAACTGTGGCACGGGCTGGGTGTCGATAACCGTTCCTTCCGCATCGCCGGTATCGGTCATGACCCCAAGTTGCACTGTAACTTGGTAACGTTTGTCGTCATCCAGCATTAATGCAGACACTTTGGTGGCTTCACCAAAACACAGCGGCAGCAAGCCGGTGGCCAACGGATCCAGGCTACCGGTATGTCCCGCCTTATTGGCATTGAATAAGCGCCGGACTTCCTGCAAGGCTTTGTTTGATGAAATGCCCAGGCGCTTGTCCAGCAGCAATATGCCATGCACATTGCGTCCCGATTTACGTTTGCCCATGGACGGCTAGCCGTCGTCGTGAGGGTGCTCTATATCGCTTAACAGCTCAGCAACACGCATCCCGTTATCAAAGGAGTCGTCATAGTAAAAGCGTAATTCCGAGATATGCCGTAAACGCATCCTTTTTGCCAGCTGATGCCGGATGACCGGCGCCAGCTCGTTAAGGCATTTAACATTGGTTTTTTTGCCTTGAGCATCGGCATTCAACACCGTGACGTAGATTTTTGCTACGGCAAGGTCTTTCGAAACCTCAACCTCGTTGATGGTTACAAAACCCAGTCTGGGGTCGTCAATATCGCGTTGTAAAATGAGCGACAGCTCCTTTTGCATTTGTGAAGAAACGCGGGCGTTACGGCCAAATTCTTTTGCCATAAGACTACAATACCCGTCTGACTTCAGTGCGCTCAAACACTTCGATCTGATCGCCGGCCTGGACATCGTTGTAATTTTTTACGCCAATACCGCATTCCATGCCCATTTTGACTTCTGCGGCGTCATCTTTAAAGCGGCGTAACGATTCCAGTTGCCCTTCAAAGATAACCACGTTTTCACGCAATACGCGTATCGGCAGGTTGCGTTTGACAAAGCCATCGACAACCATACATCCGGCGATAGCGCCAAATTTTGGTGAACGGAACACATCGCGAACTTCGGCCAGTCCAACGATATGTTCTTTGATTTCTGGCGCCAACATGCCGCTGATGGATTTTTTGACTTCATCAATGGCGTCGTAAATGACGCTGTAATAATGTAAGTCTATGCCTTTTTCTTCGATCAGTTTGCGTGCCGTGGCATCTGCCCTGACATTAAAGCCCATCAGGATAGCGTTTGATGCCAATGCCAAGTTGGCATCGCCTTCATTGATGCCGCCTACACCGCCAAAAATGACTTTGACTTCAACTTCTTCATTTGAGAGAGCGACCAATGAGCCGCGCAAGGCTTCCAAGCTGCCTTGCACATCGGTTTTGATGACCAGGTTGACGCAAGCCAATTCGCCGCTAGTCATCCTGGAGAAGACCTCATCCAGCTTGGATGCTTGTTGTGCCGCATGGCGGCTGAATTTTTTGCGGTCTTCACGGTGCTTGGCCAGATCTTTGGCGATGCGTTCGTTTTGTACGACCAGGAACTCGTCGCCCGCATTTGGCGTGCCTGAAAGCCCAAGGATTTCCACCGGCGCACAAGGACCGGCTTCTTTGATGGCCTTGCCGTTTTCGTTGAACATTGCCCGGACACGACCGTATTCATGACCACACAACACCATTTGACCATTTTCCAGCGTGCCTTTTTGGATTAACACGGTAGCGACAGCGCCTCGTCCTTTATCCAGGCGTGATTCAATGACTATACCCGATGCTGCGCCTTCAACCGGTGCCGTCAACTCCAGGATTTCGGTCTGGACGATCAGCGCTTCGATCAATTCATCAATACCTTCACCGGTCTTGGCCGAAATCTTGAGGAACTGCACGTCGCCGCCCCATTCTTCAGCCAACACATTAATGGTTGACAGTTCTTGCATCACTTTGTCGGGATTGGCGTCGGGCTTGTCGATTTTATTCATCGCGACAATAATCGGTACGTTAGCTGCCCTGGCGTGTTCGACGGCTTCTTTGGTTTGCGGCATTACGCCGTCATCTGCTGCGACGACGACAATGACCACGTCGGTCACGTCAGCGCCGCGCGCCCGCATCGCAGTAAATGCGGCATGCCCCGGCGTATCTAAAAATGTCACCGAGCCGTGGTCGGTTTTTACCTGATAAGCGCCGATATGCTGGGTAATGCCGCCCGCTTCGCCGGCAGCCACCCGCGTCTTGCGGATATAATCCAATAACGAGGTTTTGCCGTGGTCTACATGGCCCATGATAGTGACGATAGGCGCACGCGGCAGCGCGATGCGGTTATCTTCTTCCAGGACTTCCGCCAGCATTTCCTGCTCAAGGTCGTCATCACTCTGCATGATGGCTTTGTGGCCCATATCCTCAACCAGGATGACCGCTGTATCTTGGTCTATGCTCTGGTTGATGGTCGCCATAATGCCCAGCTTCATCAGGTGCTTGATAACCAGGGCTGCCTTAACATTCATTTTTTGCGCCAGATCAGAAACGATGATCATTTCAGGGATCGTGACATCATAAACGATAGGCGCAACCGGCATTTCAAACTGGTGTTTGCTGTCAGAGTGCGGCGCGGCACGCTGGGTTTGCTTGCCTTTTTTCTTGCTTTTCTTGGCATCTTTGCCTTGAACGCGTTGGGTGCCTTCTTCTTGTTTTTTTCTATGCAATTGTTCCTGCTTGACAGCGGCCTGCTGCCTTACTTTGTCGGCATTTTTCTTAATGGATTCTTCAAGACGGCGTTCTTTTTCCTGCTGTTTTTTCCTGACTTCTTCCGCCTCTTTGGCTTTAATCGGCTTATCCTGTTTTATTTTTTTATCTTCCTTGACTTTTACCGTTGCAAATTTTTCATCGGCATCGAGTTCGAGTTCCATGTCAGCCGCAGGTTTGTCTTTTTCTACAGGCTCTACGCTTGCATCAATCGCTGCCGTTACTGCTTCTTCCGCAATCAGTACCGGTTCTGCGGCAGGCGCGTGTCCGGTGGAAACGGCGGTGGTGTCAAGCGTAGGTTGGATGTCAATAGCTTGGGCCGGTTCGATGGCTGCTGTTGGCTTTTGCGCTTCAGCGACGACTGGCTTCGCCGGTTCGACAAGCTTGGGTTCGTCTGCTTCCGTATCAGCCCGCTTGATATAGGTTTTCTTTTTGCGTACTTCAACGCTGATGGTTTTCGTCGAACTGCCAGGTACATTGGCTTGCTTGATTTCCATCACTTTTCTGCGCTCCAGCGTCACCCGTTTAGGGGCGTTGCCTGACTCGCTTTCTGCTTTGCCGTGACGCTTACGCAAGTGTCCCAGTAATTGCATTTTTTCGTCTTCACTAATCACATCATCAGCGGTGCTGGCAGATAACCCTGCTTCTTTCAGCTGCTCCAATAACCGTTCCAGTGGTATTCTGACCACTTCAGCCAACTGCCGTACTGTTTTATCGCTCATATCCTACCCCTTCTATCGCTATGTGCCTTAAGCAAACCAAGGCTCACGCGCCTTCATAATCAACTTTGCAGCCCTATCTTCATTCATGCCCGGAAGTCCCAGCAAATCATCTACCGCCTGCTCCGCCAAATCGTCCATCGTGATGATGCCCTGATTTGCCAGCGCATAAGCCAAGTCCTCGTCCATACCTTCCATGTCCAATAAATCCTGTGCCGGATGCGCCGTTTCCATGATTTCTTCGGCCGCAATCGCGCTGATCAGCAAGGCGTCTTTAGCCCTACTACGCAGTTCATGGACCAATTCTTCATCGAAACCTTCAATTTCCAGCATTTCACTGACCGGCACATAAGCAATTTCTTCGACGGTGTTAAAGCCGACTTCAGCCAAAATGAGTGCAATGTCTTCATCGACATCCAGTTGGTCAACAAACAACTGTTTGATTTTTAAGGTTTCCGCTTCGCTGTTGAGCGTCGCTTTTGATGCGTCGATAACATTCAATTCCCAACCCGTCAACTGCGATGCCAAACGAACGTTTTGCCCACCGCGGCCTATGGCCTGGGATAAGTTTTCTGAGTTCACCGCCAAATCCATGCTGTGTTTGTCTTCATCGACGATAATCGACTGGATTTCCGCAGGTGACATGGCATTGATGACGAATTGCGCTTCGCTAGGGTTCCACAGGATAATGTCGACACGTTCGCCAGCCAATTCGTTAGTCACCGATTGCACGCGCGCTCCTCTCATGCCGACACAGGATCCGACCGGATCCAACCGCGGATCATTGCTTTTTACCGCTAGTTTTGCCCTGGAGCCGGGGTCACGCGCCGCAGCCATGACAGAAATCAGGCCTTCGCCAACTTCCGGCACTTCAAGGCGAAACAGTGCAATCAGCAATTCCGGTGCTGTGCGGCTGACAAACAGTTGCGGGCCGCGGGCTTCCAGGCGCACGTCTTTGAGGTAGCCTCTAATCCGGTCGCCTATGCGTATGGCTTCGCGCGGTATCATGTCTTCACGGGCAATATAGGCTTCGACGTGACCGCCCAAGTCCAGATAGACGCTGCCTTTTTCAATGCGTTTTACAATACCGGTGACCAATTCGCCAATGCGTGACTTATAAGCGTCAACGATTTTTTTACGTTCCGCTTCCCTGACTTTCTGGATAATAGCTTGTTTGGCATGCTGCGCCGCGATGCGGCCGAAATCGACCGACTCTATCTCTTCTTCCACCAAATCACCGACTTTGGCTTCGGGGTTGTCAAGCTGAGCCACTTCCAGCAGCACTTGCGTCGTTGGAAACTCAACATCACCGGCACATAAGGGATTGGCTGCAACAACCTCCCATTGCCTATAAGTAGTATAGTCGCCGGTTTTTCTGTTAATCGCAACACGCGCTTTGATTTGGTTAATGTGACGCTTGACAGTTGCCGCTTCCAGTGCGGACTCTATTGCCTGAAAAACGATTTCCTTATCAATTTCTTTCTCATTGGAAAAAACCTCCACCACCAACAGAATTTCTTTATTTGCCACTTCGAGCTCCTTTTTCGATGCTTTGATTAAATTGTCAAATCGGGTGCCAAACGCGCTTTACTCATCGCGCTAAACGGCACCTCATAAAGCTGATCCGCTTCTTTGAGTGTAATGATGTCCCCATCAACTTTTTCAATCAGCCCTTTAATTTTTCTTCGGCCTGCCACCGGCATAAACAGCGTGACCGTAACGGTGCTACCGATATAACGCTCAAACTGGCTTATTTTAAAAAACGGTCGATCTTCACCAGGCGAAGAAACTTCCAGTTGATAGTTGCCAGGAATAGGGTCTTCGACATCCAGTATGCCACTGATTTGGTGGCTGACTTTGGAGCAGTCCTCGACTAGAATGCCATTTTCACTATCGATATAAATTCTTAACAGACCATGTTTGGGGTGTGGGTTATAGTCAATACCGACACATTCATAACCTAAACCCTCAACAACCGGCTCGATCAAGTTGATCAAATGCTCAGGCGCCTGCCTCATTATTTCCTCGCTTACTTTCGCACAAAAAAAAAGAGCCAAAGGCTCTTCCATTAACAATCAGTTGTCGGCTTCTAATGACTGAAGCCCATAAAATAAAAAACCCCATAAAGGGGTTTTTCTGTCTGGTAGCGGGGGCAGGATTTGAACCTACGACCTTCGGGTTATGAGCCCGACGAGCTACCAAGCTGCTCCACCCCGCGATTGATTCAAGGTATTATAATGAGTTATTAATATATAGCAAGCTAAATTATTGGCTAAGACAAGACTGAACAGTGTGGGCGGATGCGGGCAGGGCCGGTGCGGCTGGTAACCGGCACCCGCAAGGGAATTTTTAACGACACCAGCAAATGCTTATAAATCGAAGCAAACTGCCGGACGCCTATCCTGTCAATCCCCATTGAGATGCCAAATGCAATAATCCGGCAGCGAACACTCCTGCCAGGACATCATCAAGCATGATGCCGAAGCCGCCATGCACCCGTCGATCTATCACGCTGATAGGCCAGGGCTTAAGAATATCGAATGCCCTGAACAAAACAAAACCCAACAACAGGGCCTGCCAAGTACAAGGCACCAGCCACATCGTGACCAAAAATCCGGCGATTTCATCCCAGACTATGCCGCCAAAATCATGCTCTCCGAGTTTGTCTGCCGCCTTACCGCAGATCCATACCCCGGTTATCGTCACTGTTATCGTCAACAGGCTATAAATAAGCGTGTCGGCTTGTATCAGCAGCAGGTATAACGGGATTGCCGCCACAGTGCCCCATGTGCCGGGCGCTTTTTTCGCCAGACCTGAGCCAAAGCCGAAAGCCAGAAACAGCACCGGGTCGCGTAAAATCTGCTTAGGTGTCAGCTGGTTTTTGCCTGCCGCATCAAGAAAAATGTTCATAACCTTTTACCTTTAATAATTGGATGGTACCGGATTTATTAAGGCGCAAACCTGGAGTCGCTTCAATGAGTCCTATTTTTCGGCAGTAAGCAGGCAGCGACGGCGCTTGTTCGGGGCTTACGGTAAAGCATAGTTCGTAGTCGTCACCCGCCACCAGCGGCATCAGCCAGTCACCGGTGGCTACAATATAGCCTAGAACGGCATCCGACAACGGCAAGGCGTCCCAATTGATGCAGGCTCCGACTTGGCTTTGTCCAAGGATATGGCCAAGATCGCTGGCAAGGCCATCCGATATGTCAATACAGGCATGGGCAATGCCGCGTAAGGCCAGGCCGGTTTCAATACGCGGTGTAGGCGTGTTAAACCGCGCCAAAGCGGCATCTGGGTCGCCGCAGCAATAACCCTGGGAAATTTTTAACCCTAAACCGGCATCGCCCAGATTGCCGGACACATAAATAAAATCGCCAACCTGGGCCGCTGACCTCAACAAGGCCTGGCCGCTTGGGACCAAACCCAGCGCCTGAACGCCCAAGGTCAACGTGCCTGCGGTGGTGTCGCCGCCGATCAAATCGACGTTATGCTGCCCGGCCAAGCCCAAGAAGCCTTGGGCAAATGCGGCCAGCCAAGTCTCATCAACCTGCGGCAAGGTTAAGGCCAGCATCACTGAAATTGGCCTCGCCCCCATGGCGGCAAGGTCGCTCAAATTAACAGCCAATAATTTGTGCCCTAATTGCCTAGGTTCAGCCCCGGCAAAAAAATGCACGTTTTCGACCATCGTGTCGGTGGTCACCGCCAATTCATAGCCATCTGGAATGGTCAACAAGGCGCAGTCATCACCTATGCCCAAGCGGGTGGATGGATTTTTGACGGCTTGCTTGGTGAAGAAACGCTGGATAAGCCCGAATTCGGAAAGGGACATCGTGTTTTCAAGCCTGCAACAGTAACCAAGTTATCGACATTACTGGGATGTCCTTTTTGCGTTAATCTCCACGGTACGCTTCTGCTGGGCGATTTTATCGAGTATGCCGTTAACATATTTGTGGCTGCCATCTGCACCAAAGCATTTGGCCAGATTTATGCTCTCATTGATAACGACCCGATAAGGCATGTTCAGCCTATACAGCAATTCGTAAGCACCTATCCTTAAAATCGCCCGTTCGACCGGATCGATAATATCGACAGGCCTATCGACAAAATCGCTTAAGATCTGGTCGATAGCCGCCAGATTGCCCGGAACGCCATGAAACAATTCATTAAAGTAGCTTTTCTGGGCGTCTTTGAGCCAGTCTTCATCTAAAAACTGTTGCTCGATTTCATTCAGATCCTGACCGGTCATTTGCCATTGATATAATGCCTGTACAGCCGCTTTTCTGGCATTGGTACGCGCTATACTCATTAGTTTTCCAGGTTTTTAAACAGGCTGACCATTTCTATGGCGGATAACGCGGCTTCCGCGCCTTTATTGCCGGCTTTGGTTCCTGCACGCTCTATCGCCTGTTCTATCGTATCAACGGTCAGCACACCAAAGCTGACCGGCACATCATATTGCAGCGACACGTGCGCCAAGCCTTTAACGCATTCGCCTGCGACATATTCAAAATGCGGGGTGCCTCCACGTATCACCGCGCCTAACGCGATAATCGCATCATACTTTTTGCCTGCGGCGATGCGTTGCACGACCATGGGCAATTCAAATGCGCCAGGCGCTTTGACCAGATGGATGTCGTCTTTTTCTGCGCCATGACGCAGCAACGCATCAATGGCGCCAGCTTCCAATTGTTCCACGATAAAACTGTTAAAACGGGACGCGACTAGGCAGAATTTACCGCCTTGCGCGGAAAAAATTCCTTCAAAGGTTTTTATTTTCGACATTATGTTTCTCTACAGACATTATTGATATAAATCTCAACCCACATGCTCGGCAACTTCCAGATCAAATCCGGATAAGCCCACATATTTTTTCTGCGTACCCAGCACTTTCAATTTGTGCACGCCCAAGTCAGCCAATATTCTGGCACCGGTGCCGGTCATGCGCCAGTCCGTTGCATTAAGCGCTTGCACAGCGCTTTTGATGCCGTTATCTTCCAGCCGATAGCGATGGATGAGCTCCACCAACGCCTTATTACTTTCCGTTTGTCTGACGACCACCAGCACGCCGCGGCCTTCATCGGCTATTTTCTGCATGGCTTCACGTATTGAAACCGTGCTGTCACTGCGTTTTGACGCAAAAAGATCGTCCAGTAAATTCCGTGCATGAACCCTGACCAGAACCGGCTCATCGCCGGAGACTTGGCCCATAACCAGCGCCAGATGCAGATTATTGTCATGCTTGTCCTGGTACGCATAAAGACGAAAATCGCCAAAATCTGTCGGATAAGCGCATTCGCTGACGCGCTCCAGCGTGTTTTCATGCTGGATACGGTAATGGATCAAATCGGCAATCGTACCGATTTTAAGATTGTGCTGCTCGGCAAAGACTTCCAGATCAGGCAGCCTGGCCATCGAGCCGTCTTCATTAAGTATTTCAACGATGACGGCCGCGGGTTCGACGCCGGCCAACCTAGCCAAGTCGCAGCCCGCTTCGGTATGTCCGGAACGGCTTAAAACGCCGCCGGACTTCGCCATTAACGGAAAGATATGCCCAGGCTGAACCAAGTCGTCGGCTTTGGCATCCTTTGCTACAGCGCATTGCACGGTACGCGCCCTGTCCGCCGCCGAAATGCCGGTCGTGACGCCGGTTGCCGCCTCGATGGATACGGTAAAATTGGTTGAATGCGCCGTCTTGTTTTCATTGGTCATCAACGGCAGGCGTAACTGCTGGCAACGTTCACTGGTCAAGGTCAGGCAAATCAGGCCGCGACCGTAACGCGCCATGAAATTAATATCTTCCGGGCGCGTAAAAGCTGCCGCCATGACCAGGTCGCCCTCATTTTCACGGTCTTCATCATCCATAATGATGACCATTTTGCCCTGGCGTAAATCGTCTATGATTTCTTCAATGGTGTTCATGTGCCCTCAGGGTCAGTTAAAAAATCCGCTGTTTTGCAATAATGCTTCGGTAATACCACCACAGGGGTTAGCTGCCGCCTCGCCTTTCATCAGGCGCTCCATATATCGCGCCAAAATATCGACTTCCAGGTTCACCGGCGTGCCGACGACCGCATCGCCCAACGTTGTTTCGTTAAGCGTATGCGGAACGATATTGACGCCGAAAACGGCGCCATTGACCTCATTGATGGTCAGGCTAATGCCGTTGATGCAGATAGAACCTTTTTCGGCGATGTATTTGGCTAAGTTGTCCGGCGCTTTAATGTTAAAACGCACGGAGCGTCCGTCCGGCTTTTTTTCCGTTACCTTGCCGATGCCGTCGACATGCCCGCTGACGATATGCCCGCCCATGCGCGTGCTCGGCGTCAATGCCAGTTCCAGGTTGACCCGCGTACCCGTTATTGCTGCACTGAGCGTGGTCCTGGACCAGGTTTCATTGGACACATCGGCGCAAAAATAATGCGCGCCGAGTTCCACCGCCGTTAAACAAACGCCGTTGACGGCAATGCTGTCGCCCAGTTGCACATCGCTGAGCGCTAATTTTCCGGTGTCTATTTTCAAACGAAAATCGCCGGACTTGCGCTCGATGGCGGAGATTTTGCCTATGGCTAGGATGATGCCTGTGAACATGGTTGTTTAGCTTTATTCGTTGAATGAAGAATGCGTTTGTAGACTCAAGAACAGCGGCAGGTGAAGAGATCATGACATCACGCAATGTATTTAATACAAGTAAATCGCTATCGGCAGTTATGAGGTAATGCGCTTTTTCGCTTTTATTTCATATTACATGGCTCAATAACCGTTACCTGCCTGTGGTTCTAGTGTCAAACGCAAATCCCCGCCCACCTGCCTGACATCCAATAATTTCAAGTCTTTTTTATCCGCCATCGCCGTCACACCTGGCAGGTGAAACAATCCGCGCCCTTGATCGCCCAACACGGAAGGCGCCATATAAACCACCAATTCATCGAGCAAATTTGCCGTCAATAACGCACCGTTAAGCACCGCACCGGCTTCAACCAATACCTCGTTAATTTTTTGTTCGGCTAAAAAACGCAAGACCTCGTGCAAATCCAGGCGACCGTTTTTATCGGGCAAACGGTAGATTTCAAATCCTGCTTGCTGCAATGCCTGTTGCTTAGGCTCATTGTCCGAACAGGTCAGGATTAATGTCCGCCCCGGCAACTTAGCCATTTGCACATGAGACGACATTTGTAACTGCGTATCCAGAACTACGCGCACCGGCTGTACGACATCGAAATCCACCCGCGCTGTCAAGGCCGGATCGTCGGCCAGTACCGTGTTAATGCCGGTTAAAATCGCCGAACTCTCCGCCCTCAATCGTTGTACATCGGCGCGCGCGCAGACTGAGGTAATCCACTGACTTTCGCCGGACGCCATTGCGGTACGGCCATCCAGGCTCATCGCCAGCTTGCTGCGTACAAACGGACGGTTTTCGGTCATCCTTTTAATAAAGCCCCGATTCAGCAAGCGGGCATCGGCTTCCAGTATGCCGACGACAACATCGCAACCTGCCGCTCTAAGCTTGTCCAGGCCTCGGCCTGAAACCAAGGGATTCGGGTCCTGCATCGCCGCAACCACGCGACTGACACCGGCTGCTATCAGCGCATCGCAGCACGGCGGCGTTTTGCCGTGATGGCTGCAAGGTTCTAATGTGACATAAGCGGTTGCGCCTTTGGCGTCCGGCACGGTTTTTAACGCCTCGACTTCGGCATGCCCCAGTCCTGATCTGGCATGCCAGCCTTCGCCGATGATGGCATCATCCCTGACCAGCACACAGCCGACCCTAGGGTTGGGGTCGGTGGTATAACGGCCGTTGTTGGCGAGTTGTAGCGCCCGCGCCATATAAAAAGCGTCTGAGCTCATTTGTTTTGCAGATGCGCGATCATATCGGTGAACTCGCTGACATCCTGAAAACTGCGGTAAACAGACGCGAAACGCACAAAAGCGACATGATCCAGCACACTTAATTCTTTCATGACTTTTTCGCCCAGCTCTTGGGCTGTTATTTCCCTTTCGCCCAACGCCCGCAATTCTTTTTTTATCCTGCTAAGCGCCGTCTCAATTGCATCACTATCCACAGGCCTTTTTTCCAAAGCTTTGAGCATGCCCGAACGCAGCTTGTTTTCATCAAAAGGCTCACGGATACCGTCACGCTTGACTACGCGCGGCATAGTCAATTCGGCTGCTTCAAAGGTAGTAAACCTTTCTTTGCACGCATTGCATTCACGCCGGCGGCGGACCTGGTCGCCGTCATTCGCCAGTCTGGAATCGAGAACCCGTGTGTCGTGCGCCGCACAAAACGGACATCGCATAAAACTTAAGCCCCTGTTTTTAGATACCGAAAAGAATCGGCCTTCATATTCAAAACTGCTGATTCTATAACATTTCTGTGTGTCGGCATTTTTTTATTTGTACCCGGCTGTTACATCTGGGTTTATGGCTACGTTGCGTGTCGGCATGGCATATCGTTTTCCGCAGGTGCTACGGGGCGTTGTGGAAGGGCTAACATCTTCGGTTTTTAAACCGGGCGGCAACATTTCGATTAGCCGATGATGGTAATCCAATCGCTTAGGTGGGTTATGGTTATCGGCAAGGCCTTGGTTAATGAATCGATCATACCCGCAGTATCATGTAGGTTGATGCGCCCGTTGATCCTGAATTGGCGCAAACTGTCATCCTTAAAAATCACGACGCCATTCCGGTAACGTTGCACCTGATCGAGCGCATCGCCCAATGGGGTGTCCTGAAACACCAGATAACCGTCCAGCCACGAACTGGCCAGGGCCGGGCCAGGATTGCTGGTTTTGCTGAGTGTTGCTTTGTTGACCAAGGCGCTATCGTGGTCATGCAAAATGACCGATTCTTGCCAGCGAACATGGTTAGTGACTTCTACCCGGCCGGACACGACGGTAATTGCGTCGCTGGCGGCCTGGGTATGGACAAAGAATCGCGTCCCCAGTACGCGGGTCGCGGAGTGGCTTGCATAAACAATAAAAGGGCGGCGTGCATCGGGCTGCACATCAATATAAGCTTCACCTTTAAACAACTCAACTGTGCGTTGGTCATCGCTCATGGTCACGGCAAACGCACTGTTGGTGTTCAGGGTAATTACCGTGCCGTCAGCAAGGTGCACGGTTTGTTGCCGGCCTACGACTGTCGAATAATCGGCCTGGAATAAAACGGTCAATTCGGTCTGGAAGATAAACAATAAGGCAACGCAGGCAGCCATCAGCAAGGGTTTTGGCCAGTAAGGGACGGAAGCTTGTTGGGGTGGACGCTGTGACGAAAGGCCGCCGGTTCTGCTGGCTTGCTTTAATTGGACGCCGTTCCATAGCATAGAGATTTCATGATAGGCTAGACTATGGGCTTCATCCTGGGCCAGCCAATGCTCAAACGCTAGTTTTTCTTGGTCAGATACCTGTCCAGTCCGTAACCGTGCAAACCAACTGGCAGCCTGCCCGTCAACCCGGTCTGTAAGCTCTGCTTCAGCTTGGGTAGGGTGCCGCTGGGTTTCGTCAATATCATTCATAATATCATTTTACATGAATTGTGAACTATGCACGATGCTTAGGCATGTTGTAAATGCGGGCTCGGATAACATTTGTCCACTCCGGCGCTTCTAAGGCTTGATTGCATTTTGTGGGGTATCGCATGCTTGGAAATCCGACATAAAATACTGGACGTACTTGACGACATTCGGTTTTGCCGCTAACAACGGTATGATAGGACCAGTGCACGGCGTAAACCGCCCCGTTTTGACATTAGTTTTGATGGGACCGTGCTGGGGGGCATATCAGCGCCCTGTTGCTTGACTTGGCGAAGAATGTCCATGCCGAAAAATGATGCGTTAATGTGTAGGGCGACTTAATGAAGCGACAAAAATTCAACGACCTTCCTATCACCGACAAGCTTAGGCGTTTGCAAGCGGTTACCGTTGGCTTGGCGTTGGTGTTCACGTTATTGCTGAGCAGCCTTACGGAATTCTGGGAAGAGCGGCGGCAAATGTTGGCCGATGCCGATTCAACCGGCAATATGATAGGTTTTAATGCCGCCGCAGCGTTACTGTTCAATGATAGCAAATCGGCTGGCGATATTCTGGCGGCATTGCACAGCAAGCCCGTCATCATTAGCGCACAGCTATACACGCTCAATGGTGCGCCCTTTGCCCACTACAACGCAGAATACAGTGATGATTCATTAGGTGTTGCGTTGCCCGCCTCATTAGCCGACGCCGAAAGCCAGGCGCAGCAAAACCGTATCGCAGAGCTGTCCCATATCGCCATTCAAACGATCAGTCATAATGGCGAGGCGGTGGGTTATTTAGGCTTAGTCATAGACTTGCGGCCCATGTGGTGGGCGCTGCTCAGCAATGTAGGGCAGATTTCATTAGTCATGCTGGCGGCGTTTCTGCTCAGTGCATTTTATGGACGGCGTTTGGCGGCATTAATTTCGGCACCGTTGATACGCTTATCGCTTTTGGCTCAACAGGTGTCGCAGGAAAAAAATTATTCAGTAAGGGCAACAGGCGAAGGTAGCGACGAAGTCGGGCAATTGGTCAAAAGTTTCAACCGCATGATAGGGCAAGTCCAGGAACGCGATGCCGAACTCGAAAAGCAACGCGGTCAGCTTGAATACGAAGTCGAGCTCAGGACGGCAGATTTACGTAAGGCTGCGGCAGAGGCGCAAGCCGCAAATATTGCCAAATCCCAGTTTTTGGCGAATATGAGCCATGAAATTCGCACTCCGATGAACGGTGTGCTGGGTATGACCGAGCTGTTGCTGGGCACAGATTTAAGCGCAACGCAAAGGCAATACACTGAAACGGTGTTTAGTTCTGCGGATTCCCTATTGACGATCATCAACGATATTTTGGATTTTTCCAAAATAGAGGCTGGCAAGTTGAAATTGGAAGAAATCGATTTTAATTTGGCTGATTTGTTTGATCAGTTGATGGCGATGTTCTATGAACGGGCGCACAGCAAAAATATCGAACTGAATTGCGCCATAGCACCTGACGTACCCGACGAGGTCAGGGGCGATTGTTTTCGTTTGCGCCAGATTCTCACTAATTTGCTGTCCAATGCCATTAAATTCACCGATGTGGGCTCAGTCAAATTACAGGTCAGCAAGATAGAAGCCATGGACAGTGGCTTAACAGGCGACATCTGCCTCAATTTCTGCGTCAGTGATACCGGCATAGGCATTGAGGAACACAAGCTGTCGGCATTGTTCCAATCGTTTAGCCAAGCAGACGGTTCCACGACCCGCAAATATGGCGGCACCGGCTTGGGCTTGGTCATTTGTAAGGAGCTCTGCAAATTAATGGGCGGGACGATACACGTGCAGAGCGAACCCGGCGTAGGCACGGTATTTGTCGTTAAGCTGCCGCTACGGAAGGCGTTGGCCCCTGTGCCCGCCGAAACTTTGCAAGACGGTGACTTGGGTGGGAAACGCGTGTTGGTTGTGGAGGATAATGCGACCAACACTAAAATCCTCACCAGCCATTTGCTCAGTTTCAGGATGATTGTGCATATTGCCGACGGTGGTGTGCGTGCGTTGGGCATGCTCGATCAGGCGGCGGATAACGGGCAGCCTTACGACCTGGTTTTGGTCGATATGAAAATGCCGGGCCTCAATGGCGTCGAGCTTTGCCAGCGCCTACGCAAAGACGGCCGCCATGCACGCCTGCGAGTCGTGATCCTGACCTCTAGCAATGATGACGACGCGTTAGCCAGTATCCGAGCCAGTGGCTGCGATAGATATTTATACAAACCGCTACGCAAACATGTTTTGCAGGATGCCTTGTTAAGCCTGTTCGCCGACAAACCGGCCCCTTGCGTCATACCCGCTGATTTGCAAGGGGTACGCATTCTGTTGGCTGAAGACAACCCGATCAACCAGGCTATCGCCCAGGCCATGCTCAAAGTGATAGGTTGCCATGTGGAGTTGGCGGTTAACGGCCTTGAGGCTGTGGCCTTGTTCAAGCGTGGTGGATGTGATTTGATTCTGATGGATTGTATGATGCCGGAAATGGATGGCTATACGGCGACCAAAGAAATTCGTAGTCTGGAAATTGCAGCGGGCAATGGTCGCATACCGATATTGGCACTGACCGCAAATGCGATGGCGGGCGATAAAGAAAAATGCCTGGCGGCCGGTATGACCGATTATCTGGCCAAGCCCGTTTTGCTGGAACCGTTACGCGACAAGATTACCGCTTTGCTGGCAGTACAGGCAACAGCGGCTATGCCCAACACTGTCGGCCTTCCTCCGACTGATGGCGCGGTCAGGTTCGATCCGGAGGTGTTAGCCACGTTACGTGCGATGGGTGGGGATGCCTGGGTGTCCGATCTGCTGGATTTGTTCCGCAATAGCACGGCGCAGTATATTGAACAGCTGCAACAAGCCATGTTTGAACAAAATACCAAGGCGGTTTTTCATGCCGCGCACAGTTTGAAATCGGCTGCGGCCAATGTCGGTGGCGTGTATCTTGCGGAGCAAGCTCGTCAAGTTGAGCTGGCGGCAGGCGGTAATGCGCCGATAGTCGATCAAAAACAGGTGGAACATCTGAAAACCGAATTCCAGTTGTTATTGCAGATCATTTCGCAGCAGCTGTCATGAATAACTGAGCTTGCGCGATTGCTTAAAGGAGTGCAGGCGCATAAGTTAAACATCTTTAAAATCAATGGGATAATGTCGGTAAAATGCCATGCCAACTTTGTTTTAAATAGTAGGATATTGATTTTATGGTATTTTAATAAGCTTGGCGCGACTGCTTTGTACAAGCATCGGTCATTGTTTCTTAGATGGTAAAAAATGGTAGAATTAGAATTTTGCCCTTCTCCGGCACTGTAAAGCGCCCTCAGAAATAGTCGAAACGTTTGTGAAAATTTCCATTGTTGTTCCTGTTTATAATGAAGCCGCCAATATAGCCGCTTTACTTGACGAAATTACTGCCGCGATGCGTGCTGCGGAAGCCTATGAGATTATCTATGTTGATGACGGCAGTGATGACTTGACGGCAACGGCATTAGCCCAGGCCCTTCAAGATGTCAACGCGCTGAGGGTTATCCGGCACCAGCGCAGCTGCGGGCAAAGCACCGCAATTTATACCGGCGTTAAAGCGGCTCGCTATCCGCTGGTTGCTACGCTGGATGGCGACGGTCAAAACGATCCGGCTGACATCCTGCGGTTATGTGCAGTATTCATGCAGCAAAGACAAACTCAAGCCAATTTATGGATGGTGGCGGGTTGGCGAAATAAGCGCCATGATTCGGCGTGGCGGCGATTTTCATCCAAAGTCGCCAATACCGTTAGGGCAGCCCTGTTGGGGGACAATACGCCGGACAGCGGCTGCGGTTTGAAGGTATTCTTAAGGGATGAGTTTTTGGCTTTGCCTTATTTTGACCACATGCACCGGTTTTTGCCGGCATTGGTCTTGCGTGCCGGGGGGCAAGTGATTTCTGAGCCTGTCAATCATCGTTCCAGGACCAACGGGTATTCAAAATATGGCACTTTGGACAGGCTAGGTGTGGGTATCACTGATTTGTTAGGTGTGATCTGGTTGCAAAAACGGGCAAAATTAGCCGAGGTAAAAGAACTTGAACATAGATAAAGAAACCATCTGGTTAATCGTCGGTTTTGCGGGGCAGGCCTTGTTTTCGGCGCGGTTTATTGTGCAATGGCTGAAAAGTGAACGTGAAAAGAAAAGTGTTTTCCCGGTTGCGTTCTGGTACTTCAGTATAGCCGGCGGGATTACGTTGTTGGTTTACGCCATTTACCGGCGGGATCCGGTTTTTATCGCCGGACAATTAACGGGCTTGTTGATTTATTTTCGTAACCTCTATTTCGTCGTCTACGAACGGAAAAATAAGCTGGCAGAATAATCCATCGCTGTAAAAAACAGGCGGGTCAAGCCCGCCTTGCTGTGCCGTTATTACCGCAAAGCATCACCACAATTCAGGTCTATGAAATTGCGTAAAGCAACCGCGCTTTCGGAATCGTTGACTTTTTTCTCCCCTGAGCCCCCGTTTTCCTCATATAACAACACCGTTTTTACCGAACCATCGACTTGTTTTTGATAAGCGCGGTAAAGCACTGAATTGGCATCGACCGGGAAAGCTTCTGAATGGATAACGCCTAAGGACGCCTCAGAAATTTTCGTGTTAATACTGGATTTACTCAAATGTAATGTTAGCGTGTGGCTAGAGTTCATGTCGTCCAGTTGATAGCGCATACTGAGTTGTCCGTTCTCGCGTATGGCGCAATTTTTGCCGGCCGCGTAGCTGGGCATGACAAAGCCCGGAGAGCTGATTTTTTCCAATAACACGCCTGAGTGTGCCATAGGCGCCCAGCATAATGGCAGTAACAACCAACGGTAATGTGATAATGACATGAGATCCCCCCCAAAATGAATAAAGTACATCTGTTAGCCTGCAAGTCTACCTAAATCATGAGGCGACCGCCACAGGATAATGGCCGGATGTTGCCGGCCGGCGTTATGGCTTTTGGTTGCTGATACCATGCGGCACATGGGCGGCGGTGACGTGCCGGGCGGCACTGTCACAATGGCTTTTTTGGTCATCAAAGAAAATATCGGCGCCAAAAGCTTTTAAAAATTCGCCTTTAGGCAGGCCGCCTAAAAACAGCGCCTCATCAATACGGATATCCCATGCCCTTAATGTCCTGATGACCCGTTCATGGGCAGGCGCCGACCTTGCCGTGACTAACGCAGTTCTGATCGGCGAGTCGTCGGAGTCAAATTGGGTTTGTATATACTGCAATGCGGCAAGGAATGCTTTGAACGGGCCTCCGGGCAGCGGTTTTTTTGCTTCACGACGCTCATTTTCTGCAAAGACTTCCAGTCCCCGTTGTTGATAGATGCGCTCAGAGGCATCCGAAAACAGCACCGAATCGCCATCAAACGCTATGCGTAACTGGCCGCTTGGGTTGGCTAATGATGAGCCGCTCAGAATTGTCGCCGCCGCAAAGCCTGCATCCAGGGTTTTGGCGACATCTTCGGCATTGGTCGATAAAAATAGATGGGCGCCAAATGCCGAGATATAAGGGTAAGGCGATGTGCCGCTGGTAAAAGCGGCGCGGGTGATATTGAGCTGGTGATGGGCAATGGAATTAAAGATTCTTAAGCCGGTGTCGGCGCTGTTTTGTGATAACAAGATGATTTCAACCAAGCTGTCTTCCGGGCGGTTGTCGTTGATGGCCAGCAGTTTTTGTACTAAAGCAAAGCCATAGCCAGGGGCCAACACATCATCTTCGTGCTCAATTTGGTAACGGCAAAATGCAGCTTTGCCCTGGGATTCAAAGATGGCGTGTGAATCATCCAGGTTAAACAGGGCGCGGGACGAGATAGCCACGACCAGTTTTTGTTTGCTCATGGCTAATGTCCGGCGGCCATTTCTTGTTGGGCGGCCTCCATTCCAGCTTTGAGCATTTCCACCCATGCAGTGAGCTTGGTGGCATCGGTTTTCAGGTCAGCCATTAGCGTAAACAATGCGGCATTGGCAATCAGGATGGCAATGGCGAAGGCCAGTAGGGCATAGTTTAGGCGTGTTGCGGATGCTGATGTTTTTTGCAGCTGCGCCAATTGGGTTTCGAGGTGGACTTGGTTAGCTTTTAATTGCTGGAGCACTTCGGTATTATCGCCGATCTGGAGCGCGTGTTTGGGTATGGCTGTCGATGGGGGCGAGGCCCATGCTTCGTCATTATTTAGGGTGTCGGTAACAATACTGCCGCCGTCATCGGGTTTGGGCGTTGGTGAGACGATAACTTCGGTTGTTGCCGACAAAGCCGTTTCGTCGTTTGCCGTGCCATCGGCAACGCCGGGTTCTGGGGCATGGTCGTAGCGTTGCTCAGGTTGGCGCTGTGCCAGATAATCCGAAATAAACGCATCGACTTTGAAATCGTCGGAGGATGGGGTTGGCGTTGGGTCTGTTTGGTGGTGCGTGTCGGTTAGCGCGGCAACAACATCAACCTGTGCTTGCCAGTCCATAGCGCTGCCGGTGACTGGTTGGTCAACGGCCATGGTGGCTGGGCTGATAGCGGCGTCAATGGCGACAAAACGGTCATCCGGGTTTGCTGCATGCGCGGGCGCGTTGTGGGCGGCGCCAAAGCCGGAATTGGCCAGTAATCTGTCGATGGCATCCTCTTCTTCCACGGCTTCTTCGGCATCGACGATATGGTTTAGCGGGGTAATGGTTAGCCCTGTATCATCAGGCATGGTGTGCAGGTCAGCCAAAAGAAGGTCATCTTCCTGGACATTAACATCAGCAGTAAAATTATCCCATCGTTGAGTTGAAAACCTATTGGTGTATTTTTTCATATTTATGCCCGTGTGGCGTTAAGATAACGATAAAACTGTACAGCACTTATTTTCAGGCAAAACAATTTCCCTGCGCTATGCTTAATGCCGTAAAGTTTCGCTCATTTGATGATAAACTGCCAAAAAATATTTTTCAAACCGCCCATTCAAACCATAAATGCAACTAGCCATTACTGCTTTAGGTAACAACCAGATTAATTTTATTGCAGAACTGTTGCCCGCTATACGCGACTGCAAATGCAATATGGTAGAAATAAGGTCATCGCGTCTCGCGCAAGTGACTGCCGCATATTTGTTGGTCCAGGGCAACTGGAACCAAATTGCCAAGCTTGAAAATGTGCTGGATAGCCTACAGCGGCGTATGGAAATAAAAATCCATATCTTAAGGCCGGAACCCAAAGAGAAGGCTAAGGAATATGTGCCCTATTCGTTGGAAACGATTTCTCTGGATAAGGATAATATCATGGAATCGGTCACATCCTTCCTGATCGACCGGGAAATAGAAATTGAGGAAATGGCCGGCAGCTCTTATCAGGCGCCTTATGTACAAACGCCAGTGTTCTCCAGCAAATTTGTCATTTTAATACCCCCGCAACTTAATTTATTGTCACTGCGTGAAGAGTTTTTGGACTTTTGCGACCAGTTGAACATAGATGCAATTCTTGAACCCATAAAACGATAGGTTTCCAATGACCCAAGCCCAAATAAGCGTCGGCTCTGCTGTGCCTGATTTTGCGTTGCCGTCTACCGGTAATAACACGTTCAGGTTGATGGATTTTCGTGGCAACTGTGTGGTGCTGTATTTTTATCCCAAAGACAATACGCCGGGTTGTAGTCAGGAAGCCCAGGCTTTTCGCGACAATATTGACAAATTCACGGCATTAAATGCGGTTGTTGCAGGCGTATCGCGGGACACCGTGCGCGTCCACGAAGGCTTTAAAGCCAAGCAGGCGTTGCCTTTTGAGTTGCTTTCGGATGGTGAAGAAAGCTTATGCCAGCTGTTCGATGTGATTAAGCTGAAAAACATGTACGGCAAACAGGTGCGGGGCATAGAGCGCAGCACCTTCCTGATTGATGCTAACGGCGTACTGGTCCGTGAGTGGCGCAAGGTAAAGGTCAAAGGCCACAGCGATGATGTATTGGCGGTCTTACATGAACTGAAGGGGGCTTAGGTATGAATATTCAGACGACACCGGATAGGAAGCTGTTTGTATTGGACACCAATGTGCTTATGCACGATCCCGCCGCCATCTTTCGCTTTCAGGAACATGACCTTTTTATTCCTATGATTGTGCTCGAAGAGCTCGACCATGCGAAAAAAGGGCTGACCGAAGTGGCGCGCAACGTCAGGCAGGTCAGCCGTTTTCTCGATGAATTGATCCGAGGCACCAACCAACAATCGCTTAACGACGGCCTGCCGCTGTCCCGTATCGAACATGGGCCGAATGCCGATGTGCTGGAAAGTGCCGGGCGCTTGTATTTTCAAACCAGCGAAATGACGGCGTTATTGCCGGAAAGCATGCCGGGCAATCTTGCCGATAATTCGATATTACGCATTGTGTTGGCGCTGACCAAGGAATTACCGGATATCCATATTATTCTGGTGTCCAAAGACATCAATATGCGGATCAAGGCGGCGACGCTGGATTTGCTCGCCGAAGATTACCATAATGACCAAACGCTGGATGACATTGACTTGTTATATAGCGGCGCCACCGCGTTGGATAGCGATTTCTGGGATGAGCATGGCACAAAAATGGAATCCTGGCAGGAAAAAGACCGGACGTTCTACCGCTTGGAAGACCCTTTGGTTGCCGAATGGTATCCCAACCAGTATTTATATATCGAGGATGAGTCCAATTTTGAAGCGATAGTCAGGAGTTGCTCCGGTGATGTCGCGGTGCTCGAATTGGCCAGGGATTACCGGTCCAAACACAATAATGTCTGGGGCATTATCGCCAAGAACCGCGAGCAAAATTTTGCGCTGAATGTGTTACTGGATCCTGAAATAGATTTTGTCACCTTGCTGGGCACGGCGGGCACCGGTAAGACTTTACTGGCTTTGGCGGCAGGTTTGGCGATGACGCTGGAAAAAAAGCTGTACAACGAAATCGTCATGACCCGCGAGACCGTGCCTATTGGTGAAGACATCGGTTTTTTGCCGGGCACGGAAGAAGAAAAAATGGCGCCGTGGATGGGTGCGTTGATGGACAATCTGGAATTGTTGGGTAGCCGTTCTGGACAAAACGAGTGGGAGCAGGGCGCGGCAAAAAATATTCTGATGAACCGCGTGAAAATAAGGTCGCTTAATTTTATGCGCGGACGGACCTTCCTTAACCGATTTCTGATAATTGATGAAGCCCAAAACCTGACGTCAAAACAGATGAAAACGCTGATAACCCGTGCCGGCCCCGGCACCAAAATTATTTGTATCGGCAATCTGTCGCAAATCGACACGCCTTATTTGACGGCGACCACGTCCGGTTTGACTTATGTAGTGGATCGTTTCAAAAGTTGGCCTTATGGGGCGCATATTACGCTACGGCGCGGCGAACGTTCGCGCTTGGCGGATTATGCTTCAGAAATCCTATAATGTCCCTGGTTTACAAGGGCGCCATAGGATAGTCATCATCGCCTATCCTCGGCCAGGCGGTTAATACGGCTTTAACGACGGTGGCTAAGGGAATAGCCAAAAAGACGCCCCAGAACCCCCACAAGCCGCCGAAAAACAGGATGGCGATAATAATGGCTACAGCATGCAAGTTGACCGCTTCCGAGAATAGCACCGGCACCAGCACGACCGCATCCAGGGCCTGGATAATCGAGTAGGCGATTAATACGTACATAAAATCGTCGCCGTCTAAGCCCCATTGCACATAAGCAACGATTAACACGGGAAAGGTCACCAGGGTTGCGCCGATGTACGGAATAATTACCGATAAGCCCATCAGCACTGACAACAACACCGCATAATTCAAGCCTAATGCCGCGTATGTGGCACAACTGACCAGCCAGAGGACAAACACCTCGGCAAATTTACCGCGCACATAATTGGCTATCTGGGTATCGACTTCCTGCCAGACGCGCACTGTTAAATTCTGGTCCTTAGGCATGAATTGTAACAACCACGACACCAGCAATTCCTTGTCTTTTAAAAAGAAAAACACCATCATCGGCACCAGGAACAAATAAATCATTGCACTGACCAGACCGATCACCGACGCCGCAGAGACGGACAATACTTTTTGTCCGTAAGATAATAATTCGCTCTGAATGGCGAGCATCATTTGGCTGATCCTGCTTTCTGAAATCAGTTTTGGGTATATTTTGGGCAGGCGCATGATTTCATGCTGGGCGCTGTTGAGCATATCGGGGATCTGCTGGATCAGCTCCACGGTCTGCTGCGAAACGATAGGGATTAGAAAAAACAGCAAGAAACCCAGGCAGGTCATAAAGAATGTAAACACCAGGTAGACGGCGAGCAGGCGCGGCATCTTGGCCTTTTCGGCCTTGCCGACGATGCCTTCCAGCAAATAGGCCAAGACTATGGAGGTAAATACCGGCATCAACAAATCAGACAGTGAGTAAATCAGGATAAAGCTGGTGACCAGGATAAGCGCCAATGAAACGGCTTGGTGGTTAGGTAAAAAACGCTGCAAGGATGCCCTGAAAAAACTTAAATTTATGGACTTGTCTTCGGATGTGTCTAAGGTCGTCATTAAATGGCCGGCTGTTGTTTTGGGGTGGTGGCATTTTACATCTAATAGCCTACATCCAATAATGTCTTTAACCCTATGATGATTTTGAATTACCTAGGCGATCTCGTAAAATAGAATCCAAAATAGGAACCCTCCCCCCCGATAATCAGGAAACGAGTATGCAAATTGATGTGTTTAATGGCGATGCAGATGGCATTTGTGCGTTGGTGCAGCTGCGGCTTGCCCAACCGGCTATGGCGACCTTGGTCACCGGCTTGAAAAGGGACATTCAACTATTGGACCGCGTCTTGGAGCAGATCCCCGTACAGGCCGATGATCAGGTCACCGTGCTGGACATTTCGCTGGAAAAAAACGGTAAGGCGCTGAACAAAATTCTTGAGCAAGGCGCCGATGTTTTTTATGTCGATCACCACCAATCCGGGGACATCCCCGACCACCCTAAGCTTAAGGCCATCATCAACACCGACGCCAATGTGTGCACCAGCTTACTGGTGGATCAATACCTGCAAGGCAAGTACCGGGCTTGGGCGGTTACCGCTGCGTTCGGCGATAATCTGATAGACAGTGCCGAACAGGCGGCCAAAACCCTGGCGTTATCGGCAGACGCGTTAAAAAAACTCAATGATTTAGGCGTTTGCATCAATTATAACGGTTACGGCGGGGACATCAGCGACCTGCATTTCGCACCGGATGCCTTGTTTCGGGAATTGGCCCCTTATGCGTCGCCGTTTGATTTTATGGCCGATAATCCCGCTATCTACCAGCGCTTACTGACGGGATATGCCGATGATATGGCTCAGGCTTTGCAGATGCAGCCTGAATATCAAACGGGGACTGTCGGTGTTTATATCTTGCCCGATGTGGCTTGGGCCAGGCGTATTAGCGGCGTATACGGCAATGAGCTGGCAAACCGGACACCTGGGCGCGCCCATGCGGTGTTGAGCCACACGGACAAGGGCGATTATCAGGTTAGCGTCAGGGCGCCGTTGACCAATAAAACCGGAGCCGATGAGCTCTGTTCGGCTTTTCCGACCGGGGGGGGGCGTAAAAGCGCGGCCGGCATCAATCATTTGCCGACAGCCAGCTTGTCGGCATTTATTACAGCGTTTGAACAAAAATATCGTTAAAATCAGCCCATTTCCCCCTACAACTTTTAATACTTATCATGACAATAAAAAGCAGCAATACCGTTTGGCATCATGCAACGGTCACACGTGCAGACAGAGAAGAATTGCACGGACACAAAAGTGTCATCTTGTGGTTCACGGGTTTATCAGGCTCAGGCAAATCGACCTTGGCGCATGCCGTGGAAGATCACTTGCATAAACTCGGCATTTCCACATTTGTGTTGGATGGGGATAATGTCCGTCATGGCTTGTGCAGTGATTTAAGCTTTAATGACCATGATCGTGTAGAAAATATCAGACGCATTGGTGAGCTTGCGAAATTGGTCATAGAAGCGGGCGTAATCACATTGACGGCGTTTATTTCACCGTTCAAATCCGACCGAAACACCGCCAGAAACCTGGTTCCGCATGGCGATTTTTTCGAAATACACTGCCAATGCCCTATCGAAACCTGCGAGCAGCGCGATGTCAAAGGTTTGTACAAAAAAGCCAGAGCGGGTGAAATCCCTTTCTTTACCGGCATCGATTCACCTTACGAAGCGCCGGAACAACCGGAATTGGTCGTTAATACGCATGAACAAAGTTTGGAAGAAAGTGTCGAGCGGGTTATCGAGCTGCTGCTGCAACGTGGCGTGATTAAGGATGGCGGTGCTGGCACGCCGGAATAAAGCAGCGCCCTATCTACGGGGTATCACGGGTGCAATCACGCGCCACTATATTGCCAAGAACACTGTCGTCCTTTGCGTAGATAGCCAAAGCTATTTTTCGTAGGCCGCGCCTTATTGTGCCTGCGGGTGACCATTGGGGGTATAAGGCGCGCATGGCTCGGGAGGGACAATCATGCTTGGGTTCGCAAACTTGACGCTGAAAATCCCCTACAAGCGCAGCTGTTTGGCTGCTCTGCCGGATGTTTTTATATTTGTGTACGGCAGCTTGCGTCGATCAGCGCAGGCAACCCGGCACGAATTACTGGCTGGTGCATCCTATTGTGCCGACGGTTATTTGTACGGGAAATTATATCGTGTTGATGACGGTTACCCTGGTGCCGTCGAATCAACGCGGCAGGAAGACAAAGTGTTCGGAGAACTGTACCGGATTGCTGACAATAGCGTGTTGGCCCGCTTGGACGACTATGAGGAGTGCGGCGAAACTCAAGCCGGGCCGCATGAATATTTACGCAAACGGTTGCCGATACAGCTGGGCGATGGGACGTCTATAGTGGCTTGGGTGTATCTTTACAACCGCGACACCACCGGTCTGCAACGGATTATGTCGGGTGATTTTGTGGTTTGGCAGGCGTCTTGCGCATTGCTTTAGAAACTAACCGCCAAGCGTACGCCCACCGTCCTGGGATCTCCCGGCGTGCCTCGGATGCCGCTGACTTTGGTGGTGTAATAACGGTTATCGGCGAGATTATTGGCAAACACATAGAGGCTATAGTTTTTTTGGACATAGCCTATACGAAGATTGGCGATGTCATAGTTGTTTTGCTGCATGAGTTCGGTGTTGTTTTCATCAAAGTATATCCTGCCGGTCACCAGCCATTCGGTGCGGGCAAAATAGCCTTGCGGGTGTTTGTATTGCAGCGCGATGAGGCTAGTGAGGTCGGGGATGAATGGCGCGGCTTTTCCGGCATAATCGACGCGGGTGATCGGGTCGCGGTAGTCGTCAAAGTACGTGTTGGTTTGCCCCAGTTTTGTTTCTAGCGCCAGGTTTTCTAGCAGTTGTGCTTGGGATTCCACTTCAAAACCATAAGAGTGGGCTTTAGGGGCGTTGACCATGCCGTAATCGAATTGCGTGAAAAAACGTTCGACTTGGTAATTGTCTATAGCATAATAAAATCCGGCCAGATTAAGTTGGAAACGCTGGTCCAACCATTGGTTTTTTATGCCTAGCTCATTATGCCAAACGGTTTCCTTGTCATAATGCGACAAGTTGTCATTGATGTTGGCGATGGTGAAGCCGGAAGGCTTGAATGACCAGCCGCTGGCGGCATACACAAGGCTGTGGTCGGACAGGCGGATATCCATGCCGAGTTTAGGGCTGGCAAAAAAATCATGGTCGTGTTGTTGTAAGGCAATAGTGCTGCCGTTAGGAAATGTATTGCTGCCGTCAACACTCGCTTCGACATGATCGATACGCAAATCCAGATAGATTTTTACCCGGTTAATGCCTTGGTAGGCTAATTGGCCAAAGGCGGCGTAATCGTCGACCTCGCGTTGTTTCAGCCCTACATGGGTACGGGTATTTAAAAAAAAGGTGTCCAAAACACCGTGCTTGCCTAGCGTAGAGTAAAATAACCCGGCATGCCAGTCCCAATCGCCGCGTCTGTCCTTAGGGCGTAGGCGCAGCTCTTGCGTCCAGGCTTCTTCGGCGGTGCTTTGGCTGCGGGTAAACACTGAAGGTGTCAAATTTAAGTCCACCAAGCGCGGCCCCATATCCCAAAACCGGTGGCTGCTGACTGCCAGCAGTTCGTAATCACCATGCTCATAAGCGACGCGTAAGGCTTGGCTGTCGGAGCGTTGTTCCAGTTTTTCATCAAGTTCCGAGCGTACCGTAAAAAAATCGGGCGAATCCAAACGGACAAAACGGTTCGCGCCGTAATCGAAATCCTCTTTAGTCAGGGTTAAGCGTATGTCCCAGGCCTGGTCGGGTGTCCACTTTAACGTCGCCCTGCCGCTAAAATGTTCCTGTTCATCAGGTGAGGTGTTTAGATAGCTGTTATACAAAAACGCATCGCGCTGTTGATATTCACCGCCCACGCTAAAATAGAGCCGGTTTTTCAACAAGGCCCCGGAACTGTTTACCGTGACTTGATGCTGATTAAAGTTTCCCAATTCCAGCGCCACACTGGAGTTTAAACGGTCTTCCGGCTGTCGGGTTTTAATGTCCACCGCACCTGCATAGGCGTTTTTGCCGAAACGTCCGGGCTCTGAACTGCGGTAAACCGTCGCGCTGTCAATATTGAACAAATGTCCCATCGTTGCCATGGCGCTGCTGTAAGGCACGTCGTCAACATAAACCACCACGGCGGGTTCACTGAACACATCGGTATTGGTCAAGCCGCGCATGCTGAAGACTCTGGCGTAAGAGCCCAGGCCGCTATCGGTGATATGAAAATTGGCGATCTGTCGGCTAATGCCGTCTACGCCGGTGATGCCCCGTTCTATAAATTCCTGTTGATAAAGCTCGTTGTTACTGGCCGGTTCGTTATTGAACGATGGGCTTGTGGACTGTTCGCCGAAAATGGTGATAGGGGCAAGCTCGGTTGCGGTTTGGGCGCCTAATGTTGCTATCGGCAATAAGTAGGTTGTTAGTATTAACAGAGGCTTAAATTTCATATCGATGGCTTATAGTTTGGGTTCTGCTGGATTTTTTCGCACATCCCTGGTCTTGGTGCCCCACTATCCCTTTGTGTCGCGGTGCTAAAAACAGACACTTGGTTTCTGCCTAGGGTTTTGGCCTGATATAAGGCCTGATCGGCGTCATTGATCAAGGCGTCAAAAAAACTGTGGCGGTCTTGTTTGCTGCTGATGCCAAAGCTGCTGGTAAAAACGAGTCCAGGTTGTTCAGGAAACGTTTGTTGTTCACAGGCAAGCCGGATTTTTTCTGCGACCACAAAAGCTTCTTGCTCATTCGTCATCGGCAAAATAATTAAAAACTCTTCGCCGCCCCAGCGTACACAAATATCCGTTTTCCGTGTTGATGCTTTAATGATGCGGGCAACGCTTTGCAGCACTATGTCGCCGATGTGGTGGCCGTAGCGGTCATTAACGGCTTTAAAATGATCGATATCACACATGATCACTGCCAGCGGTTGTTCAAAAAAACTTGGGTTTGCCAGTTGTTGGTCCATGCCGCGCCGGTTGTAGAGCGTTGTTAACGTATCCTTATACGCTAATTCGGCCACTTTTTGCACGAGTTGTCCGTTTGCTATCAATACTATAGCGAAATCCAGAGCGGCAATATACAACATCAGGAAAATGATCAGCAATGATTGCATCAGTCCACCTTGCAGCTTATAGGGCTGAAGTTGGCCGCTAAACAGGCTGATGCCGATACGCAGCACAAAGAATAGCGAGAAAGCCGCAGCGATAACCAGTAACGGTGTATAGATCGTTTGTTGAGTTTGTTGCTGGAAACGTCGGATTGCAGAGGCGATCAAGAAAAATTGCACACAGTAATAACAGCTTAACAGCAGGCTTCTGATTTTGCCGTCCGGGATGGCATAAGTGAATATCGCAACTAAGGCGATCATGCCGGTTAATAAGAAAGCCGAAATAAGCACCGGTTTTTTTTGTTGGTGGATAAATTGCAGATGTGCTTGGTAGATCAGGTTGGTCGCCAGCATCGTCAAACTATTGCCGACCATGATTGACCAGTCTATATCGATATAGTCCCTTAAAAAAATGAGGGAAAGGCCTGTTGCGATTAAGAAATTTACAACGGCAAACAGATAGATGCCGTTGAATGCAGGGGACATCCTACGTGCAAAAGCAAGCATGCCCAGGCCGTAAAAGAAGATGAAGCCGACGCAGATAATGAACACCGTGCGGGCATCAAGAAAGGGATACGGTTCCACGGCAAATTATCTAAGACATTATGGTTAGCATCCGCCGAGTATCAGGGTCATTTCCCGGGCATGGTGGTCGGCGATTTTGAAACCGCGCATCTCCAGTACGCCTTTAGTGTCGAGCGAAATAATCAGATAGAGCGCGTCCGGGTAAGCGGCCATTTCCACATCGGTGGCTGAAGGCAGGGCAGGGCTGTTCGGGTGCGAGTGGTAGATGGCGAACAAATCCTCGCCTGAGTTACGCATTTTGACCATCGCGGCGATTTGTTCGGAGGCATCCAGCAAATAGCGCTGCTGCGGTTGTTCGGCACTGTTGGCGATGGGATAACAGGTGGTCGGCAAGCCGTCTTGGCTGCCGATCAGGCCGCAGATCTCAAGCTCAGGTGAGAGCTGGGCCAGATGCAAGAGTTGGGTGGTTATTTTACGCGGGATTTGGATGTCTTTTGAGGTCATGGCTACAGTCTTGGGTTTTGGCGTTGTGGGCCGGGCCTTGCGCCGGTTAATGGCTAATGCAGCCAGCGGTCACGCGTGGTTGGCCCGATAAATCCTGATGGGTTCTTATGCGATGATAAGCGCAGTCGGCAAAAATAGCTTGTACTTGTTGCGCTTGATTATAACCGTGCTCGACCAATAAATGTCCGCCGGTTTCCAGGTAGCGTCGCGCGGCTGCGGCAATGGTTTTGATGTCGAGCAGCCCCTGTTCGGCGGCGACCAGCGCTTGTTGCGGTTCAAACCTGACGTCGCCGATGCCAAGATGCGGGTCGTCAGGGGCGATATACGGCGGATTGCTGACGATAAGGTTGAATCTGCCGTCCGGTACATTGGCGAACCAGTCGCTTTGGTAAAATTGAATGTCAGCGTGGTGCTTTTGGGCATTCTGCCTGGCGATGTGCAGCGCGGCAACGCTTAGATCCGTAGCGCTGAGTTGTGCTAGCGGGCGTTCAGCTGCCAAGGTGACAGCAATAATGCCTGAGCCGGTGCCCAGGTCAATAATCTTGAAAGGTTGATCGGCCGGGATCAGCTGTAAACTCAGTTCAATCAGGCATTCCGTGTCGGGCCGGGGGATTAATACGTCTGGCGTGACGTTAAAATCCCGCGACCAAAATTCCCTGTTGCCGGTCAGGTAGGCTATTGGTACGCCTTGTTGCCGTTTGCTGACGAGGGTCGCAAAAGCGGTCTCCTGAGCTGCCGTCAAGCTTGCATCCGGCCAGGCGCGCAAGTAACTGCGCTGCCGGGCCAGCACTAGACAGAGTAAAACTTCGGCATCCAATTGCGGCGATATCGAACTTGCTGCCAGCAAGCCGGCAGCATTTGTCAGCAGGGCTTTGATAGGTTGCATTCGGCTTAATCTTCGCCCAACTGGGTGAGCAGTTCGGCTTGGTGTTCGCTGATCAGTGGCTGGATGACTTGTTCCAGCCCCCCTTGCATGATGTCGTCGAGCTTATACAGGGTCAAGTTGATGCGGTGGTCGGTTAAGCGCCCTTGCGGGTAGTTGTAAGTGCGAATGCGCTCGGAGCGGTCGCCGCTGCCGACTTGCAGTTTGCGGGTTGCGGATTGTTCGGCATGGTGTTTTTCCTGTTCCGCCGATAATAAGCGTGATGCCAGCAGCGACATGGCACGGGCGCGGTTTTTGTGCTGCGAACGCTCGTCCTGGCATTCAACCACCACGCCGCTGGGGATATGGGTGATGCGGATAGCCGACTCGGTCTTGTTGATGTGCTGCCCGCCCGCACCGGATGCGCGGTAGGTGTCCACTTTCAAATCGGCGGGGTTAATATCTATCGCATCGACTTCCTCGACTTCAGGCATGATCGCGACGGTGCAGGCGGATGTGTGTATGCGCCCCTGCGATTCGGTTTCCGGTACGCGCTGGACGCGGTGTGCGCCGGATTCAAATTTTAATTGTGAATACACATCGCGCCCGGAAACGCGCAAGATGACTTCCTTGTAACCGCCGTGGTCGCCCTGGCTTTCGTTGATGATTTCGGTTTGCCAGCCTTTGCGTTCGGCATAGCGTTGGTACATGCGCGATAGGTCCCCCGAAAAAATAGCGGCTTCATCGCCGCCTGTTCCGGCGCGAATTTCCAGAAAAATATTGCGGTTGTCGTTGGGATCTTTGGGCAATAACAGCAGGTGCAGCTCATGGTCGATAGCGTCAATCAGGCTTTCTGCATCGCTGATTTCCTCCCTGGCCAGCTCCCGTAATTCGGGGTCATTGTCTGTCGCCATTTCTTTGGCAGATGACAATTGTGCTAAAGCGCGTTCATAGCGTTTGTAACATTCGACCAACGGGTTGATCTGCGCGTATTCCTGGCTTAAGGAGCGAAAGCGGTTTTGGTTGTTTTGGACTTCAGGTTCTGAAAGTAAGGCGGCAATTTCGTCGTAACGTTCTGAGAGGTTTTCTAATCGTTGTTGTATGGATGCTTTCATTGAGAGTTGCTTAGTTTAAAAATTTCGCGGGCTGCGGCAATCAAATCGTGGCGTTCGTTTTCGGCGGCGGCCCTGATCTGGGTGCTGGGTGTGTGGATGAGTTTGTTGGTGAGCATATGGGCCAGCCGGGTCAGCGCTTCCTCTGGAGCGACGCCGTTTTTTAGTTGTGCCAAGGCTTTTTGCAAGGTTTCATCGCGGGTTTGTTCAGCCGATAAACGGTAGTCCCTGATCGTTGACTGAGCGCCTTGGGCGCGTAGCCAGGCTAAAAAATAGTCTACCTGTGTATCGATGATTTCTTCCGCCTGCTCTGCCGCTTGGCGGCGCGAGTTCATGTTCTGGTCTATGGTGTGCTGCAAATCATCAACGGTATAAAGATAGACATCCCGAAGCTGCTCTACCTCGGCTTCAATGTCGCGCGGTACGGCAAGGTCGACCATGAACATGGGTTTGTGCTTGCGTTTTTTTAACGCGCTTTCTACGCGCCCTTTGCCTAATATCGGTAACGGGCTGGCGGTTGACGAAATGACGATGTCCGCTTCAGCGAGATGGGTGGGCAGTTCCGATAAATCTATCGCATAACCGTTAAATTGTGCAGCCAGCGTGTGCGCCTTGTCGTAGGTGCGGTTGGCGATAATGAGCCGACCTATGCCTTGTTGCGATAAGTGCCGCGCAGTCAGTTCTATGGTTTCTCCAGCACCAATCAGCAGCGCAGTTTGCTCGCTGAGCTTGTCAAAAATTTGTTGTGCGAGTTGGACGGCGGCAAAGGCGACCGATACCGGGCTGGAGCCGATAGCCGTATCGGTGCGTACTTTTTTAGCGGCGGAAAACGTATGTTGAAAGAGTTTACCCAGTTTTTTGCCTAGCGTCCCGGCGTCGCAGGCAACTTGGTAGGCGGTTTTCATTTGCCCCAGGATTTGCGGTTCGCCCAGTATCATGGAGTCCAGGCCGCAGGCGACACGGAACATGTGGCGGATTAATCCGCTGTCTGTGTGGCTGTATAGGTATGGGGCAAACTCGGCGGCGTTGATGTGTTTGTTTTGGGCGACCCAGTCGATCAAGATTTGTTGGTTGCTGGTCGTTGATGTGCAATAGAATTCTGTGCGGTTACAGGTTGACAGAATAGCGGCTTCGCTGATTTCCTGAATTTGCCACAGTTCTTGTAACGGGGCATGTAACTTGTCGGCAGGGAACGCCAAGCGCTCGCGTATCGAGACGGGTGCGGTGTTGTAATTAATCCCTACTGCAATAAGTGTCATGGGTTATCGGTCAAGTGATGGTAATGGGCTGATGGTGTCTGGATTGCTAGCGGCGTTAGGGCGTCTTTAAAGTTTCCGGGCCGCCGTAGCTTTTGATAAAAATACCAGTATATTATGTCGCTGTATTTCAAGAAATAGAACAGCTTTATATAAATGACCTGAATCAGCTATCTGAATCCACTGTTTTTTCTGCTAATCTATAATCATCTTTGACCTATAAATAGGATTGTGAGTGTTAATTTTTAGATTACTTTCAGTAATAACTCTTGTTTTGCTTAATGGCTGTGCCGGTGCGCCGGAAAAGTCCTTGCCTACTAAATCAGAAAAACCCGTTACCCATGCCAGAATAGTCGAACCCAAGGCTAAAGTCCTGAAAGAGGAAATTAAAACCTCAATTGACCCTGATGTGTTGTTTATGCTGTTGACTGCTGAACTTGCGGGTCAAAGGGGGCAGTATGAGATTGCTTTGGAAGGTTATCTGGAAGCGGCAAAGCGAGTAAAGGACCCCCGCTTTGCCGAACGGGCGGCGATGATTGCCATGTATGTTAAAGATAGCAATAGGATGAATGAGGCGGTGACCTTATGGTTACGCCAGGATCCCGGCAATCAGACGGCAAGAAAGCTAGCTGCGTTATCGGCATTAAGGGCAGGTGATAAAAAGGCGGCGATAGCGCATGTAGAAGCGTTGTTGAAAGTTGATCCTGCGGGCTTTGAGAAAGCATTGCTGGAATTGTCGGGGGTGCTGCAGAAAGAGGATAAGCCGGATTTGGTTTATCAGGTGTTGGACGCAGTATCGTTAAATCATCCTGATAATGCCATGGTGTACTTTGTGGGGTCGGTATTGGCCATGCAAATGAATCAAAAGGAGTGGGCGGAAAAAAAAATCCAGCAAGCCTTGCTTATCCAGCCTGGTTGGGATAAGGCATTGATGTTTCAAGCCCAGATAGCGGCGTTCACCGGTGATTTCGGCAAAGCCAAGTCGGTGTTAAGAAGTGCATCACTAAAGTTTCCAAACGATGTCAAGCTTAAGAAGCTGTTGGCCCAGGTGTTAATAAAAGCCAAGGATTATAATGAAGCCGCGCAGGTTTATCAGGGCATTGTTGAGGCACACCCTAAGGATAAGGAAAGCCAGTTTGCTCTGGCGTTGGTGGATCTGCAATTGGATAAAGAAGAGCGGGCCAGGGTTATTTTTGAAGATTTACTGGACGATCCTGAATGGCGCCCCCAAGCCGGATTTTATTTGGGTAAAATAGAAGAAAAGCATGGCGATAGGGAAAAAGCGTTGGCAAGGTACGACCAAATCAGTGATGGCCCGTTTGCATTTGACGCATCAGTTTCGGCGATTAGCTTGTTGGTCAAAGATAAACAATTTGCTGAGGCCGAGTCCCGGTTAAGGTTGTTGCCGACAAAATTCCCAAAACAAAAATTGCGAATTTTATTGTTGCAGTCAGAGTTGTATAGCCAGCAAAAGCAATATCAAAAGGCGTTTGATCTGTTGACGGCGGCGCTGCTTGAGTTGCCCGATGACAAAGATTTGCTGTATACCCGTGCGCTGATGGCTGAGCGTATCGGGAAAGTCGATATATTGGAGGCCGATCTTAAGAAAATTTTGGCGAAGAATCCCGATAATGCTGAGGCGCTAAATGCGCTGGGTTATACCTTGGTCGATAAGGTAGGCCGTTATGCCGAAGCGGAGCGCTATTTGACGCATGCGCTTGAGTTGGTTCCGAACGAAGCAGTTGTGATGGACAGTTATGGCTGGTTGCAGTTTAAATTAGGGAATCTACCCAAGGCGTTGGATTATTTGCAGCGCGCCTATGCAAAGCAGCATGAAAATGAAATAGCGGCGCATCTTGCCGAGGTGTTATGGATGATGGGTAGAAAAGACGAGGCTAAAAAGCTGTTCAAGGACGCGCTGAAAGACGCGCCTGATGACGAGTTTCTGTTGGATTTTAAACAGAGAATATTGGATAAGACGCAATAGCCGTGATAGGGTTTAAAACAGGATGGATAGTATATGTGGGCTCGGCTTGGTTGTTGTCGGCTTGTGCCATTTTTCAAGAAGAGCCCGTCGGGCTATATTCAAGGATGTCGTCGTTGCCAGTTTATAAGTTGTCGCAATGGTCTTTCGACGGTAGATTGGCCTTGACGGGTCAAAAAGACTCCTGGTCGGCGAATATTGATTGGCAGCACCATCAAGACCAAGAGCGGATCAGGTTGTCAGGGCCGTTGGGGCAAGGGGGCACGGTTATACAGTTAATGGGGGACAGAGTCACGGTTGATCGTGGGCATGGTGACGTGCAGTCGTCGGATCAGCCGGAAGCCTTTATCAACCAGCAGATAGGGGTGTTTGTCCCGGCGTATTCGCTACGTTATTGGGTGACCGGCCTGCCGGAGCCTAATCAGGCATTCGAAGAGACCGGCTCTGGATTTAAACAATCGGGTTGGCTCATTGAATATAAACAAATGCAGGCTGTTGATGATCAGGCCATGCCCCGCAAGCTTACCGTCACCAATGGGCAGACAAAATTAAAATTAGTGATAGATCAATGGGTTTTGAATGGTTCCGGTGTTAAATAACCCCTCTGCGTGGCAGCAACTATGGCCTGCGCCGGCAAAATTAAACTTAATGTTGCGTATTGTTGGGCGGCGGCCGGATGGCTACCATTTGCTGCAAACCGTGTTTCAATTTATTGAATTATGTGATTGGATAAGTTTTCATCCGGTTGAAGATGGGCTCGTAAGCCTGCAAGCAAAGCTGCCTGGTGTTGCTGAAGATGACGATTTGACGGTCAGGGCTGCAAAATTGTTGAAGGTTGAAACAGGGTGTCGACAAGGTGTGTGTATTGATGTCGTTAAAAACCTGCCTATGGGGGGCGGTCTTGGCGGTGGCAGCTCCGATGCAGCTACGGTCCTGGTGGTGCTAAACCAGCTGTGGGGCGTGAATTTGCCAGTCGAGCAACTGATGCGGCTAGGCTTGTCGCTTGGGGCGGATGTGCCGATATTTATATACGGGCATTCGGCCTGGGCCGAGGGCGTTGGAGAGGAGATACAAAAAATAACGCTTCCAGAGCAATGGGTTGTCGTGATAAAGCCTGATTGCCATGTGAACACAAGAGAAATATTTTCAGCCGAAGAGTTGACACGGAATAGCAAATCTATCAAAATAGCTGACTTTATAGCAGGTCAGCATCAAAATGATTGTCTTGATGTGGTTTGTCAATACTATCCATCTGTTAAACGCGCTTTAATTGATTTATCTGAGTTTTCAGAGGCAAGATTAACTGGGACTGGGGCTTGTGTTTTCGCACGGTTTGACTCTGAAATAAATGCGCTTGTTGCGTATCAGTCGCTAAAGCCTAAGTGGCAGGTATATCTTTCTAAATGTGTCAATGAATCGCCTTTGTTTTCGATGCTGAAAGCGGGTGGTTTTTTATCCTAATATTGGGTCGTCGCCAAGCGGTAAGGCACGGGGTTTTGATCTCCGCATACCAAGGTTCGAATCCTTGCGACCCAGCCATTTATCATCTGAGTTAAATTCTTGTGGGAGTGCTTGAATGAATGACACCTCTATGATGGTGTTTTCTGGGAATGCTAACCTGGCTTTATCTGATGGTATAGTTAAAAAGCTCAATATGCGCCTAGGGATGGCCGCTGTGGGTAGGTTTAGTGACGGCGAGATTGCGGTCGAAATTGAAGAGAATGTCCGGGGCAAGGATGTTTTTATTATTCAGCCGACTTGCTCGCCGACCAATGAGAATTTGATGGAGTTACTGGTGATGATTGATGCCCTAAAGAGGGCCTCAGCATCACGAATTACTGCGGTAATGCCCTATTATGGATATGCTAGGCAAGATAGGCGGTCGCGCTCAGCCAGGGTGCCCATTAGTGCTAAGTTGGTTGCTAAAATGATTGAGCAGGCAGGAGCTAGTCGGCTTTTAACGGTTGATTTGCATGCTGATCAGATTCAGGGATTTTTTGATATACCCGTTGATAATGTTTATGCTTCGCCAATTTTGTTGGGTGACTTGTGGCGCAAGCAATACAAAGACTTGATTGTGGTTTCCCCCGATGTTGGTGGTGTGGTCAGGGCGCGTGCTCTGGCCAAGCGATTAAACGATGCCGATCTTGCTATTATTGATAAACGCAGGTTAAAGGCCAATGTCGCCGAGGTTATGCATATCATTGGCGATGTTGATGGGCGTACCTGTATATTGATTGATGATTTGGTTGATACGGCGGGAACATTGTGCCATGCGGCTGCGGCATTGAAAAAGCATGGTGCGGTTAAGGTGGTTGCGTATTGTACGCATGCCGTTTTATCAGGATCCGCGATGAAAAATTTAAGTGGTTCCGTGCTAGATGAATTGGTTGTTACGGATACCATTCCGTTAAGTCAGGAAGCTGTTGATTCGGGAAAGATAAGGCAGTTGACCGTTGCGGAAATGCTTGCCGAAACAATTAGGCGGATATCGGTGGGTGAGTCGGTCAGTTCGCTCTATGTGGATTAAAAGTTGTCGATTAAGAGTTAATTTGTGTGCTTTGATGCACGGGGTTGAGAAAAAATGTCAAGCGTATTTGAATTTGTTGCTGAAAGTCGTGGGCTGTCAGGAAAAAGTGCGGCAAGAAGTCTGCGTCGCCAAGGTAATGTGCCTGCGGTGATATATGGTGGTCACAGGGAGCCTCAAATGCTGACGCTCAATCATAATGAAGTCATTAAGCATCTTGATCATGAGGCGGTTTATTCTCATGTGTTGGATGTGACGGTTGATGGAAAAACGGAAAAAGCCATTCTTAAAGGTGTTCAGCGCAATCCAGCAAGATTTCAGGTTCTGCATCTGGATTTTCTTAGGGTAGAGATGAATGAGCCGGTAAAAGTGCATGTTCCGTTGCATTTTGTTAATGAAAGCGGTTCTGTTGGTGGCAAGAAAGGTGGTATCGCCGCGCACTCTATGGTTGATATCGAGGTTTCTTGTTTGCCTTCGTTATTGCCTGAGTATATTGAGGTCAATATGGTTAACCTTGATATTGGGGAGTCATTGCATTTGTCTGATATTAGCTTGCCGGAAGGTGTAGAGATTGTCGTGCTAAGTCAGGGGCCTGAGCATGATTTGCCAGTGGTCTCCATGATGGCTTCGAAAAGCAGTAAGGAAGATGTCGCTTAAAGGCAGCAATGATTAAACTAATAGTTGGCTTGGGTAATCCGGGTCGGCAGTACGAAAAAACCCGGCATAATGCCGGGTTTTTGTTTTTGGACAAGTTGCTTGCCGAAACGGGCGGCTCTTGGTCTACAGAGGTCAAATTTCAAGGGCTGTTTGCTGAGATTGGTGTTTCGGGCGGAAAGGTGTTGTTGCTGAAACCGGAAACTTTTATGAACCGAAGCGGCCAATCGGTTGGCAAGGTCGCTCGATACTATAAGTTGTTGCCGGAAGAAATTCTTGTTGTCCATGATGAACTGGATTTTGATGTGGGTGTGATGAAGCTTAAAAAAGGCGGGGGGCATGCCGGGCATAATGGGTTGAGGGATATTATTGCTCACATGGGTTCGAATGAGTTTTACAGGTTGCGAATTGGCATAGGTCGTCCTGATCCTGGTAAGTCAGTTGCGGATTATGTGCTGTCGGCCCCGTCAAAAATCGAATCGCAAGCATTGGAGTCTGTGGTTGGCGAGAGGCTTGTTTTTGTTGGGCAAATGGTTTCTGGCGACATGGCAGTTGTCATGAATAAACTGAATGCCTAGTTGGTAAGCATTGCTTGAAATAATGGGTTGACAGTAGCTGCTATATAAAAGATAATAATGAGCTTACCCGATATAGGAGGGGTTCCCGAGCGGCCAAAGGGATCAGACTGTAAATCTGCCGGCTCTGCCTTCGGAGGTTCGAATCCTCCCCCCTCCACCATCACCTAATAATTTGCGGGTGTAGTTCAATGGTAGAACTCCAGCCTTCCAAGCTGATCACGTGGGTTCGATTCCCATCACCCGCTCCATGTTTCTGAGATTATGCTCATATAGCTCAGTAGGTAGAGCACTTCCTTGGTAAGGAAGAGGTCACCGGTTCAAATCCGGTTATGAGCTCCAGTTGCAATGTCGATAGTTAAGGTAAATTTATGGCCAAAGAAAAATTTTCACGTAGCAAGCCACATGTCAACGTAGGCACAATCGGTCACGTTGATCACGGAAAGACGACACTAACGGCTGCTTTAACGACAGTAATGGCTAAATTGCACGGTGGTGCGGTCAAGGCTTTC
>JAURZI010000092.1 GCA_030653435.1 Methylovulum sp.
CTGTTTTTTGCGGTTGTCTTTGCCGCCGCCGCGCACATAATTTCTAAAATAGTCTTCCGCTTTGCTAGCCAAGGTAAGCATTCGATATTCCTACCCGGTTATGTCCGAGTTCAATGGATATTTGTAGGCGGGCATCATGGTGTATCCCTTTCGCATCGTCCCCGCTGATTTTTAGATACCTGGCAAGGCGCAAAGGTCGGAAATTTCTCTAAGGTCTCGCGGATAAACGGTAAATAGGGATCGATAGCCGATGCCCGGCGCACTGCGCCGATAGGCGGCAGGCCGGCTTGGGCCAACACCCGAGAGACGGCGCTGTGATGGACATGCAACTGGGTGGCGATAGTGCCGATACGCCACTTTTCGGCATGGTAATAACGCAAAATCTGCGCTTCAAGTTCAGGGGGAATAGTCATGTTTAGTTCCTTTTCGATCAACTTTGACGATGTTAGGAACCCGGCGACGGTGTAGAAAGCTGTAACGAACGAAGTCAGAACAACTGGCGCCGCAAAAATGGCACCGAAGTGTGTTCTGAGGATGGGTTTGATCAGGCAAAACCACCCGCTTATCCACTTTCGCCGAGTTCATCGGTAGTAGATCATTTTCGGCGACCGACTCGGAACCCTGATGCGTTACATTTTGTTTGCGAAGACGAAAACGGCGGATACGTTCAGCCTGTTTAAAACGACCTTGCCGGCTTTGTTGATAACGACGGCCGGCTTCGCGCAAGGAATGAAGACGTGCGATTTTGGCGCACCCATCTGCGCAATAGAGCTGACCACGATCACAGTGGCGACAGATGAGGACTTGCTTTCGGCAGTGGGCGCAAAGAAATAATCGGCAGGTGGCTTCCATTGTTGGCATCGAATTTCGCCAACGAAATAGATAGAGCAAGCTGTTCATGAAATACCAGCAATTCTCATTTTGGAAACCATTTAAAATCAATAAGATAAATTTTTGACTTATTCTATGTTTAGTGCATCTGTATAAAAAATAGTCAATTTTTAGTTAAACCGGCAACGATTGCGGATGAAAACGTGTCAAGTAAATAATAACTATCAATTAACCAATTGATTTATATTGCTTTTTCATAATGATAATTGTTGATGAAATACTTGCTCTGTACAGGCGCAATGCACTGTGTGGGGCATGGCATCGGGGTTAACTGGCGGGTTTGGCCGGTGTCGTGCCGTTTTTATTGGCAACCTCTTTTTTACCGCATCTTCCAGCCTTTTGCCAAATTTAATGCGGACTGCTTTGGCCACCGGCAAGCATCAATCGATTATTAGAATAAGACAGATTTTTAACTTAGAAAATTTGAGATAGCTGTGGGGATTTTTGGTGCATCCGGCATCTTTACGCGGGTTTTAGCTGGCGCTTACAGGGATTATTAATGGAACCAGTAGCGGCAAGTTTTCGGCTAACAGGGCGATCACCGAGTATAACAACTCGATTGGGAAACTATCGTCCAATTAAGATAGGCTCGAACGGTTTTTGAACCGATTTCTATGCCAAGAAGCCAGTGCAATTCGGATATGCTGTGGGGTTAAAGATGGGATATTAGGGAGGTCATCCCGATTTGATAGGGCATCGGCCGGGTCTCTATGCGATGCGTAAATTTTCAAGTTTGGCTATAGCACCTTCGCTGCTGATGTCTGGAATAATATTTAATTCAATGGTTGTTACACCCTTAATATCCGTTGTGTAATCCGCCAATTCTACATTGCTTCCTTTGGGGCTAAAATTCCATTGTTGGCGTACGATTTCCGTAAAGGTTTGCCCATTGTCTTGAGACCACCGTAGGACAAATTCTTGCGTCCGTTCGACTTCATTTTCCAGAAAATTCAGCTGTATTCGATGGATGTGTTGCGGCTGGTCAAAAAGCAATCTTATCGTTTGCATTCCTGGGCTACCTGCCCTCCAACCCCGGTTCTTGTTGAGCAACAAAGCCTCTTCAATCGGGTAAAGGCCATCTTCAGACGTGATTTCGGCCAAACAGACCGTCTCTAAATCCAGCCAGTTTGCAGCTAAATCTTCTTTATGGGGTAGATTATCAGAAATATATCGTTTTTTCATTTGAGGCAGAATATCATGCTTTACCAATGAGTAACACCATTACAATTACCCAATATGCCTGCACTAACACAGTCAATATCCCCTGCTTGGTTTACAGAGAAGGATTGCCTACAACAGTTTAAAACCCATATCTTGCAGAAAAACATTGAACTCCATTACAAGTTTGATCCGCAAGAACCAGTCGGCGGTTTGCTCAAAGAGCGGTCTGTTGTTATCGATGAAATACTGACTTTGGGTTGGCAACATTTTTTGTCCAATCAGGCCGAAAAACAAGGTTTGATTGCGGTAGGTGGATATGGACGGCAAGAACTTTTCCCCCATTCCGATATTGACATTTTGATCCTAACGGCCCCCCATATAGATCCCATTGTCCAGGAAAGGGTAACCAACTTTTCTGTTTTTTTATGGGACATCGGCTTAAAACCTGGCTTAAGCGTCCGCACAGTTGAGGAATGCGCGTCTGAGGCCATGGAAGACCAGACCGTGATGACGTGTATTCTGGAAAATCGGCTGATTACAGGAAATAGTGAACTCTACCAAACGTTTAAAAACGAAATAACCACCGATAAAATCTGGCCATCAGACCGATTTTTTGCCGCCAAAATGGTGGAGATGCAAAAACGCCACACAAAATACCACGGAACTGCCTATAACCTTGAACCCAACGTAAAAGAAGGTCCGGGCGGTTTGCGCGATATGCAAGTTATTGTTTGGGTGTTCAAACGGCACTATAACTCACAAACTCTCCGTGAATTAATCCAGCGCGGTTTCATGCCTGAATCCGAATATAACCAACTCATTACCGCCTTGAATGTCTTGTGGCGGATTCGCTACGCATTGCACCTGCTCACCAACCGGGGTGAAGACCGGCTGGTTTTCGACTATCAACGGGATCTCGCCCGGCAGTTCGGGTTCTGTAAGGATAACCAGCACAACAACGAGGATGTTGAACAATTCATGCAGTTTTACTTTAAGACCATTCAGGAACTCCAACGCCTTATCGAAATGCTGTTACAGTTATTCCATGAGCGTTTTTTGATGGCAGAATCCAACGCTGAAGCGACACCACTCAACGATCAATTTATCGTCATTAACCATTACCTGGAAGCCAAAGATGAGGGGATATTTGAAAGCCACCCCTTGATGTTGCTGGAAATCTTTTTAATACTCCAACAAAATCAGGCTCTTAAAGGTATCAGGGCAACCACGATCCGGCTCATCCGCAAACATTTGTACCTGATAGAAGACAACTTCCGCAACAACAAAGCCGCCAACCACTTGTTCATGGATATCTTCAGGCAGCCCCACGGACTCACCACGCAACTGCGACGGATGAATCGGTACGGTATTTTGGCCGCCTACCTTTCTTGCTTTGCCAACATTGTTGCCCGCATGCAATATGACTTATTTCATATTTATACGGTGGATGAGCACACGCTTTTCGTCATCCGTAACTTGCGCCGCTTCGCGCTCGACCAACACCGGGATGAACTGCCATTCTGCAGCGAAATATTTATTTTCATCCCAAAACCCGAAATCCTGTATATCTCCGCGCTGTTCCATGACATTGCCAAAGGCAAGGATGGCGACCATTCCTTACTTGGCGAAGCTATGGCCCGGGACTTTTGCCATCAACATGATTTTACCTCGCATGACCGGCGGTTGGTTGCATGGTTGGTCAGAAATCACTTGTTAATGTCCATGACCGCACAACGTAAAGACATCAGTGATCCGGATGTCATCCATGAGTTTGCCCACAACGTCGGTAGCATAGAATATCTCAACCATTTGTACCTATTGACAGTCGCCGATATCCGGGCGACCAACCCTGAGTTATGGAACACCTGGAAGGATTCGCTCCTTAAAGAATTGTATTCGGCAACTCGGAATACCTTACGCAAAGGACTACAAAACCCGCTCACATTGGAAGACCGGATACAGGAAAACAAAAAAGAAGCCCAGGAAGAATTACTGGGGCTGGGTTATCTTGAACCGACATTGGAAAAAATATGGGAGCATGTCAGCGAAGATTATTTTTTGCGCTATTCGACCGATGAAATCATCTGGCATACGTCGGCCATCGCTTCGGCGAACGAAGCTGACCTGCCGTTGGTGCTCCTGCGTTCTCAAACACGCTTGGGCAATGCCGATATATTTGTCTATGCAAAAAACATGGACGCTTTATTTTCTATCTGCACAGCAACCCTTGACCAATTAGGGCTTTCAATACTTGATGCCCGAATTATGACAACTAGGGACGATTATGTACTCGATACTTTCAACACTTTTCAAGTGCTTGAACATTCAGGGCAACCCGTCAATGAGGCGTATCGGATCACCCAAATTTGTAACTCGTTGCGTAACAATCTTCTGCATCAGGAAGTGATAGACCCTTTCAACATTCACCGGCTGTCCAGACAAGCCAAATACTTCCCGATCCCAACCGTTATCCAGTTTTATCATGACCCGTTGCATAACCAAACGATGATGGAGATTACCACGACAGATAGGTCTGGATTACTCGCCGAAATTGGCCAAGTTTTCAATAAGCAACATATCAATCTCCATAACGCAAAGATCACCACCATCGGCAGCAGGGTTGAAGACATCTTTTATATTACCGATATCAACCTACAACCAATCTCAGACCTAAATAGCCAAGAACAACTGCGTCAGGAACTTATATTCGTTCTGGACAACGACAATAACTTAATGGTTAACGCCAAATAATGTCGATAATGATGCAGCTTCAGCACAAGTCCAGCTTACCGTTATTGAAAAGCATCCTCTTTCTATTTATTAGAACTTTGCCTAATTGAAGGTTTTTTTGTCCCCATTTCATAATCCGCTATGAGAAACTTTGAAGGTCGGGTTTTAGCTGAAATAAGATAATCATAAAACCTAAAATTTGTACGTTCCAGTGTCTGCTTTGGTGTGCGTCTATGGGCAGCGAAAAACACCCGCCTTACCCTTACCAGAAAAAGTTCAAGCCTGGATATTCCGTGGCATACAGGGGAAATATATATCTTTGGGAAAGACAAGTTCTCAACATCCAAAACGGTATAAACCGGCGCTTGCCCTGAAGGTGGCGATACGCTTGAAATCGAAATGGCTATTCGAGGTAATAAGGTTGGTCAGGATAATATGGGCTATAGCGATTTTCCAGATTGCCGGTTTGATGTCTGTCCGTAATGGCTTAAGCCGACATTCCGCACCCCAAATTAAAATTTTTTGATATAATTATAAATAATTGATAAATATATATTTTTATACTTATCCTGGTTTTTTTATTTTTGCGGCACCCACACCAAAATGGAAGAAATATTCTCAAGCTTGCATTATTTTGAGCAGTTTTAGGTTGGAACGGCTATTTGCTCAGCACCGTGGATGCCGTGTTAAATAGAGCCAAAAATTTCTTTTGGAAGGGATGGCGCACCACGGTGCGCCTAGTAGAGACACTTTATGAAAAAGGAGTAAGAATCTGTGGTGACGAAAAGACAGCTCTGGAGCTAAAATTGGAACGCTCGTCTACCTTAAGCTGGTGGGAT
>JAURZI010000105.1 GCA_030653435.1 Methylovulum sp.
GATTAATTTGTGAAATTCAGGACGGCGTGTTGTGCGTCTTAGTACTGAAGATCGGCAATCGCCGAGAAGTGTATAAGTGAGATCAGAAACAGGGTAGATATAAGTAAAATAAAGCCAGTGATTCCGGCACTCATAAATGTCTTAAGTGATGCAAGGCCAGAGCGTTCAACCAAGAAGCGCATCAGAAAGGACGCTAACTCGGTTTTTCGTTCCACTGCGCCTCAAACCCCAAGTACAAGAACTGGTAGTGCTGGCGTATCCATGGGTCTGCTCGCAGATCGTTAGCCATATCGGCCCGGCGTGCCGGGCTTGACGCTGTGCCGTGCACGAAAACCACCGGAATTTTACCAGGGAGGTAGGGCTCGAGGGGGGTATCTGCCGCCAACCGTGTTCGGGGATCGAGCGGGCCGGGTGAATCTTCGTTTCGTTCCGGGAAGAGAAACGCATAAGCATAGACGGCTACAGCAAGATAGTACTGTCGCTTTCCTTTGTTCTGCGCGTGCAGAAATGAGAACTCCGCGAGTGCGAAAAGCTCATTTTTACCACCGCGCCCCTTCGTCACGATCTCGTGTAGTTCGGCGAGCGCCACCGCCGCCAGAACGTAGCTCCGATATGGCTCCAGGTGGTGGTGGATCGGAGTGCACGACATACACTCCCCGCTGCCAGGATTACTAACAACCACGGGGACACGATGGGGGTGCGAGTCGTTCGGGCAGCACGACTCGTCAAAAATCTATGCTGTAAATCAGCATTCACTGTTCGTTTACGATTCGTTCGAGCTCCCGGATTGTCTCCGGGCGTTGTGTTCCGTCTTTTATTGACCCTTGCATCTTCGTTCGGTCCGATTATCTGGTGCTATTTCCATTATTTACCATCCTTAATGAATTTCCAAATTCGTTGTTCCTATTTCAAGATTGAAAAGTCCAGGTGAACTTTTATGCATGAATGTCAAAGTATTGTGTCATGTTTTTTTTCACTAACAAGAGTGTCTTACGAGAGCCAATGTTTCGACCCCTTGTTGGGTCGAAACGAAGGGACTCGGACGAATCGGGGCCGCCGGAGGCATCAGTGGTCGGATAATTTTTGCCGCTTGATTAGGCTGGGATGCCCAATACAAGCTTTCGAAAAAATAGCGACTCCCTGGCTACAGCCCTCCATCTGCAGCGCGATATAACTGCCCAGCCTCAGTTCTCTTCCGCCGAAGCTGTCGGCACTGTGCATACAGACAATAGCCGGAGCGTTGTCAAAAAATAGTGAGTTGCTCCTGCATACCCTGAGTCCGTGATCATGCTTCAGTCCTATCGAATGCGCTTTTTAAATGGGATGGCGTTTCGATGTCCCGCTTGACAAGCTCCACTTTGAATGGCTTTGAACTATCCAAATGTACGTCACGCTGCGGAAACGCAATCTCGATGCCTCGTTCGTCGAACAGTTTGACAATACGATGGCGGATATCGCTCATCACGCGGCGGCGATTGATCTGTTTCAAATTCCCGACCCAAAAATCCAAAGTGAGATTGAGCGCATCTTTGCCGAATTCCTCCAGATAGACTTCGGGAGCAGGAGACTTGAGCACCAAACCATGTTCACTAGCTGCTTGTTCAACCAACAGTAACGCTTCGCGCACCGGCGAGCCGTAGGCGATGCCGACGCTAATCGTACAGCGAATAGACTGGTCGGAGAGTGTCCAATTGGTGACACTCTTCTCTAAGAAACTGCTGTTCGGAATCAGCATGTCGATACCGTCGAAACGGTGCACTTGGCAGCAGCGGCCGCCGATATGCTTAACCGTACCGCGAACCCCTTCAACATCTACGATATCGCCCAGCTTAATCGGGCGTTCCACCAACAGTATCAAGCCGCTGATAAAGTTGTTGAGGATATTTTGCGCACCGAAACCGATGCCGATCGCCAACGCGCCGCCAAAAAATGTAAAGACGGTGAGCGGTATGTGTACTCTGACCAGCGCATATACGACGATGCCGATGACAGCAAGTAACGTAAACAACCTTAAGCCTAGAAGTATTGCACTTTCTCGCCCGGGCAGCCATTTCGTCAATAACTGACTGCCATGATCGGAAATTTTGGCAATCAGCCATAACCCGATTCCCAGAATCAACAACATGCGTATGATCTTACCGATGGTCACGCTGCGTTGGCTTACGATCTCCCTGCCTTCCGCAACGATTTTGTCGTCGACCGTGAAAAGCTCGAAATCCCAGAGCATACCGGCCACTTCTCCAGCATTCGCATAAAACTCATTCAGGCGATCTTTCAAAGTAGCGCCCGTAGCACCGACATTACGCAATTGCACCGATTGCTTCACATTGCGCAGAATTTCATCCAAGTCATCGGCTTCAACAGCTATGCGCCTCAGCATCGACTCTTGCCGGGAATAAGCTAGCCTCTCTCGCTCCCCCAGCGCTCGATCTCCGTATTCGGGCTTCCAGTCGGCAAGCTTTTTTACTTGATTGTCCAAAAGACTGCGTGTCTTATTGAGACTGGAAAGAAAATACTGCTGCCATAACGCTAATTGATCTTGGCCTTGGCCAATCTCCAGCAAAGCATCCTCAAGCGTTTTCAGGTCGCCATTGTTTTCGATTTGATAGCGCACTTCCCACAAATGACGGCGTGCGACCACTATTCTGACCAACAACCGCATGACTCTGAGCGTCGAACTCGATGCTTCGGCTTCGATCATTTGCGTGCGTAATTCGGACTGTAATCGTTCGATATTCCGCCTCTGCTGCTCAGCCGCCTCCGTAAGCAGTGCGCTGGAAAATGCCTCGGCCTCGCGTAATCGATCGCTGGTTTGGTGCCATTGCTTCTGAAGCATCCTATTAATATCGGTAGCTTGCTGAGTCTCCTTGTCCAGTTCCAGCTGCAACTGCGCCAATAGCGCTAATTTGGCATCACGATCCTGTTCGCTAAGAGGTGATGCCAGGCTTGCTACCTTGACTTGACGAAACAGCAGTTCTCTTTGGTCGTTACGTAAACTCAGCAATTCGACCCGAAGTTCCCGTTCGGTATCGAGTAATGCGGCGCTTGCTTGATCAAGTTGATTCCGAAGAGCGCTCAGGTCCCGATACCACCGCAAACGGTCCGTGGCTCCAGGTTCTGCAGCCTCCAGCTGTTCCTGCGCTTTCCTTAACGCCTGCTCGGAGCTCCGGAGTGCCAACCGCCGAGTTTCCAGTAGATTTGCATACATCGCTTGTTCGATGCGGGCTGCTTCTATTTCTCGTTCCTTGGCTCGCAGTTGTTTCCACAAATCGTCGACGAACTCGACCGAATAAGGCCCGGGTTCCGAAAAACCCAACCAAGCCGATGCTTGCTGATTAAAATCTTGCCGAGCAACGCGCACAGCATTCAGTTTGTTCAACGCATCGAGATGCGATTCATAGGTATTGGCGATCAGGTCAAGCAATCGCTTGTACTCTGACCATCCGGAGCTATCCGCTTCCGGAGGCGCCCCCGAACCATCGGCAGGGAGTGTGGAAAGGCGGCTTTGTACTTGTGCAAGCCTTGACTTGATTGAGACTACGTGTTCGTCGCTGGATGCATCCTTACTATTGCGCACCGCCGAATCATCTGCACCCCACGCTATAGGCATCAGCAAAATCAAACAAACAAGGACACACAAACGCACCGACACCAGCTTGGTCAATCCTGTTTGAATCGCGTTTCTCGGATCCGCTCGCAATTTGTTCGAATTAAGATTATTCATTCAGTTAACCAACTGGTTCATAACTTTGCCCATCAAAAACAATGTGGGGCCGGGTCTTACAATCAAAGCGTTTTTGAGCGAAGTTCTTTTCAAGGCTTTGCTGAAAGAAAATTAATGTGCATTTTTGCACTGTGTAATTACCCGCCTCATAAATGCCTTATTCAGTACCTTACTTGGAATTTAGGAATGCTTCAACCTCAGAACTTTGGAAGGACGAACTTTTTACGGCTGAAGCTATGGCCTTGGTCGACGACAAAGAAATCACCGGGAAACGCAGTCGCTGAAATTTTGGAGGATGCCTCAGACACGCAAACTGACGGTGATACGAGGCAGAGTTGCTCGTTGTAGCGAGGAAGCATTTGTACCCTAAAGGGCATAAATAATGAATCTGGACAGATTTTTGCTCCTGCAAAATCTGCATTTCCGCCATCCGTGGCGGCCAGCGAAGGGGCAACATCAGGCAGTCTTTATTGCTATCGCAACTGTAAAAGGCAGCTGGATGAGGTGACCGAGGCAAATCCATTGATCATTAAGTTGCTCAAGTTATTTCGTGCTCGTACCTAAGTCACAAACTTGACTCTAGAAACGGAATCGGCAGGGGTAAACTTTACCAGTCCGGAAAACGCCAAATCGGCTTTTTGACTTCATCGGATAATTCCACCGATCTGGGTTTGAGCAGCTTACCCCAATCAGTGCGTTGCTCCATTTCCTGTTTAATTTCAGCCGGAACGAAATCGGATTCGGAACGTGTTTCCCAGCCACCGCCCAAAGCCTTATATAAAGCAATCAGGTTGATTGCAACGTCTCCGCTCACTCGGGTAAACCGTTCCTGGGCGACAATGAGACTTCGTTGCGAATCGAGAACACGTTGGTAATCGACCAAGCCCTCGCTGTATTGATAGAGCGATAACTCTGTCGATCGTTTCGAGGCATCGACGCTTAGTTTTAAATTCAGCCTTTCATCTTGCGACTTTAGAAAACCGATCACGGCATTTTCCGCTTCCCTCGCGGCATTCAGTTCCGCGTTCCGGTAGCTGACCGCCAACTCTTGAAAACGGGCATCTGCGACTCTAACCTGATTGGTAATGCGCCCGTAATTGAAAATATCCCACGATACGCTGGGACCGAAATACGAATACCGGCTGTTTGCAGCGTCAAATTTTGGTAGCGCGCTTCATCGACCAGCCGATTTAGAATAGGATCCTGAAAAACGGTCCACCAGGTACCCAATTCGACGTCGCCTCTTTTTAACATCGCTTCCGAAGCTTCCAGCCATTCCTCTTTAACAGCCAGTTTCAGCTGCTGATAATCGGGCCCGACCATCATGCAGCCATTCATCATCGACGATACAAGCCCGACGGCAGCGCAAAGGGTGAATTTGACCGTTTTTAATTGAGTTATTTTAGGGATCCGCACTGAAGTGTTCATGCTACGACACCGCCTTCTCTGTTTCGTTTGGCACCTTGAAGAAAATAGTATAGAGAACAGGCACCACAATAAGAATCAACACGGTTGAAAAGCCCAAGCCAACCACGATAGTTACCGCCATCGATACGAAAAAGGCGTCAGTGAACAGCGGGATCATTCCCAGCATTGTCGTACCCGATGACATGCAGACCGGAATCAGCCGGCTAACACCGGATTTCAAAACGGCTTGCAAGGGGGCTGTACCTTGTCTGATTTGAACATCGATTTCATCACGTACCACAATCGAGGCTTTTATCAACATACCGGAGAGACTCATCAAACCCAGCAGCGCCATGAATCCGAAAGGCTGTGAAAAGCTTAACAACCCCATTACGACGCCAATCAGCGCCAAAGGAACGGTCAGCCAAAGGAGTAAGGTTTTTTTGAGTGAATTGAATAAAATCAGCACCGTCAACACCATTAAACCGAAAAACAGCGGTATCGAGCTGGCCAGAGTGGCATTGGCACGGGCCGAATCCTCGGCTTCGCCGCCCCAGGCCATGTAATAGCCGGGTTTGTTCTTGATTGGCCAAAGATCGTTATTTTGCACTTTCAGCGTTTCAGGTCCATGTTCAACCGATGCATCGCCGGGCACACCCAGAACAGCCGCAACATCAACGGCCAGAACCTGCTCTATTGGAGCCTTGACTTTGGCGAACAATTCGCTCGGTAAACCTTCCCGGGGATCGGCATGGATTCTGATCATCTTGCGTCTATCCCAGCGCCATAGATGAGCATCCTCGAATTCGACAGGAAAATCGCTAACCACTTGGCCCATCGGAATCATTGTTTGAGCCGTCACACTCCAGACTGGAATTGCAAGCAAACTGTTCAGATCCCGACGCTCACTTTCGGGCGATCTTGCCACGATCGGCAGCAATTCATCGCCTTCCCGGTAGATGCCGGCCTGGGTGCCGTCGAACGAGGCGGCCAAAGCTTGCGCCAGATCCTTTCTATGGATGCCGGCCCGGCGCGCCTGCGTTTTGGCGCAACGAGCAATTCAGGAACATCGATCAGTAATTCAATATCGGTCGTGTTCTGTAAACTGATAATGGCCTGCTTGGCTTGAACCTCCTGATAATTATCAACATATTTTTTAGCCAGGATGCCGTTAAAGGGCGCGCGTAAATTAGGTATAGGCCAACTGATCTTTCGCAGCGTCGACACCGGCCAGTGCTGATTGGAGTTCTGCCTTGGCGACATTTTCAGCGGCTTTCTTCAACGAAAGAACCGAATCGCTGACGGCGCCCGCTTCCTTTTTCTTAACGTTGACATAGCGTTGATATTCGGCAATATCGTATTCAAGCTTGGCCTTGGCTTTACATAAAGTACCCATCGTGTTACGCAGATTGGTTTCGTAGTCGCGAGGATCGATGCGGGCAAGCAGATCGCCTTTTTTGACGGGTTGACCTTCCTTGACCGGTAATTCAATCAAGGGGCCTGACACCTAAAAAGCGAGATCGACACGATCCGAAGCTCTAACGGTCCCTGGCATTTTTAGGGATTTATCGGAGGAGATGTCTCCAATTTTTAGCAACTTAAGGGGCCGAACCGGCGGCTCTTTGGCTACCGTGTTTTGTTGTTCCTGACAACCCTTCAAAACCACGGCACTGCACAATACCAACGCCGACAAAAACGTTTTTTTCCGATTCTTCATTTGTTGGTCTCCTAATCACCTTGACAGCTGCGGGTTGCAGTAAAAGTAATCTTGATTACGTGCATCTCGGAAGCCATTATGTGGCTAGATTCGGCTTCGCGGTTGCCACGGCAACGATCGTACCGACCGGGTCAAATAAGCATCAACTACGCGCACGCCGCTTAGGAAGCCTGAAAGACAATAAGTTAAAGATTTTCTTCAAATAAATCAAAAATATCGCAAAAATATTGTGGAATAATTTCGGCCAATTCGTTTCTGGCATATTGTTCATGTTGTATAAATCGCTGATGCAAGGGCTCGACAATACCTGGGAAAATATCCAGCAACTCCGGATCGAAATGTGCGGTGGTAGGAATTTGTGCGCCATCAGGCCTGAATAACACTTGTTAATTGAATCCGCGTTGTTTTTCGGTGTCATTTATTCGCGGTTATTTTGTACGCTTTTATTATGATGATTGGGATCATGTCGATTTTGTCCTTTGGTATTTTCACAGCCCCAAAGTATGAACAGTATCAAAAGCATGAGTGCGGATTGTTTCATCATCTTCTCCCTAGTCAATGGCTGGCACAAGCAAATAAAATAATATACGCCGACTGACCTTACCCAGAAATTCACGCAAATGTTCTATGGATCAGGCGGGACAGGTAATGCAATATTTCGAGCGTTTGTGTGTTGCTAACATTGTATATACTTCGCGCGGTCATGTTTGCGGTAATCAAATGATAGAAAGTAAACTTTAGCATTGCTCCGGTCTACTGTCTAAAAGCCAGCGTTTGTTCAAGGAGAAGCCGTCGATGAAAATCCACCAACTTAAACCTGATGAGGCTCTCATTGGTCTGAAAAGCTGTCACAACGGCTTATCGGACACCGAAGCGCTTCGCCGATTGAAGGAGTATGGCCCAAACCTTATCGAAAAGATCCGAAAGGAGCCTCTTTGGATTAGCCTGATTAAAGAATTGGTCCATTTTTTTGCACTGATCCTCTGGCTTGCAGCAGGGTTGGCCTTTTTCGCAGAATCTCAGCAGCCAGGCAGCGGCATGAACACGCTGGGTTACGCCATCGTCAGCGTAATAGTCATCAACGGGCTATTTTCTTTCTGGCAACAGTTTCGAGCCGAACAGGCTGTTGCTGCGCTTGAAAAACTGTTACCTCAGTATGTCAAGGTGGTGAGAGAGGGGAAAATGGCGCTTATTTTTGCAGCTGACCTCGCGCCGGGTGACGTCATTTTGTTACAAGAAGGCGATTTTGTCCCGGCAGACTCCCGTTTACTCGAAGCTTTTTCATTACGCGTCAATAACGCCACCATCACAGGCGAGTCGATGCCTAAGGCCCGCGATGCCCAGCCCTGCTTGGAAGAAGACCTGTTGCATGGCCGTAACACCTTGCTGGCGGGAACCACTATCATGTCCGGCGAAGGTAGAGCCGTTGTTTTTGCTACCGGCATGAACACCGAATTTGGCAAGATTGCCCATCTTACCCAAACCGCAGGCGTTAGAACTTCACCGCTGCAACAGGAAATCGTCCGCCTCAGTCGCATCGTTGCGCTGTTAGCACTTTCTCTAGGCGTGGTGTTTTTTTTCATCGGCCACAGTATGGGCTTGTCGTTTTGGGAAAACTTTCTTTTTGCCATTGGTATCATTGTTGCGAATGTACCGGAGGGCTTGCTGCCAACCGTGACACTATCCCTAGCCATGGCGACCCAGCGCATGGCCAAACGCAATGCACTGATTCGTCATCTGCCTTCCGTGGAGGCCTTGGGGTCGGCAACGGTAATCTGCACGGACAAGACCGGCACCATCACAGAGAACCGGATGATGGTAACCGCGCTTTATCTGAACGGGCAAATCCTTACTCCGATTGAAATAAAACGGCAACCCGAGTCAGCAATAATGTACCGCCGCTTTTTTGAGGATGCCTTGCTTTGTCAAAATTTGAAAGAAACCCTGGTGGCCGGAAAGTCGCATTTATACGGAGACCCGATGGAGTTGGCGCTGTTCAGCATGGCAAAAATCTGTTTGGGAGAAAATATTTCCTATCCAAAAATCAATGAATTGCCTTTCGATACCGACCGCAAAAGGCTTTCCACCGTTCACCAGACGCCCGGCGGACCCGTACTTTACTGTAAAGGTGCGCTGGAAATGTTGTTACCCTTGTGTAATCGGGTCCAAAAAGGCGCGGCAATAAAACCTTTGACGCACATAGACAGGCAGGCTTATACAAAAGCCCAGGAAGTCATGGCGAGTGAAGGTTTACGAGTACTGGCTTTCGCATGGCGGGAACTCGACAACATAATTGATAGCGCGCAAATGGAGAGCAATCTGACACTCTGCGGGTTGGTGGGATTGGAAGACCCACCCCGTCCGGAAGTTCGCAGCGCCATCGGCAAATGCCATGATGCGGGCATCAAGGTGATCATGGTAACAGGCGATCATCCCGACACCGCATTGGCTATCGGCAGGCAGATTGGCCAAATCCAATGCGAGAATCCGGCCATTATTACCGGAACCCAGTTGCGAAATATGTCAGAAATTCAATTGCGTTTGGCGCTTGATGAACCTGATATTATTTTCGCCCGGGTCGGCGCGGATCAAAAAATGCGTATTGTCAGCGCATTAAAAAAGAAAAACCATGTCGTAGCCGTCACAGGCGACGGCGTCAACGATGCGCCGGCACTAAAAATGGCGGATATAGGCATTGCCATGGGCGTGAACGGCACTGATGTGGCAAAAGAAGCGGCCGACATGATTCTGCTTGATGACAATTTTGCCAGTATCGTAGCGGCCATTGAAGAAGGCCGGGCAGTTTACGATAACATCCGCAAGTTTCTAACCTATATATTGACGTCCAATATTCCGGAAATCGTGCCCTACCTGGCCTTTGCGCTGTTCAAAATCCCACTGCCGCTGACCATTATTCAAATTCTGGCTGTGGATTTGGGAACCGATATGTTACCCGCTTTGGGATTGGGCGCTGATCCTCCAGCGCCAGCCATTATGAGCAAACCGCCAAGACCCCGCCAAAAAAGACTGCTCAATTGGCATTTACTGTTGCGGGCTTACCTTTTTTTGGGGGTACTGGAAGCTGCAGCAGCGATGGCGGCCTATTTTTTTGTACTGCACAACGGCGGCTGGGTGTGGGGCAAACAATTGGGAAGCCAAGATCCTCTTTATCTGCAGGCGACTACGGCTTGTCTGACCGCCATCATCCTGATGCAGATTGTTAATGTGTTTCTATGCAAATCGCCTGTTCAAAGCTTATTTACAACGCCTCTCTTCGCTAATCGCTTGCTCCTTTGGGGTGTTGCCGCAGAAATTGTCTTGATTCTGATAATTGCCTATACCCCTTGGGGACAATTCGTTTTTGGCACTGCCCCTTTTGCCCCGGAAGTTTGGCTATTCATGATGCCTTTTGCAATCGGAATGCTGCTGCTTGAGGAAGCACGAAAATGGCTTGTTTTTCGCTGGAGCCACTAATTTATTCAGCAACTCATTACCCAGTAGCTCTCTCTACAAGCTCAAACAGCAGAGCTTCAAATGCATTAAAATGAAATAAACCGCACCAAGCTATGTGGATGATTTTTTCGAACCGACAGGAGTATCAAAGCATGAA
>JAURZI010000107.1 GCA_030653435.1 Methylovulum sp.
TCGTAACGCTGAAAAAGAAGGTAATTGGCCCAAATAATTGGGGGCAATGTATACCGATGATGCAGAATACCGCTGGAATATCGGCCCTAATGAAGAGTTCGTTGCGCGTAGCCGTAAAGAGATAGAAGAATGGGCTTTAGGCGTGCAAATGGAAGGCTTTGAAGAATGGCGTTATCCCTATCACCGCATTTTAATCGACGAAAAGCAGGGCGAAGTCATCGGTTTGTGGCGTCAGGTATCACCGGCTCTTCGAGAAGATGGATCGCATTACGAAGTAGCAGGAATAGGTGGCTCCTGGTTTCGGTATGGGGGCAATTACAAATGGGAATGGCAACGTGATTTTTTTGACTTGGGCAATGTGAAAGCCTTGTTTTTTGAATTAGCTGCAGACGGTAAACTGGATCCCGCCGTGAAAAGAAAAATAGGCAAATTGGCCAAAGGGCAATTACTACCCGGTCATGAGCGTTTGCGGGCACAACCTGGTTTATGGAAAAAACTGAAAGGTTTTATGGCAATGGTCCGTATCGCTCTATTCAATCAATAAATTAACAAAAATTGTAATCGTTCAGTATGAATCCTATTGAATAAGGTGCCGGTAATTGATTTATAAAGCTGTCTGCACAGGACGTTTCAGTCAGAACTTACAGAGACGTATCACGCGTCCTTAAAAATCAATTCCTGGCGCCAAAACGGCAGCACACACTGAATAGGTAACAAAAAAATAGTTGCCATCCTTTCAAAGTCTGGCATGTTGCACACGTAAAGATAAAAGCCACATCACAAGAATCTATGCTGAATGTAAAACCGAGTTGGAAAAACTGGCAACTGCTCACTGAAAAAGGAAGGCAAATTTGGGCTTTCAAGCCGGACTCAAGCGATATCAATGATCATTTGCGAAATGCCGACACGATTACAGGTGAAGAAATAGCTCAGTTATCTGAAGATTTTAAGTTTGATAAATCCGTCAATCCCAATTCAGGTGATAAGGTTTTTAGAAACAAGGTCATTAATTCGAATTTTCGTGAATTTAACGGACAAATTCCGCAGTCAGAAAACCCTGAAGTGCAAAACGTGATAGACGCGGTCATCAAGGGGATTAACTATTACTCGTATTTGCAAACTGAAGCTGGCAATTGGCCGGGTGATTATGGAGGCCCTCTATTTCTCTTACCCGGCTTGCTGATTGCGGCCTACATCTCAGAGACCCCTTTTCCCAAAGCGCATCAGGAGATGATGAAGATTTATATATTGAATCATCAAAATAAAGATGCCGGATGGGGTATGCATATTGAAGGTGAATCGACGATGTTCGGCACGGTTATGCAATATGTTTCATTGCGCATTCTAGGCGTCGATAAACAGCATGAGCAATTGGTCAAAGCCAGAACGTGGATAAAAATAAATGGCGGTG
>JAURZI010000119.1 GCA_030653435.1 Methylovulum sp.
GGCACGATAAAGTCCAGCAGCAAGCCCAACAAATCGCGCTATTGTCCGCATCGGAAGCGACCTTGCAGGCTTTGTGCGCCAACTTACGCAGGGAGCAACAGCGCTTGCAGGAGGCACTGGCGTTGGTGCAAACGCCAAAGCGGAACACGCATCGCTTTAAGCTCAGGCGTCAGCCTGAAAAAGTGCCAGACAAAAGTAGGGGCAGGTGAGGGGGGTGTGGTTCCGCCGTATTGTTTGGGGAAACGGGTGCCGGAAGGAAACTGGCACCGATTTTATCGTATCCGCATCGTGTTGGGTGTATTCGGTGACTGGGTGGTGATTCATGAAGCCGGATAAGCTCAGGAGTTTGTGGTTTGACAGCGATGAAGAGGCGGTGGCGGCGGAGGAGCAGTTGCGGCACAGCAAGCAAAAGTGGGGGGGCGGCTGTTTGGATGAGGGTAGCGCGTTGAATGCGCGGTGTTAGGCAGTAGTCAATTCAACGTGATGTCCGGTTGAAGCAACCCAACCATCTGGCAGCATTTTGAAAAACACCGATCCCAAAACTCGACTGTCTCGTAAGAAAACGATTGTGTTCACCCTGTACGAGGTCTACACTTTAATTTTTAATAGGGGGCATAAGCCATGTATGCAACGAACGTCAGAAACTTAAAGCGTAATCCGTCAGAAGCACTCAGACATGCCGAGCAAGAACCCGTATTGATTCTAAAAGGCAATCAACCGAATGCCATGATTTTAAATATAAAAAGTTCGTTGGGGGATATTGGCGAACAACTTAAACCCGCATTAGCGGCCAGTTTATTTAAAGATAGGGTCTTGTCGCTAGGCGCTGCTGCGCAAATCAGTGGCTTAACCCTGTCTGAATTTATTGATCATTTAACCCAGTTGGATATTGATTTGGTGGTGCCTGATCAACAAACACCCCAGGAACTGAAAATTCTTGATTCATGGTTGTCGTAATTGCTGATGCCGGTCCGTTAATCGCGCTGGCTAAAATCAACCAGCTCTATCTATTGCCCGCTCTTTTTACTGAAATAGTGATCACTCAGGCCGTTGCGGATGAATGTTTGCGTGGGCAATCAGGCGATGCGCTCTTAATCAAACAGGCTTTGGATTCGGGTTGGCTGCAGTGTGTGGACAATCCGATAGTTATGCACCCTTTATCAAGAAGCCTGGGGTTAGGCGAGCAATCCAGTATTGAGTATGCCTTACAAACAGAGGGTAGCACCTTGTTGATTCTTGATGATGGATTAGCGCGTAAACAAGCACTGCGCAAGCAATTGCTTATAGTCGGCACAGCGGCACTGTTGTTTGCCGCACAACGTAACACATTGATTGCCGACGCTGAGGCAGTAATCGCTGAGCTTAATCAAGTGGGTTATCGTATTTCAGCGGCAGTGGTCACTCAATTGAAAAATGGAATGAAGCATTACTTTTAGATGGGCGAACAGACAGTAAACTGTATATTGGGGCTGTATCATTCCTAAAGACAGCGGCAAGCCATGACTTTTCTCATTTTGATAACCAAACCACTTGATCGATGTCCTCAATAAATCACCAACTTTTCCAAATCTTGCAAACTGTCCAAAGTCCTGGTGATTTTTATACGACAGGCACTATCGAAACATTTCCTCCGCTGGTCGAAGTTGACGGTGTAGGTCGGGTTGCCTTGCCGTTATTGCCCATGCAGGTAGAACAATTAGTGGCGGTGGCCGAGCGCGCACCCTATGGACGCGGTCAGGAAACCTTAGTCGACACCGAAGTGCGCCGTACCTGGCAAATTGACGCGAGTGGTGTCACACTGGGCGGCAAGCATTGGCAAACCACGCTCGACCGTATTGTCGGTCGTGCTGCGTTGGGTTTAGGCGTCAACGATAAAGTCGAAGCGGAACTCTATAAACTGCTGGTTTACGATACCGGCAGTTTCTTTATCAGCCATCGTGATACCGAAAAAGCCCCAGGCATGTTCGCCACGTTGGTGATTGTATTGCCTTCGACCTACAGCGGCGGCGAACTGGTTGTGAAGCACCAGCAGCAGGACGTTAAACTGGATCTGCGCTGTACTGACCCTGCCGAAATTGCTTTCGCTGCATTTTACGCCGATTGCCTGCATGAAGTGCTGCCCATCACCGAAGGTTGCCGGTTGACCTTGATTTACAATCTCATGCGTACCAACAAAAAACTGCCGCCGCCCACGCCGCCTGATTACCGTCATGAACAAGACACGGCTGCGGCGCTGCTGACTGAGTGGGCGGAACGCCTTAACGTGGAGAGTGTTGAAGAAGAGGCGCCGGAAAAGCTGATCTATTTGTTGGAACACGCCTATACTCAGGCCGAACTCGGCTTCGATGCCCTAAAAAATGCCGATGCCGCCATTGCCGACGTACTGGTCGCTGCCGCCACACAAGCCGACTGCGACATCCATCTGGCCTTGGTGTCGATAGAAGAAAGCGGCGATGCCGAATATACAGGATATGGACGTTATCATGACGACGACGCTTTTGAAGTGGGCGAAGTGTATGAACGCACTGAAACCGTTTCCGACTGGCGGCGACCCGATGGCAGTATAGCGGAATTGCCCACACTGCCTTTTGCCGAATATGAATGTTGCCAGCCCGATGTCTTTGAAAACATGGAATTTGACGATGTGCAATTCCATGAAGCCACCGGCAATGCCGGCGCTTCGTTTGAGCGGACTTACCATTGCGCTGCCCTGGTCTTGTGGCCGCACAGCCGTTATTTGGCGATTATCAACCAAGCAGGCTTCAGTGCCGCTTTGGCTGTGCTGCTGGAACTTTGCCAAGGCTACGAAGCGGCTGATGATAAAACCCAAGCATCAAATCACTGGCAGGATGCCCATCGTTTGGCGGGCTATATGCTGCGTGACTGGCTGCAGCAATGCTTCGGTCACCAAAGCAGTTATGGCCGCGTCAGCAGTCTGCGGGTGTTTTTGGAGTCTTTATATCGCTTGCAAGATAGCCAACAGATTGCCCGGTTTTGGTCAATGTTCGCGGATAAGGGCATTTACAACAAGGACGATTGTGCCATGCTCGTGCAAGTGGCTGAGCTGTTGCCGTGGCCGCAAGTGGTGGACGGTTTGACTCGCGCGATCAGCATCAGTGCGGCCAATAAAGCCCAGGAAGCCTGCGCCGCCTTGCTGGCGAGTTTTAGTCAGGCCCATCCCGATACCGCCAAGGACCTCAGCACCGCCGCCCGTCTGTTGTTTGAGGCTCTGCCCGGCGATGCGGCGCGTTTTGCTCATCTTAATCCTTGGGAACATACCCGCATGACGGTTAATGAGGGCTTGGTGGTTGATGTGCTGACTGGGTTCAGCGGCATAGATGCCGCATTGGCGGAAACGGCACTCGACTATCTGTTGGCTTGGCCTGACACCTATAATAGGGATACCGTTTTAGCGCCTGCCGCACTGAGCCTGGCAGAAGCCGGGGCTAGCCGTAACCTGACCGTTGCCGTGCGCCTACGACTAGCCGTCATCGCGCATGTGCAAAATCGGGTTGCCGAAGACTTGATCCCTCCCGCCGACTGGCGCAGGGATAGCCAACTCACATGCAATTGCAAGGACTGCACCGAACTGCGCCTGTTTCTTGATGATCCCCATCAAGATAGTTGGCGTTTCAAAGCCGCTGAAAACAGGCGGGAGCATGTGACGCAAACGATCAGCAGGCACTTGTGCGATGTTGATCAGAAGACTGAGAAACTCAGTCGGCCCTATAGTTTAATCTGCACTAAAAACCAGGCCAGTTACCTGAGACGGGTAGCGCAACGTCAAAAGGATTTGGATACTTTGGCTCGGTTGGGTGTTGACTGTGTGATAAAACGAGAAAATTAAGTTTTAAGCCTGGGAGCGTGCACGAAGTAAGTTGAGCAACCTGAAACATTAGGCTTTGAATAATCATGCCGAACACAACATATTCTCTCTTAATAACAATGTATTATATTAGGTAACGGAAAGCAGGTTATAAAACGGAATCTACGCCGGCTTTATTTTGCCCACAATATACCGAGGAAAACCATGTTATGAGTAAAAACATTCTTGCACAGGAATCCGTCAAAAATGATTCCACCAACATCATTTTCCAGGACAATTTCAACTCAGGGGAGATATCGCCCGAATGGATTTCCAATACGATTGATGGCGATATCGGCGGTATATCCGATAACGCCGGCGTCGCGGTTACACTGACGGACATCAATGACCCGGTGCAGTGGCAGATATCCGAAGGTGGCAACGGGCATCTTTATCAAGCAATTTCGGTTCCCGAAGGGATTACCTGGAATGCCGCAAAATTGGCGGCAGAAGCGGCGGGAGGGCATCTCGCAACAATAACGTCCGCTGAAGAAAGTGCGTTTGTCTACACCTTAAAAAGCACTCGCACCAATTTATGGTTGGGAGGATTTCAACCACCGGGCTCGCCTGAGCCAATTGGCAACTGGCAATGGGTTACCGGTGAACCGTTCAGTTATATGAATTGGAGTCCGGTGCAACCGGATAATGCATGGGGCGGCGAGGATTATCTCCAGATTTTTCCATTTGGTGAGTGGAA
>JAURZI010000120.1 GCA_030653435.1 Methylovulum sp.
AAATCTGAAACCGATTTTTTATTCAAAGCAGACTGTAGCCAGGCGGTAAAAGCTGTATCTTCCGGCCAAGCGGTAACCTTGGGTTTTGCGGCCATCAGCACCTGCAAGTTGGCGGAGTGCAGATGCGCGCAGGAAGAAAAATCGACTTGAGCGGCAGTTTTTTGTTGCAGCCACTCCAGAAGACTTTCGGCATCCTCCACGCTCACCACGTCTTTAAAAATCACCTGGTTTTTCTTAAATTCAACACTCATAGCAATAACTCCTTAATATTTAGCACCATTAACACAGATCCGTCCCCCATCAAAGCAGAGCCGGCGTAGACCGGAATATCAGCCAGTACGCCTGTCATTGGCTTTAGGATTATATCCACCGTTTCACGGAAATCGTCGACCAGCAGACCTACGGCTTCGTTACCTCGCCGAACCACCAAAACGGCGAGCTCATGATCAGGATTGGCTTGTGGTGGGGCAACAATAGCCAGTAAGGTGTTAATGGATTTTAAAGGCACAATATTACCGCGCAATACCGTGACCAAGCTCTGTTTGATGGAACTTATATTTGCACACGGCACCCGCACAGTTTCCAGCACACTATCCATGGGTATGCCAAAGGTCTGACCGGCGGATTCAATCAGCATGACATGAGTGACGGCCATCGACAGCGGCAATGACAGACGAATCCGGGTACCTTTGCCTATTTCACTGTCTAATGAAATAACGCCATTCACCTTCTCAACGGCGGTGCGCACCACATCCATACCTACGCCGCGTCCGGATAAATCCGATATGACATCCACTGTAGACAAGCCCGCCGCAAAAATCAGATTGATAGCGTCTTGATCGCTGATACGCTCTAAAGTGGCTTCGTCTAAGAGGCCATTCTCATAGGCTTTGCGCTTGACCCGGTCAGGATCAATGCCTTTGCCATCATCCAGAATTTCAATAATCACCCGGTCGGATTCTTGACTGGCGCTGATGGTGAGCGTGCCGGCTGCAGGCTTGCCGATGGCGCGACGCACTTCAGGTTGTTCGAAACCATGATCGAGGCTGTTGCGCACGATATGCATCAGCGGATCGCCTAGGGATTCGATGACATTCTTGTCAGCTTCAGTATCCTCGCCGATCAGCACTAGATTGACTTCCTTGCCCAGTTTGCGTGATATATCTCGCACCAGGCGTGGAAAACGTTGAAATACAAAAGAAACAGGCATCATCCGCACTTGCATGATGGCGTCCTGCATTTCCTCGGCAATGCGGTTGATCACCATATATTGTGCTTTGATTTCACGGGACAGATCGCGCACTCCAAAAACGTTTTCGGCCCGTCCTGCCAAATAGGGCAAAGCGTTCTTTGATACCACCATTTCACCGATCAAATTCATTAACCGGTCAATTTTGACCTGATCAACCTTGAGGCTTTTGGGTCCGACGATGGCATCTTCGGCGCGGCGGCCAAATTTGGCCCCCGCTTCCCCATCCGAGGCACGCGTAGCATCTGGCGGGATATCGAGCGGGGTCTCCTGCATGACTGGCTGAACTGGAACGCCGACGTCGACTTGATTTGCCGGACTCTCTTCGGTGACTGATTGTCGTGTCAGTTGAAACTGATCCAGCCAAACCAACAGTGGAATCGAATCGGCCTCGTCCAGCGCCATTGCCGTCGCGGCTTCCAGTCCGGCAAGCGCGGCAACATCGCCGCTTGCCATCAGGCAACTGGACAGCGTAGCCGCCACCGCCTTGACGCGGCCAAGCTGCCAGTTTGCTTGAATCGGCAGACTAAGGATTTCCCGCTGAACGTCAAGCATTGTACTCATGACGGCGGCTTCTTCAGGCGTGAGGGAGTGTTGGAATAGGCGGGGCTCGGGTTCAGGAGGCAGATTTCCCTCAGATACCGTCGGCAGAAGTTCGGTCCACTTCGGCGAACTCAGACGGCGTAACGAGTCAATAATCTTGGCAAACGCATCCCGATTCTCCGGCTCCAATTCCATCACCAGCAGTAACCAGCGCAAAGCAGAAGAAAGCCAAAGTTCCAGACTGGAGACTTCGATCAAGTTGCTTGCGACAAGAACCAAGTCTTCCAACTGGTTAGCCTTTAGAAGTTCCAAGGCTTCGTCTACAAAATTTTCATAGGCTTTGGGTCCGCCGTTTGGGTCCCCCTGGGGCAAGGCGAGAAACAGAGGCGTCACCGGAATCATCAGGACTTGATCCGGAACGTAGCGGTAGTACTCGTCCAGTTGTTCACGTGGTGCGGTTGTCAATAGATGGAACTCCAGGACGCAGCGATAAGCATCCAGTTCGTCCAAGGCCGGCCAGGGTTGGCGTACCGTTATGCTCCCCCACAAAAAGCCAGGCGTGCCTCGGGCCTGAAAAAACGGGTCATCGCCCTGGAAGAAACAGTCTGCAGTCGGCGTGTAGTCCAGCCAGTGCAAATCGACGCCGCCACAAGCCTGACGGTAGGCATCCATGCGTATGCTTTCCGGGATATCGGCCAAAGGCGGCAGAGTACCTTCGAACACGACGATGCCGGTTTTAGTAAGTTCGTTAGGCAAAGCAGTAGCCACCACCGCAACCACTGCCGCGGCGGAGTCGACGCTGGCGATCAAACGTCGTAGTGACTGCGCCAGCCTTGCCGAATCGGCGGCATGGTGCGCGCCGATACCGCCCTTTGTTTCAACTTCATCGCAGAGCATACCGACAAAATCCATCGCATCCAGTAGACGGTCGGCCAGATCCTGCGAGTATTCCACCTGCTCATGGCGCACAGCGTCCATCAGGTCTTCGCCGGCGTGTAATACCCTGGTCATTTCCGGGAAGTCGAACAGCCCGCTATTGCCCTTGAGGGTATGCACCATCCGAAACAGTGCGGTCATCAACTCGGCATCGTCAGGCGCATCTTCCAACTGCATCAACTTTTCGCCGATGCCTTGCAGGAAGTCCCTCGCCTCGGAGAGAAATTGTTCGAGTAAGGGCGTCATTCGAGTGCCTCCCCAAGCAATAGTTTGACGTGGATCAGTAATTGCTCCGGTTTCACCGGTTTGACCAGATAGATGTTGGCCCCGGCGGCAAAGGCCTGCCGTTGATCATCAGGCTTTGCTTCGGTCGAGACCATAATGGCCGGTGCCTGATAAATATCTTGTAATCTGAGTTCTCGCAAAAAACCGTAGCCATCCAGCTTGGGCATGTTGATATCCACCACGTAAAGCCCGAAGGGATGTTGCAGGGATTTTTCCAGGGCCTCGATACCGTTGACCGCCTCATCCACCTTATAGCCGGCGGTTTCCAGTATCTGGCGGTGATACATGCGAACCGTGGCCGCGTCATCGATAATCAGGATGCGTTTCATCGAACCTCCAGGGGTTTTTGATAGACAATGGCCTCGGGAAACTTGCGAACCTTGTAAAGGGAGGAGAAACGGCTCATCGACTCGGAGTGGCCAAGACAGATGTAAGCACCGGGTTTCATGGCGTCATAAAAAGTTTCCGCGGCGGCTTTACGTGAAGCGTCGTCAAAATAGATCAGCAGGTTGCGGCAAAAGATGATGTCAAAGTTGCGGTAGGCGCGGGTATCAATGCGCTCGGAAAGATTGACGCGGGTAAATTCTACCGCCTCGCGCAACTCGCCACAGATTTGATAAATATCTGCCTGCCGCGTGAAATATTTGCGCAGCAACTTCTCCGGCAAGTGTTGCACTGAACGAACCGAGTATTGACCGTGCCGCGCCAAAGCCAGAATTTGGGTATCGATGTCGGAAGAAATGATCTCTATATCCCAGTCATTGATGCCGGCCCAGAACTCAAGCAGGTAGATGGCAATGGAATAAGCTTCCTCGCCGGAGGAAGACGGAATGGCCCAAATCCGAATGGGCGTATTGTCGCGCTTGCGACTGGTGATCTCGGGAAGAATGGATTTGACCAGGCATTGGAACTGATACTCTTCTCGAAAAAAATAGGTTTCATTAACCGTCATCAGGTTTGTCAGTTGTTGCAATTCTTCACCTGATGCCTCGAAGCGCAGCTTAGTGAAATAAGCCCGGAAGTTGCCGCTATGGGTCAGATCAATCCTCTCCTCCAGTCGCTTGTCAACGAAATAGCGTTTCGACGACTCGAACTGAATACCGGTTTTGCGATAGAAGAACTCACGGAATTTCTCGAACTCCGACTCGCTAATACGGGTTACGGTCATAGCGGAATCAACCATCGCTGATACGTTTGAGGGCCAAATCCGTGGCAAACTGGATATAAGGCACCTTGGCATAGCGGGCCTTGAGGCGGAGTAGCGGTTCCCTGGAAGCGGTCGAACCCACTTCGCCCAGTAAATCGACCGCCGTGGCGCAGACGTTCAACTCGGGGTCATGGTCGATCACCGAAATTAACCAGGACTCGACTTCCGGGTGGCGCAAGGATTCGAGGATATTGACGGCAAAGATGCGCACATCCGGGTCGGCGTCGGTAAGCAATCCACGCATGATCGGCGCCACCTCGTCGGGTAGTTGTTTCATAGCTTCGATGGCCTCGTTACGCAAGGCAACCTTTTCACTCCTAAGACAGTTAACAAGACCAACTATCGCCACTTCATCACCCAAAACCGTCAAGGTGGTGAGGATGACTTCCCGCACCGAAACCTCATCTTCGTGTTGTAGCCGGCTTAGCAGCGCAGCGGATGCTGTTGGACAGTCCGTCAGATCCCGCGCCGCCCAACGCCGCGCCATGGGGTTGTCATTATTCAGCTCCAACAGAAGGCTATTACAATCGCGCGCCTGTTTGCGTTCGTCCTGGCTGATCGGTTGTGCCGTCTGTGTTTTGATAAGGGCCATGCTGTCTCCTATCGTCCTGCCCAAGCATTGATCTGGGCGGCTACTTTTTCGGAGGGCAGCACCACGCTGGCGCCTCCGCGCTCGATCAGTTCCGCCGGCATACCAAACACTACCGCCGACTGTTCGGATTCAGCAATGGTGTGCCCGCCGCGCTTCTTGATTTCGGTAAATGCATCCGCGCCGTCATAACCCATGCCGGTGAGCATCACCGCCACCACCCGTGACGGATCGCAATGCTCGAGGACGGAGCGTCCCATCAACTCTACCGACGGATGCCAAAGGAATTCGCGGCTTTCCGGCTTGGCCAGCACAGTCAGTTTGCCGGCTCTTTTTACAAGCACCATGTCCGCGCCTCCCTTGCCGATATAGATGGTGCCTGGCTCGATAGGCATCGGATGATTAGCTTCCACCACGGAGAGTGGACAGAGATCATTCAAACGCTCGGCGAAAGGTCGAGTGAAAGAAGCAGGCATGTGCTGAGCCACCAGCACCGGCCAAGGGAAGTCCACTGGTAACACTGGCAGGATATCCTCGAGCGTACGGGGGCCACCCGTGGAAACGCCGATGATAACCAAACCCTGGCCGACAACACCACGCCGGACCGCAAGCGGACGCGGAGGAACCGGCTTTTCTCGCTCTTCACGCAAACGCTGGGCCAGGCCGCGACTACTCTGCCCTTTAGTTTTCATTTTGGCACGCGCAGCGGTGCGTATCTTGCTCACCAGTTCGTTCTTGATCTCGCCGATAGACAAGGAAATGGTGCCGCCTGGCTTGGCTATGTAGTCTACCGCCCCCAGATTTAACGCCTCGAAAGTGGCCAGCGCCCCCTTCTCGGTGAGCGATGAAACCATGACCACCGGTACCGGACGTTCCGCCATGATCAACGACAGCGCGGTAATCCCATCCATCTCGGGCATGTTGATATCCAAGGTGATGACGTTAGGCTGAAATGCACGGTTTTCATCTAACGCTTCCTTACCATTTCTGGCCTGGCGAATTTCGAAATCGCCTTCGGCTTCGAACAGAGTGGTCAATTGCCGGCGCATCAATGCCGAGTCATCGACGATAAGCAACTTAATCATGACAACACACCAGTCTAAATCCGCACGTTCGCATCACGCCGCTACCTTGGTCAGATCGGCCAGTTCATGGTCTTCCACCAAATGTGCCGGCACGATCAATTGCACCATGCGTTGCTGCTTTTCCAGATTAGCCATGCGCGCCAATAGATTCCCTTGCTCGCTGGATAATCGCGGGGCCGGTTCGATGCTGGATTTTTGAATCCTGAGCACTTCGGCCACCGAGTCGACGATGAAGCCGGTGCGCATGCCTTTGATCAGGAACACCATGACTCGCTGCCGATCCGAGCGCTCGACGCCCGGCAAGCCTAGACGCCGGCGCAGATCGATGACCGGCAGTACCGCACCACGCAGGTTGATGACCCCTTCGACGAAGGGTGGCGCCTTGGGCACATGGGTTAATTCTTCGGGCACCCGCACAATTTCCTGCACGCTGTCTATGGGCACACCAAACTCTTCCTTACCAAGCCGAAATACCACTACCTGTTCATCATCGTCGAGTAACACATCGTCCTCGGCAAACTCTGTATTTTGCTTGTCATCCTCTATAGTCTCCACGGTCGTCAATGCCTCCTTAATAGCTGAGTGGTGGAACAAGTTGCCGGCGGAAATGATCGAGACCAAGCGCTTGCCGCCGTCCAGCCGGCAGATTTCAGAAATGTCATTCAGTTCTCCCTCGCGGGCTAGCATTGACGGCATGGCTTCAACATCTGCTTTAGCCACCCGCAGCACCTCGTTGACGCTATCCATGACAATGCCCACCGAAGCGGCTCCCAGAGACACCACGACAATGCGGCTATGCTCGTCGGCGGCTTGCGATGGCAGGGCAAACATCCGGCGCAGGCTTACCAGTGGCAGTAATCGATTGCGTAGCGTCATAACACCGAGCACGTGAGACTCTGAAAGCGGCACATGGATTATGTTCTCCGGCACCTGGACAATCTCTTGTACGTCGTCAATGGTGATGGCGTATTCCTGCCCCGCCACATCGAAGCTGACCAGTTGCAATTCATCGCTGACTTCCTCTTCGTCAACTTCACTGCGGGCCGTCAGTCTACCTGTCGTTGCCGCAGTCCTGGCCACAGCGGCAATTTCAGTAAATTCCTGGGCGATCAGCTTGGCAAAATCCAGCACCATGACCATGGCGTGACCGCCAACATCCTTGATGATGCCGGACAGCAGCTCGGTATTCACAGTACTCTGAATGGAGCCTACGCTCTCTATCCTTGCCGGCTCGACGCCAACCACGCTGGCTACCTTGTCCACCACGAAGCCCAGGGGCTGGCCAATGTCGATGACAAGTGCACGGGTTGAGTCGTCATGTTCACGTTCCGCGAAACCAAAAATCCGTCGTAAGCTGATAATGGGTAACACTTTACCGCGCAGGTTGGCTAGGCCATCAAGCGTAGCTGGCGACAAGGGTACTCGCACGACCTCCGGCACTCGAATAATTTCCTGTACCGGCGCCATGTCCACTGCGAAAACCTCGTCCCCAGCTATAAAGGTTACAAATTGACGAATGTCGGACACTTCTTCTTCAATATTATCTTCACTATTGCCCGTTCGCCCCGTTTCGCTGCCGGTCAACTCTTCCGGTTGTTCCTGATTATTGTTGATCATCATCATGGCACTCCTTAAGATTTAGGCGCTTTGTAATTCATCGGCGAGAGAAGCGATCTCTTCGATAGCAGCGGCCAGTTCCTCAGCGCCCTGAGATTGCTGTTTGGCAGCAGAGGCGGCCTCGGTCGAGGCTTTGTCTGCTTCTTGGGCGGCGGCGGCAATCTGTTCAACCCCTTTTTTCACCTGCGCCGTTGCGGCGGCAATTTCATTGGCAGCGGTCAGAATTTCTTGGGTGCTGGTTTCCACTTCCGCGATATCGGTTTCGATGGACATTAGATTGGCGGTGCTGATTTTGGCCTTTTCCACTTCGCCTATGGCGCTCAACACGATTTCTTCCAAATCGCGTCCCACCACACCTATTTGATCTTGCACCGCCTTAACCAAATCCTTAATACGGTCGGCATTTTCGGCAGAGTCATGCGCCAGATTACGAATGTCGGTAGCCACTACCACAAAACCCTTGCCAAACTCTCCGGCCCGAGCTGCTTCGATGGAGCCGTTAACCGCCAGCATATTGGTCTGAATCGAAACTGTGGTAATTGCATCGACGATTTTGTCAATACGCCGCGACACCAGTTCGAGACCCTTAATCTGTTTGATGCTGTCCTTGGAAGCGTCCGTCGAAGCAAAAATACCGGCAATCAGGGCATCGACCGAGGCTTTGTTTACCCCAAGCAGATTCTTAATCGCCGCAACTTTTTGGGCTCCAATAGTCGCGCGACCTTGAGCCAACTCCAAGCCTTTTTCAATCTGGTTGATCGCCGCGGCTGATTGCGCGGTGCCGGCGGACTGCACTTCGGCGCCTTTGCGAATCTGGTCGATGGCCGCCAAGATTTGAGCGCCGGAACGATTGATCTCAGCGACTGCGGAGGATAGTTCCTCTGCTGCGGAAGCCACTTCCTCGGCACTCTTGGTAACATCCGTTGAAGTCTTCAGGTCTTCCGCCAGCTCGGACAGACTTTGCGCCGCCTGTTCACATTCACTCAAGGCCAGGGACTGTTCCTCCACGGTTTTAGCCGTTTCCTCGGCGGCTGCGGATTGTTGCTCGGCAGCGGCTGCGATATCTTCCGAACCTTTCAATGCCTGTTGTGCCGCGATTTTGGACTGCTGGGCGCCGATGGCAATTTCTCGAACCCCCTTGGCAATTTCCGCGGCGTCGATACGAATTTGCCCCAGCTGGATGGTGATGCTTTTGCTATTCTCCACCTCGCCTTCAACCGACTTGGCCGAGGTGCTGATACCCTCGGCAATGACCTTCACTTCCTGCTGAATCTGGCCGACCAGATCTTGAATCTGTTTGGCGCTTTTCTCAGAGGTTTCGGCCAGGGTTCTAACTTCATCGGCAACGACCGCGAACCCCTTGCCATGCTTGCCCGCACGGGCCGCCTCAATGGCCGCATTCAGTGCCAGCAAATTGGTTTGATCGGCGATACGCGCTACGGCTTTAACGATGTCGCCGATATTAGCCGCCTGTTTCTCCAGCTGGGCCACCATATTCACCGAAGCATTCTGGCGTTGCGCGGCGACAGCGAAGTTCATGACCATCGCCTCCACATCCGCGCTAGTCCTCACCACTAGGCTTTGCGTGGCCTCGGCCTTGGTTTGGCTAGAGTCGGCATTCTGCAACTGGCGGAGGATGGAACCTTCGATTTGCTTAAAAGCCGTCAACGATTCCTGGGCGGCACCGGAAGCTTCCTCGGCACCCGTCGCAATCTGATCGGAGGAGCGTTTCAGTTCCTCGGCTGCGGATGCCGCTTCGTTAATGCCCGAGGATAATTGCCCGGTGGCTGCGGCAATACGCTCCGCCGCCTGTTGCTGTTTGCCCAGGGTGCGAGCCTTTTTACGCTGCGCCTCCGCTTCACGAACGGCAGCCGCCGAAGTAGTGCCGCTAGTCGGCGTTAAAATCGTTGTATTCGATGATTTTTTAACAAGAGCCATAAAGTTCTCCATTATGATTAAGAGTTTGGTCTAAACGGGATGGAAAAGCCGTCCTTGGCGATACCTGCTTGGAGCATTGACAATTCAGTGTCTGTATAAGTTGTGGGCGTAGCAGGTTTAAAATGCATTTAGCAAGAAGAATGGAGTTTTGATCTATTCTCTGGAAGAATTTCTTCATAAGGTGCTACCAATGAGTTGGAGCAGGAATCACGCCTAGTAATGTTTAGAGATTACTGAACAATACCAAAAACAGTTTTTGCGCCGTGATTTAGGCAAGGAATGTGCCTATGAGAAAATTACGCATTGACATCAGAACTGCTATTACGGGTGGATAGCCATTACTTCTAACGACTCTTTTTAGCACGGTACCAGCTATATCAACCGCAAGTATGTGCGTTAGCCAACATGCCCCCTATTTCTGAATTACTTGGACAGCGGTTAAATGCAGATTGTCTTATTAGAGGCGGCACTGAACCGATAGGGACCGGTTTTGGGGCTAAGTTGTTTTCGAGGTTCTTGTTGTTGATTTCGGTATGCAACGGACTTCCGGTTTACTTAAGGATGCTGATAAAGTTAATCTTGTCGTCCCAGAAAGGCTGGGCCCCACGCTTTCGATATTCCAGGTTCCCGACCCTCGCGTCCTTAAATTTTAACTATCCACTAAGGTCGCAAGCTTACCAATCTGCCAATGTCCAGACAGAAAAGGACAAACAGCGTATGAGGCTTTACGGCCACAGAGTAAATCGCCCTATCAGGTTTAGACGAAACGTTCGCATAGATTCACTCAAGACTTGAATCCAAGAAGCAATACTATCTTCTTCCGGTATTTAACTAATACTGCGCCGCACTGAGTCTTCGCTGCCCCCCCTTGCTCATGTCCGACAATCCGGGATTGACGCCATCGCGAAGCAAGGCATTGATGTGCGCATAACGCTGTTGAACGGAGTGCATCGGTAATAACCCGGGTCTAATACATCCTTAGTGACACACGGATAGCCGCGCTAGTTTTGGTTATCCTTGAGCCCGAATCAGATCGGATGAACATCGGTTCGGTGGGTAAAAATGGCTATTTCATGTTTCAAATAACCGATTTCTTCGTCCTGGCTCTGAACCGTTTCCGACAACGATTAAATGAAGTCAAGCAGCACATCTACTAACGGGGTGCGTTCTGCATCCGGAATTTCTGGTTGGGCTTAGACGTTTCGCGGATTATACAAACAAGCCAGCCTCATTCATGTGCATTTTCCGCGCCCTGTTACGCTCGCTCCGAACTCTGCTTGGACCAACAAATACGAATCGAATCTTACGTGCTTAATGTGGTCTAGCGTACATACTTCACCAGCGATCAATACGATAATGCCCACCTTCTTTTGGTACTAGGCTAATGCATTTCTTAAGTGCTATTTACGTTCAGATATTTTAGAACATGAGGACCATCTATTGGCGCCTCCATTCGATTGATTTTGAAGCAAAACTCTAGTCGTTCGTCCGGTCTACACAGCAAATTAGGAAATACGCCAATCTTCATCCAGCTCTGTCTGACGGCGGTAACAAGCCGAGCATTAAATTGCCGTCAAGGTATTAAATACGCCACGTGCTACCATCGCAGGGGCGGCATCATTGGCATTTCTTAGAGGATTAGCATGAAATCGACACAGTCTCCCCTCGCCAAGTCACCAGCCAAAGCACCGAGTGGAATATCCGGCTTAGATGACATCACCGGCGGAGGCTTACCCCAGGGTCGCACCACACTGCTGGTCGGCGGACCCGGTTCCGGCAAGACCATCTTCGCACTGCAATTTTTAGAACATGGTGCGCAGGATTGCCAGGAACCCGGCATCTTTGTGGCTTTTGAAGAGAGTTCTCAGCGCATCGTCGCCAATGCCGAAAGCTTCGGCTGGAAGCTGGATGAACTGCAGGAAAAAAGCCTGTTTTTCATGGATGCCCAGCCTTCGCCTGACCTGGTCCAGTCGGGCGATTTCGATCTGGGCGGCATGCTGGCGGCATTGGAAGTCCAGATCAAGGAAATGGGGGCGCGGCGCATCGTCCTTGATGCGTTGGATATTTTGTTGGTGCTGCTACCTGATCCACCGGCTATCAGGCGGGAGATCTATCGCTTACATCAATGGTTATTGGCGTACGAAATGACCGGCATTATCACCTTAAAGGCTGACGGCGATCAGACCAGTTCCATCGGTCAGCAGCCATTCGGCTTCATGCAATTCATGGTGGACTGCGCGGTGATACTCAATCACAGCGTTGAGTTGGGGGTATCGCAACGTAGCCTGCGGGTGCAGAAATATCGCGGCTCCAGCTTCGATGAAAACGAATCGCCGTTCCTGATCGGCAAAAAAGGTTTCGAGGTAGCCGTCGCCCGCACCCTGGATAGGATGGATGCCAATGTCACCAACGAACGGGTCTCCAGCGGCGTGGTACGGCTCGATACCATGTTGAGCGGCGGCTACTACCGTGGCGCCAGCGTGCTGATTACCGGTTTCTCCGGCACGGCCAAAACCACCTTGAGCGGCGCCTTCGCCGAGGCAGCCTGTCGGCGTGGCGAGCGCACGCTGTTCGTCAGTTTCGACTCGGATGGTTCCGAGGTGATCCGCAATCTAGCCTCGGTCGGCATCCGCCTGGACGATTACGTCAAAAACGGCAGTTTACGCATGGTCTCGGCCCGCGCCATCACCGGCAGCGCCGAAACCTATCTCGTGCGCATCAAAACCCTGGCGCAAGAACATGAGGCGGTTTGCTTGGTCATCGATCCGGTATCCACCTGGTCCAAATCCGGCAATGACTTGAGCGTGCAAAACGTGGCGGAACGTCTGATCGACTGGTCGAAGGCCGAAGGTACCACGCTGGTCTGCACCCGCTTGCTCGATGAGATGTCCAGTTTGGTGGAGGCTGGTTCGCCGTTACAGATCTCGTCCATCGTCGACACCTGGATTCACCTCAACTATCTGGTGCAAGCCGGAGAACGCAACCGCGGTTTGTCCATCGTCAAGTCGCGCGGCATGGCGCATTCGAATCAGGTACGCGAGTTAATTCTCAGCGATGCCGGGGTGACCCTGGCCGACACATACACCGCGGGCGGAGAGGTGTTGATGGGAACCCTGCGCTGGGAAAAGGAAAGTGCTGAGCGCATTGCCCATGAGGCTCACGACGCCGCCGTCAAGCTGAAGCGCGTCAAATTGGATGCCGAGGAAGCCGATCTAGAGGTGCGCTTGAAGTCTCTACAGGCCGAACTGACGGCAAAACAGACCGAAAAAGCCTTGTTGGTCCGCGCCACACTCAGTCACGAGGGCGAGATATCGCAAAGCCGTACTCGAATGCAAGAATTGCGCGGCGCCGATGGCGAAACCCCAACCGAAGAGAAACCGCAATGAGCCAACACCTTATCTTCAATTTCCGGCTCTATGTCGCCGGCGACGCGCTCAACTCCGCACAGGCACTGGCCAACCTTACCAACCTTTGCAAAACCCGCCTGCCCGATCGGCACCAGATCGAGGTGGTAGATGTGTATCTGGAGCCGAAACGGGCGCTGGCAGATGGCATTTTCATGACACCGACCCTAATCAAGCTCACCCCCACTCCTACCCGAAAGATCGTCGGCAGCCTTAACCCGATGCAACCCATGTTACTGTTATTGGGACTGGAAACCTCAACCGCATGAACAGTGGACCTCCAGCAGAGGACGCCAATGAAGAAATTATCGCCTTGATCGAATCGCTAAACCGCGCCAGCCAACGCCTGGAGGAACTGACCGCGGGCGAAGTAGATACGGTGTCGGACAGTAGCGGCCGGATCTTCTTGTTACAAAGCGCCCAGGAACATTTGCGACTGAGCGAGGCAGCCAAACAGACCGCCATCCTCAATGCACTGCCGGCTAATATCGCTCTGCTCAACACTCAGGGCATGATCATCTCGGTCAACCAGGCCTGGCGACAATTTGCCAGCGAAAATACCTACCCTTATACCGGCTTTGGCATCGGCCTTAATTATCTGGAAATTTGCGACAGTGCCCAGGGTGAAGGTGCGACCGAGGCTCATCAGGCGGCTCAGGCCATACGTTCAATATTAACTGGCAGCATAAAAAGCACTTCGCTGGAATATCCCTGTCATTCGCCCACGGAACAACGCTGGTTTCTGATGAGGGTGGCACCGATGGGCGACGATCATCCCAAGGGTGCTGTAGTGATGCATATGGATGTGACGGCACATCGGCATATCCAGGAAGATCTACGCGCGAGCGAATTGCGCTTTCGCCAGATGGCGGAAAACATCGGCGACGCCTTCTTTTTACTGGATGCCGATGACAGCCGCATGCTGTACGTCAGTCCGGCTTATGAAACCGTCTGGGGCCGCAGCTGCGAAAGTTTGTACCAAAATCCGCAATCATGGCTCGAAGCCGTTCACCCGGACGACCAGGCGTCGACTAACAAGACTTATTGGAAAGCACTGGTAGCAGGCGAAGCCGACTTTCAGTTCCGAATCGTGCGCCAAGACGGCTCGATTCGCTGGATCGAAATGAAAAGCTATCCGGTCCGCGACAACAATGGTTCGCTGGTTCGTATCGCCGGGCTTGCAAAGGACATTACCGAGCGAAAGGCGGCCGAAGCCAGAATCGCTTACCTGAACAGGGTATACGCCATGCTCAGCAGCATCAATATGCTGATTGTGCGGGTGCATGACCGCGGCGAACTGTTCCGGGACGCCTGCCGGATTGCCGTGGAAGTCGGCGGCTTTCGGATGGCGATGGTCATCGTCATGGATAGTGAACTGAAGCAAGCTATCTCGGTCGCCTCGGCCGGCGTGGACGTAGGGCTGCTGACTGCCGTAGAAAATATCTTGTCATCGAGCGAGAAGGTAAAAATTAGCATGGTTATGCGGGCGTTCCGCGAAAAGATCGCCGTCGTCTCCAACGACTCGCAAAATGATCCTAAGGTGTTGTTGGGCGAGAAGTACGCGGAACTCGGCATCAGCTCGATGGCTATCCTGCCGTTGCTGGTTGCCGACGAAGCGGTCGGCGTGCTCATGCTGTACGCCAATGAGATTGCCTTCTTCCGGGAAGAAGAGATGACGCTGTTGACGGAACTAGCCGGCGACATCGCCTTCGCCATCGATCACATCGCCAAGCGGGAACGGCTGGATTATCTGGCCTACTACGACGAACTCACGGGGCTGGCGAACCGCAGGCTGTTTCTCGAGCGGGTGGCGCAGTACATGAGTAGCGCGATCAGCGGCGAACACAAACTGGCCGTGCTGCTGATCGATCTAGAGCGCTTCAAGAACATCAACGACAGTCTGGGCCAGTTGGGGGGCGATGAGCTGTTGAAACAGGTGGCGGTGTGGCTGACCCGTAACACCGGCGAGTCTAATCTGATCGCGCGAATGGGTGCGGACCACTTTGCGGTGGTGTTGCCAAAAGTCACGAAGGAAGTTGATGTAGTCCGTCTGATCGAGAAAACCATAACAACCTTTCTGGTGCATCGTTTCCACTTGCATGCCGCAGTATTCCGGATTGCCATTAAAATGGGTGTGACATTATTCCCTGATGACGGCGCCAGTGCAGATACCTTGCTCAGGAACGCCGAGGCCGCGCTCAAAAAAGCCAAGAAGAGCGGCGAACGCTACTTGTTTTACACGCAGAAAATGACCGAAACCATGGCCCATAAGCTGTCGCTGGAAAACCAGCTGCGTCACGCGTTAGAAAACGAAGAATTCGTGCTGCATTACCAACCCAAGGTGAATCTGGTAAGCGGCAAGATCACCAGCGCCGAGGCGCTGATCCGCTGGAACGATCCTCGCACCGGGCTCGTGCCCCCGGCTAGGTTTATCCCTATCTTGGAAGAAACCGGATTGATCAACGAAGTCGGCCGCTGGGCGCTCCACAAAGCCATTGACGATTATCTGCGTTGGCACAAAGCGGGGCTGGCCGCCGTGCGCATCGCGGTCAACGTCTCGCCGCTGCAACTACGCGATCGCGGCTTTAGCGGTCAAATCCTCCGGGCCATCGATATTCACACACAAGCGCCGTCCGGACTGGAATTGGAGATCACCGAAAGCCTGATCATGGACGATGTTAAACACAGTATCGCGAGCCTGCAAACCCTACGCGCCATGGGAATCAGTATCGCCATCGACGACTTCGGCACCGGTTTTTCGTCGCTCAGCTACCTGTCAAGGTTACCGGTGGATGCCCTGAAAATCGACCGATCGTTCGTGATCGAGATGACCGAATCGACCGCGGGACTGTCGCTGGTATCGACCATTATCAATCTGGCGCATTCTTTGAAGCTCAAGGTAGTGGCGGAAGGCGTCGAAACCGAAGAGCAGGCAAATCTGCTCCGAGAGTTGCACTGCGACGAAATGCAGGGCTATTTATTCAGTAAACCGGTGCCAAGCGAGATCTTCGAATACAAATTTCTGTCGCCTAAGCTGCAAGGGTAATTGGGTAGAATAATTAGGGTCAAGCGGGATGAAGAAAATTACAAGCGCTCCTGAACTAATTGCATCGGGCCATTTATAATCATGGGAGCTGGCATAACGACCTGATACGGACGACCCTCTGTCAGCAACCACACGACCATCACGATATGCCCAAGGATGCCCATCGCCGATGCCGATTCGGTCAGTGGTACATCAACGATGTACTGATGGAAGTCCACGAGCACCAGGCATTCTGGCGATACGAAAACGCTCCGCTATCCACGCGCTAAATTCTTGGCCACGGTAGCCACCATCGACCCAAATGCGCCGCAGTTTTTTACAGCTGCCCGTCAGTGACGCCAGGATTAATTTCGCCCCTTCTCGTTCCGGCACATT
>JAURZI010000154.1 GCA_030653435.1 Methylovulum sp.
ACGCGTCATTCCGGCAGGGATTGCCGGAATCCAGGTCACATGGATAGCTCGGAGCTTACCATCCATGGCACTGGATGCCCGTTTCCCGACGGGCATGACGGGCGCTTATGGATTTAGCTGAAACAGCTTGCTAATCAGGAATCATCAAGAACCGGCATCATTACCGGGATATGTCGCTACGCATCGAAACGCTGGAAAAGGACTTGCATGAACTGCTGCCGTCTCCGGCGGTCGTGACTCAGCTGTGCGCCCTGTTGAAAGCCACCTCGCCGAAAATCTACAAAGACCAACTGGTCGGCGCCAAGCAGGTGCTGACCGAGCAGATCAACCGGCAGGGTGCGATTCCCGAAGCGGTGCTGACGCGACTGATCGACACGCCTCGGTTAACGGCCTGCGGCCTGAAAGAACGACTGGAGGCTTGGCGGCAGTCTGCGGGACGCTCGGAAGACAGCGATGCCCTGTCGATTCAGCCATCAGAGCAGCCCACTGCCGCCATCAAGCAAGAATGTCCGCTGGCCCGTTATCGTGCCCTGAATGGCCACTCGACTGGCCAAGGAGAGAGCCATGCCATCCATTGATCAGATTGCACGACAATACCGCAACTTGTGTCTGACGGCAATTGCCGAGCATTTGCCGACCTTGCTTAGCCAAGCCGAGACCCATGAAAGTTCCTACCTGCAGTTTGCCGAAAGCTTGGTTGAACATGAACAGCGCCAGCGCAACGCCAAGCGCATCGAGCAAAACCGCAAACGCGCTGGCTTTCCTTTGCTCAAAAGCCTGGAAGAGTTCGATTATCGCTTTCAGACCACCATCAGTAAACGGGAAGTCAACAGTCTGCTCGATTTCGGCTTTATCGACAATCGGGACAACGTAGTCTTCATCGGGCCACCCGGGGTCGGCAAGACACACCTGGCCATCGGCATCGGCCTGAAAGCCATCGATGCCGGTTATAAGGTCAGCTTCAACACCTCACTGGGCTTGATGGAGACCTTGGAACTGGCCGAACTCAAAGGCGAGTTGAAAAAGAAAATCAACCAACTGCTCAAATTCGATGTACTCATCATCGACGAACTGGGTTACCTGCCGATGAACAAACAAGGCATGCACAACCTGTTTCAGCTCATCAATGCGCTGTACGAATACCGCTCGGTGATCCTGACCACCAACAAGGAATTCACCAACTGGGGCGAGTTTTTTATCGATGACAACGTCGCCGTACCCATCGTCGACCGCATCATCCATCATTCACACATTTTTATGCTGGGAGGGGAAAGTTATCGACTCAAATCAAAGCTAAATCAAGCATCGTAACCCTGGAAAAGTGGCTCAATTTTAATGGCCAAAACTGGCTCAATTCTGTTGGCCATTGACACCGGATGACAACAATCAATCGTATTGATATGTGGCGACAGCCAATCAATACGACTTGAAAGCATCAACATAGAGTCCCAATTGACTCTCAGGAACCCAGATTAATTTGGGTGGTAGGCGGATTTCATTAAAATCTCTTGAGGCGAGTGAATTTCCGCTATAGAACAACGGCAAAACTATGTAAAGCTTATTGACTGGTAGTTGGCTCACATGTCACAGAAACCAAGCTTTGCCGCCGATAGCAATTTACAGCTATACATAGTTGGGCACTATACATAGGGGTC
>JAURZI010000003.1 GCA_030653435.1 Methylovulum sp.
GTCAGCTTGTTCACGGATGACGGCCAGCAGTGGAAAGTGTCGCCTGCGCTCTTGCGCAAATCGACCGGCTAAAAGAGGCGTTGCAATAAACAGAATGTGAATGTCAGTATTATTGCAAGACGGTATTTACCGGAGCCTTACTCTCGATGTAGCGATCGCGCGCCTTTTGTCCGGTTAGCCTGAGTTCATTTTTGAACGGGTGCCGGTCAATGTATCCCCACTCTACCGCCTTGGTGTATGCATGGGACAGCACCTTGACCTCTCGAATCGCAATGCCCGCACCTCCAGTCACGCGTCCAGTTTCAGCGGTTTTCTTTTGCCGGCGACGGTCCACATATTTGTAAATGTGCTGGGGTTTGACGGAGGCCAGCGGCATTGCGCCAAACACGGAAATCAATTGCTTGATGTAGATCATATTTGCAGTCTGAGTGGTGGGTGCCTTGGTGGGCACGACCTCGAGCGAATACCTCTCAAGCAGCTGCGCCACTGTGCTGGATTTGTCATTGGCATCGATGCGTGCTGACCAAGCGCGGTAAGCCTCGGGCAACGTTTTGCCCAGCCGATATGTTTTTTTGTTGTCCCAAAAGGGCTCGAGACCGAGCGGCACCTGGTAGTAATAGGCACCATGGACGTGTCGCCACCTTGCCGGTAGCCCTGCGTTTTCAGGATTCCTTTTGCGCGACATTAAATCGCCTCCCAGTTGGGCTCCATTTCCTTTGGCTGGCTTAAGTGCATTCCGCCACCCATCACATGGTCAACGTGCGCTCTCAGCACCGCCACCGACCCATCAGGCCTGATTTTGTGATCAATGCACATGAACCGTAACGCTCTGATCTGAGCGTTTTTGGCTCGCTTGCCGGTTAATTGAACCAGCTCATCGTTTGTTAGCATCATGGCAATTTATACCTGTCTCTGCATGGCGCGCATGCACCATTAATAATCCGAAGCATCCACTCGCCACACAAGTCGCATTCGCCTTCAGCGCCTTTCTCAAGTTGGGCCTTGTCACGGATGCCCCTGATCTTTGAATTCAGCAATTTTTCTAAATAGTCGTTGGTTCGATCAATATCGTCCGCCATCTCAATCTCCACTCTTAATTGCAACCCAAACAAGAATCCAAATCAGCAGCGCCAACAGCCCAAAGCCGGATAAAAAAACTAGCGCAGCAATTAAGAGGGCGGTCATAGGTTTGGCCTAGAAAGGAATATCGTCGTCCGCGTGGGACTGGCTTGCGGTCTGAGGCGCTGGATTTGGAGCGTTCGTCGCGCTTCTTGGTGGCGCTGAGGACGCAGATCCCTGCGCGGGTCTGTCAAGACTGTCAGGTCTGCCGCTGAGCATCCTGAGGCTATCTGCACGGATCTCTGTGGTGTAGCGCTCGATGCCTTCCTTGTCCGTCCATTTCTTGGTGGCAATTTTGCCCTGGATAAAGGCGAGTGACCCTTTCCTGAGGTACTCGCCGCAGATCTCGGCCAAGCGCCCATAGGCCACGATCCTGTGCCACTCTGTGGCTTCTTTCATCTGTCCGCTTGCTTTGTCTTTCCATTTGTCTGTTGTGGCCACATTGAAGGTGGTCACTGGATCGCCATTTGGCATGTAGCGAACGTCAGGATCCTTGCCAAGGTGCCCGATGATTTGTGCCTGGTTAAGCATGTCAGTATTCCTTTTAAATAAAATTCAGAACTGGGCGAATCACCGCGCTTCGCTTTTATCTAAGCGCTGCGCTGCCAGCTCGTCGGTGTACATGTCGGGGTAGCGCAGCGAGAGCTTGTAGAGATTTTGTTCTGCCGCCTGGGACAAGGTGACGCCAAGCGTTTCGCAGGCCAGCGCGCAAAACCAAAGCAGATCACCGATCTCTTCAACCGCGTTGATCTTGTCTAGTGGCTTGCCGTATATCGTGTGACGCTTGATGCAGTCAGCAAACTCACCGGCTTCACCAGCAAGGCCGAGAGCAGCATGGTTGAGGTCATACTCAAGATTGATGCGCTTAGCTGTACGCATGGCTGCGGATTGGTATTCGTTCATATTGTTCATTTCGATAACGCCTTTGTCATGGCATCCCGGCAAAAAGTGCTGCGACCAAAACCTCTTGCGTAAAACAGTAATTGTCATTTCAGGATTCGCTTCAAGCATGCGGGAGACATAATCCCCAAACTCATCAGACTCCGCATATGCTCTGCCTCTCTTGATGCGCTTCGATTGGGCCATGGCTGCGGACTGGTCTTTGTCAATGTCCGTCATTTAGTTTCTTCCTTATGCCAAGATCTAACAATCATCATGTCGTCAGCGAATTCGTATGCCGTGACGGCAATTCGGAAGGAGTCAATGTCTTTCATATCTGGTGCCGCCGCAAATCCCTGCATGGCTTTAGCAGCAAAATAATCCCGCAACGTCATTCCTGCGATATGTAGGCTGCCGTCTATTAGGTTGCTGGGGAATGCTTGTCGGCAACCGTCTATCAGGTTGCTGTCAAATGTTGGATCATCATTCATTCTATTCACCTTGCTTTAGCGAGTGCTGCTTTAGCTTGCTCGTATGCAGGGCGATCCTTGCAAACAGTTGAAGGGACCACGTGAGCTTCAACTATTCCCTCCAGCGCCTCAACCAACTCCTGATTCACCTCGTGCAAGCGGCGGAGTTCTTTGGCGGCATGTTTATCTAAATCTCCTTGCAACTCTTTGACTTTTTCCTCACACTCTTTAGCCCAGCGCCAGCCTTCCTGCTGTGCCTGGAGCGCGTCCTCAAGTGTTTCTGAACTGCGACCAGTCAGTGCGAGAATCATTTTCCAGCGCGAGTCAGCGACTGCCTTCCAGTGATCGATGCGGGACTCAAGATTCCTGATTCGAAGCTTCATTTCTTCTCTAGTCATGTTGTGTGTCCTGTCGGTGTAAGTGCTCATGCTGCGGTCCGGTGTTGATCGTGGTGGTTTATTGAAAACCCTCAAGCGCCCGCCTTGTAAGCCCCGACCATAACCAACGCTCGACCGGGCAAGCTGTCAAACCTGTCTGTCACCTGGGCACCAAACTCGATCGCCATATCCTCCTCGTGCTGCTCTTTATGAATCAACCTAAACATGATCAGAGGCTTGACCTGAGTGGTCAGCACGCCAACGCGCATTTCGAAAGTGCGTTCCTGTAGACCCAGATAGGGCTCGCAACGGAATTCAATGGTCTCTGGAATGGGGTCTTGACTACTGGCCGCTATCGATTCAAAGGCGCTTTTGGTCGCACTAAGATGGTTGACTGCGCTTTCCAGCTTGGCCGAGGATTCAATCGTGATGCGTCTGATGGCTGCAATGGCGTGTTTGATTTGAATCACGCCGCCTTTATTGAAGCAAGTGATATAAGTCGCCCAATCCTCAAGGAACTCGGCGGCAGCATCTTGCTGCATGGGTATACCTGCGAACGAAATTAACGCCTGGAATGCCGCGGTCTTTTTTAGTGTCAATATCGCCAAATTGTCGGCATGTTTCGGAAACATAGCGCTACCGAGATTCATGACAGCAGTTGCCGACATTTTTCCTGCATCGACAAAGATATTCGTCACTTCGTCTTCAGAATATTTATCTGTATAAGCAGCAAAATCATTCAAATAATTGGTGGTCATGACGCCTCTTGCGCGGCGGCGGCCTAAAGAAAGTTGCTCTAATTCATGGACTTTAAAGTTATCTGGCAAAGCGACCAGTTCGCCAATACCTGCCGTAGCAATGCCATCTTGCGCAGCAGTGATTGCTTGCGAGTTCGCGATTTCTTTAATAGCTTCTTTGTCAAACATGTTTATTCCTTAGTTTGGATTTTTGGCTCAATGTTCATTTGTGTTGGCTCTTTAAACAGTGACGGCTGAGCCAGGGAGAGACTGCCAAACTTGCCTACGTGCAGAACGGTTGCGCTACTGGTTTCCTCAGATACGCTGCCCATACTGGTGGGTCGTTTGAATTTCACGTCATGCTGGAGTCGCACCTGGTAAGTGCCCGAGATGCGCTCAATTTTGAACTTAAGATTGACCTCGCCCTTTTTGCCGTGATCGATGACGGCTGCGGCAGTCTCGCTCAGCGCTTTAGACAGTACGCGCTCAAACACGCCTCCATCCAGATCGCTGATGAGTTCGGGCACATCGGTTGCCGCTGATGCGGGCATGTTTGTGTTGTTGCTCATGGGGTTTTCCTTTTGTTAAGCTCGGGTTTGTTTCATCTGGCGCAATTGCGCCATCATTCAAAATCCAGCTCGCCTAAAAAATCGCCGATTCCAAATTCGGCACCTTCTACTGCATCGCTAACATCGACTGGCAGAGTGTTTATTTCATCTGGGGTAAATAGGACCGGGCTTTGCTCAACTGCACGCGGGCGCGTGCCTGAACAGACCTGGCTAATGAAGCTGAATGCGCTTTTAGTGATATCGAATAGACTGCTCATGTGCTTCTCCTCGCGGGGTTAAAAATCAGGGGTGATGGCAAAGCGGCTCCAGTGCGGGTCGCCTCTGCTTTTCTCATGGCGGACAAAGTCATGCGTGCCAGGTGGAGCTTGGTGACGTCCAGGCGCGGGAATATCTGATCCATCGTGGTGACTGCAACCTCGATCGATGCGAGCTCGTAATCCTGTAGAGGCATTCCCGCATCGATCTTGTCTGCCGCCTGATTCATGGTTGCTGCTCCACCCCGAATGAGATTGGCCTCATGCATAAAGCGCAGGTCTTTATCGATCGCAATCTGGACCACATTCATCAACGTGCCGAGCGACTCAAAGGCATTCATGTCCGGCGCGTAGCGCAGCGTCGCAAGAGCTGTATGCGCGTGCATGGCCAACTCCCGATGCAGTCCTTGAGTGACTGGTATCCGGATCAGGCGCGGGCGGTACTTCTTATTGCGTGCGCGTGACATGATCGAGCCCGTGGGCATTTAAAACGTTTTCAACCAGGTTGCCGAGACTGCGGTTGTTGTTGATTGACCTGTCAGCTTCGATGCTTTCCTGCTCTGACTCAGACTGGTGATCAGCGTGGACCGCGTCAGCAGAATCTCGGCGGATCCTCCAGATCGATCCGCCCATAGTGCGGATAAATTCTGCTTCGTTCAAAAACCGCACGTCGGTCACCACGATTTTTCGTGCGCCGGCGCGAAGGTGCTCTTCAATTCGCTCGTGCAATCGATCATGCCAGTACGTGTTGGAGTCACAATCTCTGCGAAACTCAGTGCCCCACCAGCGCATAATTTGACGCGGCGAGCGAGGCGAGTAGGGATCTTCTGCCAGAGCAATCACGCGACGTATAAACCGGCTGTCCTTGCATCTGGCGATCGATAGGGAGGGCGTAGGTTGCTCTTTGGTGAAGCGGTCAACCCAGAGCGAGTGATCCACCCCAAACGCCTCTGAGATCTCCTCTCGCAAAGCATCTGCAAATGCAACAGGGATGTGCCCATAGGCATCCTGCAGAATGTTTGCAACAGTATCCTTACCCGCTCCGGCTCGGCCCACGAGACCGATGATTGAAAAGTTGTTCATAGGTTGTCTGCTTAATCGTCAAAATCGCCAGCGATGGCGCGTTTAAAGTCATACCGGGGCTTGGGCCTTGGCTTGTTCGCTTCGATCGTCTCAGCGACGTTTTTGAGAGCGATAGCCAGAGCGGGGAAGGCCAGTGCTGCGTCCAGATCGCCCGTGCACCCGCAAGACCTGAAAGCAAGGTCTAGTTTTGCGCGGTTAATTGAGTTGTTAATCATGGCTAGTTCCTCGGGCGAAGCGTTGTGATTAGGGCGCCGGCTGCGGGTTAGATCGTTTTGCCGGCCATGCGCCAGGACTGGCGCCATGACAAGCCGAGGCGTTTCCAATACATCAGGTTCTGGGCAAACTTTTTCATTTCATGGCCCTCACACTGACGTGGGCGCTGCCATACATGTCCAGTGCGGCCAGCAAGGCATCACAGGTAGACGGAAAAATCCCGTGATAGCTGAAGGAAGAAACTTCAGTGCGGACCGTGACGTGACAACGGATAGAGCTCGGTTTGGATGAGTTGATCATTTGCTTCTCCCGGAGATTGTTTGAAAAGTATAGAAAAACTATTCTTCACAGTCAAGCAAATCTATACTTTTATTTTAATTATCGGGAAAGAACCATCACCGCAATGGGCGGGCTATGAGTGAGCGCAGGGGCTTAGGGGGAAACTGCGGAGAACTGCGGGGAACGGAGGCGGAGCGGATGCAGAAGACGACCCGACCTCCCATGCACCCGCAAGACCTGAAAGCAAAGTCTAGTTTTTGCGGATGTAAACCCAAATGCAGAAATGCTTAGTGCCGTAGAGTTGTGGAGAGGCTTGTAGGGGAATAAATAGATTGCGATAGTCCCAAAATGGGACTATCATCAACGAATGAAAGTAATCTCAAGAAAAATGCTTAAAGAGTTTTGGGAGCAAGACTCTTACTCGGATGCAGAGCAGCCTTTAAAAGCGTGGTTTGATGAAGCCCAGAAGGCTGATTGGAAAACTCCGCAAGATGTGAAAGATAAGTACGCATCTGCGAGCATTATTAAAAACAATCGGGTTGTTTTTAATATCAAAGGGAATGATTACCGCCTAGTGGTAGCAATCGCATACAAAATTCAAGTCGTCTATATCAAGTTCATTGATACACATGCGGTCTATGACACGGTAGATGCGACGACGGTAGATAGGAGTTAGAAATGAATATTCGACCAATTCACGATGAAAGCGCTTATAAAGCTGCGCTTAGAGAAATTTCAGCTTTGATGGATAAAGACCCTGAGCTGGGTACGCCGGATGGTGATCGTCTGGATATCATGGCGACATTAGTTCAAGCCTATGAAGCCCAGCACTATCCAATTGATCTGCCTGATCCCATCGAGGCTATTAAATTCAGAATGGAACAGTCAGGCATGGGCCCTAAAGACCTGGTGCCAATGATTGGCCAGTCAAATCGCGTCTATGAAGTGCTCAACCGCACAAGACCGTTAACGCTGATTATGATCCGCAAATTGCATGAGCAAATGGGGATTCCTGCGGAGTCTCTTATTAAGCCAGTTGTAAAACATCCAAAATTTAAAAAAACTACACGACAAGTTAAACGAAATCACGAGTACGCTTGATCATGCACAATCCACCTCATCCAGGTAGCATCCTCAAAGAGGATGTGTTGCCAGCTTTGGATCTACAAGCTCAGGACGCTGCAGAGCAGCTCGGTATTACTCGAGTGCAATTTTCTCGCTTCATCAACGGCCATTCCAGGGTTACACCAGATCTTGCTATTCGCTTGTCGAAGTGGATGCCTGCTCCTTCAGCATCGATGTGGCTAAACATGCAGGCTGAGTATGATCTATGGCAAGCAATGCACTCTGGTAAAAAATTTAAGGTAATTGCTTACAAAGTGAAAAAGATAAGCAGTCAAAAAGAAAGCGACCTTGAGTTTGCGTGAATACCTTGAACAACAAAACAGTTTGCCTTTCTTGCGGAGCTGCCGATCGAGTATCCAAATTTAGGAAAGTTATCCGTTAAACTTAGGTTTAATAAAGGATTGTTGGATATGAAGATTTATACCGTAGGTTACGAAGGCCATAATTTTGATAGTTTTCTGTCGCTCCTGGCTGAAAACGATATAGAAACTATTGTCGATGTCCGCGAAATTCCATTATCTCGTAAGCCAAATTTCTCCAAGAAATCTCTTGAGGCTGCTCTGAATATAAGCGGCAGGGAATACGTTCACATGGGGATTCTGGGTTGCCCGAAACCTGTGCGGGACAAGTATCGTTTGGATGGAGACTGGAAGCGTTACACAAAGGGTTTCATGAAGCACCTGGCCACGCAGGATGCGGCAGTTGCGGAGTTGTCAGCTCTAGCGTCTACAACAAGTTGCGCCTTGCTTTGTTTCGAGGCCGATCCAAGGTTTTGTCATCGATCAATGGTTGCGAATGCGTTGGAGCAGCAGTTTCACGCTCGCGTTCAACATTTGCATGCAAGAAATCTTAAAATTCAAAACTTTTCTGTAGAACCGACTTTGGCTGCTGCCTAGGAGGATAGATAATACTTACGATAAGCCACTGGTCTTGAAACCTGTGCTGGTTTCCCATCAAGAACATCAACTCTTTGCTCCCTAGCTGTTCTTCCAACTTGGCGCGGAAAGGCGCCTCCCACTTTGATCCATAGTCCCTATGGCAATTCCAAAATAGCGCACAAGCTTCCCAATCGACAATTTTGTGTCTGTACTCCTTCTCTCCTTCTGTCGTGTCGCACATGTACCTGTAGTAGAAATCAAATGGAACTTTGTTTAGCCGCCGGACTTGCTTGCGCTCATCTTCCTCTGAAAAGAGATTGCCTTGCATTTGTTCCCGAAGTAATTTTTCTCGTTCATCATCGGTCCAGTCTGCGTTTCTTGCCTTCAAAATATCAAGGCCAACTAGTCGCTTAGGACGCAGTAGCGCAAGTGAAACTTTATCTGTAAACCTTGCAGCATCGATAGTATCAAAACAAAAAAATGTTGGTAACTTTTCAAGCCAACCCAATCGCTCTGCCCAGGAGTTTTTTGTATCAACAGTTTCGCCGCAGTTAATCGTATCCACAAATATCTTGTAGCTCTCCGGCCGGTGATCCTTAGTGGCTTTATCTACGCGCGCTTCAATCCATTGCCATTTCTTGAATTGGCGACTGTCCTCGATTAACCTAAACGGCACGGGGAAGAGCCTTCGCATCGATCCATTTTCCTCGATGCCGGCAACGCAGGATGTTTCTACATACTGTGAACTTGGCGAAGGGTAGGTCTTCGCTAATATAAGAATTCGCTCAATTTGTCCTAGACTCATTATTTTGCCTTGCTGAGTTGAAAGCAACGATCACACCGAATACATACGCACCCATTTGGCAGAAACTGAGCAATTTTTGCAGGTTGCTGAGATCAAAGACGGCTCCACATTACCGCCTCCAGACCAACTGGTATCAAAGCGCTTGAAGTTTGTACTGTTTTGCCAATGTGATCCACTCCAGCCAGAACCTTTATCTAATACTTTTGCCTTCTCTTCGGTGCTGCATTGAGGGCAGGTCAGCTGGTAAGTGGTTTGATCAATTATTCCCACGGTGCGTCTCCTAAATTGTGATTGTGTCAATTAACTCAAATCGCCATCACCCAATCAGCTTCACGCACAACACATATTTCATATTCGCCCGACTCAATCATCTCAGCGGCCCTCTGAAGCTTTCGGCCAAAATTTTCTGTAATCCAGTCCGGTGATGATCTGGATCCGACCACAACGTAATTGGTTTTATTAGTGATGTTGTGGCTGACAATCCCGCCTCGGTTTTCAATGACCCTATGACACGATTCCCTGGTGCCGTAGAGAAACTCACCAGTCAGCACAAATCTGTTGCCGGTATGGATGACATGCGGGTCATCGTCAAACAGGGATGCGATGTGTTCGGGTAACGCTGAGCCGGTATTTGAGAAGTCGTTGCCGCAGAGGATCTTCAACTCACTCAACAGGTGATCGCGCTCCTCTGGCGTGATAATGCCATCGCTCAAAACTTCTTTTATTTTCCGGTAGATGACATTGCCTGGATATGAGCTCGCAACATCTTTGTTTTCGGTCATCCACGTAGAGAGAAAGATGATTTCATTGTCGTGTAAATGATCATCACAAACCACGCCTGACACGATACCCATCAGGGTGTTTATAGCCTTGACTTGTCTGACCTTATCAAGAGCAATGACTTTGCCTATGTTGACACTTTCGTTGCTTGAACTCTCCATTTTCATCTCCTCCAGCGTTTCATTGAATGTTTGAAGCTGATCGAAAAAACATGAGGTCAAAAGTCTTAGCCTCGTCTACAAAAAAATCACATCCACAACCTCTTTAGATTCCATGTGGCCAATACTCGGCCACAAATGATGACCTCATTGGCCTCTTGCGCAGTTAACGTCTCGGTTTTGTTTTGTTTGTTGTCAGAGATGATTGCGAGCCGCATGCCGTGCAGCCGTTGAAGCCTTTTGACGTGCAGCTCATCGGATCTCGAAATCACATAAATGCCATCGCCATCAAAGTGCTTGACGGACACGTCTACGAACAGCACATCGCCGTTATCGATGGTGCCTTGCATTGAGGTGCCGTTGGCCGTGATGAGCTTGACGTTTGAAAAGTCGCGGTTGCCCAAAGTCTGACGTGCCCATGACTCCAGTACGCTGACTTGCCTGAGTACCTGAGGGTGCTCTTTGATGGTTCTGCCTGGACCGGCTGATGCCTGGATGTCGTAGAGCTCGAAAATAACCGCATTTGCATTTTTGTTTGCAGGATCACTTATGCCAGATTCTTTTTTTGGCAAATCAAATATACCCGGCAAGGCAACGTTTGATTTTTTAGATAGCTCACTCAAAACCGCAAATCGAGGTTCGTGAAGCCCTTTTTCCCAGCCAGAGATATTTCCTTTTGTGCAACCAAAAATTTCACCTAGCGCCTCTTGGCTCAAGCCAAGAGCTTCCCTTGCCTCTTTAACGAAGGCAGCAATTTCAGAGACGGAAGTTGAGGATTTTTTAACCATTCAAGAATAGTAAAGAAAAACTAAACCAGCGTGGGCTAGAATTTGTTGACATTTAGGTATAGTATTTCTATACTTTGGTTTCGAAAGTTATCGGTGTCCCATCATGGAATCAATTCACGCTATTGATAAGGCCGCGCAAATATTGGGTGTCAGCCTTGGCGCTCTCGGAGCTCAGCTGGGCGTTACGAAGGCTGCCGTAAGTCAATGGAAAACTCCTGGACGAAACGTGCCTGTCAACCACTGCGTCGCAGTAGAAAAAATGACCAATCGCCTCGTAACCAGACAAGAACTCCGCCCGAGCGATTGGCACCTCATCTGGCCTGAGCTAATTACAGCGAGTGATGTAAGCCAACCATCTCCTGATGTTTAGAACTTTAGTCCTGCAGCGCAATCTTTCAAACCCTTAAAACCCTTCCGCTTCAAGGCTAACGATATGAACGAAGAGACCACTCAGTCAGAACCGACGGCACCGGGCGCGCAGGGGGAAGGCGCATTGGCTATGCGTCGTTATTTAGCTGTACTCGCATACCTTTTAGCCAAAGTCCCAGAGCCAAACAGAGCAGCCGTCTATGAATTTGTCTACGACTTTATTCATGGCCGCAAGTTTCTTCGCTCTGGCGCTCAGGTGGCTCTGCCATTTGAGGCAAACAGCTTTGCACCCAATGACCTTCCCTCTGAACTTGCATATGACCTGCTTGTGGCGTTGAGGAGAGACGAAATCAACGGATTTATCTTGAACTTTAAGGTGCGCGCTTTATGAACGGCGCAGCAGCATATGTCCTAACAAAGCTTGGCAACGATCTTGCCGAGCAAACTTTCACGCTGCAGAGTTCCTTCCGGCATCGTGCCGGGCAGGTAGGTCTGGCTCATCAATTGATTAAACACTGGATTAACAAGACACTTCCAAGACGGAAGGACAAGGCTCTGAAGCTCTTCCACACGCTTAAGCAGCGCATCATCATCCAAGTCGCCAGACTGGGCGGCAAGCTCACCCCATTGTTCCGCAGCTCGAAAGCATTGGCTCGAGGCATCGGAAGGTTGCCACACCATGTCAATGGCGCTCACGATTGCCATGGTCAATCCCACGCTTGCCACGATCAGGGAGCTCTGGTCGCCGCCGATGATCAAGCCGAACGCAGCCGATCCAGTAAAGATCTGCAAGAAGCGAAACGTGTTGCTTGTTCTTTTGTAAAGCCGTCCGAGCCGAAATCCATACTGTCGCGCAAATCGCGCCTGCAAGATCAGGTTATTTCGGTCGGGGTGTATCCACATTTGGTTGTTCATTTGTCGTTCCTTGTGATCCTCCGCTGGGTCCACCGCTTGGTTTTGGCGGCAACACCTGCGTTGGAATTGTCCAGTTACGCACATCGTGCGGTCCAGTTCTGGGCGGCACTGAAGGTGCAGGGTTTGGTTTTTTTGTTGCCATGGTCGGTCCCTTGTAGATGGAGTGTGGGTGTAGGAGCCACCATTTTGTCACAAGCGGACCCGACCGCCCATACCCGTAATGTGAAAGGTGCCGCATGACCAGCCAAAACAAAAAAGTTCAACTCGGTGGATGGATCACAAAACAGCAAATCAGATTGGAAAAGGGGATCGTTCGACAAGGAAATAAAGATTGTCGGAGTCGTGACCAACGGAAAGCCAGCGCTTTGTCACTACGAAAGCAACTTCGTTTATTCCTTCAAGAGTTATCACGTCACCAACATGCAGATCAGAAGGTGGCGGT
>JAURZI010000006.1 GCA_030653435.1 Methylovulum sp.
ACAAGTTTTGTCTGCTGCTTCAGACACTGCCTTCGCGCAGGCGTTTGTTCGATGATATGAAGGCATTAACTTCTTACTTGTGCTTTGATAGCTGGGAGCATCTGCTCGATTTTATGCTGGAGGGCTGGTCTTATAACCCGAAAAGCCCAATTGTTAGACCCCCAAAGCCGGAAATAGGGTAGCTTGGGGTCATAATGAGAATTGCTGCCGATAGGTTGTGTTTTTGCTTATGGACTTTATAAAGGCGTTTAGTCCGCTTTGAGCGTGCCCGGTCGGACTCATCAAGAACCAGTACGCCTTCAGTAATCCCATGCAGTTCCAAAACCATTGCCACACTGGCCCGCAGTAAATAATCCCAGGCGATCTTAGCGTCGCGAAACATCCACGACAGCGCGGCAACTTGGTAAGCGCCCAAGCAAGCACGTTGGAACTTTGCCCAACACACGGTGTTGGTCAGCAATATCCCCGTTAAGTATAATCCTAGCCAAAACCGTTGGGTTTCCGTCAACTTGGCAGGGGATTTTAGCTTTACCAAGGCGACATCTAATCCTGTTACAAAGGTTTTTATAAACTGTGCCGGTTCGGACATCAACATAATGCTGAAATACGCTGAATTCTATCACTGGTTAGCTTACTTGCTGCTTTTCTAAACTTGAAAACTTGAACATCGAGTATCAGGCATAATTAAAGCCCTACACAAAAACGGAGTCCAAAACCTATTTTGGACTCCGATCCAAAAGACAAAAACGCTAGCCCTTAATACACAACACCTGCCTTAAAGTATGCACCACCTCAACCAAATCATGCTGATGTTCCATCACTTGGTCGATGTCTTTATAAGCCGCCGGAATCTCGTCCACTACGCCGCTGTCCTTGCGGCATTCGATGCCGCGTGTTTGCGCTTCGACATCGTCGCTATCGAAATGCTTTTTCGCGGCGGAGCGGCTCATGACGCGGCCTGCGCCGTGCGAACAGGAGCAGAATGATTGCGGGTTGCCTTTGCCGCGCACGATGTAAGACTTTGCGCCCATGCTGCCGGGGATGATGCCCAATTCGCCTTCTGCCGCGCTGATCGCACCTTTGCGGGTGATCCACACCGATGCGCCGAAATGGGTTTCGCGGCTGACATAGTTGTGGTGGCAATTGATGGCTTCTTTGGTGATGCCGAACTTGGGCAATTTCTTCCGCAACGCTTCGCAAACTAACAGCATCATCTCGCGGCGGTTGATGAGCGCGTAATCTTGCGCCCACGCCACCGCCTCCAGATAATCGTCATAGTAGGCCGCGCCTTCGCTGAAATAGGCCAAGTCCTTATCCGGCAAGTTCATCAGATGTCGCCCCATGTCTTTCTTCGCCAAAGCGATGAAGTATTCGCCCATGACGTTACCGATGCCACGGCTACCGGAATGCAGCATCACCCAGACATCGTCATTTTCATCCAAACACAGTTCGATGAAATGATTGCCGCCACCCAAGGTGCCTAGTTGCCGCACCCAGGTTTGGTAGGGCTTTTTTTGCATCGTATTGATTTTGGGATGTTTGCCCAAGATGCTGTGCAAGCCCACCGCCAAACCGGTGACGGTTGACGGTTTGGCGACATCTTTTTTGTGCATGTTAAAGCCGACCGGAATTGCCGCTTCGATAAACAAACGCAAAGAGCGCAAGTTATCCGGCAAATCCTGGGCTTTGATCGACAAGCGCAAGGCGTTCATGCCGCAACCAATGTCCACGCCCACCGCCGCCGGAATAATCGCGCCCGCCGTGGGGATGACCGAGCCGACCGTCGCGCCTTTGCCTGCATGGACATCGGGCATGACGGCGATGTGGCTATGGACGAACGGCAATTCCGACATGTTGAGCAGCTGGCGATAGGCTTCAGGCTCGATGGTGTCGGTGTAGATTTTTACGGGGACTTTGCCTTTGGTGATGAGGGTTTGGATAGGCATCAGACACCGCCTTGGCTAATGATGCCGACATAGCGGAAGCTTAAAGTCGGCGTGTGTTTGCGGTGCAGCGCGTGCGCCAAGGCCGAACGCAATAAACCTTGCACACGGGCTAACGCCGCCAGCACTTCGGTTTCATCCGCCAAACTGTCAGTGGCGTATTGGCCTACGGTGACGCAGACACACGCACCATCATTTTCTGGCTCTACCGATAACACTAGCAAATCCCGCAATAAGGGTTGCTGAGTTTCGCCCGTCAGCACCAGAGCGACAATCCGGGCGGCTTCTTTACATAATTGTAGATTTTTGCGCGATGTTTTTTTACGCGCTTGATTGCGGGTCAAATAGCGTGGGTCTACGCCATCCTCTGCGCTAAATTCGGCACACAACGACGCAGCGTTGTTTGTCCAACGATTTTGGTTATTCATAATTACTCCCACTGACCAGAACGCTGGGCAAAACAAAGACCTACCGTATCCGGTCGTGTTAAAAAATTGGATTATTTTTTGTGGAAGCCCCGATCCGTAAGAATCGGCAGAATTACCGGAGGGTAACGGATGCGAGGCTGAAAATCATCACACTATCTAACATGGCAGCCTCCTAAATGCGGGTTAATGGATGGAAAGCGCGGCAATGTACACGCGAAAGAATGGTTTGTCAAAAAATACTAAACGGGTAACGAAAAAACAGACGAAACCATATGCACATCATCCACTAAACCAAGGACGATGGGCTTACAAACAGCCGCTTGTCCCAGATCACTTTTTCAGGTGGGCTGATAAGCAATTGGCGAGTGTCTGGATGGAAAGGATTGACCAACGCGTTGCTATCCAATCTGGCAACTACGGACGGAACAATTAATATCGCGCTCCGGTTTTCGGCTAACCATTGATCGCCAAACACCCTGCTGGCTGTCGTGTCTTCAGTGTCCCAACCCAAGGGCAAGGTTGTTGTATCTTGTGTTTCGATGGCTACGCTTTCTGGTACTTGGGCAATCACGAACCGGTGTGTCGAAGGGATGCGTCCAATGTTGGCGTGGGCCAGTATCTCCAGCATGGCGCAAGAGTAGCTTAATGAGCCATAAATGACGGGCTTGCCTGGACTATTCCATCGACCGCCCACCAGTGCCGCTCCAGTTCCATCCCAAATGGGATGGCGTTCGTCAGCAATGCGGAAAATCCGCATCAGGCCACCAAGCCGTAATACAATTTCCACAGTAGTTCTTCGACACGGCGGGCACCAAGTTCCGTCAACGAAATTTCAAGCGGTGTCTGGCCTTGGAGCATGGGGTGCGGTGCGTGAAGGAACGCCTTAGCGTCATCATCAGCATTCCAGACATAATGTGCTGTTGCGTAGATTCTGGCAAGGCGTTCGGCACGTCCTGATTCCTCGGCGGTCAACTTATCCCGACGGCGTTTATAAGTCGCTTCAGGAATAATCCGGTACAACAAATGTTTACGTTCTTCATTGTTATAACATACCCGCTCGACGCTGGACTTGAGCGCGTTCTTGGGCAACCCGCCGGACACTAACTGGTCGAGTTCGGCAAAGGAATGGGGCAGGGGCATCAGAGCCATGACGGCGGCGATTTTCTCAGGTGTCACCAAAACCATATTCTTACTCCATTGGTATCATTTGATACTTAAAGTATGGTTAATCTGCTAAGTGTTGTCAAGGTTCACTCTTAGGATGTCGCTGATAGCGATGGCGGACAAATACGCAGGGTGAACCTTGCCAGTAGATGGCGAGGGAATATTGGTAATGATTAGTGATAAATGGCTTTTATCTTGCCATTCAATCGGCTGTGACAATGATTGTAGAAAAACCATTCTGATTTTTAAGCTATTGGTTAGTAGACAGTGTATTGCATGGCATCAGCTATTTATCGCCATTACGACGGCTTCCAGAATATTCCGGACAACCCATTGTTGTTGGTTTAACTGATAACCTAACGCTTCGGCACTATATGCAAAACTCCTCCGACTAATAACAATCCGATTTTTTAGTTGAGGATACGGCAATAAGTAGTATTGTAAGCATTGCTACTATCAGGGAAGCTAACGATAAAACCCCCTTACCTCCTCCTAATGGACCAGATAAAGCCCCATGAGCAGCGGCCTGGATACGGGATATATAAAATCCTGAGCTGGAATTTATTTCTTCACGTTCTTCATCAGGTTTAGGAAAAAACTTCCCAAAACGCCGATTATATTCAGCATCACTTAGTTCTTGTACGTCTTCGACATCCTGAATCTCGTTTCTAAAAAGATTGATGGCGGCATCGTATGTTTTAGAAAGCATGATCTGGATTTTTTTCCATTTCCTTTAAAAGAACGGGCAACATAATTGATTAAAAATAATATAGATTTCATAGTGACTTCTCCAAAGTTTATTTTTTTATGTCTGGCAACTCGTCATTCAGTTCATGCTTCTGTTGTTTGATAGGCGTTTCGGTGTCCAAATGGATCCCAAGAACGCCCTTAATAGCGTGTTCTGCATCAAATACTGCCCCACCTATTTTTTCCCCGATGTTTCCTAGAGACCTTTCACCTGAGACAATGGTATTATCATAAAACGCATGGCCTTCATGCTTTAACGCACCCCCCATAAGATGGGAAGTATCTTTATCATCGGAAATCAATGGCCCATCTGTAATTAGGTGCCTAAATTTATCCGGGTCACCCAAATCACCACCAATAAGTGCCTCACTGGATCTAGCGGGACCGCCTACAGAATCGACCGTTACCGATGGCGTGCTTCGAGGTGCATGACAGATAGTGTCTTTTGCTGAAGTCGTATTAGCCATTCTTGCTGGCACTGTACTGACCGACTGAGTCGCTTCTGAATACAAGGGAGTGCTACCTTTAGCGTTCATGTCAAATTCGTTCGCTTGTTGCTTGCTGACTATTTCATCAAGCGATTTTGCATCCTTATTAAACTGGTCGGCAGTGGATATGCCGATATCCATATCTCCCGCAGTCGGCATTAAATGATCTTTGGCAATCCCTACGGCTTTTTGTGGCCTGACTTCGTCAAGTGCCAAAAAGGTTGTCAATGCGGCCCGTTGGTCTGGCGCCGGTTGTGCAGCCGAATTGCTGATTTCTGTATTGGCATGTTCACGGGCTTCCTGATAAGCCGCCTTTTTAATCATAATATCCCTGTCGGCATTTGCAAGATCCGCTTGCGCTCCAGAAGCCACTAATTTTGCCGACAATTCACTATATTTCATCGGCAACGATTTTCCGGCTGTTTGGCTGTCCGTAACAGACGCTGAATACGCCTTTTGCGCCTGATCGACCCGTTGAAGCTGGCTCATATAGTTTTCGCCTTTCGCTTTCATGTATTGCGAAGCGAACATACTTTGGTCTGAGTGCGCTTTGGCGAAGTCGTGTGCGGACCGGGTTTCGTTGGTATTGGCATGTTCACTTCGCCAGGTTTATCCATTTGGTCTGATATTTCTTGTTGTCGAGACGCGCTAATGCCATCATCCGATTTTAATCCGGCTTCACCTCCAAAAGTAAGTGCCTTCAAAACACCAGCCGAAGCCCCAAGTGCCAATTGGGTGCTTGCGCTGGCTGCAATGGACTCTTTTTCGGCATCAGTTCTTCCCACCTTATCGGCAATCGCCCTTCCGGTTGCCGCCGCCCAACGGTCTGTCTGGGAATTGGACTTTGATAAGGCATCCGTTATCGTAGTCCCGTCGGTTACCGTATGTCTCTTACTATCAGTCTGTTGTTTCAAGTTGTTGAATGCCTGAGATGCAGAGGCATTGGCGGAAGTCAGTGACGACAACGCGCTTTGCTGGGCTTTTTGGGTCGAACTGGCTAGACTGAAGGTATTTTCGGTCATCGCCGATTTGGTCTGGCCCATATTGGCTGAATAATCGCGTTGCGAACCGATGTTGGTGACGGCGCCCATCGACACCGGTTCCGGCATCAGGCGTTCCGGTTTTACGACACTGGATGCCCCCGCCGTCATTTTGCCGGCGACTTTTTACACTGTCTTTCTTAGCCATTGGTAATGGGGGGGGATAGGTGTCTTACAAGTGTAGGTTTTTTTCACCTAGCACCTCCCTCCGCGCTTATTTCCGTCAAGCTAGGCCAAGCTTCCGGCCTCCCGGGTTTGACGGGAAGAAGCTGATGGTTAAGCAAGGCTGCGATGATTAAAGACCAACCATGTTGGAAAATACCGACTATCCGCCAGCGTTTTCCGCGTCGTCGAACTGCACCGGGAACAGCAGGTTCTGTGATGTCCAATGGCACGTCGTTTTCAGCTTCCGTTTCACCACCGACTGACAGTAAC
>JAURZI010000015.1 GCA_030653435.1 Methylovulum sp.
GATTGTGGATGGTGATTGCCATATCGACCTGGTGGTTGCTGTCAGTCGGTGGTGAAGCGGAAGCTGAAAACGACGTGCCATTGGACATTACAGAACCTGCTGTTCCCGGTGCAGTTCGACGGCGCGGAAAACGCTGGCGGATAGTCGGTATTTTCCAACATGGTTGGTCTTTAATCATCGCAGCCTTGCTTAACCATCAGCTTCTTCCCGTTAAGCCCGGGCGGCCGGAAGCGTGGCCTAGCTTGTCGGAAATAAGCGCGGAGGGAGGTGCTGGGTGAAAAAACCTACACTTGTAAGGGCCCCCCGCGTCCCAGTTCTTTAGCCAGATTGCCACCGTTTGCCGACAAACAGCGAAGGTCGCTGATATCTGGTTAAGGGTAAAACCCGCATTACTCAGTAAAATAGCATGTGCCCGTATTCGAGGCGCATGACTGGGATGGTGCCGGTGCATATTTTCCAGTGTCAGTCTGTCTTCGGCTGATATATTTGTTACATAAAGCATCTTGAACAATCATAATCGTTTCACAAAGGATAGTTTAACCGGTTATTTTTGTTATAAGACTTTTGGGCGATTACTTACCGTTTCGGACTCAATTTCACAGCAATTGCCGCTGGGCCAACAAGGTAAACGCGCCACCTTTTGCCATTAGCTCGCCATACGTCCCGAATTCGCTGACCTGCCCAGTCTCGATGACAAAAATGCGGTCGGCCTTTTGGATAGTAGATAGGCGGTGGGCAATGACGATACGGGTGGCGTTGAGGTGTTCGATGCTCTGCGAAACAATGCCTTGGGTATGGTTGTCAAGGGCGCTGGTGGCCTCGTCAAACAACAGGATGCGCGGTTTATTGACCACGGCGCGGGCAATCATCAACCGCTGTTTTTGGCCACCTGAAAGCGTCCCCGCTCCTTCGGCTATCACGGTGTGCATACCCATCGGCATGGCCTTGATATCGGCCTCCAGCCCGGCGATGCGGGCGGCTTCCCAAGCATCATCCATGGTCAACGGTGCGGAGCCGACAATATTGCTGAAGATGTCGCCCGCCATCAGCTTGCCGTTTTGCAGCACAACACCCAGTTGTTTTCTGACCGCACCAATGTCCAAGCCTGACAGGTCTTGACCATCATAATATACTGCGCCCGATTCAGGGCGGTCAAAGCCCAGTAACAAACGGTATATGGTGGATTTGCCCGAACCTGAAGGGCCAACAAAGGCGATGAATTCCCCAGGTTTTATGTTGATTGACAAGTGGCGGAGTATCGTCGGCCCGTCAGGCATATAGCGAAACGTGACCAGATTAAGGTCAATCGCACCTGTCAACAAACCGGGTGACTTGTGTGCGGCACTCATTTCCGGCAGGGTGTTTAGGATGGGTTGGGCACGTTCGTACAGCGGAATGACCGGGATCAGCATCGTCAGGGCGTTGAACATCGCCAAGGTGGCGGTTAAAAACTGTGTGAATGCGGTGTTGAAAAAAATAAAATCGCCAGTGCTGAGATTGGGCAAGGCAAAAGCGGTGATGCCAAATAAGAGCGCCGACGCCAAAACCGGGTAGCCCGATTCGATGACGATGATGATGTTGCTGATACGGCGGGCCTGATAGTCCAATGCTTTTTGCTTGGCGAAATCTGCCGCCCACAACGCAAAGGCGCGTTTTTCCGCGCCATTGGCGTGGAGTTTGCCAATACCGTTGAGCAACTGGAAAACCCGGCTGGCAAGCGCCCCTTGCAAGCGGTATTTACGCCGTTCAAGGCTGAGCCGCCAATAGTTGAGGCCAGAAAACAGCGCGATGACCAGCACCGCCAACAGTACCGCCAGCCAAGCCAATTTGTGGTTGATGAAGAATAGACAGATTAAGCTGGCCAAGCCGAAAAACCAACTGAGCACTGCCGCTTGCGTAGTGGTGTTGAACTGGCGGAAGATCAGGCCGATGCCCAACGCCCGGTTAGCCAAATCGCCCGCTGAATAGCGGCGGAAAAACACCGCAGGCAAATACAGCAGGCGATGGATCACCGCCATTTGCACGGCGTTGCCGATGCCCCCATCCATGATCCGCAACATGGCAATGGCGCGGGTCAGTTCAAAAGCGCTGATACCTAAGGTGGCGGTGAATAACAGCAACACCAGTTGCAGCAGTTCGCTGCTTTGAGCGTTAGGAATGACATTGTCGATCAGCAAGCCTGTCCCGAATGGCACTAAAAGACCTAGCAAGCCGCCCAGCAAGCCCACAGCCAGCAATCGGCGGAAGTCGCCACCAATCCCCACCTTGCCCAGACGAAAGGCCTCTTTTATCCCAATCGGCTGTCCGGACGGGAAGGTTCGGAAAAACGTCAAGGCGGTGTCGCCAAGCCCGGCGGAATTCTCCTGGGTCAAGGCTACCCGTGACCTGTCGGTGGGATCAACCAGCCAATAGCCCTGGCGGCCACGCGGCAACAATGCCACTGGACTGCCGTCCTTACGGGCCGCCAACAAGGGCCCCGCATCTTCAAGCCACCACCGTTCACCAGTAATCGTCACTTGGCGGCTGGCGGCCCGGCTGCGTAGGGTCAAGTTTTCCACGGTGTGGATGGCAGGATCAATTTTTTCGCCGCTAGGCAAGGGCGAGCGGATACCACTGGCTTCCATTACCAACAAACAGGCATCCACGGCTGCCAGCCCTGTCCAAGCACTGAACGGCAAACACTGATCAGATGATTCATCCATGATCTGGGTCAATCCCGCCAAGGCATCGCCAAACCTTTGCGCTTCCAGTTCATGCTTATGCACCAGCCGTTGCGCTTCCGTGCTTTGGCGTTGACCACTCTGCTCTATGATGGCTTCCAGCAAGGCGTTATGGTAGGAATCCAACGCAGTTTGCAAACTCCCGGCGCTGATCAATGCGGCACTGTTTTGGCACACCAAGTCGCCTTCCCCGCTGGCTGTCATCCAAGCCTGCAAATTTAACGGCAATACCACGGTACGCGAGCGCACCTGTTGCATTGGCATCCATACCAGCGCGGGTATCAGTGCCTCGCCGCTAGGGTCAACAAGCCACACCACGCCTTCATGGTCTTCCTTGTCCGCTTCTTCAAACAGTGAATCCATGGCCGACGATTGGCGCAATACCACATTCAGCATAACCAGCCACTCATCAAAGGCGGACGCCACTTCCTCCGGGTGTTCAGCCGCCAAACCGGCGCGGGCTGATAGGGAAGCCGCCAAGCAGGCCAGACGGGTGTCTGGCAAGCCCACCGCCAACAGACCCATACCGAAGGAGCCCCCCCCGTCCCCCAAGCCCGGCAAGTATTGACCAGCCTGCAAACGGCAAATATGTTCACGGGCCCCGACGGGTTTCCCGTCCCTGATTGCAACGGAGAACAGGTCGACTTGACCATGCGCGACCTCCCAAAGCTCGTTGCGACCGTTCAGCAATAGCGGATGGCTGCTGTCAAAAGCCATAGTTTCTAAGGCACTTAGGTTCATGTTTCGCTGACCAGACGGTAGTAGGCATTTTTCAGGGCTAGCAACTGTTCGTGGTTGCCGCGCTCAATAATCCTGCCGCGCTCCATGACGATGATTTCGTCACAATCGCGGATGGTGGACAAGCGGTGAGCAACGATCAGGCAAGTACAGCCGCGTTGGCGGATATGGTCGTCGATTTGCTTTTCCGTGCTGGAGTCTAAGGCCGCCGTGGCCTCGTCCATCACTAAAATACGCGGGTTACTGGCCAAAGCGCGGGCGATTTCCAGGCGTTGCGCCATGCCACCGCTATAATTGGTACCGCCTTCTTCGACATGGCTACCATAACCGCCGGCTCGGCTGATGATGGCATCGTGGATGCAGGCATCTTTGGCGGCCCGAATAATATCCACTTCAGGCAAGGTGTCATCCCACAGGCTCAGGTTGTCTCGCACCGTACCTTCAAACAAATAGACGTCCTGATCTACGCCGTTCAATGAGGCGTGTAAGATCGAACGAGGCAGGTCTTGCTTGGGGATTCCATCCAACAAAATCTTACCCGACCACGGCACATTAAGCCCCATGACCAGCTTGGAGATGGTGGACTTGCCGCTGCCGGATGAACCCACCAGAGCGACCCGCTGACCGGGCTGCAAATGCAGGTTGAAATTTTCGATTAACGGCGGTTCCAAAGGGCTATAGCCAAAACAAAGGTCGCGCAATTCCAGCTCGCCCTGCAATTTTGCCCTCGCTTCCGGGACGCTGCCGGACTCTTCCCATTCAGCCACCTGATAATGCAGGACATCATCCAAGCGTGCCAAATCGCCTTCGGCCTGTTGCAGCTTGCCAGCCAAACCCATCAGGTTGGTGACGGGCTGGGTAAAACTAATCATCAGGCTCTGGAAAGCCACCAACATGCCCACGGTCAATTCACCATTAATGACCCTGAGCCCGCCCAAACCCAGGATGGTCACGCTGGTCAGCCCTGACAACAAAGTCGGCAAGGCTGCCAACAAGCAGTTGTATAGCTCCAACCCCTGCTCGGTATTATTGACCTTGGCACGGTGGCCAGCCCAACGGGCAAAAAAATCGCTCTCGGCCCCTGTGGCCTTGATGGTTTCTATGGCCTGGACACCGCCCATAGTCACGGCATTAAGTTTGCCTTGGTCTTGCAACAATTTCATATTGCTGTCCTTACGTAACCGCGCCACGGTTTTGAAGGCAGCATAGTTGATGGCGGTGATGGCGATGCCGACCAAGGTCAATGTCCAGTCGTATTGGAACATAATCAGGGCAAAAAACACCAAAGACACTATATTGGCGGCATTGGTAGCCAAATCGCCGGACAGTATCTGGGCGATGCTGTCATTGGCGAAGACGCGCATCGTGATGTCCCCCGCATAGCGTTGGTTGAAAAACTCCACAGGCAAACGCAAGACATGCCAAACGAAAGTGCTGGACGACACTAAGGCCAGGCGCATTTCCAGACGCAACAAATAAGTCTGTTGCAACAACGTGAACGCGCCACGTAACAAAGCCGTGGCGACCATGCCTACCAGCAGCGGCCTCAGCCAATTGCCCATGTGGTCGATGAGGATGCTATCGACAAACACCTGGGTGAAGATAGGGATGACCAATCCTGGGATCACCAAGGCCAGACTCGCCAACAACACAAACACCAGCCCCGGCCCGGCACCTTTCAGGCGTGGCTTAAGTGATGTGAGCAAGCCACGTGCTTGCCCGCCGCGATGGAACTCCGGACCCGTTTCAAAGGTCAGTGCCACCCCGGTATAAGCCTTGTTAAACTCCTCCGCGGTGACCGTGCGCGGCCCTGAGGCCGGATCATTGAGATAAACCCGCTGTTTGCCAAAACCTTCCAGCACCAAAAAATGGTTGAAGTTCCAAAATACAATCAGCGGCAGAACGTGGTTACGCAGACTGTCCGGCTCCAGGCGCATCCCTTTGGCGACCAAGCCATAATTGCGTGCCGCCCGCACAACATTGCTGGCTTTGCTGCCATCACGCGACACGCCGCAAGCCACCCGCAACTCTTCCAGCGGCACGAAGCGGCCGTAATAGCCCAGCACAATCGCCAAAGCCGCCGCCCCGCATTCCACCGCTTCCATTTGCAGGACAGTCGGTGTCCGCACCCGTGCGCCATTGGCCTTGCGTTTATCAGGCCAAGCTTTTTTCAACCGCGTTTTTAACATGCCAGCCCCTTCCGCTTACAAGCCCGTGAGTTCCCTGAGCCACGGCAACACCAGACTGATAGGCCGCTTGCTTTCGATGATAAAGTTGCCGGTTGCCATCGTGCCACCGCTCAAGTCCAGCTTGGCACCGGCATCTGATGACCAGGCATAGCCACTCGCCGTGCCGGGGTCGGTCAGCAAATCCACCGACACCGCAATCGGGGGGCCTTGTTGCGACAAGGCGCTGACCAACGATTCATTGTTGAACATCGTCATCATACCCGCGGCAGTAGCCGGATACTTGGCCACACCGTTGACCTTGCCTAGCAGGTAGCCGTAGCGTTCCTTTTTGTAAGTGACCGGAGAAATGCGGGCGGTCATGCCCGGTTGCAGGCGTTTGGCATTGCTTAAGGGCGGCAGGTAGATGACGGCCTCCAAATTTTTGGAGGCAATTTCCAAGCTCAAAATAGCTTGACCAGTACTGATGGTGCTGCCACGGGTCGTCATGATCTCGATGACATTGCCGTCATGCTGACTGACGAGGTCAACGGCGAGGCGCTGGCGCAATTCCAAGTCTTGCAATTGGTTTTGGCCTTGGACGATGCGCGAACGCAAGGCGCGCAGGCGTTCGCCCTGTTGGTCGGTATCACCCAACTTTTCCAGCCCCAATTGTTGCAACTGGTTTTTCACCTCCTCAATGGCGTTTTCTTCGGCATAAATGAGTTGTTGGGTTTCTTCGTAACCTTGTTTGGTAATCAGCCCTTCGCTGACCAAGCCGGCCCGCGATTGCTTGACGGCATTCAGCGAACGCAGATGCTCTTCCTTTGCCTGAATGATGTTTTGCAGCGCATTTTTCCTGGAGATGAAAGAACGTTCTTGGGCGGCCTGTTGCGTGTGCACCATCGCAATGATTTCGGCCTCCTCTTGTTGCAGCCGCTCCAGCTCTATGTGGGCCGCTTGGATCTGTTGCGCCATAGCCGGTTGGTCGATGCGGCCCAGCACCTGGCCCTTACGGACAGGGTCGCCAACCTTCAGGTCAGCCATTTCCGTCACCACCCCGTTACCTAAGGCGACAACATTAAAAACCCCGCCACGGCTGATCAAAATGCCAGTACCCACTACAGTGGTGGGCAAGGAGCCAAAAATCCCCCAAATCAACACGGCGGCGAGGATCATCGCCAACGCGCCCAGCCCCAACCAAGCCCTAGGACGGGTCAGGGTCAAAAATTGGTCTAGCTGCTCTGGCCTGGCAAGCGCTTGCAAGGCAGATTGACGAAACAGGCCGTTATTCATGGTGCGTCAGTCCTAAAAACAGTGGTCGGGAGGGTGGTGAGCGCAGCCATATCCAAGCTTTGCCGCTCATGCAGCGGCTCTAGCAATTGCCCGGTCTCGAACCTGAAGCGGATGACGGCTTGGGAAAAATCGCGGGCGGCATAAACGGCGTTGGCTTGGCTGACACTCAATTGCGCATTGTTGTATATGATGTCCAGCACTGAACCGACACCCAGTTTATAACGTTTCTTTTCATTTTCGAGAACTTGGAATTGGGTGTCCGCTTGGAACTTGGCTTTTGCCCATTGCGCGGCACTCAGCCGTAAGGCGTTGATGTGGACATGGATATTGTTGCGGATGGCATTTTGCAAGGCTTTGGTCTGGATGCTGTTCTGCTCGGCGGCGGCGGCACGCTGGACAATAGCGCTACGGTAAGCGTTGTCGGTGACCGGGAAGGCCAAATTGACGCTGACGGCGGCGTTGGGCCCGTTGCCTTTGGGCTGCAAGGCCGTGACGGTATTGGCGATGGCACTGCCTTCCGTCAAACCGCTATAACCAATGCTGAGGTTCAAGTCCAATTGGGTGCGGTTGTTTTGCCGCGCCGCCGCTAATAAAATGTTGGCAGCCTGTTGGCGGATGCTGATGGCTTGCACGTCCAAACGCTGTTGGGCGGCAGTTTCGATCACATGCTGGACAGATGCGGAATTGTCCAGGCTTGCCAAATCCGCTGACCCCACAACGGGGAAATCGTCCGTCGGCAAAGCCACAGCGGTGGGGTTTTGGTCTGGCAACTGCATGGCCAAGGCCAGCCCGGCACGAGCGGCAACTAAGGCCTGTTCGGCGGAGATACGGGCAATGGTGTCACCGGCGAGTTGGGTTTCGTAGCGTTTCACCTCCGCCTGCGGGATTTCATCGGCATTGGCCAGTTTATGCGCACTATCGAGAAATTCTTTAGACCGTTGTTCTGCGGCGGCGCTGATGTCCAGCAGCTTTTTCGCAGCCAGGCAATCCCAGTAAGCAATAACGGTGCTAGCAATTTTGGCTGATAAGGTGAAGCGGTAATCGTGTGCGGCAGAATCCAGTTCCAGTTGTGCAGCGCTCATATTGGCGGTGTTGACCAAGCTGCCGCTGTCTTTCAGTAAGGGTACGGTGAAATTGAGGGCGAGGTTGCCGCTGTTGGGGACAGAAGTGTTGCCGTAATTGTCGCTGCTGCGGTTGACGCTCAGCTCAGGATTGACGATGATCCCGGAATAGAGTTTTTTGCTGGCTCCAACGCTATAGTTGAAGGTATCGCCGTTAATTTCACTTTGCCCACCAGCCCGCAAGGCTTGCGGCAATGGCGTATGCACGCTCTGCCCGCCCACCCCGGAGTAAATGACTGGGACAAATTCGCTTTGTGCGGCCAGCAAGCGGCCTTGGCTAGCTTGGATTTGCTGCTCGCTCAGAGCAATATCGGGCGCGTTCTCCAGAGTGAGGCGTACCGCTGCCAACAAATGCCCGTCAAATTCCGCCGCCTGCAAAGGCCACCCCGCCAATAAAGGCCATAGCCCCAGCAATACCAGTGCGGTTTTATGGCGGGTAAGCCGCTGACAAAACGTCTGGGATGCGGCATTAGGGCATAAAAGCCCGACACCCTCCCGGTCAATTGACAAGGTCATGGTTGGTTTCCCGATCTTTTCTTGTTGTTATGATGCCCCCTTAATTAATACATATAAAACAACTTCGTCACCAGACCTTTCAAGTTTTAATACTCTCTGGGGCACAAGAAACCTGAAAGCCTTATTGTCCTATGCACATCTTAAGGACACAGCCCCCAAAACCGCTTTGGGCAAAACCACCAGCCCAAATTGGCTTGCCATTTCAGTTTGGCGATAGTGGTTGAATTCTACAATACTATATTCAATAATCACGCCAATATTTCACCACTGGAGCGCAAAACCGTGCCGTTGGCAAGCTTTCCTAAAGACGATATGCCATCCGAACGTCACCTTATCGATGCCGCGCGGGACGGTGACCACCCTAGTTTTTTGCATTTGGTGCGCAACCACCAAAACCGTGTGTACCGCTTTATCCTCAAGCACATCAACCACGTTGCCGATGCCGAAGACCTGGCCCAGGACACCTTCATCGAAGCCTATTTGGGCCTGGTCCATTTTCGGGGCGATTCCGCTTTGTCCACTTGGCTGCTGGGCATTGCCCTCAACAAGGCCAGAAATTACCTCAGCCGCGCCCCCGAACGCCGTTTCCATTGGGAATCTGACGACAGCCTGGTGAACCAGGCCAGCCCCAACAGCATGCCTTGCTTGGTATTGGAGCAACGCCAAGTATTGGACACCGTGCGCCAAGGCATTGCCCAATTGCCATCCGATTTGCGCGAAGCCCTTATTTTCGTGGCTTTTGAGCAATTGTCCTATCAGGACACCGCTAACCTGCTCGGCATCCCTGTCGGGACGGCCAAAAGCCGGGTTAACCGAGCACGCTGCTTATTGGCCGATTATCTCCAAGCACTGGGCCTGACACCCTCAGACGTGGTTTTGTCTACCATTGGGGATGGGCAGTGTTAAACCTCGGGGAAGGGCGAACCCAATATCCTGAAATGTTACTGACAATAGCTATCTGTCAACAATTTTCACCTTGTTTATGGGGTATTTGCTTATGCAAGTTATGACGTGTGATGACATTCGGCTCTTGATTAGCCGTGCATTTGAGCATGACTTAGCTGATCGTGAAGCCAGACAATTGGCCGGGCATCTGGCCGATTGTCCGGCGTGCCGGACGCACCAAGCCACCCAAATGGCGGTGATGGGCTGGATCGACGGCCTGAACGGCGTTTATGGCAGCTATGCCCTGGCCAGCAACTTCGGCCAAGAGCTGATGGCAGCGATAAGCACCCGCTTGCCGCCAGCAGAAGCCTTACGGCAATTTAACCGCCATGTGGCCCAAAACCCTGGCTTACAGGGACAGATGACACAAACCTCAGGCTTAGGCAGTTTTATCCAGCTTTATGTGCAGCTAGGCAATGCCTACGGTTTCCGTTTCAGTGATAAGGAATTGAAAGAACAGTTGGGGATGGCAGCCAATGATGAGGAATTGAGCGATCTTGAATTGGATGCCGTTGTCGGCGGGACAGGTTGTGGCGGGTATTTTTTAGACCAATTGCTCAAGCCCTAAAAATCCGGGTGATGGTTTAAGCAGGCTGACGGTAATCGCGTTGGTCATTAGGATAAATAGACATTATCAAAATTAACATCCGCGCTAAGTGTACCTATGTTTAGCCCTATGGTTGTGCAGCCCACAGGCGATTTCCATGACTAGATCATCGTCACCTTCGCGGGTGTTTCTGAACACGTCCTTGACAATGCGGCACCGCTTCACCCCGGCAATGACATGTTCGAGGATGATTCGTCCTTGGGAGATCAGGTAGTTCATCCACAGATCAGCCAGTCCCAATGCCTTACCACGCGGTTTCTTTTTTGTTGTAACACAATGTCCCCCGGCGGGGCATAGCCTTGGAAGCCCGTGTCCTGGAGCAGCACGGAGGTGGGCGGGAACTCAATCTGGCACTGGTCTGCCAGAGCCTTGTCGTGGGTTTTTCCGGTCACTGTGGGACTCAGGTACAGCACGGTGCGG
>JAURZI010000017.1 GCA_030653435.1 Methylovulum sp.
CAAAAAAAATGGACGCATCGAACACCGTCCATGGCAATGGGATTGACTCAAGCGGCATTAACTTGGCGGTTCTTATTCGTGATGCCTATTTCGGTAACTCCTTGATAAAAATCAACCTGCATTGATTTGTAGGGACTACCGCTTAACGCGACACCATCACGAATGCCGTCTACCGATACGGTCTCGTTGTAGGCAAAATAGTTTTTGAGGTGGTTGAAATCAACAGACACACCCCGATTCGGAGCATCATTAAACCAATATCCGATACGCGCACCCTAGAAAATGGGCTCTTCGAAAGAACGATCACCCCAGCTGACATCATGGTAGTTCAGGTTGGTGTTACCCTGCGTCAAATTTAAATCGCCATCATCGGTTATTGATTTTCCGGCAAATAACGCGAGGTTGAGTTCCGCGTTTACTGATTGTGTCAATAGCAGTCCGGTTAGCAGAGTCAATAGTTTTACTCTGGTGCATCGGCATGGGGCACGCTGGCTTGTTGTTTCATCGATTATTACTTCTTAGTAGTTCTTAATAGTATTGAGGCGCACGCGGCATCACCATTTCATGATGATTTAGGGCATAAAGCGTATCATAACAACCTTTGGTAAAATTGCGCGGGCTGGACTAGCACCCGTTATCGACTGGCCCTTTCTACCCCCTAAATCCTACTGATATGCAAAAAAATCCAGATGCCAAATACCCTAATAGCCAGCAAGCCGTATTGGATATCTTGCTTAAGCAAAAGCTCATTGCAGATTTAGTGCATAAACAGGATATGCCCCACCACGATCTGGTCGAAACGCTGGTGCGAAAAGAAAACATGGCACAATTGCAGCAGATACTTAACCATTTGCCTTCTGCAGAAATTGCCCATATTTTGGAAGATCTGCCGCTGGAAGATCAATTGCTGATCTGGGATCAACTGGATGATGACCATAAACAGCCCATTTTGCTGGAAGCCCCGATCTCTGTGTTGCAAATACTGGGCAAGCAGGATTACAAGACTGAAAAATCCAGAATCAAAGCATTTGATTTACGGGAAGGCCGTTTGCACGAAATTACGCTTAATACACCCCAAGACTTACGTGAGGCCAAACCTATTTGGATCGACTTGGTTGCACCGACGTTTGAAGATCGGATATGGGTCGGCGATATTTTTGGCATTGAATTTCCTGACCCGGACAAATTAAGCGACCTGGAATCAAGCGCGCGGTTTTATGTGGAAGAAAACGGCGAAATTCACCTGCATTCGGATTTCTTGCTCGACAAGGACGATGTGTCCCGCAACATCGCCGTTGCCTTTATTCTGTACCAGGACATTTTGTTCTCGATACGCAAAGAAGAATTGCCGGTTTTCCGGCTCCAGCGTTTGCGGGCGTTGAGCCAACCTGATTTTGTTGCCAACGCCAGGGATATTTTGCTGGATCTGTATGCCGCCAACGCCGAATATTCGGCTGACGCGCTGGAAGATGTCTACTTGGCTTTGGAAGTGGTCGGCACTCATGTGCTCAGCAAACCCATGAGTGATGAAGAAGCCGCCAAGATCTTGGTTGACATTGCCAATGAAGAAGATTTGAACGGGCGGATACGCCGGAATGTGATGGATACGCGACGTGCAGTTTCATTTCTGATGCGGGGCAAATTTCTTGCCAAAGACCAACTGGAATACTCACAACAAATTCTGCGCGATATTGAATCGCTGGATGGCCACACCGCCTTTCTGTTCGACAAAATCAATTTTTTAATGGATGCTTCCGTGGGCTTCATCAATATCAACCAAAATAAGGTTGTCAAGCGCCTGACCGTGGTCAGTGTTGTTTTTATGCCGCTCAACGTCTTGGCCGGCATAGGCGGCATGTCCGAATTCTCAATGATGACACAAGGCATACCTTGGCCTGTCTCTTACAGCCTATTTAGCTTGGGCTTAGCCTTCGTGGGCTGGCTTACTTTTGTTATTTTACGGATACTCGAAAACCGCGAACACCAAAAACTAGGCTCGCGTTAATTCAAGTCGGATACGACCTAAAGGACAAACCTGCTTGTTCATTGTCGCCGTTACCCGTATCCCGCGCAAAAACGGCCTGAACAGGCGCCAACCCCCATCGTTATGGTAACTATCCGTGTAACCAAGCAGCCTTGCCACGCGCGGCGCGGCCTACAATAGGCCAGTTAACGCGGCCGCAAAAAAATAAGGGCGGAATATCCGCCCTTATTGTGCTCAACAACTAGTCCTATTTTTTACTGGCATTGATATGCCCCACGGCCTCTTCCGCAGCTTTAGTCGCCATGTCTGTCTCGTCTAAACCACCGTGGTCGATAGCATCTTGCAGCGACTTGGATGCGGCATCCAAATGGGTTTTTGCCTGGCCTTTGGCCACCAACGAGCCTGCCAGCGTATGCTCCAGAGCCAGCTTGGCGTGTTCAACCAAAATTGGCGCATGGCCGGCCTTGCCGTGCTCAACCGCTGCATTAGCGTGTTCCAAAGCCTCACTGGCATGTTCTTGGGCAAAAACCGCAGTGCTTAAAATCAAGAATAAGCCTGCACATAGAAATGCTAATTTTTTCATGATTCTTTCCTCATCAGTTTGGTCGTCGATACGACACATTATTCTTTGTTATGGACTACTTGCCGATTCCGCTGCAACGGACCGACACCCTGAATTTTAAATATCACGACATTTTTTTTCAATACCCTGACCTGTACGCCACACAGAAACATCTTTCCCTGATTGCCAAGCCAGAAATGTTTACTGATTTGCATCGCCCAGCCATTGCTGGCATTGTTGAGCCTTCAAACACCCCGTCACCACACCCATGAGGAAGAGATTATGAAACACTTACCGGCATTAATGATGCTGTTATTGGCAGGCTGCGTTGGCATACCCGAACAGGTTGTGCCTGTAGCGCATTTCAAGCTAGGGGACTATCTCGGCAAGTGGTATGAAATTGCGCGTCTGGATCATCGCTTTGAGCGGGGCTTGTCGAATATTAGCGCCGATTATAGTCTACGGGATGACGGCGGCGTCAGAGTCGTTAACCGTGGCTATTCGGCTACAGATGGCAAATGGCAAGAAGCCGAAGGCAAGGCTTATTTCGTTAATGGGCCGGATCAGGCTTATATGAAAGTGTCATTTTTCGGCCCATTTTACGGCGCTTATATTGTCTTTGAACTTGATCAGGCCCATTACCAATATGCGTTGGTGAGCGGGCCTGACAAGTCTTATTTATGGTTGTTGGCAAGACAAACGCACATCCCGAAAGCGCTGCAAGACAGCCTGGTGGCAAAAGCTGCGGCATTAGGCTTCGACACGGGCAAATTGATCTATACCCGTCAAGACTAGGCGCTCACCGGGTTAGCCTTGCCGGCAACGCCGCTAACCCGCTAATTCATCAAGATATTTTTCCGCATCCAACGCCGCCATACAACCTGCCCCGGCTGACGTGATGGCCTGCTTGTACACGGAATCCATCACGTCGCCCGCCGCAAACACGCCTTCCACACTGGTGGCTGTCACATTGCCGGTTATGCCGCTTTTAACTTTAATATAACCGTGATCCATGTCCAGCTGGCCGTCAAAAATTGCCGTGTTCGGCGTATGGCCTATCGCGATAAAAACGCCATGCACATCCAGCTCCTTAACTGCGCCATCCTGGGTGCTTTTGATCCTGAGCCCGGTAACGCCCATGTCGTCGCCCAAGACTTCATCAAGATAATGATTCCATTCAATCGCCACATTAGCGTTTTTCGCCTTGTCCAGCAGCTTGTCCGACAGGATTTTTTCTGAACGGAACTTATCGCGGCGATGGACCACCGTGACCTTGGATGCGATATTGGCCAGATACAACGCCTCTTCCACGGCGGTATTGCCGCCGCCTATGACCGCCACCGGCTTGTTCCGGTAGAAAAACCCGTCGCAGGTCGCGCAGGCGGAAACGCCTTTGCCTTTGAACGCCTCTTCAGAATCGAGGCCCAAATAGCGCGCTGAAGCGCCGGTCGCGATAATCAACGCATCGCAAGTATAAACACCGGAATCACCGGTCAAGGCAAACGGGCGAACCGATAAATCGGCGGTGTGAATATGGTCAAAAATAATTTCGGTATCAAAGCGCTCTGCATGCTTACGCATCCTTTCCATCAGATCTGGGCCTTGCAGGCCTTCCACATCGCCGGGCCAGTTATCGACTTCTGTCGTCGTGGTCAATTGGCCGCCTTGCTGCATGCCGGTAATCATGACCGGTTTCAGATTCGCCCGTGCCGCATAAACGGCGGCGGTGTAGCCGGCAGGGCCGGAACCTAAAATCAACAGACGGCAGTGTTTGGCTGTGCTCATAAAAATATCCCTACAAGAAAAAGTAATGCCGCGAATTATGCAGACGAAAGCCTATTTCGTAAATGTTATTCTGCAACCGCTGTTTGGCACACCGTTAAAACCAGCGGATTTTTTGCCACAGTTATTAATGTAAAATATACGATGTTTGCTCTATAATCATGTTTTATTGATATTAATCATTATCGAGTCATCATTTTATGTCAGCTGTGATGGAAGAAAAAACGTTTCGTGGCTTACGCGAAGTCGCTGTCTTGAGTTTTTTTGCCAGTGCTTTGTTTCTGTTAATTTCATTAGTGACTTTCAGCATCGAGGATGCCGGTTGGACGCACAGCGGCACGGCGCTTACCGTGACCAATGCCTGCGGCGTTATTGGTGCGTGGATTGCCGATATCTGCCTGAGTTTTTTTGGCCTGACTGCTTATCTGTTCCCTGCGATTATCGTCTGGCGTTGCTATTTGCTGCACAAGCAGGTTAAGCACAACAAGGAAAAAACCATCATCGTAGCCCTGGGCATGATTGCGTTCATGACCGCAGGATCGGCCTTGCTGCATTTGTACATGTTAAGGGTCGGCATCGAACTGCCGCGTGACACCGGCGGCATTCTGGGCGAAGAAACCGGCGAAACCGCTTTTAACTTATTGGGCAACTCAGGCGCCACGCTGTTCCTGATCGTGCTCTTGCTGGCCGGCATTACGCTGGTCACTGAACTGTCCTGGGTAGGCCTGATTGATGTTATCGGCAAACATACCGTATCCGCTTGCCATAACATCTGGCACTATCTTGCCAAGGTATCGTTGCAACACGACACATCACCGGCCCGGATGCCGGGACAGCAGTCCTTTACCGCCCTTAAAAAAGCCGAACCGGTTAAAACCCCCGCTATACCCAAGAGCGCCGACACGATACCCGCCGCACAGAAGCCGGATAAGCCCGGCAAAACCGCACCCAAAAAACCGGTGCCTGTTTATGACGCCAGCAAAGGCGTGCTGCCCGACTTGGATTTGCTGGATAACAGGGAGTCCCGTGTGGTTGGTTATTCACAAAGCGACCTTGAAGCGATGTCGCGCATGGTCGAGGAAATTCTTGCCGATTTTAACGTCACGGTTACGGTCGTCGGTTTTCACCCTGGGCCAGTTATCACGCGCTTTGAATTGCAGCCTGCCGCCGGTGTTAAAGTCAGCCGTATCAGCACTTTGTCCAAAGACTTAGCCCGTGCATTGCTGGTGACCAGTGTCCGCATCGTCGAAATCATCCCCGGCAAATCTGTCGTCGGCCTGGAAATCCCCAATCGGGAACGGGAAATGGTCAATCTGCGTGAACTCCTGGTGTCAAGCGTCTTCACCAAATCAAAATCCCTGTTGACTCTGGCTATGGGCAAGGACATTGCCGGTGTGCCGCTGGTCGCCGATTTAGGCAAAATGCCCCATGCGCTAGTCGCGGGAACGACCGGTTCAGGAAAATCGGTCGCCATTAACACGATGATCCTCAGCCTGCTCTACAAGGCGACGCCTAAACAAGTGCGTATGATCATGATTGACCCCAAAATGCTGGAGCTGTCGGTTTATGAAGGCATCCCGCATTTGCTCACGCCGGTCGTCACCGACATGAAGGAAGCCAGCAATGCCTTGCGTTGGGCCGTTGCGGAAATGGAGCGGCGCTATAAATTAATGTCCAAAATGGGCGTCAGAAACCTGGCCGGATTTAACCAACTGATTGAAGACACGACAGCCAGGGGCGAAACCATCAGGGATCCCATGTTCCAGTTAGTCACGCCGCTAGCGGAAGGCGAAGAATTCCCGGTATTGAACACATTGCCCAGCATCGTCATCGTTATCGACGAATTGGCCGACATGATGATGATCGTCGGCAAAAAAGTCGAGGAACTGATCGCCCGCTTGGCTCAAAAAGCCCGGGCTGCCGGCATCCATTTGATACTTGCGACTCAACGCCCCTCGGTTGATGTGCTGACGGGCCTCATCAAAGCCAACGTCCCGACACGCATTTCTTTCCAGGTATCGTCACGCATCGATTCGCGGACGATACTCGACCAAGGCGGCGCAGAAACCTTGCTGGGCAACGGCGACATGCTGTTTCTGCCTTCGGGCACCAGTATTCCGATACGCGCCCACGGCGCTTTTGTCGATGACCACGAAGTGCATCGCGTCGTTGAGTTCTTAAAACAGACGGCGCCCCCTGATTATCTGGAAGAAATCACCAAAGAATCCGGTGATACCGGCGACAGCTATGGTTTCAGTGGCAGTGGCGACAGCAGCAACCCGGAGTCCGACGCACTATATGACGAGGCGGTAAGGTTTGTGACTGACTCGCGCAAAGCGTCCATTTCCAGCGTGCAAAGGCGTTTTAAAGTCGGCTATAACCGCGCCGCAACAATGATTGAAGACATGGAAGCCGCCGGTATTGTCAGCGCTGCGGAATCGAATGGTTCCAGGGTCGTATTGGCTCCGCCGCCGGTCAAGGACTAAGCACAATTCGCACGGTCAGTATAGATACTTGCGTATTTTATCGAGCAGAATATCGCGATAGAAAGGCTTCACGACAAAGTCCACCGCACCAGCCTTCAAACAACTGGAAACGACAGTCTTATCGCTATTGCCCGTCACCATGATGATGGGGATGTCGGACAGCTGTTTGGCGGACTTAATACGTATCGTTGTCGCCATCCCGTCCATACCCGGCATCATCATATCCATCAGGATCAGATCGGGGCGCCGCTTTCTTAGCAAGATGAGCGCCTCGATACCACTGGCGGCAAACATTAACTGATAATGTTTCTGCTCGAGCAGCATTTTAAGCAAGGTTCGCGATGGCTCTTCATCATCCACAACCAAAACAGTGGCGGGCACCAGCTTTGACATAGCGTTCAAGCGGCGGGCAAATTCAAGAAACGGCGCACATTTCTCCCGAAATTCCCGGACACACTCTGTTAACGGCAGCACGGATTCGGTAACGGCAAGCCATTGACCATTAATCTCCTCATTCATGTAACGACTGAGTTGGTCTTGTAAGCCTTTGGTATCCTTGACATCTACGAGATCAGCGAATTCACCCTGGGTGAGGCGGCTCGAAAACCGGTCTAACGAGGCCTTCATGCACGGCTCAACACTCGTTATGGCGCGGCCCGCCACATCGATATGCCCGCTAGTCTCGGTAACCACCCAATCCAGCAGAGGCTCCAGTTCGCCAAACCGACGTGTCAGCGCGGCAAGTTCAAGCGCAGATGGGGTGGTATTGGAAGTCTTTAGCTGAACTAGTGCATGGTGTACGGCCATGACCAACCGTGTAGCATCATGCGTAACCGGCCAGAACAGCATGTAGTCGTCAAAAAAACCACTCTTGCATAATTCGTATACCGGCCTGATTTCATCCTTGTCGCACAAAATGACTGTCCGATGCGGGTGCACGCCGGTACCGTGGCGGTAAAGCTTGAGATAGTAGTGCTCCGCTTGTTCCAGCAAACGGAATGCCAGCACCAAAACATCGGGACGGCGGTTTTCGAAATCCGGCACGGCCATATCAGGCTTGGTCGAGGTAAAGACATTTTGATATTCGTCGGATAGCTGCTGCTTTACCGCTTTGGCATCTTCAGCATTATTCGTTGCAATAAGTATGGTGGTTTTTTTTTGCATGGCGTCCTTAGCGTTGGTGATTCCCTAGGTTTACACACTTCGCGATCATGATTATGGCTCATGGGCTTTGCTACGGTACGCGGTGCGTACCCTAGCAAAAACCGAATGGCGAACGTTCAGCGTAAATTTTTGACTCTTCGCTCGTCCTGTCCATCATGACGATATCGTAGACAGTGCATAGCAACACCCCCCTACAACTGTTCGGCATACGACTCGAAAATATCACAGAACAATGGGTGATTTTTCTCGAAGACAGCAAGAATAACCGGATCAAAATGCTCCGGCCGGGTGCGGCCATCGCCGTGCGTAATAATAGCCATAGTCTTTTGATGGTCGAATGCAGGCTTGTATGGGCGTTTGCTTCGCAGGGCGTCGTAGATGTCGCAAATTCCCATAATACGTGCCGATAGCGGGATATCCTCCCCACGCTTGCCATTCGGATACCCTCCGCCGTCCCAACGTTCGTGATGATTGAGCGCAATCTCGGCCCCCATCTTGAGATAAGGGGACTTGCTGTTGCCGAGTATCTTCGCACCCATAGACGAGTGCCCCTGCATGACCGCCCATTCCTCAGGCACAAAGCCACCGGGCTTGAGCAAAACATGGTCGGGGATCCCTATTTTGCCTATATCGTGCATCGGACTCGCGAAAAAAATTTTGTCGACAAAGTCTTCATCCATGCCCAGCATGCCGGCAAGTTCGCGGCTGTAATAACTGATGCGTTGCACATGGGCGCCAGTGTCTTCATCTTTATATTCTGCCGCGCGTGTCATCGTAAAAATGGTTTCCAGATTGCTTTCATGCAGGTCAGCCGTCCTTTCCTGCACGCGTTGTTCCAGTATCTCGTTGTACTGGCGCAATGTCTTGTGCAGCAGACGCACTTCCAGCATGTTATAAACCCGCGCCAGCACCTCGCCCATTTCAAAAGGCTTACTAACGAAATCCTTGGCACCCGCTTTTAACGCGCGCAATTTGTGATCCGGTTGGGCGGTAATCACCAGGACAGGCAGATAATTGCCATCTTCGATTACTTTCAAGCTTTCCATCACCTGAAACCCGTCCATACCGGGCATCTGAAGGTCGAGCAGGATCACGTCAAAACGGTTCTGGCTGTGCAGCCCACAGACTTCGGTCGGATCCGTCGTGGACATGATGGAAACATAGCCCGCGCCAGTCAGCATCCGTTCGAGCAGCATGATATTGACTTTCTGATCGTCCACGATCAGGATTTTGCTGTAAAAAATATCAGATGGATTTATCACGAGAACCTCAGTACCTGCTGCTGCCATCATATTTTCCCGCGACAACCAGCGCCACATCCAACGCCTCCAGGAATTCATTGACTATGATGGGTTTGGTTATATAGCGGAAGAATCCTGCTTCCATGCCTTTTTTAATATCGCGGGGCATCGCATTGGCGCTGATGGCAATAACGGGGATATGCCACGTTACCGGATCTTCGCGCAGGATTTTCAGTGCGTCAAAGCCATTCATGCCGGGCAAGTTAATGTCCATCAGTATCACATCCGGTTGGGATTTATGTGCAATCTCGACACCGTCCTTACCGTTCACAGCGGTCAGCAAACGCATGTCGGGATGACGTGCGATGATTTGTTCGACCAGTTTCAGGTTAGCCGGATTGTCCTCCACATAGAGCAGCGTGTGCAGCTGCGCGCCACGGAGCGTAGGCGGCTGGGCCATCGTCGTTGCACCGTCGTTAAGGATATGCGGCTCAGCAACCGAGATGAGTTCGAACCAGAACACGCTTCCTACCCCCAGGGTGCTGGACACGCCGATGCTGCCGCCCATCAACTCGACCAGACGTTTGGCGACCACGAGGCCTATGCCTGTGCCTTCCTCGCCGCTAGCCTCCTGTCCGAGACGGTTGAACGGCTGAAAGAGCTGCCCCAGTTGTTCTGGATTCAACCCGGCACCCGTGTCCCTGATGCTTACGCGGATATACCCCGGCGCGCCATCGGTGCAGTCCACCTCCACCAGGCCTTGATTAACGTTGTATTTGACCGCATTGGAAAGCAGGTTAATGAGAACTTGCTTTAACCTGACCCTATCGGCACGGACAAAGTACGTATTGTCGGACGGGGAAAACGTCAGCTCGATACCCCGTTGTTGCGCCTGTTGCTCGATCATGCCCTGACATTCTGACAGCACATCGACAAGCGCGACCGGTTCCTCCGATAGCGGCACCTGCCTGGACTCGACCTTCGCGAGGTCGAGTATCTCGTTAATCAGCGTCAACAGATGCCAACCTGCCCGAAGTATCTGGGCTATACTTTCCGTCTGCAACGGGGTTGGCGGCGGCGAGTCGGACTCCATCAACTGGGCAAATCCGAGGATGGCATTGAGCGGGCTACGCAGCTCATGGCTCATACTGGACAGGAAATCCGATTTGGCGAGGTTGGCTTTTTCCGCCAAGGCCCTGGCATTCTCCAGTTCGATGTTGTTTTCCTGCAACACCTGATCCAGGCGTTTGCGTTCCGTGATGTCGCGTGCTGCGGCGAACACGCCCTGTAACCGTCGATCCCTATCATAGAAAGTGGTCGCATTGTAGGACACTACCGTTTCCTTACCGTCTATGGCACGCACGGTGAGTTCGTAGTTGGTGACCTTCTTATCACTCAACACCAATTTGATGCTCGCCTCGGCCTGCTCCGGGTCGGTAAAGTGCCTCTTGAACGACGCACCGATCAGCTCGTCACGCGTACAACCCGTGAGCACTTCCATCTGCTTGTTGACATCGGTGATAATCCCGGACGGGTCGGTGGTCATCAGCGCGTCAATGTTGGATTCAAACAGCGAGCGTGTGTAAAACTGATGATCCCGCAGACGTTGGGCCAGCAGCTTTTGCTCTGCTTCAATCTGCTTGCGCGCAGTATTGTCGGTGCCGATCAACAAATAGCCGATAATCCCATCCTGGTCGTCACGCAGTGCCGTGACCGACACGACCGCCGGGAAGCGGCTGCCGTCCTTGCGGATATAGGTCAACTCGTAGATATCTTCAATTCCGCGCGAAGCCTTGAACACCAGAGCCTCGAAGCCCGGTGTGATAGTCGTTTCGAGTTCCGTGCTGAGCGCCTTCGCACGCGCGATGACTTCCTGCGGGTCGGAAATATCGGCCGGCGTGATCTTGTTCATCACGTCGGCGGCGGCATAGCCCAGCATGCGTTCGGCACCGACGTTAAAAATCTGGATGACGCCCTTCGCGTCCGTGGCGATGCTTGAGAAATTGGCGCTGTTGAAAATCGCATCCTGCAACGCCCCCGCCTTCAGCAACGCCTCTTCAGCCTGCTTGCGCGCAGTATTATCGGTGCCGATCAGCAAATAGCCGATAATCCCATCCAGGTCGTCACGCAATGCCGTGACCGATACAACCGCCGGGAAGCGGCTGCCGTCCTTGCGGATGTAGGTCAACTCGTAGATGTCTTCAATACCGCGCGAAGCCTTAAACACCAGAGCTTCGAAGCCCGGCGTGATGGTCGTTTCGAGTTCGGCGCTGAGCGCCTTCGCACGCGCGATAACTTCCTGCGGGTCGGAAATATCGGCCGGCGTGATCTTATTCATCACATCGCCGGCGGCATAGCCCAGCATGCGTTCGGCGCCGACGTTGAAAATCTGGATGACGCCCTTAGCGTCCGTGGCGATACTTGAGAAATTGGCGCTGTTGAAAATAGCATCCTGCAACGCCCCCACCTTCAGCAATGCTTCCTCTGCGCGCTTGCGCCCTGTGATATCACGTAAAATGACGGTAAAATACCGTCGACTGTCCAGCCACATCTCATTTCCTGCGATTTCCAGCGGGAAGTTGCCGCCATCCTTGCGCCGTCCCACGACCTCGCGCCCGACGCCTACGCGTGCCTCATCGCCCGCACTAAAATATTCAGGGGATCCGTCACAGTGCTCCCGAAAAAGCTCAGGTATCAGCAGGCTAACGTGTTGTCCTATGAGTTCCTGACCGGCGAAACCAAATAGCCGCTCAGTGGCTGCATTGACTGTCTTGATGATGCCACCGTTGGCATGGAGGGTAATAATACCGTCCACAACGGTATTAAGAATCGTCTGGACCAATGCGGCGCTATCACGTAAAGCCTGCTGCCCAGCATATTCCTCGGTGACATCGCGGAACACCAGCACCGCACCAACCACCTGACCGCCGCGGTCACGTATAGGCGCACAACTATCGGCAATGGCACGCTCACAACCATCAAGGGCAATCAGAACGGTGTGATTGGCCAAACCCTGAATCGTGCCATGCGCCAAGGTTGCCTTGATTGGCACGATAGACGGCTGGCGTGTTTCCTGGTTAATGATATGAAAAACCTCGTCCACTGGCCGACCCCAAGCGTCAGCCAGCGACCAACCGGTGAGCCGTTCGGCAAGGGGATTCAGGAGTGTCACACAGCCTTCCGCATCGGTGGCTATCACGGCATCGCCTATGGAGTTGAGCGTAACGGCGAGCTTGGCCTCGCTGACTTGTAAACTATCGTTAACCTGTTGCAACCGTTTGTTCATCTCCTCCTGGAGTTCGAGCAAATGCCGGGTTTCGAGATGGTTTAAATTCTTAAGCCGCTGCTGATTTTTTCGATAAATCAAATGGGCGAACAACAGTGCAAACGGCAGTGCTGCCAAACTAAGGGTGACAATGATAATAAACAGGTGACGCATGTTGGATTGGAACTGTGCTTCGTGTTGCGCCAATGCACTTTCCTCAATCTGGATAAAACTGGACATTTCAGTACGGATCGAGTCCATCAAACGCTTGCCCTGACCACCGCCGATCATCGCCAACATGACCGCCGTATCATCAGTACGGCGTAATTCAATGATCTGGGCCAATTCCGCCATTCTGGCATCCAGCAATGGCGCCATGGTGTCCAGATGTTTTCTGGAGGCGCTGATAGAGGTAAGTTGACGCAATCCGCCCAAATGGGCGCCCACGTTATCACGCACGGCCAAATACGGCGCCAGAAAGGTTTCGTCACCGGTCAACGCATAGCCGCGCTGCCCAGTCTCGGCATCTTTCAGCTCGGACAACAAATCGTTTGCACGGTTTATGACAAGATATGCCTGTTTCCGCTCCACAGCGGCCGTCTCGATTTGCCTGAAAGCCCATAACGATATCGCCACCACCAGCGCAGTACCGAGAAATAGTGCCGCTATACTAAGGACAGTTCCCAAGGAAGCGTTAGTCTGTCCGGTTTTAGCGCCGTAGCTGCCCATATTGGGATCGATATTATTTTCGGACATGGTCTGCCTTTATGCACATCGTAATGGAGTTACGACGTAAGGGGAGAGAGGGCACGCAATTAAGCTTAACCATCCGCCTTCATGCCCAGTGGGTACTGTGCTTGTTAAAAGCCGGGCGCTTAAGCCGTTCGGGTTAACGAAAGCCTGATACGGACTTTCAGGAGATTCGAGGATGCGGCCCCTTAAGGTAACCGAGCCATGATGCTCTAGGTAGAGAGTTTACGCCTTAATGAATAAAACTTGCTTATGAATCGTCCAAATCGGCTAGACGATGACGGCGTGGCGGGCAAATCGCTTTCAAAAACGCTTAGCTGCGATAATCGCGCAATATCTCGGTACTGCGCTATACACGACTTTGTTTATTACATTTATAGCTTTGGTATACAGCTTTCGTGGAGGGGGGAACACAATGCCATAGTTTTATGGGGGGGATTAATATGCGATTATATAAAACCCATAGGGGACAGTTCAGCGTATCGTTAGTCCCTGCGCTATTTCACTAAACTCAACAAAACCCCGGCAGCCACGGCAGAACCAATCACACCGGCGACATTTGGCCCCATCGCGTGCATCAGCAGGAAATTATGCGGATTGCTTTCCAGGCCTAACTTGTTGGCGACACGGGCAGCCATAGGCACTGCGGATACTCCGGCAGCGCCGATTAACGGGTTGATCGGCGTATCGCTAAATTTGTTCATGATTTTTGCCATAATCACGCCAGCGGCTGTGCCTATAGCAAAGGCGCAAGCCCCCAAGGCCAGAATCCCCAAGGTTTCGATTTGCAAAAAGGCGTGGGCGCTCAGTTTTGAGCCTACTGACAAGCCCAAAAAGATCGTCACGATATTGATCAATTCGTTTTGCGCTGTTTGGCTTAATCGCTCAACCACGCCGCACGCGTTCATCAAATTGCCCAACGCAAACATGCCGATTAACGGTGTTGCGGAAGGCAGCAGTAAGATGGAAAGCAGTAACAGCATCAGCGGAAACACGATTTTCTCCGCTTTGCTGACCGCACGCATTTGCTTCATTTCAATCCTGCGCTCATCTTCTGTCGTCAACGCCCGCATAATCGGCGGCTGGATCAGCGGCACCAAGGCCATATACGAATATGCGGCAACCGCAATCGCACCCAGCAGATCCGGCGACAATTTTGACGCGACATAGATCGCAGTAGGGCCATCGGCACCGCCAATAATGCCTATGGCGGCGGCATCTTTCAGCGTAAATTCCAATCCGGGTATGACGTTGAGCGCCAATGCGCCTAGCAACGATGCAAAAATGCCGAATTGTGCCGCTGCGCCCAACAACAAGGTTTTAGGGTTGGCGAGCATAGGGCCGAAATCCGTCATAGCCCCTACACCCATAAAAATAAGCAGCGGAAAGATACCGGCCTTGATGCCAAAATACAGGTAATATAATAGCCCGCCCTCTTCAGCAATGCCCGCCACCGGAATATTGCTGAGTATCGCCCCGAAGCCTATGGGCAACAGCAGAAGCGGTTCAAAACCTTTTTTAATCGCCAGGAACAGCAGTAAAAAACCAACCAGCATCATGAAAACCTGACCGCCGGTAAAATTATAAAGCCCCGTGCTTTGCCAGAGTGAAAGGAGATTTTCCATAAATATCTCTGTCTTTATGCGTTGTTATAACGAAACCAGGGCGTTACCACCTGCAACTGCACCGCCTTCTTTGACGTGTACAGCGCTGACGATACCGGCAAATTTGGAGCGCACTTCAGTTTCCATTTTCATGGCTTCCATGATGACAACGACTTCACCTTCAGCGACTACACTGCCTTCACTGACCAGGATTTTCAATATATTGCCCGCCATAGGCGCGTAAACCACCGCGCCATTATGGGCGGCAAGATCGGTTTGCTTGGCCTCAGCAACTGTCGGCTGGATGGTCATCGCTGCCCCTCCTGGACCTACGGCAACATTGAAATTACGCCCATCCACATTGACGGTATAGCTTTCAATAGCCTTAAGCTCATTATCGGCCTTCACCGTACCCACAACGGCGACTGCTGCTGAATTAGGCGCCGCTTCAAAAGCGGCAGGATTACCCCGATTGACGAGGAATTTCCAACCTACCTGGGCAAACATGCCGTTAATCAGCGCATCTTCTTCTATATTGCCGACCAGTTTGATGCCTTCGGCGCGGGCTTTTACCTGCACCTCGGCTATCAGTTTGTCCATTTCCGCTTCAAGCAAATCGGCTGGCCTGCATGTAATCGCTTTCGCGCCGTCCAGCACCCTGTCTTGCAAGGCTTTATTGACAGGCGCAGGGGTTGCGCCATATTCGCCTTTTAACACCCCCGCCGTTTCTTTTGTGATGGTTTTATAGCGTTCGCCGCTCATGACATTGATAACGGCTTGGGTACCCACAATTTGTGACGTAGGCGTAACCAGCGGAATAAAGCCCAGATCTTCGCGTACACGCGGAATTTCCTGCATCACTTCATCAAACTTGTCGGTTGCACCCTGCTCTTTCAGCTGGCTTTCCATATTGGTCAGCATGCCGCCCGGAACCTGGGCGATTAAGATACGTCCATCTACGCCTTTTAAACTGCCCTCAAATTGGGCGTATTTTTTGCGTATATCCCTAAAATAATGGGCGATTTCCTCCAGCTTGACCAGATCCAGACCGGTATCACGTTCAGTGCCTTCAAGGCTGGCAACTATGGTTTCAGTCGCACTATGCCCGTAAGTCATGCTCATCGAGGAGATCGCAGTATCGACATTATCGATACCGGCTTCAGCGGCTTTGATAATGCTGGGGACGCTTAATCCGGTAGTCGCATGGCAATGCAGATGTATCGGGATAGCCGTGCTTTGTTTCAAGCGACTGACCAGTTCGAAGGCATCATAAGGCTTCAGCAAGCCCGCCATATCTTTGATACAGATGGAATGGGCGCCCATATCCTCGATCTGTTTACCGAGGTTAACCCACACCTCTATCGTATGCACGGGACTGGTGGTATAGGAAATCGTACCTTGGGCATGGGCATCAGTAGCCAGGACCGCTTTGACGGCATGTTGGATATTACGCATATCGTTCATGGCATCAAAGATACGGAACACATCGATGCCGTTGACAGCGCAGCGTTCAACAAATTTATCAACCACATCATCGGCATAATGCCGATAACCCAGGATATTCTGCCCACGCAACAGCATTTGCTGGGGTGTATTAGGCATAGCAGCCTTTAATAAACGCAGCCTTTCCCAAGGGTCCTCGCCCAAATAACGGATGCAGGCATCAAAGGTGGCGCCGCCCCACGACTCGATAGACCAGTAACCGATCTCGTCGAGTTTTTTGCAAATCGGCAACATATCTTCAATGCGTAAGCGCGTGGCTAATATAGACTGGTGTGCATCCCTCAAGACGACTTCAGTAATCGTTAAGGGTTTGTTGATGTTTTTGGCCATGCTTATGTTTCTCCTGGTTGCTCTGTGAGCATTTAATCATTTGACCGTTACGGCCGATTGAATGGATTGCATAACTGCATCCTTGATATGGCGAACTACCGCGAACTGCTACCGGCGTCCAAAAGCCGTTTATTTTTTCCTGTTTCGATATTGGTGTACGGCAGCCATAATCGCCGCCACGGTTTGCTTATCAATGCCCTGGCTTACCGCTGGAACCGACAGCGTAGCTGGCGGTGCTTCAGGGAAAAAACGCTGCACCAGCGCTGACATAAGGTTGATCGCAACTACCAGCATCGTCAGAAACAAAAATACGATGCCCATGCCGACGAACATCAACTCAACTCCACTAGCCATCAATTCTGCCATATCACTAAACCTTGTGTTGAACGCATTGAAAATCTTGGAACAATTTAAAGACTGGCTACATTATGCAGAAAATTATACGGCTAAACAAACTAAAGTGACGGTTAGCGGATGTTTTGGACCCTGCACCAAACCATCAAAGGCTGATGCCGCACTGGCAGCAGCCACTTTCTTCTGGAAGTTCTACGTTACAGATCGCCTTAAGCCTATTGGCAACCGGCGTGGGCGGCGTATTCTCGCGGGATACGCTAGGTGAATGGTGACAGGGATTCGCTTAAGGCCCGTGATGTCCATAGCTGACAACCGGACTGCACATTGAATCCCTATAAACCGATGCAGGAAAGACAGGCTAATTCCGGATGGCTCAGGTTACCGCTTATAACACGGCCAAGGCGCTTTCGTAATCAGGCTCGTCAGCCAGCTCACTGACCAGCTCGGTATAGATCACATTATCATCTTCATCAATAATAATAACGGCACGGGCGGTTAATCCCGCCAGCAGCGTATCGGCTAGCTTGACGCCGTAATCCTCGGCAAATCTTGAACGGAAACAGGATAACGCAATGACATCTGTCAAATCTTCGGTTTCACAAAAACGGCATTGTGCAAACGGCAAATCGGCAGAGATGACTAACACAACAGTGTTCGCCAAATGCGCCGCCTTTTGGTTGAATTTGCGTGTGGACGCGGCACACGTGGGTGTATCCAGGCTGGGGACAATATTCATCACCTTCTTTTTGCCGGCATAGGTGTCCAACGTCACATCTTCTAATTGGCTGCTGACCAAGATAAAATCAGGCGCTTTGCTGCCGATGACCGGCAGTTCGCCTGTCGTGTGGAGTGGATTTCCTTGAAAACTAATCGTCGCCATTGCTTAATCCTATAGGGTTATGTTGCTTATGTTTTGCTCTTCACGCGTTTCATCAGGCGTTCGCGTTTTTTTACCTGCCACTCGGTCAGCTTGTTCTTCTTGCCCTGGAAGGGGTTAATCGTCGATTTAAACTCCAGCCGTATCGGCGTGCCTGATAACTTTAAGCGTTCGCGATAATAATTCGTCAAATAACGCTTATACGAAATGGGCAGGGCATCGGTCTGTACGCCGTGAATGATGACCACAGGCGGGTTGCGTCCGCCTTGATGGGCATATTTCAGCTTGATCCGCCGGTTATTGACCAAAGGCGGATGGTGCGCGTCGGTCGCCTCTTTCAATAGGCGTGTCAGTACCGGCGTTGACATATTGGTCATCGCCGAATCGTACAAAGTATGCACGACATCGAATAATTTGCCGACACCGCTGCCATGCAATGCTGAAATCGGGTGTTTTTCGGCAAATTCCAGGAAAGACAGCTTGACATCCAGTTGCCGCTTGACGGTTTCCTTTTGCTCTATGCTCAAGCCATCCCATTTATTAAGCCCGATAATCAATGCCCTGCCGGCTTCTATAACTAAACCGAGCAAATGTGCATCCTGGTCGGTAATGCCTTCGCTGGCATCTACCAGATAAATCACGACATGCGCTTTTTCAATCGCTTGCAGGGATTTGATGACACTGAATTTTTCTATAGTTTCAGCTATTTTTGAGCGGCGGCGCATGCCTGCGGTATCGATCAGCGTAAATTGCTTGCCGTTGCGCTCAAAAGGGATATAAATGCTGTCACGGGTAGTGCCCGGCTCATCAAATACAATCACCCGCTCCTCGCCCAACAAGCGGTTGACCAAGGTTGATTTACCGACATTAGGCCGTCCGACCACGGCAATGCCTATGCCCTTGCGTTCGCCGTCATCATCGATAAGATCGGCAGCAGCTGGCAATAAACTGCTGACCCTTTCCAGCAATTCAGGCACACCCCGTCCATGTGAAGCGGCAAGCGGCATCGGTTCGCCTAAAGCCAGCGCGTAAAAATCCGTGCCTGCCAGATGGGCGTCTATGCCGTCGACTTTATTAGTGACCAGAATAACCGGTTTATCGAGTTTTCTTAAGGTATCGGCGATAACCTTATCCGACGCACTAAGCCCTTCCCGTGCATCGACCATGAAGATCACCACATCGGCTTCTTGCAGCGCGAACTCGACCTGTTTTTTGGAAAAACTTTCTATGCCTTCGGCATCATCGGCGATACCGCCGGTGTCTACAACCAGGCAAGGACGAATGCCATGCTTGACGCGACCGTATTGCCGATCCCGCGTCAAGCCAGGAAAATCGGCAACCAGCGCTTCACGGCTACGGGTCAGATAATTGAATAATGTAGATTTCCCCACATTGGGGCGCCCAACCAGGGCTATTACAGGTAACATATCAATGGGCCATTAAAGCGGCAATCGTGCCGTCTTTTGCATAAATATAGACGGTATTTTCTACTACCACCGGTTTTGCTTCGATGGCGCTATCGGTAACCTGCACACGGGCTAACTGCCTGCCATCGGCAGTGCTGAGCCAATGCACATAACCTTCAAAATCACCGACGACCACGTAATTGTCATAAACGGCGGGCGCCGAGAGCTTCCTTTGGTGCAAGTCCTGCTGTTTCCATAATGATGAGCCGCTACGTTGGTCCAATTGCCACACATGGCTTTCAGAATCTGACAAATATACATAGCGCCAATCATTGCTTAAGCCGGTGTGCGATGAAATAGCTTCATTACGCCATAAGACATCACCGTCAACTACGGAAACAGCGCTCACGCCGCCATGATAACTGGCCGTGTAAATGACCCCGGCCGCCTCTATCAGGTCGACATCCAGATCCACCAGCCTCTCGACCTCAGAACGACCTTTAGGAACGGCGACACTGCTTTCCCAGACATACTTGCCATCGATCAAACGCAAGGCCATTAATTTGCCGTTATCATAACCGCCTATCACATTGTCCTCGACAATGACCGGCGTGCCGGTGCCGCGTATACTTAAAGCAGGCACGCTGATCTCATAGCTCCACAGTTTGGCACCGGTCTTTTCGTTCAGTGCGATGACGTTGCCATCGGCTGTATGCACCACGACGATACTATTGGCGACTACAGGTACAGACAAGACTTCACTGGACACTTTGGCTCGCCACAATTGCGCCCCCGTCTCGCCATTCAATGCGATGACCTCGGCATCACTGGAACCGATGATGACTGTCCCGCTGCCTACGCCGGGTCCACCAGAAAAATGCGCCTCGGTTTCCACTTGCCAAAGCAAGTCGCCGGTTTTCAGATCCCTGGCCTGTACCAAGCCTTCCCTGTCTGCGGCAAGAATTTTGCCGTTACCTATAGCGGTGACCAGTTTCAGTGCCTGCTCCTCCGAGCCGACACCGACAGATTCCTTCCATAAGACATCTATGCTGATCTCAGGCGCATACTCGACCAGCGCTTTCGGAGGGTCGGTATTGTCTTCACCCCCGCTAAAATAATCGCTGATTCCTGAAAAAGACTCGCCAACGCTATCGAAAGCGGCGCAGCCACCCAACATTAAACACATCAATAAAAGCGTTAATAAGCGCATTATTTTTTACTTTCTATCCTGGGAGGCATCGTCAAATCATCAATTTTCATTTGCAGCAAAGGCGATTGGTAGCCGCTTCTCAGCGCATTTTGGTATGAGGTACGCGCTTGGTCGAGACGATCCAGCGCGACATACAGGTCACCTACCAGTTCGTCATAATGCCCAGAAAAACTGGCTGACGTCGCAGGGTCAATGTCGTTGATCAGTTTCAAGCCCTGCTCATATTCCTTATTCGCCAACATAAGCCTGACCAGCCTGATCTTGGCGATATTGCTTAATTCTTTGTCGGATTTTGCGGCAATGCCCTCAAGTATCTGTTTGGCGCCTGCAAGGTCACCTTGCAGGGCCTTAACCTTGGCCTCCAGCAAGCCACTGTAGGCGCTGTAATCTGTGCCGTGAAACTGGGTACCGATGCGCTCGGCCAATTTTACTACCGTGTCTTTATTATTGGCTGCGTCCGCTTTCAATAATTCACTATATAGGCCTGCCGCTTGCTCTGCCTGGTCTTTTTTATAACTCTGCCAATAATTCCACGCCAGAATCACTGCAATGCCCAGACCTAACCCTAGTATCGTCGCCTTGCTGTTTTCCTTCCACCAGGATTTTATCGCGGCAACCTGTTCTTCTTCTGTCTCGTAAATTTCCACTGTGTTTCTCTAGTCTGTATTTTTAAAAATGGCTCACCCGCTTAGATTGGGCACAAGGCGCTATCTGGACAGCAAATAGCTCTGAAAAAAAATGATCGCCTGTGATTGGGACAACATCTGCTGGTCTTGCCCATCACGCAACGGTTTAATGCCCACTTCCCCTCGCTCCACTTCGTCATCACCGAGAATAATGGCATAGTCAGCAGCACTTTTGTCGGCTTTTTTAAACTGGCTTTTAAAGCTGCCGCCATCCATATTGACTTGTAGATTCAATTCAGGGACAGCGTCCCTGAGCATCTCGGCAAACCGCAAACCCTGTTGTTCGGCTTTTGCTCCGACGCGGACCATATAGACATCAACCGGCTTTGCCATCGGGAGATTGTCCCGTGTTTCCATTAATGCCAACAAGCGTTCCATGCCCATCGCAAAACCTACGGCATGGTTGGCTTTCCCGCCTAATTGTTCTATTAGATTGTCATAACGTCCACCGGCACAAACAGTGCCTTGCGATCCTAGTGCATCGGTGACCCATTCAAAGACCGTTTTGCTGTAATAATCCAGCCCGCGCACCAAGCGCGTATTGATCTCGTAAGCGATGCCCAGTTCGTCAAGCACCCCGGTAATCGCACTAAAATGTCCGGAACTATCAGCACCCAAATAATCCCTGAGTTCAGGCGCATTATCGACAACGTCCCGCATCGCGGGATTTTTGGTATCCAAAATCCGTAGCGGATTGGTCTGTAAGCGGCGCAAACTGTCTTCATCCAGTTGCTCCAAATGCGCTTGGAAGTACTGGACCAAATTTTCGCGGTAAACACCACGCTCGGCAATCGTGCCCAAAGAGTTCAGCTGCAATCTGACTTGGTCACGGATGCCCAGTTTTTTCCACAAACGATCCATCAGCAGTATCAATTCGGCATCGATATCGGGACCCGACATGCCGTAGGTTTCCACGCCCAATTGGATAAACTGGCGGTAACGGCCTTTTTGCGGGCGTTCATGCCGATACATAGGACCGTAATACCACAACCTGTGGGTCTGGTTGTTCAATAAGCCGTGCTCCAGGCAAGCCCGGAGGCAACCTGCCGTGCCCTCCGGGCGCAAGGTTAAGGAATCGCCATTCCTGTCCTCGAACGTGTACATTTCTTTTTCGACAATATCGGTGACTTCACCGATAGATCGCTTGAACAACTCAGTCTTTTCGACGACAGGCAAGCGAATTTCGCTATAACCATACGCGCCAAGCACGTCCCTGATAATTTTTTCGGCATATTGCCAAAGCGGTGTTTGTTCAGGGAGCACATCGTGCATCCCGCGTATTGCTTGTATCGTATTTGCCATAATCTTTGATAATCCGAGCTAACCACGTTAATGCGGCAGCCCTAATCTGTTAGCGACTTATTTTTTTTGCTTCATTAGAAAGCGGGAATTTTTCCAACAATAAGTTCTGATATTCCTTGGCCAGCCCTTCATTGCCCAATGCCCGCTCGGTTTGCATGCCATACCATAGGGATTCCGAGGTATGGCCGGCGACAGTCACATAACGCTGTAAATAGCCTTTTGCCGGCCAATATTCACCGTTTTGATAACTGAGCTTCTGCATAGCCAACAAAGCCGGCGCATAAGTCTCATTGGTCAATAATGCCTGTTTAAAATAGGCTTTGGCCCTTAATTTTTGGCCTAGACCCAACTGGCACAGACCGGCATTGGTTAATGCCAGCCATTGCCTGTCGTTGAGCAGATTGGCTATCGCTTGGTTCAATAACGCCATACCCTGATCAAATTGTTGCCGCTCGCACAGAAAACGCCCAAAGTTGTTTTGTACGCCTAAATCATCAGGAGCCAATCTGAGCGCAGATTCGTAATGCGTTCTTGCTTCAGGGTATTTTTCTATTTTTTCGTACAGAAAAGCCAGCGCATTATGTGCCTGGATGCTATTCGGCTCTTCCTTTAATGCCCGTTCCAGATTTTCTTTGGCGACTTCCAGTCTGTTTATATTCAGATAACGTATGCCTAGCTGCAAATAAATATCCGCAGGGTTTTCAGCGCTTTTTTGTGTCCATGAAGAACAACCCGCCAGCGTGACGGACAGAACAAAAACAGCCAGCAGGGCTAGGCCCTTTACGTTAGGCGGCACGTTCCGCACTCATCAGTTTTAATTTGAGATGCCTGCGGCTTTTATCTTCAACCTGACCCACCAACTGACCGCAAGCTGCGTCAATATCTTCGCCGCGCGTTTTTCTGACGGTGGTGACTATGCCGGCATCGTTTAACAGCGTTTTAAACTGGTGAATCCGGTTGTTGCTGGAACAACGGTAAACCGAGTTGGGAAACGGGTTAAACGGTATCAAGTTAATTTTTGCAGGAACCGTTTTTAACAAGGCAATCAAGCCTTGGGCATCCTCGATTGAGTCATTGACGCCATCGAGCATGACATATTCAAAAGTAATCGTACGCCGCGGCGCAATTTTGGCGTTATCCCGACAGGCTTGCATCAATTCTTCCAGGGGATATTTTTTATTGATGGGGACCAATTCGTCCCTCAACTCATCCGTGACCGCATGCAACGACACGGCAAGGCTGACATCGCAGACCTCAGTCAAACGGTACATCGCCGGCACGACACCTGATGTGCTAATCGTCACGCGGCGTTTGGACAGACCGTACACGAAATCATCCATCATCAGATTCATCGCCGCAACGACATTGTCAAAATTCAGCAACGGTTCACCCATGCCCATCATGACTACATTAGTAATTTTTGCTGCCGTGCCCAGACGCTGCTGCGCGGCATAGACCTGACCGATAATTTCAGCCGTGCTCAGATTACGGTTAAAGCCTTGTTGCGCCGTAGAACAAAACGTACAAGCCAGTGCACAACCGATTTGCGACGATACGCATAAGGTGCCACGTCCCTCTTCGGGAATAAAAACCGTTTCGACGCGGTTGCCGCAATGCGTCTGCAACACCCATTTCCGTACACCGTCATTGGCCAGTTGCTCAACGACAATATCCGGTGCTGCGATATAGCAGTTCTCGGTTAAATAGCTGCGTAACGATTTGCTGATATTGGTCATCAGATCGAAGTCTTCGACTCCTTCCTGATAAATCCACTTGAGTAACTGCGTGGCCCGAAACGGCTTTTCGCCTAAGCCGACAAAAAAGGCCGCAAGGCCTTTCCTGTCGAAATCGAGCAAATTGATTTTTTTAGTTCTAACGGGTTCTTGCACAGAGTTCATCATCTGAGAAAAAATAGCTGATTTCCCTGGCGGCAGTTTCCACCGCATCAGAGCCATGTACGGCGTTTTCGTCTATGCTGCTGGCAAAATCGGCGCGGATAGTGCCCGGCGCCGCTTCTTTAGGGTTAGTCGCACCCATGATTTCACGATGCTTGGCAACCGCATTTTCACCTTCCAGCACCTGCATCATGACAGGACCTGAAATCATAAAAGCGACCAAATCGTTAAAAAAGCCACGCTCGCTGTGTTCCGCGTAAAAACCTTCGGCCTGCTCTTTAGTCAAATGCAGCATTTTTGCGGCTATGATTTTTAAGTCATTTTTTTCAAAACGGCTGTAAATGTCACCGATAATGTTTTTTGCTACGGCGTCAGGTTTAATGATTGAGAATGTGCGTTCGATGGCCATGGTTAAGAAAACTCCAGATTTTAATGTTAAGGATTGAGGATTTGGGAATTATAGCCGATTAGCGGCCGTTCTTGTAACAGCTTAGCGGTTAACGTTAAGGCAAATTGTCGATTTCAGCGCTTTCTTTGATTACCGACATCAGATCTTTTCTCGATACGCCCAGCCACAATACGATAGGACTCGCGACCAGCACCGACGAGTAAATGCCGAACACGATGCCGATGGTCAGCGCCAGCGCAAAATTATGCAGCGCTTCGCCGCCGAAGAAAAACATCGCCAACACCATAATCTGCGTCATAAAATGCGTAATAATGGTGCGGGACATCGTCGTCGTAATGGCGTTATCGATCATTTCTGGAACGCTCGCTTTACGCATCTTATGGAAATTTTCCCGTATGCGGTCGAATACCACGACCGATTCGTTGACCGAATAGCCTAATATCGCCAGTACGCCAGCCAACACCGGTAGCGTGAACTCCCATTGAAAAAACGCGAACATGCCGAGAATAATCACGATGTCGTGCATATTGGCGATGATGGCGGCCAAGGCAAAACGCCACTCGAAGCGGATGGCCAGATAAGCCATAATTCCCGCCACGACTAACAACAGGGCCAACCCGCCGCTTTCAAACAATTCCTGCCCTACTTGGGGACCTACAAACTCGACGCTGCGTAACACGACACGGGCATCTTGCTCTTTCAATTTCGCCAACACCACGTCGCTCAACTTGGCGTCGTTGGTTTCGGTCTTCATCGGCACACGGATTAATACTTCTTTGACACTGCCGAAATTCTGCACCGAAAAATCGGGTATTTTTTGATCTGCCAATACTTTTCGAACAGCGTCGAGGTTAGCAGGCTGATTGTAACCGACTTCGATTTGGATACCGCCGGTAAAGTCCAATCCGAAATTAAGCCCTTTAAAGCCTAATGCCAGTATCGCCAAAATAAAGGTAAGCAGCGAAATAGTCGTAGTAATCCGACCATAGCGCATAAACGGGATATCGTGTTTAATTTTAAAAAGTTCCATTGTGTCCTCGTTGTAGTCTTCAGGTAGGTAGTCTTCAGATAGCCAATTTATCCAATTTACGCTGCCAACCGTAGGCAAAATTGACCAATGCTCTTGATACCATAACTGCACTGAACATGGAGGTTAAAATTCCGATACACAGCACTAGCGCAAAACCGCGGATGGGCCCCGATCCCAGCATGAATAACGCGATGCCGGCAATCAAGTTCGTGATATTGGAATCGAGAATGGTCGCAAAAGCCCGCTCATAACCGGCATAAATGGCGGCCCCCGGTGTCATGCCGCCTCTTAATTCCTCACGTATTCGCTCGTTGATCAGCACATTGGCATCGATGGCCATGCCCACGGTCAGCGCAATGCCCGCCATGCCCGGCAGCGTTAACGTGGCTTGCAGCAGGGACAGCGCCGCAACCAACAGCAACACGTTCACGCCCAACGCGACGACGGAAAAAACACCGAACAGCCGATAATAGGCGATCATGAACAATGTGATCGCTATGAAGCCATAAACATTGGAGTTGATGCCTTTGCTGATATTTTCTTGACCCAAACTTGGACCGACGGTACGTTCTTCGACAATGTCAACGGGAGCGGCCAACGCGCCGGCTCTTAACAACAGCGACAAATTGCGCGCTTCCTGAGGACTGTCCAAGCCGGTGGTCTGGAAACGTTTACTAAAAACGCCCTGAATCGTCGCCACACTAATGACCTTCTCGACCTTCTCTTTATGGCGGACTTTTTCGCCATTGACTAGTTTGGTGTCAACCTTGTATTCAATAAAAACGACTGCCATAGGCTTGCCGATATTGGCTTGGGTTAGCTTGCCCATTTTCGCGGCGCCGACACCATTCAATGAGATAAATACGGCAGCACGACCGTCCTGATCCATACCGGAAGACGCATCGACAATTTGGTCTCCGGTTACAATAATCTGGCGATTTAACAGAATCGGCTGACCATTCTTTTCGTAATACAACCGACTGCCCACAGGCGGATGGCCTTCCAGCGCTTTTTGTACATCGTGTTCAACGTCAACCAGGCGATATTCCAGCGTCGCGGTGGTTCCGAGAATTTCCTTGGCGCGCGCGGTATCCTGCACGCCAGGCAGTTGCACAACTATGCGGTTTTCACCTTGTTGCTGGATCACCGGTTCGGCGACACCCAATTCATTGACCCGGTTACGCAACGTGGTAATGTTTTGAGCGACGGCGAATTTTTTAATTTCTTTTTCCTCTCGCTCTGTGACTTTCAGCCACACTTCATCCTGCGCTTCGGGCTCGGTAATATCCAACGCTCTGAAATCTTTGCCCAACAAAGCTAAAAACGCCGGTTTATCTTCCACGGTTTTTAGCTTGACTTTAATATAACCGCTATCTTTAGCAACAGATTGATAACGGATTTTTTCGTTTCTTAACGCCAAACGAATATCATCGTTATAACGCTCTTCGGCTTGTTTAACTGCGGCATCCATATCCACTTCGAGCAAGAAATGCACGCCGCCGCGTAAATCCAGACCCAAATTCATCGCATCGGCGCCTATCGCTTGCAGCCAACCCGGTGTTGTAGGGGCAAGGTTTAATGCGACCGTGTAATCGCTACCCATTTTATCCCTGAGCAGATCAGCTACTTTTAACTGGTCATCGGTATTGGTCAGCCTCGCCAAAATCCGACCATCGTTAAACTCAAATGCCTTTACGGCAACCTCTGCCGCTTTAATGGCGGACTCAATTTCAGCCGCCTTTTCCTGGGTTATTTGTTCTGTACGGGTAGACGACACTTGCACGGAAGGATCTTCACCATACAAATTGGGTAATGCGTATATCAGGGCGATCATAAAAACGATCAAAACTAAACAATTTTTCCAAACTGGGAAATGATTTTGCATGTGTTCTTCCAACAATTAAACCGCGTTGTTACATGAACAACGATTAGCAACAAGTTATGATTTAGTGATACTAACTACTTTTTTAGTTATCGCCTTATAAGTTCCTTTCGGCATCATGCTCTCAATACTTTGACGCTGCACTTGAATGAAGGTATTGTCACAGATTTCAATTTTTAAAAAATTATCATCCATATCAACGACTTTACCTAGAATGCCTCCAGAAGTGACCACTTCGGCGCCTTTCGTCATTGCAGCAATCATTTCTTTCTTTTCCTTAGAGCGTTTTGATTGCGGGCGCAAAAATAAAAAGTAAAAAAACACCAAAATGCCCAATGGAAACAACATACCTTCAATGCCGGGTTGTTGGGCTGCCGGAGCTGCGGCAGCTAGTGCGTCAGAGATAAAGAAGCTCATGATTATCCTCAGTTGTTAATCGTTTAATAAAAAGTTCTTTATTATGCCATAGACCACACGGCTTTTCCTTTTAGTTGGCAATTTTTGCAAGGCCAATGTATTAAAAATAAAACTATGATGCGGCTTCGCCGTTATCGAATAGCCGCTCATTTAAGTATGTCGCCGGATAGCTGAAAGCAATACGTCTTTTTGCAATCGTCCAAATACAGCCTGCTCCGGCACGCTTAGATACAGCAACATCACCTTACTGGCGATTCAATTATGGTTATACCCACACCGGGCACTTGTATCAGGCACCCAGTTGGGTTGGGGGCAAAGCAGCTGTGTTATGTGACGATAAAGGCCGATATTACGCCATGCTGGGCTGCGTCGGGATTAGTAGGGCGTAACATGTTGCTGCCTATCAAGTAAAGCGCGGGGCAATTCACTCTCGGCTTTACTCCCATCTGATCGAGAAAACGTCTAAGTACGTGTTTTAAAAGTCCCCCCGACTCAGCTTTCAAGTCGGCCAAGCATCAGATTTATCATGGCAATGTGAATGAAAGCGGTGCTGGACTCGGTCAGCACCTCGTAATCTTTGCTCAAGCGACGGTAGCGGTAAAGCC
>JAURZI010000025.1 GCA_030653435.1 Methylovulum sp.
TACAGCTTTAAAACCGTTGCCGGTGATGACGCCGCCTTGGTGAGCATCAATGCCAACACCGGCGCCGTGACATTAAGAAGCCCGGCCAACTTTGAAACCAAAGCCAGCTATAGCTTTACCGTGGTCAGCACCGACGCGGCAGGCCTGACGGCTGAAAAAGCGGTGGTCGCCAATGTCACCAATGTCAACGAAGCCCCTGTGTTCACGTCCGGCAGCACCGGTAGCGTCGCCGAAAACGCAGCTATCGCCACGGTGATTTACACCGCTGCCGCCAGCGATGTCGATGCCGGTGATACGCGTAGCTACAGCCTGAAAGCGGCAACCGGCGATGTCGCCTTGCTAACCATCAACGCCAACACCGGCGCTGTGACACTACTAAGCCCCGCCGACTTTGAAACCAAAGCCAGCTACAGCTTTACCGTGGTCAGCACTGATAAAGGTGGCCTGACGGCTGAAAAAGCGGTGGTTGCGAATGTGGTCAATGTCAACGAAGCGCCAACCTTGACGGGCTTCGCCTCTACCCTTGCCAGCGGCAATGAAGACAACGCAGTGACGGTTACCTTGGATCTGTTAAAAGCCCAAGGCAATGAAGCAGATGTTGACGGCACTGTGAGCGCCTTTGTCGTAAAAGCTCTCAGCACCGGCAGCTTAAACATCGGTTCATCGGCCGGCACTGCGACACCGTGGAATGCCGCAACAAACAACACCATTGATGCCACACACATCGCTTATTGGACGCCTAAGGCGAATGCCAACGGTGTGCTCAACGCTTTTACCGCCGTAGCGAAAGATAATAATGGGCTGGAATCTGTTGCCGCCATTCAAGCGACGATAAAGGTTAATCCGGTCAATGATGCGCCTGTCCTGACGATGCCCGCAGCAATCAGCTATACCGACACTGTTTTCGATGACACGTTTGCAACCGTGACCCGCTCATTAGCGGCGAGTGATATGGATGGCAATGCCTTAAGTTATGGTATTGCCGGTGGCACAGACAATAACAACGGCACCATCAGCAAGAGCAGCGCTTATGGTGTGCTGACGGTAGTTAAGGCGACTGGAGCTTACAGTTTTGTAGCCAATGATGCGGCTATTGAAGCCTTGACTGTTGCGGCAAACGCCAGCTTCAGGGTTACTGTGTCTGATGGCTTACTGAGCGACAGTCAACCTCTTGTTATCAACATTACCCAAAAAGGTGTCACGGAGTCAGGCGGTAATGATGCCCTCGTGGGCACAAAAGGTGATGATATCATTAACGGCCAGTCAGGTGCGGATACGCTGACCGGCGGGGCCGGCAACGACACGTTAAACGGCGGTGCCGGCAATGACCAACTGGACGGTGGTACAGGCAACGACCTTATTAGCGGCATCTCAGGTGCGAATACCTTAGTGGGTGGTTCAGGCAATGACACGTTAATTGGCGGCGTAGGTAATGACAGTCTGGATGGCGGTGCGGATAATGATGTGTTGACCGGCGAAGCAGGCAATGACTCGCTATCCGGCGGGATCGGCAATGACCAGCTCAGGGGCGGGGCGGGCAATGACTCACTGGCCGGTAATGCGGGTAATGATCTGTTGATGGGCGAAGCAGGCGATGACTCGCTGGAAGGCGGCGCAGACGATGATATTTTGACGGGCGGCGCAGGCAATGACCTTTTAGATGGCGGTGCGGGCAAGGATGTTTTGTCGGGTGAAGCAGGCAATGATATTTTTAAATTCACGTCACTTTCTATAGACACCATCAAAGATTTTGTCGTCGCAGATGACAGCCTGCAACTTGAGAACAGCCTATTTACCCAGCTGACTACGACCGGTGTATTAGACCTTGATCACTTCAAAATAGGCAAAGTTGCCGCCGATGCTGATGATTACCTTGTTTATAACAATAAAAACGGCGCGTTATTCTATGATGCCGACGGCAATGGTTCTGGGAGCGCCACGCAAATTGCCATGTTAGGCGTCAATTTAGCATTAACCCATGCGGATTTCGTCGTTATTTAAGTTCTGATCTGGCCTTACAGGTTTTAACACCTGTAAGGCCTTAAACAGTTGCTCCTGTATGGCAGGCTGTTTACCCTATGCTTACAGTTACCGGCTCGCCAGATAATCCCTAACTTGCCGGTCACTGGTCGTAATATGATTTACCCACAGGGTCATAAAACCAATAGCCTGCGTTTTCCCCCAATCACCTTCCCTAATAGCATCGCTTTTTGCAACTAACGAGTCCAGCATCTCGTTATGCTCCTCGCAATGGCGTTTATAGTCCGGGTAGGCCTGTTCCTTCAGTATTTCTTCTTCATTATGAAAATGTTCACGGACATGCTTATAAAGCTGCATGATATGCTTAATCAACTCATCATTTGTCTCGCTCTCAATGATTACATTAGCCAATTCAAATAAACGCCGATGTTCGCTGTCCATTGTTGCATTGCCTAACGAGTATTCATCTTTCCATTCAAATTTCATAGTGGCGCCCCTGTTTTTACGCTAAAAGTTAATGTTTTTATAATTATTCAACCGACTACCAAGCGGGTTGAGTTGTAGCGCGCCTTGCGCGCCTGCTCTGGCTTTTTTTATCCATCTATCCACTGTTGTGCGGATTTAAAATGGGTACTGGTCACGCCTTACTCCCATCTGATCGAGAAAACATCTAAGTTTTGAAAACCGGAAACGCCTACCGGCACACGAAACGTAGGGCGCGCCGCGCGCGCCTTTTCCTGTACCGTGCTACCGATGGCCCGCACAGCGCGCCCTACGGTGGAAAAAGGCTGAAAAAACTTCAACGCTTCTTGACTCAGATGGGAGTAATTATGCAGGCAGTTTTTCTCCAGCCACCTTTATTCAAAACTCTTCCCATTCATCAGCGCCGGCTGCTACGGGCTGTGCTTGCCATTTCGGCTTGGACGCGGTGACCGGCGCCGGTTGGTTTAACCTGGCCTTGGCTATTGCCGTTTCTTTTCGTATCGGCGCAACAGTGCGGTCAGCAGAGTTTGCACGGCTATCCAGTTTAAAACCAGCCACGGTAGCTGACAGATGTTGCGTTTGCTCTTCCATGGATTCCGCCGCCGCTGCGGCTTGCTCCACCAAAGCGGCATTTTGCTGGGTCACATCGTCCATTTGGGCAATCGCTTGATTAACTTGTTGGATGCCGGACGTTTGTTCAACCGAAGCCGAACTAATGTCAGACATGATCGCCGTAACATTACGGATAGAGCTGACGATTTCCTCCATAGTCTGACCGGCATGGGCAACCAGTTTATTACCATCCTGAACTTTATCCACCGAATCATGGATCAGCACTTTGATTTCTCCGGCCGCCTTCGCTGCGCGTTGTGCAAGACTACGCACCTCCACGGCGACAACGGCAAAGCCCTTGCCTTTGTCGCCCGCGCGTGCGGCTTCGACGGCGGCATTGAGCGCCAGAATATTGGTCTGGAAAGCAATATCATCGATGACCGAAATAATGTCACCTATTTTTTGCGAGGACTGATTAATATCATCCATCGTCACGACCACTTGCCGCACCACATCGACACCTTTAGCCGCGATATCCGAGGCTTCAACAGCAAGCTGGCTGGCATGCTTGGCATTTTGCGTATTGGCCTGCACCGTAGAGGTCAGCTCTTCCATGCTCGCGGCCGTTTGTTCCAGACTGGCGGCCTGCTCTTCAGTACGGTGCGAAAGGTCATTGTTACCTGACGCAATTTCTTTAGCCGCCGTACGGATGGCATCGGACGCGACTATAATTTCACCGATCATTTCTTTAAGTTTTTCGACGGTGGTGTTGGAATCGTCTTTGAGCTGGCCGAAAGTACCGGAATAGTCATTGGTGATGGTTTCGGTCAGGTCGCCACGGGACAGCGCATCCAGCACGCGCACGACTTCATTTAAACCGATGGAACTGGTTGCCATGAGCCGGTTGATACTTTGCCCCAAAGCCAGGAAAAAACCCGTTTTGTCCTGTTCGTTGATGCGCTGGGTGAAGTCGCCCAGCGCCGCGCCATCGACAATCCCGGAGATTTCCTGCTCGATTTTAATCTCGGCGGTCCTGTCCAGCCATTCAGCGACAAAACCAATGCGCTCGCCATCTTCACGAATAACGGGATTGGCAACAACAATCATATTGTGGCCGCCAATCATTAATTCTGACCGGAACGGACCGGTTAATTTTTCCAGCATGCCGCGTTGATGGGCCGGATTTTTATGAAAAAAGTCGATATTGGCACCCATCAGTTTGTCAGCATTAAAATCCGGCAATTGTTTGCGTATATCCTGTTCCGCCTTTTTAAACATATTCTCGACAGAGCGGTTCATATAAATAATATTAAAATCGGCATTGGCGACCATGACGCCCGACTGGACATTATCCAGCGCCCGGTTGATCCGTAGCGCATCCGCTGCCAGTTGCCGGGACTCGGCCAATTGCGAATTCATCGTGACTTGCATGATATGCAGCCCACGCAATAAATCGCCCAACTGGTCATTTCTGTTTAAATCAAATTTATTCCTTAGATTGCCTTCTATCATGCAATACAGAGCATAAATACCGGTTTCCACCGCACGAGTGACGCCACGCGCCAAACTGATGATGAGCATCGTGGCAACTGTCGCCGAGAGCGCCGCCATCGCCAGCAGCGAGTATTGCTGGGATAAAAACAACTGGTAGGCCAACAAGCCGATAGGGGCTAAAAAAGCGGCCAGGCTCAACGCCACTTTTTTCGATAGCGCCGTTTCGCTAACCGCTTTAGCCGCAGCAGCAAGACCCGTGGGCCTTAGCTTCGCCGTGTTGGCGTTCAATTTTTTGTATAAAATTTCTGCCTGTTCAATCTGTTCGCGTTTTGGCGCATAACGTGCCGAAAAATATTCATGAAGCTGTTCATTTTTATAAACCGGAATCACATTGGCTTCGACCCAATAAAAATCGCCTGATTTGGTGCGGTTTTTTACCGGCGCCGCCCAAGGCTTACCCTGTTGTAATGTTGCCCATAAATCCGCAAAGGCGGCGGGCGGCATGTCAGGATGCCTAATGAGATTATGATTGGCGCCCAGCAATTCTTCCCTGGTATAGCCGCTGATGGCAACAAACGCATCATTGACATAAGTTATGCGTCCTTTTAAATCGGTTCGGCTAACTAATATTTCGCCCTTTTTCATCAAGACTTCTTTATCAGTCACTGGCATATTGATTTTCATAATAAATTCCACATTAAATTATTTTGTCGTTGATTAAATAATTAGGCCGTATAACTCACTTATATCTTACATAAATTTTTAATCATTATATATTATTTCAGTATTTTCATCATTTATTATGTTGGTATTACACCCGGAACAGTTTGAAAAAGGTATGCGATGCGTACCTAGGAACTGCTTCCGGCCCACAGTAAAGAAAAAAGAATTGATATTCAAAATATTAGATTGGATCTCGTTAGACGCTCGTTCCCAAGCTGCCGCTTGGGAATGCGGTCCTGGAAGCTCTAGCTTCCTGTCACTCTCGAAGCAGGAGCTTCTGAAACTTGGGTTACCAAGCCAGAGCTTGGTAACCAGCGCAAAACCGTATTGTGACTGTGCGAAGTATAGACATGGGTCACTCGCCCAATAGCGCCTCAAACTCCGCCAACGGCACCGGCCTGCTGAACAAATAACCCTGATAGGCGAAACAGCCCAGGCGTTCGAGACCAGCCCGTTGTTCTTCAGTCTCCACGCCCTCGGCGATAACGTTAAGCCCTAAATTATTAGCCATGCCGATAATAGTCTGGACTATCGCGGCATCGTTTGGGTCGGTGGTGATATCCCTGACGAAGGACTGGTCGATTTTCAATTGGGTAAGCGGCAGCTTTTTCAAGTAAGCTAACGAAGAATAGCCCGTGCCAAAATCATCCATAGAAAACCGGATACCCAACCGTTTTAGCTCGTCCATTTTTTCGATGGCTTCTGTGACGTTGTGCATGATCAAGCTCTCGGTCAGCTCCAACTTAAGCCGTGTAGCATCTGCACCTGTTTCTTCGAGTATCTTGCACAATTGCCCAACGAAATCGGGTTGGCTGAACTGGCGCACGCTCACATTGACAGCAAGCTGCAAATCCCGGGTAAGCGGCTTGCCCGCCCAGGCCTTGAGCTGCCTGCAGGCGGTCTGCAATACCCAGTCGCCAATCGGCACGATCAACCCGGTTTCCTCGGCGATAGGGATAAATCGGTCAGGGGAAATCAACCCGCGTTGTGGATGCGCCCAGCGCAGCAGCATTTCCGCGCCGAGCACACCTTGGGTGTTATGGATTTGGACTTGATAGTAAAGCGTGAATTGCTCCTGTTCCAGCGCCTGCCTTAACTCTGATTCCAGGACCATGCGGGTTTCCAGTAATGTCTGCATGTCTGGATCGAAAAAACGCAGGGTATTGCGCCCGGCGCGTTTGGCCTCATACATCGCGACATCGGCATGCTTGAGCACCGATTCAGCGGTCAAACCGATACCGGAATACAGGCTGATGCCGCCGCTGGCTGAACTCAGGTGTTGTTGCCCGTCTAGCCAATAGGGCTGGTTTAGCATAGCCAAGACTTTTTCGCCGACGGCTTCAGCTTGCACAGCGGCCTGGTCTTGCCTGGAATCCAGATCTTCCAGCATGATGACAAATTCGTCGCCGCCCAAGCGCGCTACCGTATCACCTTGGCGCACACAGGATTTTAACCGTTGCGAAACTTCAACCAGCAACAAATCGCCGATGCCGTGGCCCTTGGTGTCATTGATGACCTTGAAGTTATCGAGGTCAATCAGCAGGACGGCACAATGGCTGTGGTTGCGAGCGCTGCAGCTTATGGACAGCTCCAGGCGGTCATTCAGCAAACGCCGATTGGGAAGATCCGTGAGCGGGTCGTAGAAGGCAAGGCGATAGATGGCGGCTTCGGCATCTTTATGCTCGCTGAGGTCGGTAAAGGCGCCGACATAATTGACGATTTGTCCGGCAGGGTCGGTCACTGCCGAGATCGTTAGCCACTTGGGATAAATCTCGCCATTTTTGCGCCTGTCCCATATTTCCCCTTGCCATTGTTTTTCCGTTATCAACTTTTCCCATAACGCCTTATAAAAAGCGGCATCATGCCGACTGGACTTCAAAATAGCCGGGGTTTTGCCGATCACTTCTGCGGCACTGTACCCTGTCAGCCGCGTAAAAGCGCTGTTGACCCGCAGGATGTAGTTATTGGCATCGGTGACCATAATGCCCTCTTGCGATTCCATCGCGGTGGCAGCAATACGCAGCTCCCGTTCAGCCGATCTTTGCTGGCTGATGTCGCGGGCGATGACAACCAGCCATTTGCGCCCGCCGTCCACCTTGAATAGCGGCGTCGTACGTACTTCGAACTCGCAGGAACGGCCCGCGTCATCAACACTGTGCGTTTGAAAAATAATTAAATGACGCGCAACCCAGGCGAATTCTTCTTCCTTGGCGCATTTTTCGTACATCGTATGCTGCTCTGGGTTTATCGTGGCGAGTTCCAGGTTGGTCCTGCCTTGCCAGGCAACGTCACGAAGTTTGAACAACCGCTGGGCGAACTCATTGGCGACTAGCCAACGCCCTTCGCCGTCTTTAAGAAAAATAGCGTCCGGTATCGTCTCTATCAGCGTCGTTAGCTGTTTGCTGAGCAGGTGTAGCTTAGCCTCGCTGTCTTGCAAAGCCTGTTGCGACAGCTTCCGTTGTTCAATTTCCTGCTCCAGCTCCGCAGGTGATGGCAAGCGCAAGGCTAGCGGAAGCACCCACACCAAATAAACCGCCGTGATAATCGACAATACTGCGGTAATGGCTTTCAGCAAGGCATCCAACCCGTAGAACGGATGCCATAACAGCACGATAGAAAATAAATGCGTGGTACCGCAGGCCAGGATGAACACGCTGAACATCAGGAAAACCCAGCGGAATTGCAGGTCTTTGCGATGCCAGACAAAATAAGCCAATGCGAAGGGGATGGAGTAATAGGCCAACGCGATCAGGGCATCCGAGATGACGTATGTCCAGAGTAGGCCAGGCGTCCATTGGATACAGAAACCATGCGGCATCCAGCCATTTTCGCTAACGGCATCAGTGAGCAATTGTTCAAGCATTTTCGCCTCCGCTGACCGCCGTTAGGCCTGGACACCGGTTTGCGTGCTGCAAAAACAGGGGCAAAGGGTGCGAAGGGGGGGGGAGAAAAAGCGGGCGGCTAGGGCAATGCCACCGGATAATTGCCGACAGGCTGCTTAGTGACCAGGTGTCGGGCAAGCAATAGCTGTCAAGGGATGTGTGTAGAATTTGATCGGCAAGGCGATTTAAAACTTGATTGGACACACGCGCCTCCTGCCTGATAGGCATTCGTCAATTACCCATGGACAGGCCATGAGGGGTAAGTTAACGAGGCGTGTTCTTGGCCCCATGATTTCGATGCCGGGGGCAGGGGCAAACCGAATCCAGTTGCTAATATAAGTGACTTGCCCTAAAAAGCAAGCGTATTTTTCCTAAGTCCCAAGATTCAGGGTTTCAGCCGCCGTAATAATATCCAGCGCCAGTTCCGCCAAACTGCGGCGCTGGCTACGGGCAGTTTTACGCAACAGCTCAAAGGCCGGTTTGCGGGCAAGACGGTATTGCACCATGGTAATCCCTATGGCAATGCTGATGTCACGCTCACTATCGAGGGCCTGTTGCAGCTGTTGCCCTGTCGTCCTCAAACCGCGAAGCTCTGCGGCGCGGGCCAGGGCGGCCTCTATGGCCGGCACCAGTTGCGGCACATCGACCGGTTTCACCAAATAGCCCAGCGCCCCGCAACTGGCGGCCTGTTCGGCAATCTCAACATCGCTATAGGCCGTCAGCAACATGAACGGGACATGGTCAAATGAGCGCAGCCGGGCTGCCAGTTCCAGCCCGTTCCTGCCGGGCATGTTGACATCGAGTACAACCAAATCCGGTCGTTCCCCGCTCGCCAGCATGGCTTCTGCATCGTCTACGGATTCTGCCGTGCTGACACGATAACCGGCAAGCGTCAGCCCCTGGACAAGAATCATCAATATCAGCCGGTCATCGTCGACGAGCAGCAAATAGCGTGGTTTACTCAGGGCATTAGCATTCATGTCTTCGGTTCCTGTTGAATGATCGGGGCGTCCAAACTCAGCGTCGTGACAACGGTATGCCCCTGTTGTGTCCAGAATAACGTGGCGCCTGCTTGCGGTAACAGCGAGGCGACCAGTTGCAGGCCGACGCCCAAGCTGCCTGCCGCCTCCAGCCCAAAGCTGGCCGGTATCGCGCCGGTGTTGTGGATGGCCAACCGTATCGAGCCGGGGCGCGGTTCATGGCTGAGCATAATGTTGACTAGCCCGCCAGCTCCGCCATGCTTGACGGCATTGATGACCAGCTCGTTCAATACCAAAGCCAAGGGTACGGCTTCCGCTTCGGAAATAATACAGGGCACCCAGTCAACAGGGATATTAACAGCAACCGGTTTTTGCCACAGCGCTTCAACCTCCGCCGCTATCGCAACAGTCAGTTCGCATACCCGCACCGACGAAGTGACCGCCCTGCCTTGTAAACCGTGGATGACGGAAATGCCCTGCACCTGGCCGATGGCCTGGTTGATGACTTCCGTTGTCTCAGGGTGTTTTTGGGCAAACTGGCGGAGTATGCCCGTGATACCTTGCAAATTGTTCTTGATACGGTGATGCACTTCGCGCACCAGTATATTACGGTGCTGAAGCTCGTTGAGCAGGCGCTGCTGCTCTTGCAGTTCTTTGTTAGTGGCATCGGTGATCGTGCCGACGTAATGGCTGGTTCGCCCCGCCTCATCCTTAACCGCCGTTATCGTGACCCGTCCCGGATATTCCTCACCGTTTTTACGGCGTAACCACATATCGCCCTGCCATGCCGAGTTACGCATAACCTCACGCCAAACGCCGTCAAAATAAGCGTCCGGTTGTCGGCCTGATCTGAACATGGCCGTTTTTTTCCCTTGGACATCCTGTTGGGCATAACCGGTAATCGCCATAAACGCTTGGTTGACACGCAAGATATTCAGGTCAGCATCCATGATCACAATACCCTCCTGGCATTCAAAGGCGATGGCGGCAATGCGCTGAGCCTCTCCGGCTTGTTTACGACCGGTGATATTTTCATGCGCGATGACCGCACCCTGCTGTGCCGCCTCTCCCAAAGGCGTGACGCTCATACTGAACCAGTATTGGTGCTGCGGTGTGTGACAGGGATATTCAAAGTTAAAGCACGGCAACCGGCCATCCAGCACAGCCTGGATTCCTGCATGTGCGGGATGGGTATCCGAACAGACTCCCAGATAATTGGTGCCAACGCCAATGTTTGATCCCGGCATACAGCAATAGCCGCTATAGTCCAAGGCAAAACGCCGCCAGGCTTCGTTGACCGCCAGTATCACGCCAGTCCGGTCAATTACGGCAATTTCAACAGAGACAGAATTCAGGATGGCTTGGCTGAAAACCACGCTGGCCTGCAACGCGGCCAGCTTCGCCTGCTCACGTTCAGTGACATCAGTCAATACGATACGCACGACCTCTGCATCGCCGTTTTGCATAGGGCTGGTAACCAGATACCCCCAGAACTGCACGCCGTCATTTTTTAACATCCGCAATACGCAGGACTGCTGCTCACCAGCTTGGAGGCGCTGCTTCTGGTGTAAATAATAAATGTCTTGATCTTCCTTGATGATAAACCGGGTAATCTCTCGCTTGAGCAACTCACTACGCTCTACCCCCAATAATTTGGCGGCAGTCAGATTGGCTTCCAGGATCAGCCCCTGCTCGTCCAACGTGCAATATCCCAACGGAGCCAGATCATAGAGGTCGAAATAACGAGCCCGAGCGGCATCGAGCTCCTGGTGCATGCGGCGCAATTCCTCATTTTGCGCTTCCAGTTCCGCCTGATGCGTGTGTAATTCCTGAATGACCCGCTGCATGTCATCGGGGGATGGGGTAACACTTAGCAAAACCGTTGCTTCGGCTTGTTGACGTTTGTTGTCTTTATCTTGCATAGCACACCTTCTTAATCCGGCCAGCATTGGGTGTACTATGATAGCCCGTTATCACAACCGCAGCCATGCACATCAAAGGGTTTCTGTAAAGCTTATGCGGATGCCTGCACCCCCCCAAGCTGAAATGGGGCCTAAATGAAAAAGTCGTGTAGGGCGTGCCGTGCGCGCCTTCTCGGCTGGATAGTGGGCGGCCTCTTGATGGCGCGCACGGCGCGCCCTACACGGCAACTTGCTAATCTATTACCGCCCGAAATATATTGCGGGATTCGGACAGCAATGCTTTATCAGTCTTTTACCCAACCATCCCGTAACGTCACCGTGCGGTTAAACACCAACTTACCCTCGCCGCTATCCACGGCATCCAGGCAGAAATAACCGGTGCGTTCAAATTGATAGCGGTTTTCCACCGTGGCATCCGCCAAGCTGGCCTCCACGCGACAACCGGTGAGCACTTCCAGAGAGCCGGGATTTATCGCATCCAGGAAGTTGTCTTCATTGTCCGGCTGCGGCACGGTAAACAAACGGTTGTATAAACGCACTTCCGCAGGATACGACTGTTGCTCGGCAACCCAGTGTATGACCCCTTTGACTTTACGGCCTTCAGGGTTTTTACCTAGCGTTTCAGGATCATAGCTGCAATGCAGTTCGATGATATTGCCGTCAGCATCCTTGATAACGTCATCGCAGCGGATCACATAAGACCCGCGCAGCCGCACTTCGCCGCCAACGACCAGACGCTTGTATTTGGGCGGCGGCAATTCGGCAAAATCATCTTGTTCTATCAGTATCACGTTGGCAAACGGCACGCTGCGTTTGCCCAGCTCGTGACGTTGCGGATGGTTGCTGATGTCCAGCTGCTCGACCTGGGTTTCGGGGTAATTGGTAATCACGACGCGCAAGGGTTGCAAAACGGCCATCGCCCGCAAGGCGTTCTCGTTTAAATCTTCGCGTATGCAATATTCCAGCACGCCCATTTCTATCCATGAGTTTTGCTTGGTCAAGCCTATGCGTTCGCAAAAATCGCGTATCGCTTTCGGCGTAAAACCGGCGCGCCGCAAACCGGCAATCGTCGGCATGCGCGGGTCATCCCAGCCGCTGACATGTTTTTCGGTGACCAGCTGGTTAAGCTTACGCTTGCTGACGATGGTGTATTCCAACTGCAACCGCGCAAATTCTATTTGTTGCGGATGGCAAGGCGTGTGCAATTGCTCCAACACCCAGTCATACAAGGGCCGGTGATCTTCAAATTCCAACGTGCACAAAGAATGCGTAATGCCTTCAATGGCGTCGGAAATACAATGCGTGTAATCGTACATCGGATAAATACACCAATCATTGCCGGTGCGCTGGTGATGGACACGGCGTATCCGGTAGATCGCAGGATCCCGCATATTGATGTTAGGCGACGCCATATCGATTTTGGCGCGCAACACATACTGACCATCGGCGAATTCGCCTGCCCGCATGCGTTTGAACAAATCCAGATTTTCGGCGATAGGACGGTTCCGGTCCGGGCTTTCTTTACCCGGTTCCGTTAACGTGCCGCGGTAAGCCCTGATTTGTTCGGCAGACAAGCTGTCAACATAAGCCTGGCCTTGTTCGATCAGTTGTACTGCGTAGTTGTACAGCTGCTCAAAATAATCCGAGGCATGGTACAAACCGTCCCACGTGAAACCCAGCCATTGCACATCACGCTTGATGGACTCCATGTATTCGACGCTTTCTTTTTCGGGATTGGTGTCATCGAAACGCAGGTTGCACGTACCCTTGTTTTCGATAGCGGTGCCGAAATTCAGGCAAATGGATTTGGCATGGCCGATATGTAAATAGCCATTCGGCTCAGGCGGAAAACGGGTAGCTACTTTGCCGTTGTTTTTGTTGATTTTAAGGTCATTGGCGATAATCTGCCGGATGAAATTTGCCGGGAGTTGGTTTTCGTTCGTGGACATGATGTATTTAGTTAAGTGCGTTATCGGCAGGCTTCCAATAACAGGGATTGAAGATGTGTGTTAAATTAGTTTTGATGCTTTTATATCTGGCCTGAAAGCCTTTTCTTTCCAGCCATACTACTGTAATTGCCAACCCCAGTAAAGCACGCTGCCCGACCGTTAAGCCTCGAAGTGCATCCATGCCGGTGCGACTGCTTAGCGGTAGGCCGCGCCGAATAGCCCATCATTTTCACCCGAATCCAGCGTTAAGTTAACTATGTCTTCCCCAACCATCCCTGTGCAACGTCCCATCCTGACGGTTACCCAACTTAACCGCGCCAGCAGCTTATTGCTCAGCAACCATTTCCTGACCGTGCTGGTTGAAGGCGAGTTGTCCAATTTGAGCATGCCGTCTTCGGGCCATTTGTATTTCTCACTCAAGGATGCCAACGCCCAAGTGCGCTGTGCGATGTTTAAAAACCAGCAGCGCAGGCAAGCGTTCAAACCGGAAAACGGCAAACAGGTGGTCGTCAAGGCGCAAGTCAGTCTGTACGAGCCCCGTGGCGATTACCAGTTGATTGTGGAAGCCATCGAAGAAGCGGGCGACGGCGCGTTACGCCGGGCTTTTGAAGCCTTGAAACATAAATTGTCCGATGAGGGCCTGTTCGATGCGGCCAATAAACAGCCGCTGCCCATCCTGCCAGGCACCATAGGCATTATCACCTCGCCGACAGGCGCTGCGGTCAGGGACATATTGACGGTGTTGAAAAGACGTTTTGCTGCCGTGCCGGTCATTATTTATCCGGTTGCCGTACAAGGCGACAAGGCCAAATATGACATTGCCCAAGCCATCGCCGCCGCCAATGCCGAGCCACGCTGTGATGTCATCATTCTTGGGCGCGGCGGCGGTTCGCTGGAAGATCTGTGGGCATTTAATGAAGAAATCGTTGCGCGCGCCATTTTTGCCAGCGACATCCCGATCATTTCCGCCGTAGGCCACGAAACCGATTTTACCATTGCCGATTTTGTCGCCGACTTGCGCGCAGCTACTCCCTCAGCCGCCGCAGAACACGCCACCCCCGACAGCCAGGAATGGCTGGCGCGTATTAATTATCTGGAAACGCGCTTGCAGCAACAGATACAGCGCCAATTGACGCTGCAACAACAGGCTCTGGGCTGGCTCAGCAAACGCTTGCAACAACAGCATCCCGGCCAGAAACTGGCGAGAAACGCACAGCGTATCGACGAACTGGAATTACGGCTGAACCAGGCCATGCGCTTAAAGCTGCGCCACCAAAAAAACCGCATGGAAACCCAAACGGCCCGATTAGGCCAGCATAATCCAGCCGAAAAAATCAGCTATTACCGGCAAAAGCTGGATTATTTGCATCAGCGCCTACCTGCGGCGATAGCCCATAAACTGGAGAAACTGGGGCAACGGACCAGCCATGCCGGCCAAACCCTGCATGCCGTCAGCCCGTTGGCAACGCTAAGCCGTGGTTATGCGCTGGTCATAGAACCGGCATCAGGGAACATCATACGCTCTGCCGAGCAACTGCTTGTCGGCGATATTATTGAGACGAAGCTAGGTCTAGGGCGTTGCACCAGTGAAATTAAGACGCTGGACAGAAGTTAACGCACGTCCTCCTGAACCGTCCAGCTTATTTCTTCCAGAACTCCGGCACAAACAAGATGACGATAGAAAAAATTTGCACACGCCCCAATAGCATCGCAAAAGTGCAGACGCCGGTTTGGAAATCACTCAAACTCGAATAGTTAGCCGCCGGCCCCACTTGGTTAAGGCCGGGGCCGGCATTGTTAAAACAGGCGATTATGGCGCTAAACGCCGTCATAAAATCCAGGCCGCTTAACAGCAACGTAAACACGAGAATGACGATACTGATGAAGTATAGAAAGATAAATCCGGTGACTGAAGTCACTATAGCGCTATTGATAACGGTATCGCCGATTCTTAATGATTTCACCGCAGAAGGATGAATAAATTTAAACAGCTCCAAACGAGCTTGTTTCATCAGAATAATGGTCCTGATCATGCGGATGCCGCCGCCGGTAGAACCGGACGAAGCCGACAAACAGCTTAGAAATAACATCCACATTGGCACAAAAATAGGCCATTGGTTGAAATCCTGCGTGGCAAAACCGCAATCCGTGGCGATAGTCACTAGGTTAAACGAGGCGTGGCGCAAAGCGCTAAAAAAACTCGGATAGGTGCCGGCCTGATACAGCACGGCTGCTGTAACGACACAGCTGCCCAGCACCAGTATTAAAAAAGCCCGCGCCTCCATATCGTCGATATAAGGGTTAAATGAGCGTTTTTTTAGCGCGATAAAATGCGTGGCGAAATTAATCGCCGCCAGTAGCTGAAAAATGGTCAAAACAATTTCTATCGGTAAGGAATTGAAAAAACCGACATTACTGTCATGCGTGGAAAAGCCGCCCAGACTCATCGCGGCAAACGCATGGCAGATGGCATCAAACCAGTTCATGCCGGCCAAACGCAGGGCAATGATACAGACGACGGAAATACCCGCATAAACCAGCCATAAGGCTTTTGCTGTTTGTGCGATGCGCGGCGGCAACTCCGATTCCTTGACAGAGCCCGGCGTTTCGGCTTTATACAGCTGCATGCCGCCTATCCCTAAGATCGGCAAAATAGCGACCGCGAAAATAATGATGCCCATACCGGCTATCCAGTTTAATTCATGCCGCCACAAATTGATCGACATAGGCAAATTGTCCAGGCCAACCAGCAAGGTCGCGCCGGTTGTGGTCAAGCCGGAAACGACTTCAAAATAGGCGTCAACAAAACTCAAAGTCGGCAGGTAAAGCAACAACGGTAAGGTGCAAAACACCGGCATCAACGACCAGGTCATCGACACCAGCAAAAATCCCGCTTGCCTGGATACTTTTTTTGGGGTTTTAAGGGTGGGGAAGAACATCAACGCCCCGGCGGCCAGGGTAAAGACGGTGCCCAGCAAAAATGCCGATGTAGCGCCATCCGCCGCGATTATTGACGTCAGCAGGCAGGTCGCCATTAATCCGCTGAACCCCATGGTGACTACGCCTAAGATGTGGATGATCGTAAAAATGACATTCATGGTAGCGTTTTAACGGTTAAACAACAGGATAGCTGCTGCCTGTAGCAATGGGCATAATTAGCGCCCGTAAAACAACGGATTTAAATCGGTTGAAAGATTTTTTCGATGTTACAAACCAGTTTTTTATCAATGGCAAACATCACGACATGGTCGTTTTCCTCAAATACCGTGTCATGGTGCACCGAAATGACCTGATGGTTACGGATCAACGCGCCCATGACAATGCCTTCCGGCAAATTAATACTGTTCACTTGCCGACCGACAACAGAATTGGCGCCGTTATTATGATGGGCTATCGCTTCTATCGCCTCGGCCGTGCCGCCGCATAGCGAACTGACCTGGGCGACATCACCACGACGCACATGCTTAAGTATGCTGCCTAACGTTTCCTGATTAGGCAGCACGGCAACATCAATGCCGGTACCGGGCAATAATTTGCTATACGACACATGATTGAGCAAACAGATGGCCTTGCGTGCGCCCAAACTTTTAGCCAACGACGCTGAAATAATATTAACGCCGTCATTATTGGTGATTGCACAAAACAAGTCGGTGCTCTCTATAGATTCATCCAGCAACAGCCTCTCATCAGCGCAATCGCCCAGCAATACGATAGTGCTTTTAAGGTCAGCGGCAATTTTCCTGGCCCGCCGTGGATCTTTCTCGATGATTTTTACCTGATGGTAGTCGTCCTCTAGCGCTAACGCCAGCCGTTTGCCGACATGTCCGCCGCCGGCAATAATAATGCGCTTTAACGGTGGTTCCAGCTTGTTGAGTTCTTTCAGCACCCGCCGTACTTCCTTGTGCGGCGCGACAAAAAACACTTCATCGTCGGTTTCAATGTCGGCTTCGCCACTGACGACGATAGGATTGCCCTGCCTGAAAATAGCCGCAACGCGGATTTTGCCGTCAGCAAGGCGCTCTTTTAAGTCCTTGATTTTTTTACCTGTCAAAAATCCGCCTGCGACCACTTTGACTGAAAACAGCCGTACCAATCCGCCTGCAAAATCAGAAATATGCAACACGCCAGGGAATTCAATCAAATTGCGGATAGATTCCATGACTATCTGTTCGGGGCTGATGACGAAATCGACAGGGATGCCGGATGGACTGAACAATTGCGGATGGGTCAGGTAGTCTATCGCACGCACGCGCGCGATGGTTTTAGGGCGGTTATACAAGGTGTTGATGATCAGGCAGGCCAGCATATTGGTTTCATCGCGGTCAGTCACGGCAATGACTATGTCGGCGTTACTGACGCCGGCCTGCTCCAGGACGCTGGGATGCGCGGCGTTACCGGCGACTGTCGCAATATCGAAACGTTCCTTGAGTGACTCTAAGAGTTCCGGCTTGAAATCAATGACGACAATATCGTTTTCTTCACTCGCCAATGCCTCGGCAACTGATGAACCGGTTACACCGGCTCCAAGTATGAGTATTTTCAATCTTCAGTCCGCTATCGGTAAAATCTGGCGATAAACCTTGTGGCTCGTCGTAAGGCATCGGGTTTCGTTTGCTTACGGCAGATAACTGCCCTTATGCGCCATAAACTGAGGGAAATTATAACGGGAATGGGCTGTTGTTTCAATTGACGCAAGCCATGCCGCATATCGGGGGCATGCGGGTTGGCGCGCCCTATCGTTGTTGCGCTCTTCAGGGCAAACCCAAGCTCACCATAGCCCAGGTAAAAAAAACTCACTGACCAGCATGGTCTTAGACATGATCGTATAAACTGTCCTTCTACCCCACACCGGCTGGTTGATGGCTGCGGCGGTACCGACCGCAGGTGTCCATAACGACGGCTTGACCAAAGCGATTCCCATAGCGCTACGCTCCAGTTCAGGGCAGGCAAATATCACCTCACCTAAAGGGCGCGTACCCAGTTGCGACAAATTGCTGCGCGCGACTTTGATCGTGTTGGCCGGAATTATGGTCCGGGCCAGGATTAACGGCTGACCATCGGCATGCAGCAATACTTCGCGGATTAAGCAATACCGATGTTCCGGCTGTTTAAGCAATGTCCGTTCGGATAAAAAAGGGCAGGCCCATTGTTGCAACAACACATCAACGGCTACAGCATGGCCATAGGAACGGCGTAAACGCTGGGTTAACGAACCGGATTCATACACCCACGATTGCAATGTTGCGGGCAGTTTGTGACGTGTGCCCTGGCGGTTTTCCTGCCATGACGGTTCCTGCTTAAATAATGCGCTCTTCCTAACCAATCTGCTAAACCTCGGAATAAATGCTCGATGCACCCAACCAGCGCTCACAAATCGGCTGTATCGCATCAGGGCATTCGTTAAAAAAATGTTCGCTGACCTGCTGTATCGTCTCCAGTAATTCGGCATCCCTGGCCAAATCAGCGACTTTAAACTGCATCTGCCCCGTTTGGCGCGTACCCATCACATCACCGGGGCCGCGTAATTGCAAATCCTTTTCAGCGATGACAAAGCCGTCCGTACTGTCTCTTAATATCCCTAAGCGTTGCCGGGCGGTATCCGATAGAGGTGATTGGTACATTAACAAACAGTAACTGTCGCCTTCCCCGCGCCCAACCCGGCCCCGTAATTGATGCAGCTGCGAAAGCCCCAGGCGCTCAGGGTTTTCAATTATCATTAATCCGGCATTGGGCACATCGACCCCCACTTCAATGACAGTCGTAGCAACCAGCAAATCCAGCTGATGCTGCTTGAATGCCTGCATGACCGCGTCTTTTTCGGTGGACTTAAGTCGCCCATGAATCAAACCTACGCGCACGGCTGGCAAGCTGGCAAGCAATAATTCAGCAGTTTTTTCAGCCGCCTGACATTGCAGGGTTTCTGACTCTTCTATTAGCGTACAAACCCAATAGACCTGCCTTTTTTTGCCTACCCAGTTATTAATCCTGTCGATAACATCGGCCCGGCGTTCGGCCGGAATCACACTGGTGACGACAGGTTTTCTGCCGGGCGGCAGCTCATCAATAATGGATATATCGAGATCTGAATAATTCAGCATCGCCAGGGTACGGGGAATCGGTGTCGCGGTCATGACCAGTTGATGCGGCCTGAGGCCTGAATGTTGCGCCTTTTCCCTGAGTGCCAGGCGCTGGTGCACGCCAAAGCGGTGCTGCTCATCAATGATGACCAAACCCAGGCTATGGAACAGCACACTGTCCTGAAACAAGGCATGGGTGCCCATGACGATGCCGGCCTGACCGTCCGTCAATGTTTGCAAGATGGCTGAGCGCGCCTTGCCCTTGGTTTGTCCGGTCAACAGCATGACGGGTATGGATAAACCGGCAAACCACGTGCAAAAGTTCCGGTAATGCTGTTCCGCCAGTAATTCGGTGGGCGCCATTAACGCCACCTGATAGCCTGCCGTTATTGCCAGCAATGCCGAATAAGCCGCAACAACCGTCTTGCCCGAACCGACATCCCCTTGTACGAGGCGCATCATCGGATGGTTTTGGCGGCAATCGGATTCGATTTCAGCTATCACGCGGCGTTGCGCGTTGGTCAGCTGAAAAGGCAGGCTGTCCAAAAAATCCGTCATTTGCCGTTTTGAACCTTTAAATTCAGGCGCCAGCCAAATTCTCGCCTTATGTTTTATGCGCCGCAGGCTTAAATGGTGCGCCAGCAACTCCTCAAACGCCAGACGTTTCAGCGCCGGTACGCTACCGTTTTGCAAAGCGTCGATGGCAACGGTTTCATCGGGCGCATGCAAGGTCTGTATGGCCTCTGCCAAACTGGGATAACGATAACGCTGCAAAATAGGCTGCGGAATCCAGTCGGCCAGCATGGCATCATCTTGTCCGCAGCATGCTAATGCCTGTTTAACCGCCTTACGGACAACGCTCTGGCTCAAACCTTCAGTCAGCGGATAAACTGGCGTCAAGCGGTTTTCGATCGGCGCGGATTCCCGATTGGCAATCACCGTGTAATCAGGATGGACCATTTCCAACCCGGCAAAACCATAACGCACTTCGGCGAACACCGACAGCCAGGTGTCCGGCTTCAACACCTGTTGCTGGTTGGCGCTAAAGTGAAAAAAACGCAACATCATGGAACCGGTCCCGTCGCTGATCCGGCAAACCAGGCTTTTACGGCCTCTAGGCAAAATATCGGTAAATTCGACTTTGCCGCAGACTAATACCGTCATGCCGGGAGTTAATGACCCAATTGCATAGATGCGGGTGCGGTCTTCGTAACGGTGCGGCAAATGGAAAATGAGATCACGCAATGTGCGGATACCCAGTTTTTCCAGGCGGTTTGCCGTTTGGGCACCTATTCCAGTCAAGGTGGTGACCGGCAGATTTTGCGGGGCCATTGGCGGTGTGCTCTGGACGCTTGCTATCGTTGACACCATGCCGACAGCATGGCGGTAGCGGCTTAACTCAGCAAGCCGGATATTCCTGCGGCGGCAACTGCATCACCGCATCCATTTCCACGGCGGCGGCTTTAGGCAGCGCAGCCACACCAATCGCAGCACGGGCAGGATAAGGCGGTTGAAAATAGCGCCCCATAATCTCGTTCACTATCGGAAAATGTGCCAAATCCGTCAGAAAAACATTCAGTTTGACGATATCGGCAAGTTCTCCGCCAGACGCCTCGGCAACCGCTTTTAAGTTTTCAAACACCTGGGTAATTTGTGCAGAAATATCGCCGTCAACCAATGTCATGGTTTCAGGAACCAAAGGGATCTGTCCTGAAAGATAAACGGTATGATCGACTTTTACCGCTTGTGAATACGTGCCTATTGCCTGGGGGGCTTTATCTGTCTGAATAATTTCTTTGACCATGCTGTTACCTTATTAGGGACAATTGATTGATAACCGTTCTTCCGCCCAAGCCTATTTTTGTGTGCGGCTTAGCCACATTAGACGGGGCAAAAAAAGATCGGCACTATACACTAAACGTAAGGCGCAATGCCTTAATTATTAAGCCGGACGGACGGCTGGGGCATAACCGGAGTTCATCCGCCAGCCGTTCATGCTTTCATTCGGGTGATTTTCAAGACAATGGACAACTCTTTCAAGCGCCGCATAATCTTGGCAAGATGCACACGATCTTTAACCGTCAAGATAATCAAATCGACGCAAACCCGTTCATCCTGATCGACAACATGGACATTTTCGATGTTTGAATTAGATTCGGAAATAGCCGAAGCCACCGTTGCCAACGCGCCGCGTTGATTGAGTATCTCCAGCCTGAGCTCGACAGAAAAATCACCGACAATGTCTTGGCTCCATTCAACATCCAGCCAGCTGGTATGCTTATTCCTTAAGACCGTGCGGTTACGGCATTCGTGGTGATGGACAACGATGCCCTTGCCCGGATTGAAAAATCCGATAATGGCATCCCCCGGTATAGGGCGGCAACATTTGGCGAGCGTAACGACCATCCCTTCAGTGCCTTTTATGACTAGCGGCGTTTTCTGGATCTGACCATTATCCTTGTCATTGAGTTTGATATTGGCGCTAATATCATCCTGAGTCGCCTGTTTCGCTATCAGGAAAGGCATTTTATTACCTAGTCCGATGTCTTCAAGCAAGGCATCCAATGACGGCATGTCCATCACTTTCAGCAAGGCCTGCAAGCGGGGCCCGTCAAGATGGTCCATCTGCACATTCATGGCTTGCAGCTCTTTTTCCAATAACCGGCGGCCCAAGCTGATGGCTTCCTGTTGCTTGAAATGTTTCAGGTAATTGCGGATGCTGGAGCGGGCCTTAGCGGTGATGACATAATTCAGCCACAACGGGTTGGGCCTGGCCCACACGGCGGTGATCACTTCTACCGTCATGCCGTTTTCCAGCTTGGTTTGCAAGGGTACCAACTGTTTGTCGATTCTCGCCGACACGCAGGCATTACCGATATCGGTATGCACCGCATAAGCAAAATCAACAATAGTCGCGCCGCGCGGCAATTTGATAATGCTGCCTTTGGGCGTGAACACAAAAACTTCCTGGGGAAACAAATCGACTTTTAAGTTATCGATAAACTCCAGCGAATCACCCGCTGATTTCTGGATTTCCAGCAGATCCCTCACCCATTCATTGGCGCGCGCCTTGAATTTTTCGGTCTTGTCATCTTCCGATTTATAGAGCCAATGCGCGGCAATGCCTGACTCCGCCATGCGGTGCATGTCGTGGGTCCTGATCTGTATTTCAATATTCAGGCCATGCGGGCCTATCAATATGGTATGCAGTGACTGGTAGCCATTGCCCTTGGGTAAGGCAATATAGTCCTTAAACCTGCCGGGTACTGGCTTGTAAAGGTTGTGGACTAGACCTAGCACCCGATAGCAGGTGTCCACATTGTCGCAGAATATCCTGAAGGCATAGACGTCGAAAACAGCGGCCAAGGATATTTTTTTATTGTGCATTTTTTGATAAATGCTCCACAGATGTTTCTGTCGGCCTGAAACCTGGCAAGCCAGCCCTGCTTCGTGTAAACGGTTTTTTATCGCGCTTTCGATAGTGCCGACAACTTCCCCGCGGTTACCGCGTTTTTTTTTGACGGCGTCCTTTAACACGGCATATCGCCTAGGGTACATCGCCTCAAAACTCAAGGTTTCTAGCTTGTGCCTAATGGTGTTCATACCCAGTCGATTGGCTATCGGCGCATAAATATCCAGCGTTTCACGAGCGATACGGCGTTTTTTTTCCGGCGGCATCACACCTAAGGTTTGCATATTGTGCAAACGGTCGGCAAGCTTGACCAAAATGACCCGTAAATCTTTGCCCATTGCCAGAAACATTTTCCGCACATTTTCGGCTTGGGCTTCGGCATGTGATTTACTGTCTATTTTACTCAGCTTGGTGACGCCATCGACAAGCTCGGCAACTTCCACGCTGAATTTTTCCGCCAGTTCCTTTTTACTGACTGTCGTGTCTTCGATAACATCGTGCAGAATAGCAGCCATAATACCGTTGGCATCCATACGCATTTCAGCAAGGCTGATAGCAACAGCAATGGGATGACAAATATAGGCTTCGCCGGTCTTACGAACCTGCCCGGCATGGGCAGCCGCACCAAACTCATAAGCACGCACACAGTCGTCAACCTGGCTTTGTTCCAGATAGCCGGACAAGCTCTCGCGCAAACGCCGGATCAGTTTATCCTGAGGGCGATCTAGCTCCAATTCGTCGGCTACCAGCAGCATAACGTCAAAAATCAAAACATCGGCGTGTAATCATGCGTCTCGACCGCACGATGCAGTTGCGTGATGTTTTCCGTGGTCACATGCCCGGCGGCAATTTCGCGCAAGGCCAGGACAGTGTCCTTATCTTTTCCGCGCGGCAGGAATTCAGTCGCTCCGTGACTCAGTTGACGCGCTCTCGTGCTTGCCAATAAAACCAGTTTGAAACGATTTTCCACATGCTCCAAACAATCTTCGATAGTGACTCTAGCCATTTTTTATCCTAAATAAAACAACAGGGAAACCAGCCTGAACTGGACGGGCTGGTTGGGAATGCAGTCGAGTAAGGTACGCATCAGGCACCTTACTCAACTCTGATAACACCCTAAATCAGGGAACAGATACGCGAGCGTACCCGGCCTCTCTCATCAGGGGGATGGCGCAGGAACTGCCAATCGTTGAAGTAATGACTGGCGCAACCCATTACTGCCTTGATTTTAAAATAGCCACCGCCGGCAATTCCTTGCCTTCAAGAAACTCAAGGAAGGCGCCGCCGCCGGTGGACGTATAAGAGACATCGTCGTTAATGCCGAATTGGTCGATAGCGGCCAAGGTATCGCCGCCACCGGCTATCGAAAAGGCGCTACTCTCGGCAATCGCTTTAGCCAACACTTGTGTGCCGTGGCTGAACTGTTCGATTTCAAAGACGCCGACAGGCCCGTTCCAAACAATAGTGCCTGCGGATTTTAACAATTCGGCATATTGCTTGGCTGTTTCAGGCCCTATATCGAGCACCAAATCATCTTCGGCAATATCCGCCACTAACTTGACGGTGGCTACTGCCGTATCTGAAAATTCTTTGCCGCACACGACATCAACCGGTATCGGAATGTCTGAACCTGCGGCTTTTGCGGCAGCAATCAAGCGTTGCGCTTCTTCGATCAAATCCGGCTCATACAATGATTTGCCGACCGGATAGCCTGCTGCGGCAATAAACGTATTGGCAATGCCGCCACCGACTATGAGCTGGTCGACTTTTTCTGACAATGATTTTAATACCGTCAATTTAGTCGACACCTTGGAACCGCCAACGATAGCAACCAAAGGTTTTGCGGGCGTTTCCAGGGCTTTGCCCAAAGCGTCCAGTTCACTGGCCAGTAACGGGCCTGCACAAACAACCGGCGCAAACTTAGCCACGCTGTGGGTCGACGCTTGTGCCCTGTGGGCAGTACCGAAAGCATCCATGACAAACACATCACAGAGGGCGGCCATTTTTTGGCCTAATTCATCACTGTTTTTTTCTTCGCCAACATTAAAACGCACGTTTTCGCAGAGCACGACTTCGCCCGGCACAATGGCCAGTCCATTGATCCAGTCTTTTTCCAACCTGACCGGCTTGCCCAGCAAGCTCGCCAAACGTTCAGCAACCGGTTTTAATGACGACTCCTCATCATAAACACCTTCAACAGGACGTCCCAGATGCGACAACAAAATCACCGCAGCGCCTGCTGCCAAGGCTTTTTCAATCGTCGGCACGCTGGCTTGGATACGAAGGTCACTGCTTACTTGGCCGTTTTTTACCGGAACATTAAGATCTTGACGAATTAACACGCGTTTACCCGCCAAGTCCAGATCAACCATTCTTTGAATCGACATATTTCACTCTCTTTAAAGTTGTGTGTATTAAAGTGTTAGCTTAGTTTCTCATTGTTTCCATTTTATCGAACATCCGATGCTGGGTTGTTGCTCTTGCGGCCCAACACCGGTTGCTGCGATCTGCTTCATGGCCTCGAATAACTCACGACGGGCATCCGCCGGTGCGGTTTCCTTGCGACTGGCATCCAGACGTCCTCGGTATTGCAACTCAAAGCCTGCATTATAACCAAAAAATTCGGGGGTGCAGACCGCACCATAAGCCTTTGCGACGGCCTGCGTGTCATCAAGCAAATACGGAAAACTGTAATGGTGCCGCTCTGCCGCCAGCTTCATGTTCTCGAAAGAGTCAGCGGGATATTCAAGCGTATCGTTGGACATGATGGCAACCGATTCTATCCCCAGATGTTTTAGTTCCAGCGTATCGCGCAGAATCCGCTCATGCACAGCCTGCACATAAGGACAATGGTTGCAGATAAACATCACCAACAAACCTTTTTCGCCCATACACTGTTGCAAGCTCCATGTGCGCCCATCAACACCGGGCAGTTCAAAGTCGGGCGCCCGTTTGCCAAAATCGCAGATTGGCGTCTCCAGTAAAACCATGGTGGTCACTCCTTAATACTAAAGGGATAGATTGCCTGGGGTGGATTGCTTATTGTTGCTGCTTGTGGTGCTTGAAATACCATTTCGCCAACATAACGCATACTACCGCAACGACAGCCAATAAAATACCATACTCGACATGCCTGACCGTTTTAAGGAGCCGGTCGGCGATATTGCCAAAGTGGTACACTAGCCAAACAATACTTGGCACACTAATCAGGGCAGCCAAACCGTCGTAAAAGAAAAACACCTTAAAAGGCAAATGCAGTGTGCCTGCGGAAAAGAATGTCGGCGCCCGCAATAGCGGCATAAAACGTGATACAAAAATCACTTTATTGCCGTGTTGATGCAGTTTTTCTTGTACGGCGGCCAACCTCTCCACGGATAACAAGCGGCTGAACAAGGGTTTCTTGGTGATTTCTTTGCCATATTTCGCACCTAACCAAAAAATAGTGCTGTCGCCAATCAATACCCCGGCCATACAAACAATAATCATTCCCCATACATTCACTATACCGTAATAAGCCAGCATGCCTGCGACAAATAAGGTAATGTCTTCAGGGATCGGCAAACCCAATCCACAAGCTAATAAAATACCAAATACTAACAGATAAGGCATGACCCCACTAAAATTGAGCGCGAAACCTAACAAGTCCTCCACTGTTTAACCCTCCTCTTAAATTATAGTTATTGATACAGCAAAGCTTAAGCTGTACGGCGCCGTAAACTCATCTACAAACACTTTGCCATTTTTATTTATGTCTTGTCGTCACTAGATCCACAGTGCCCGCAGGCCGCTAAAAGCCACTGACGCTAAATATAACGTTGCCGGCATAGCTGTTCCATTTACATGGGCCATATCAAAGAATCTAGCCTGACTGCACACCCCTATGTTGAATTAGGCTGCTTGCCCATCGGCAGGCATTATAGCAAGCTTTGCCGGCATGCCTGTGCATTTGCAAGGCACCCGTCAAAATGGCGGTAAATCATTAATGTTTAACGCCACAGCCTAATGATTTTGCCTTTCGCCGTCGGGTAGGCCGGGTTCGAGATGGACAATATTTCCTAGCTCGTCAAAGTAGACAGTAATTAAACTGGAATCCCGGCAACACTGCAATTCATCCCTATTGACCTGATAAAACGCGCATAACTGCCGGTCATCGACTACCTTGCCGGATGCGGCAAGAAACCGCCGCCGCCGTCTGGCGCGAAAAAAAACCCAGCATAACCAAAGCAGCATCTGAACCAGCAAGGTTGCCAAGAACATTTTTAATAGCTGCAATAAACTGCTGTAACCGCCAAACCAGCGCATTTCAGCATTCATGGCATAGTCCCCCAGCAACCATTCGCCTAAGGTCACCAGCGGGATCAACAAATACACCCACATTAACCAGCAAACCGCCCAAACCAGCAAGCTGCCCATACGCTTTTGCAGGCTTTGCAACTGGGGATGGTCGATAATATAGTCATCGATATAGCTATTCATTTTTTGCGTAAGCCCCTGTCCAGCGTGACCCATAAGGCGCGTTGCCCCCGTTTTTTCCTAATCGCCTTAATGGAACCGGCAATCGTCGTCCCCACACTCATCAGCCAATAGACGATCGGATACCATATCATCCAGTAATAATAGCGTGCCGTGCCACCGTTACGGTATTCATAACGCGAATCAATCGCCAAACTGACACCGAACTGGATCAGGCAGGTCAAGCTCAGCAAGGTGCTGGTCCAGCTTGGGCTCAGATTATGCAGGGATTCGTAATGGGAACCCGAAAACAGCGACAGCGCCCCGCACAATAAATGTAGCAGAATCAGATAAGCCCATACCGTACTGACCAAACATTCAAGATATAACGCCCACATGCCGCGTGATGACCAGCGGAACAACGCCGTAAAATACCGTAGCAGAACTTCAGTGCCGCCTTGCGCCCAGCGCGACCGCTGCCGCCAAAGCCCTTGCAGCGTTTCCGGCATCAACACCCAGCACAAGGCATTCGGTTCAAAATAAATCGACCAGCCTGCCAGTTGCAGCTTCCAGCTGATATCGATGTCTTCGGTGACCATGTCGTTGCTCCAGTAACCGACATCGTGCAACGCGGATTTACGGAACGCGGCAATGACGCCGGAAACCGTGAAGACCCGTCCATAAGACCGTTGCGCCCGTTTAATCATACCGACAATCGCGGAAAATTCGCCGACCTGGATGCGGCCCAGCAATGTCGACCGGTTGCGGATACGCGGATTGCCGGTCACCGCACCCACTTTGGGATTATTGAGGAAATGCCGCACCATCCAGGTAATGGCTTCGGGGGCCAGCAGCGCATCGCCGTCTATACAGATTAAAAACTCGCTGTTCGCCAGCAGCGCCGCAGTACGCAAGCCCATCGCCTTACCCTGATTGGTGTGCAAATTGACGACCCTAAGCTGGCTGTGTCGCGCGGCCAACTCTTGCAGCACAGCCAAGGTATTGTCTTTGCTGCCGTCATTGATAGCGATGATTTCGATGGTGGGATATTTCTGCTGCAACAAAATTTCCACAGTTTCACGAATGTTCTCGGCTTCGTTATAACAAGGGATCAAAATAGACACCGGCGGATAATGCGCCAACTCAGGCAAATACCCTGCGTGTTGCCGTGCGCCCCTTTCGAACCGGACATAAAAAATGATCGCGCCAAACATCCAGACATAAGCCATAAACAACGGATAGAAATAAATAAACCCGTCCATAGCCTCGGCGAATGGCTTCCAGGCTTGCATGACGGGCAGCCATTGGGCATCAGATAGCGCAACCCATTCCATTGTGGTCTGGGCCATGGTATTAAGCGTCTCCAGCACTGCTGCGAGCATCTCCTCAAAGAACATAATCATGACGGCATACTGGGACTCAGGCTAAGGCAAATTGGGAAGTGAAAAAGAGTGCTGCAACGCCTTTAGGGGCGGCTGATCCTGAAAAACATTATCAGGATAATAGCCAATATGTTTCGCATGGTGCTGCTTTAACCATTCCAGCTGCCCGATAAATACCGCTACAGGAATTTTTTGCTGGATTTTCCAGTTGACGGCTTGCAGCTCAAACAATGTTTTGTCCAAGCCCCCTGGATAAGCTGCGGCTTTGCTGACCAGTTCGGCCAACCATTCCAACGGGTGTTCCGCTTCTTCCATAAACGGCATCGCCTCAATAGCGACATAGTCATAATGCGCCAAAAATGTCTCGAAAGATTGTGCGTACCATTCTTCGCTATAAGGTTTTAATAAAGGCAAGGCATACATGTTCCGCGCCGTTTTTATGCCCGGTCGATAAGTACGGACACGATTGGCCAACTCATCGGTAAACTGGCTAATCAACTCGGTTTTATGCTGTGCCCAGGCCAGACGCATCGCGCCTGTTGCATGGAGCTGTTCAAATTGGCCGGGCAATCCCCAGGCTTGGTGCGTAAAGGCCAGCGCTACAGGCGACACGTCTTCATAATCGGATAAAATCCCGTCATCGTGGAACAACACACCGTCGAAATTACAGTATTTAGCCAAATCTTCATAAATTTCGGCAACAAACGCCCTGGCTTCAGGTTGAAAAGGCGACAAGCGGGTGTAAATATGGCTAGATTTTTGTGCGTTACCGTCATGCCATTCCTGCACATACCAGCTATCCGGCAAGTTGTTCTGATACGCCATAATAGGCATCCAGGCATAGACCTTAACGTTGGCGACCCGTTTTAGCTGCCAAGCAACACGGTTGAACAAGTCTTTCCTAACCGGCAAATGCCGGTTAGGAAAATACAACGCATCGGCATTGCCATCGCCATCAGGATCAGCATAAGCCTGAAGAAAAACGGTATTGATACGCATGTCTTTGATGCGCTGCACGGCACGATCCAGATTAAGCTCGGTTTGCAGGGCATCAGTGTCATAGAGATAATCCAGATCCAGATGCGCGACCCGCAACGGCCTGTCGGTACGCTGGCTGGTGACAATATCGGCAAATTGTCGGATATCAGGGTTATCGACAATAATGAGGCGGCGTAACGCTTTAATGTCCGCCGTAGTGTTAAAGCCGTCAATCAGCCCCATCGTCACCGGCATACCGGCTTCTATCGAGGCTTCCAACACCATACTGTTGTATTCGCCATAAGGCCAAACCATAACCCTAGGCCTGACTCCGGTATGCTGAAAAATAAACTCGGCACTGCTTATCAGGCTGGAACGAACGCGCACCCAATAGTTTTCATCGGCTTCGTAGCGCGCCGTAGCAGAGTCGTAAAGGCGGGTCACCGCCGCCGCCTGACTATTTCCCTGCGGATTAGCGGGTATGCCTTTATGTAAATCGTAACTGTGTGTGGCAATTTCCACCAAACCAGAACGCTTCAGCTCCCTCACCTGATCCCAAGTAAGCAAGGGCTGGGTGACATCAGCAGGCTTATCGATGCCGTCCATCCAGCTGCCCACCAGGGCAACCGTAGCAGGATAACGATATTTTTTCAGCAACGGAAAAACAGTGCGGTAAAAGCTTTGGTAGCCGTCATCAAAGCTTAGCAACACCGGCTTATCCGGCAGCGAGGCTTTGCCGGCTGCGGCATCCAGGACAGCTTGCACACTAACGACATGGTAACCCTGTTCCTTTAGCCAAACCATTTGGGCTTCGAAGCGATCCACTGTGACATCGGTAGCATAAACAGTGGATTCTTCACTCCCCACTATATCGTGATAATTGAGCACTAAAAAACGGCTTTCGTCGGCATAAGCCAAGCTGCAAAGCCTGACCAAGCCCAATAAGGACAAAGCCAGCAACAATATAAATTTTTTTAGGGCGTTCAATAGCATGGCATTACAAAAAGAGGCGCATCAAAACATATCAACAAAAACCGGCCTTGGATCCAGCAACGGTAACAACAAAGCATGAAGATCATCACACAATCGCAAAATCGTTTATTCTATCAAAATACAGCGGCTAACTTCGAAAACATCAACAACGCAAGCCAAGCATGCACCACCCCTGCCATGAACAAGCGCTTAAAACTGGGGGTAACAACAGGGCATACCCGTATAGGTTTTATGCGGCAGGCCCTTTACAATAACTTTATTTATATTTACCTTGCCTACGCATGACTAAAAGACACCTTATTTTGCTAGCCTTACTCAGCGCCGTATTAGCCGCTATCGCCATGCTGTTCATACCCAAACCCATACAACACTCAGGCATTATGCCGCCAACTACGGTTTACCCGCATAGCGATGAAACCAGCAGCGTCGAAAAACCCTGCTCCAATGAACATCCCGACTGGCGGCAAGCACAGGTGATTGATGGCGTGACCATTGCGGCCGCGCCAACTTGCGAGCCTGACAACCCTTACGATATTGCCGCAGCCGTCAAAGGCACCAATAACGTGTCCATGGCGACCTTGATGCAAACCGACCTGGCGCAAGACGCTCTGACCCTAAGCGATGATATCGACCATGACGGCGACCCCGATGTCATCCGCATTAAATTGGAAGTCGTCGAACTTAACGGCTCCAGCCCGGACGGCGAGTTCCTGATGAACACTTACGCCATTGCTCCGGGCATCCAGCCTGGGCTGTGGGTTTACGCGCCCAAAACCCGCGGCATGGCGGTAAAAAACTTTAACTCGGCAGTGGCGGCCCGGCTGCTACGCGCACCGTCCCCTACCATCCGTGTCGAACAGGGCGACAAAGTGTATATCACGTTGGAAAACACCCATTATTTACCGCATACCATCCATCTGCACGGTGTCGATCATGCCTGGATGACTGCCAGTGGCGGCGATAACGACGGCGTTGAAGAACATCCTGTTTTTCCGGGCAAAACACATATTTATGAGATACAGCCCAGGCACGCGGGCACCATGTTGTATCATTGCCATGTCCAGACCGCACAGCATTTTATGATGGGCTTGAGCGGCCTGTTTATCGTCGAAGAAAACCAGCCGGACAACTGGGTGCAAACCTTTAATATCGGCGCTGGTCAAGTACGCCACCCATCGGTTGCCGTGAGCAAAACCTATACCCAGGAATACGATCTGCTTTATCAATCCATAGATAAAAAACTGGCGCATATCATCCAGGATGCCATCGACCCCAGACTGATCGCCCAGCGCATGAGCCGCGACTACAACATGACGGAATCCTTTGAAAATTACTTCCTGCTCAACGGGCACTCCTTCCCCTACACCTTACGGGACGGGATGCTGGTCGTCACGGACAACGAAAACATCAAGCTGCGGATTGGCAACGTGCAGCGTTCCGCCGTGGCGCTGCATTTTCATGGGCATAAAGCCACCATCACGGCCTATGACGGCGTAGACCAGCCCGAAGGCTTGCAGATTACCCGCGACGTGTTTGATATAGCACCGGCACAACGCCTGGATCTCTCGCTGAAAACCCAAAACAACGGCCTGAACAGCTACGGCCCCGGCTTATGGATGTTCCATGACCATGTCGCAACGGGAACCACCACAGATGGCATGGAACCTGGCGGCAACATGGCCATCCTTGCCTACAAAGACTTGCTCGATGAACAAGGCATGCCAAAAATGCACGATGAGTTGCTCAACGAGGTGTTCAGCAAAGATTATTACGCCAAAAAACAAGCGCTATGGGGACAAGGCGATTTTGCACATTTGCTGGGTGAAGCTGGCTGGATTGCGCCGGATTATCTACACATCATTGTATTTGGGCTGGCTTCCGGCCTAGCCATCGGCCTCTTTGCCTGCATTGCCATTATCTATAACAAGAAAAAAGCCCAATGAACTTACAAAAAATAATACTCATCGCCACCATTTTATTAGGCTTCATCAAACCCGTTTTTGCCACCATGCAACATGAGCACATGCTGATGGACGAAAAAGGCATGATCATGAATGCCAATACCGACAAACTGCCGCGCGATTGCGAAAAAATATCGGAAAATGTCGATATAACCATCCGTGCAGGCCAAAAACACGCGCTGAAATTTAACGGCAAAATGTTTGCTTTCGACAACCAGGAATGGGACGTCAAGCCTTGCGCCAAAATAAATATCACCTTTATCAATGATGATCAGATACGCCATCAATTGATGATACACGGCTTGCCGGGTTATTTGTATCCTGAAGGGATGTTCCATCTGGAGCTCTACGGTGCAGGTGAACTGCGGGCATCGCTGATTGTGCCCAGCCTGAAAAAAACCTATCTGGTGCATTGTGAATTGCCGCAACACATGGAAAAAGGCATGAAAGCGCAATTAAAAGTGGCGGGCGGCGATGGCGATTTGCCTAGCATCCCAGGCATCAGTGCGGGGATTAAGGCGGATGACTATCCGGTAGATTGGTCGCAAGCAACCGTGGCTATCGTAGTGCTTTGCATGCTAGCGGGCATTGCCGTCCCTCTTGTTGCCCTTAAGCGCTGGTCTTAAAAACCAAATCATGAAGCGCAACAACACTTGCAAGCCGATTGATAATCGCTTTCAAATGTTGTTGCGCTATGCCCCGACGACCAAGCCGGTTGGTCTTCAGACAGGGTTTGAACTTAAGCCGTTTATGTCCGGCACCCAAACCAACAATCTGCAAAACTTATTTTCCGTATTTTTTACGGAATTTATCAACACGGCCTGCGGTATCAACAACGCGTTGTTTGCCTGTATAAAAAGGATGGCATGAAGAACAAACTTCTATCTGCAAATCCTTGGCTATAACAGAGCCGGTCACAAATGAATTACCGCAACCGCAAGTTACCGTAATTTGTTTATAGTTAGGATGAATTTCTGGTTTCATATCGCTTTCACATTACCCACAAGCGGGCTACATACTTATTGAAGAACCCCGTATAATACGGTTTTCAATACAAAACCGCAACTTGAATTTGACTATGCGTATCATAACTTTTAATGCCAACGGCATTCGCTCCGCAGAACGCAAGGGCTTCTTTAACTGGATGCAATTACAGAATGCTGACATTATCTGCATACAGGAAACCAAAGCACAGACACACCAATTGGATCTGGACTGCTATTATCCAAAAGGCTACCACTGTTTTTATCATGATGCCGATAAAAAAGGTTATAGCGGCGTTGCGTTATATTGCAAAAAACAGCCTGACAATCTGATCAGCGGTATAGGTTGGCCGGATTTCGATGCTGAAGGCCGCTTTATCGAGGCCCAATTCGGCAATTTAAGCGTGGTCTCCCTTTATTTGCCTTCCGGCTCCTCCGGCGAAGAACGCCAAACCATCAAATTCAGCTTCATGGAGCGCTTTATGCCTTATCTGCAAGATCGCCTCCAATCCGGTCGCGACATGATCGTTTGCGGCGACTGGAATATCGCGCACAAAGAAATCGACTTGAAAAACTGGCGGGGCAATCAAAAAAACTCGGGTTTTTTACCCGAAGAGCGCGCATGGATGACGCAATTATTTGCTGACGGGCAGTGGCTGGACGCTTTCCGACTCATTAATCAAGAGCCTGAACAATACACCTGGTGGTCGAACAGAGGACAGGCGTGGGCAAAAAACGTAGGCTGGCGCATTGATTATCAAATCATCAGCGCCTCATTAAAAGACAAAGTGGCTGCAACAGCGATCTATAAGGATGAGCGCTTTTCCGACCATGCGCCGCTCACTGTGGACTATGATCTGTAAGCCTAGGCGTTATTGCCAATTATCGGATTGCTCCGGGGCATTCCACGGCGCAACCTTAAGCAAAAGCAACATGCCCGGAATGGCGGCAATAAAGCACAGCAGAAAAAAAGCCTGCCATCCGCACCACGTCACCAAATAGCCGGTAGCCGCATTGGCAACCGTGCGCGGCACTGCCGCCAAACTGGTAAACAACGCGAATTGTGTGGCCGTGTACAGCGGATGGGTAGTATGGGCAATAAACGCCACAAAAGCTGCCGTGCCCAGGCCTACGCCCAACGCTTCGACACCAATGACCGCAGCCAACCCTATCAGGCTGTGCCCTATTGTCGTCAACCACGCAAAGCCCAATATAGCCAGCATCTGCACCAGGCCAAAAAGCCATAAAGCGCGGTTTATGCCTAGCTTGACCATCCAGACACCGCCGACCAAACCGCCCAACACACTCGGCCACAAACCGGCATTTTTAGCCACTAGACCAATCTCCGTCTTGCTAAAACCCATATCCAGGTAGAACGGCGTAGCCAGCGCAGTCGCCATGCTATCGCCCAATTTATAAAAAAAGATAAAAGCCAATACCAAAAGCGCTGATTTCAGGCCATTGCGCCCGACAAACTCCTGGAATGGCTCAACCACGGCAGCCCTCAAAGTTTTTGGCGCCGCGTTTTTAAGCATAGGTTCGCTGACAAAAAACGTCATCAGCATACCGGGCAACATGAACAACGCCGTGACCACAAACACGCTGCGCCATGGCAAATGGTCCGCCAAAATCAAAGACAGCGAACCCGGCACCAATCCGGCTATTTTATAAGCATTGACATGAATGGCATTGCCTAGGCCCAATTCATGGTCCGGCAGTAATTCCCGCCGGTAGGCGTCCAGGACAATATCTTGCGAGGCGCTAAAAAAGGCCACCACTACCGCCAGATAAGCAATCGTCCACAGATTAAGACTAGGGTTCAACATTCCAAAGGCCGGTATAGCCAGCAGCAATGCCGTTTGCGAAATCAACAGCCAGCCGCGCCTACGGCCTAACGGCGGCGTGTAGCGGTCAAACAGCGGCGACCACAAGAATTTCCAGGTAAACGGCAATTGGATCAGCGCGAACAAGCCGATAGCCTTTAAGTCAACGCCTTCAGAACGTAGCCATGCAGGCAGCAAGCTAATGAGGATATACAGCGGCAAACCGGAACTGAAACCGGTAAATATGCAGATCAGCATGCGTTTGTTGAGCAGCTTCCGCCAGATATTTGGATGGTCTGTCATGGTATTTTAAAGTCCAAGCCAACCCGTACACTTAGGCCCAGAGCGGGATGGCTATAAATAAAAAGGCCGATGACCAACCTTATCAGTGGCCATCGACCTTATTGCAGCTAACGTGTCACGCCGGACTTGTCACCGGCGACAACGGTCAACCGTTAACCAGGTAATGCGTAAAAATACTCGCGGCATATCCTGCGGCAATCGCAGGCGTCCACTTCAGGTGACTGAAGAAAGTGTATTTATGGTTAGATTGACCCATCAACGCCACACCTGCCGCAGAACCGACCGACAACAGCGAACCGCCGACGCCCGCCGTTAACGTCACCAATAACCATTGATACAAGTCCATATCCAGCCCCATGTTCAATACGGCAAACATCACGGGGATATTATCGACAATCGCTGAAATCAAACCGACTAAAATATTGGCTGTTGTCGCTCCTAAGCCTTCATACATGGCGCCTGACAATAATTCAAGATATCCGATATAACCCAAGCCGCCTACAGCAAACACGACGCCAAAGAAAAACAGCAGTGTATCCCATTCAGCATGGCGCACTTTATTGAAAATATCGAAGCCGTCTTCACCTTCAACCGTGTAGTTAACTTTAATGTAGTACCCGTAAAGCATCAGCGCAGAAAGACCTACCATCATGCCCATGAAAGGCGGCAAATGCAGGGCTTGCTTAAAGCTTACCGCCGTCGCAATAGTGAATAAAAACATCACACAAATCTGGATGGCGCCGGGCTTTAACTGCACAGCCGCTTCATTGGACTCTAACGGCTGTTCATCAGGCACGGCAAAATACATGACTGCCGCAGGTACGCCGTAATTAACCAAAGAGGGGATGAATAATTTGAAGAAATCGAAGAATTCCGCGTATTCAGCCTGCCAGACCATTAACGTCGTAATATCGCCAAAAGGGCAGAACGCACCGCCAGCATTGGCGGCAACAACCAAATTAACAAAACCGATACTGACAAATTTGGGGTTATCGGCACCTACCGCCATCACGACCGCACCGACTAATAACGCCGCCGTCAAATTATCTGCAACTGACGATAAGAAGAACGTGATAATGCCCGTAATCAAAAATAACTTACGGTAGCCAAACTGTTTTCTTACCAGCCACGAACGCAATGCTTCAAACACATTACGCTCGGCCATCGAATTGATATACGTCATCGCCACCAGCAAAAACAGCATCAACTCGGCATATTCTTTCAAATCGTGTTCAAATGCAGCGTGCATATCTTCGACTGAAACGCCTTTTTCTGCAGCCAAAATAGCCGCATGCGCCCAAATAATGCCTGCAGCAAGAATAACCGGCTTGGATTTACGCAAATGGGTAAATTCTTCCGTCATGACAAAGCCGTAGGCAATCAGGAAAATCAGCACGGTATAAATACCCCGCTCTGTCCCGGTCATACCTAGACTTTCGAAGGTCTCCGCCATTGCCATTTGCGGCACCAGCAGGACTAATAAAAACACTAATAAATAACGCGCCACACTACCCCCCTTTCTCTTTAAATTATCAATAAATAAACAACAAAAAATTTAACTATTAATGGTATCACCAAACTAATAAATTTTGTCATTTTATGACGCACAGTATATGATGGCGAATCGTGATTTTCCGCCTGCAAGGCACTAAAACCCTTACTATGTACCAGTATAACGACACCGACCAAACACTTGTTGATGAACGGGTAGCCCAGTTTAGACGGCAAACCGAACAATTTTTAAAAGGCGAAATTACTGACGATCAATTTCGCGCATTGCGCTTAAGAAACGGCCTTTATATCCAAACCCATGCGCCCATGTTGCGGATAGCCGTCCCTTATGGCCTGCTTAGCTCCAGACAGCTACGCAAAATAGCGCATATCGCCCGTCATTACGATAAAAACTACTGCCACTTCACCACGCGGCAAAACATTCAGTTTAACTGGCCAAAGCTCGAACAGGTGCCTGATATTCTTGCGGAACTGGCGGACGTGCAAATGCACGCCATACAAACCAGCGGTAACTGTATAAGAAACACTACCGCAGATCATTTAGCAGGCATCTGTATCGATGAAATTGAAGACCCACGCCCTTACTGCGAAATTATCCGTCAATGGAGTACGTTGCATCCCGAATTCGACTACCTACCCCGCAAATTCAAGATTGCCGTCAGCGGCGCCTTGCATGACAGGGCGGCGACACAGTTTCATGACATCGGCTTGCATCTGGTTAACAACGATGCCGGGGAAACCGGTTTCAGGGTATTGGTTGGCGGGGGTTTGGGCCGTACCCCTATCATCGGGCAAGTCATCAAACCTTATCTCGAAAAAAAGCATTTGTTATCGTATCTGGAAGCGATTTTACGGATATACAATCTATTCGGACGCAGGGATAACAAATACAAGGCCCGTATTAAAATTCTGGTTAAAGAATCAGGATTGGATAACTTTGCCGATCTGGTCGAGCAAGAATGGCTATTGACCAGGGACGCGCAAGAATTAAGCGCTGAACGCATCCAGGCGATGAAAATGCAGTTTGTGGCGTTTGACTACGACGCCGATGCCGGACAAGACCACAGTTTTGCACAATATCAGCAAGACCAGCCAAAATTTGCGACATGGATCCGGCACAACACCGTAGCCCATAAAATGGCGGGCTATCGCGCCGTGTTCCTGTCGTTGAAAGCCCCCGACGTACCTCCCGGCGACATGACCGACGCGCAGCTTGACGCCGTTGCCGATTTAGCTGACCGTTACAGCTTCGGTCAGTTACGGACCACACATAGGCAGAACCTGATTTTTGCCGATGTTAAACAGGCGGATTTATACCCCTTATGGCAGCAACTGGATGCGCTCAAACTGGCTACGCCGAATATCGGCACAGCTACAGACATCATTTGCTGCCCAGGCCTTGATTTTTGCTCACTCGCCAACGCAAGCTCAATCGGCATCGCAAAAGAAATCAATGAAGCGCTGGATGATATGGACTATCTGCATGATATTGGTGATGTGAAAATCAATATGTCCGGTTGCATGAACGGCTGCGCCCACCAAAGTGTCGGGCACATCGGCATACTGGGCGTCGATAAAAAAGGCACGGAATGGTATCAGCTGACTTTGGGCGGCTCATCCGAAAATGAAGCGGCTATCGGGGATAGGCTAGGCCCTGCCGTTGCCAAACATGAAGTCACCCAGGCCATCACGACGATACTCGATGTTTACGTCAAACAACGCCTGGATGGCGAATCGTTTCTGGATATGGTCAAACGGGTCGGCATCGATCCCTTCAAGGAGCAAGTTTATGCAACTCATTAAAGACCGACACATTATTGATGATACCTGGCGTTACCTCGCCGATGATGCCGCGCCTATTGATGGGGACATCACAGTATCGTTAGCACGTTGGCTAAACGATAAAGCACAACTGCTAGGCCATCAGGGCAAACTCGGCGTCAGAATCGGCCCTTCAGACTCTGCTGCAGATCTGGCTGATGATTTGGCACACCTGCAACTGATCGAACTGGATTTTCCTGACTTCGCCGATGGCCGCTTATTTTCACAAGCTTGGCTATTAAGGTGCCGGTATCACTATGCAGGCGAAATTCGGGCTACCGGGCATTATATGTCCGACCAAGTGTTTTATTTATCGCGTGTTGGCGTTAACGCTTTCAAACCTGAGCAAGCCGGACATTTAGCTGTCGAACTGTCCCATCTCAATGACTTTACAGTGCAGTATCAGAAATCGGTTAACTAGGGGCAACAAGGCCGCTTATTGCGTCTATAGCGTTTAGGTTTTGATGCCGACTACCCACTTTGCTGAGTCTTAATGGGTAGCCGGCATGGCAGGACTCTCCCTCCGCTCAGCTGTTATCTTAGACACGCGCCGGAGCCGTTGAGCGCAGTTCGGGCATGCCAAGAAAGCCCTTGTGTAAAAAGCTGGCTGGTTCCAGAATTGTCGCCCATTTAACACGAGGATAATTTCTGCTATGGCACGCACCCTTCTAGTTGTCGACACACTTTCCGACTGGAACCCTTATTACCCCAGTGACCAAGTCATTTCCTTCGAATCCTATCTGGCTACCGGGCAAGAGGATTCGGGGCAACGCGTCCGTGTCATCAACCTTTGCAGCAGCTATTCTTATCTTTCCGACGGTTATTATTGCTCGTTGTTGGCCGAAGCCCGCAGCCATCACGTCATACCTTCCGTTAAAGTGCTGAATGACCTGGGCAAAAATGCGCTTTACCGGCTGCAACTGGAAGATTTATCCGGGCCGCTGGCCCGCGCCTTCAAACGCCAGAATAAAAACAGCGAAATCACGCTGTTCAGCTATTTCGGCGCGACAGCGGACGCTAATTTTCATGAACTGGTCAGGTTGCTGTTCGACCGCTTCCCCTGCCCAATTCTGGAAATCACGCTACGCTTCGAACAACAATGGCAGATCACCGATTTAAAAGCCGTGCCACACCGCCACCTGGATGACACGATGCAGACATTTTTTGCCGAATCGCTGGACAAATTCAGCAAAAAAGTCTGGCGTAAAGGCCGAGCGCGTAAAGCGGCGCGTTACGACTTGGCCATATTGATTAATCGCGAAGAACAGCTGCCGCCGAGCAACCGCATCGCACTTAAAAAATTCATCAAGATGGGCACAGAACTGGGCATTGATGTCGAACTCATCACCGCTCAGGATTATGGCCGTTTACCCGAATTCGACGGCCTGTTTATCCGCGAAACCACAGCCATAGACCACTATACCTACCGGTTTGCCAAAAAAGCCGAGGCCGAAGGGCTGATGGTTATCGATGACCCCAGCTCCATGTTGCGTTGCGCCAACAAAGTCTATCTCGCCGACTTGTTCCGCACCCATCGCGTACCGTCCCCCAAAACCTGGATATTGCATAATGGCAATGCCGAACATCTGGATAAGCTCGAAGTCGAGGCTGGTTTCCCGGTCGTCATTAAAATCCCGGATGGTTCGTTCTCGCGCGGTATCGTTAAAGTCAATGACCGGCAGGAGCTTGAGCTTAAAGTCGCCGAACTGTTTCAACAATCCGCGCTGCTGTTGGCCCAGGAGTTCCTTTATACTGAATTCGACTGGCGCATCGGCATTTTTAACAATAAGGCCTTATTCGCCTGCCGTTATTATATGGTAAAAAATCACTGGCAAATTTACCGCCACGGCGCAAACCGCGTCGATAGCGGCGATTTCGAAACGCTGGCCACTTTCGAAGTCCCCAGGGCTGTGCTGGAAGCCGCGCTTAAAGCCACGCAATACATAGGTAACGGTTTTTACGGTGTCGATGTCAAGGAAAAAAACGGCAAGGGCTATGTGATAGAAGTCAATGACAACCCGAATATCGACAGCGGCATTGAAGACAAATATCTGGGCGATGAACTGTATCGGCTCATCATGACCGAGTTTCTGCGGCGTATGGAAAATCACAGCAAGGGTCTATAACAACTCTTGCTTGCCAGACCGCAAGCAGACTTAGCTGCTAGAGATGCCAACCCCCAAACTTAAAGAGATGTTCCAAGCCCGACACCCGGAAAATTATGGTGGTCATGAGCTTTGGTCACAAGGGTAATTGCTGTAGAATCGCCTAAGTTACCCACAAACACCCATCGTCGCGACTACCGGATCCGGTCGCAGGACCAACGCCAATCTGTAAATCTTAATATACGCTAACGCATAGTTTCACAAACATAACCATTACAGTAAATAATCCCCGTTTTTTACGGCTCTATTACTACCAAAAGGATATTAAAATGGACGCAATTACGGCATCAACCAGCACAGTAAGACAACAACAAAATGCAGCCGTTAGCCCGGCATCATCCCAACGCACAAAAGGCTTAGAAAGCAAGGAAGCGGCTATTGAAATCCGATCAGATAACGATACGGATGACAGCTTAAAGGTTGCCGGCAGCACCGTGAAGCTTTCCGATTCGGCAGTAAAACTCTCCCAGTCAGCACCCGTCACAAGCAGCAGCAAATCCGCATCCATTGACAATAATGCCAAAGCCCAACAATCGTTAAACCAATTACTTTCAAGCTTTAACACTGCCCCGTCACAAGCGCTCAACGCCCACAGCAACGTCACCTCCGGCCTAGTGTTAAAATCGTTGGCAACTTAACACCATCACCCATAACCTGTGCATTTTCTGTTCAAAACCGATTTAAAAATCTCTAACACGCTGTTTTGCCACCCCAAAAATTTTCCCTCGTTTTGTAAACGCTACAAGGAAATAAAATGATTAATAAACCCGCTGATATAACCCGCCCGGCGGATCTGCAAAGACATAACCTGGGAACCGGACCGATCCGCAGCAACCGGCCTGTTTATCAGGATTTTCTCCCGCCCTGCAACCATGCGTGTCCTGCCGGTGAAAATATCCAGGCTTGGCTGGCATTGGTCCAGGCCGGCCACTACCAGCAGGCGTGGCAAGAAATCATGAAAGACAATCCCATGCCTGCCATTCATGGACGGGTTTGCTACCATCCTTGCGAAACCCAATGTAACCGCGAACAGCTTGATGGGGCAGTCAGCATCCATGCGGTTGAACGTTTTCTGGGCGATATGGCTTTGCTTGAAAATTGGCAAATTAAGGCAGATTTTAAACCTAGCGGCAAACGGATTCTGGTTATCGGCGCCGGGCCTAGCGGCTTGTCCGCCGCTTACCATTTGACACGGCTAGGGCACAAGGTAGTGATTTACGAGGCCGGCCCGATAGCGGGCGGCATGATGCGTTTCGGTATTCCAGCCTATCGTTTACCCCGTCATGAGCTTGATTTGGAAATCAAAAGAATCGAAAACTTGGGCGTAGACATCGTTCTCAATCGAAAAGTTGATAATTTGCTGGCCGACAAGAAAGAAGGTGGATTCGATGCGGTATTTGTCGCCGTAGGTGCACATTTAAGCAAACGGATTGATATTCCGGCCAGAGAGGCCTCAAAAATGCTAGACGCCATTACCTTTTTGCGGGAAGCATCAGCAGGAAACGCACCCAAACTGGGGCGCAAAGTCGCCATTTATGGGGGAGGCAATACCGCTATGGATGCCGCCAGGACCGCCAAACGACTGGGTGCCGAAGAAGCCTTGATCATCTACCGCCGCGACCGCGAACACATGCCTGCGCATGACTTCGAAGCCGATGAAGCCATCGAAGAAGGCGTAAAAATCAATTGGCTGCGCTCCATCACCGAAATGGATGAAACCTCATTAACAGTTGAAATCATGGCCTTGGATGCAAGCGGTCGGCCCCAACCCACAGGAACCTACGAAACGCTGGAAGCCGATGCGCTTATTTTGGCGGTCGGCCAGGACACCGACACCGGCTTTTTGCGCTCGGTCTCCAGCATAGAGTTCACCTCCGATGGCACCGTGATCGTAGATTCCGGCATGAAAACCGGTGCGGCAGGCATTTTTGCCGGCGGCGACATGGTACCTAGCGAACGGACCGTCACGGCTGCCGTCGGCCATGGCAAAAAGGCTGCCCGCCATATTGATGCCTGGTTACGCGATACCCGCTATATTGCCGCTCCCAAACATGATCTGGTTGGCTACGAAAAGTTGCACACCTGGTACCAGACCGATGCCGACCAAAAAAAACAAGATCATATACCGGCAAACCGACGGACCGAAGATTTCTCGGAAATTATTGCCGGACTTAATACGGCTGATGCAACATTTGAGGCGCAACGATGTTTTTCCTGCGGCAACTGTTTTGAATGCGATGGCTGTTATGGCGCCTGCCCGGAAAATGCCGTCATCAAACTAGGCCCCGGCAACCGCTACCGTTATGACTACGACTTATGTACCGGCTGTGCGGTCTGCTATGAACAATGTCCTTGCCATGCTATTGAAATGGTTACTGAAAAGAGAGTTTAAACAATGACCGCAAATCAGCTTGTAACCGTTGACGGCAATGAAGCCGTCGCTTATGTGGCTTATCGGATTAACGAGGTGTGTGCAATTTATCCGATCACGCCATCTTCCGCGATGGCGGAATGGGCCGACCAATGGGCGGCGGAAGGCAAAACCAATATCTGGGGCAATATACCGTTGATCGCTGAAATGCAAAGCGAAGGCGGTGCTGCCGGGGCGGTGCACGGAGCCTTGCAAACCGGGGCGCTGACGACGACCTTTACTGCGTCGCAGGGCTTGCTGTTGATGATCCCCAATATGTATAAAATAGCAGGCGAATTGACCGCCACGGTTATTCATGTGGCCGCACGTTCGCTGGCGGCCCAGGGGTTGTCGATATTTGGCGACCATTCCGATGTCATGGCCGTCCGCGACACCGGTTTTGCGCTATTGGGTTCCAGTTCGGTTCAGGAAGCCCATGATATGGCGCTAATCGCCCAAGCGGCGACCCTGGAATCACGCGTGCCCTTCATACACTTCTTCGATGGCTTTCGGACATCACACGAAGTCAATAAAATCGAATTGCTTGCCGATGAGCAAATCCGCGCCATGATCGAGGGTGATCTGGTCAGGGCGCACCGCGGACGTGGACTCAATCCCGATAATCCGTTTATACGCGGTACGGCGCAAAATCCTGACATTTATTTTCAGGCCAGGGAAACTGTCAATTCCTTTTACGCTAAAATCCCGGTTATCGTCCAGCAAGCGATGGATAAATTCGCCGGACTGACTGGACGCAGTTACCGCTTATTTGAGTACAGCGGCGCCGATAATGCCGAAAAAATCCTCGTAATTATGGGTTCCGCCGCTGAAACGGTAAAAGAAACGGTCAGCAGCTTGGTTAAACAAGGTGAAAAAGTAGGAGTCATCCATGTCCGTTTGTATCTGCCGTTTGCACAAGACGCTTTTCTGGAGGCACTCCCGCTGACTGTCCAATCCGTTGCCGTTTTGGACAGGACCAAATCACCGGGCGCTACCGGAGAGCCGCTTTTTCTTGATGTCATGACCACTTTTGCGGAAGCGTTCAATGCCGGCAAGCTAGCCAACATGCCCAAGACTATCGGCGGCCGTTACGGGCTTTCGTCAAAAGAATTCACCCCCGCCATGGTCAAAGGCGTATTCGACGAACTGGGCAAGGCACAGGCCAAAAGCCATTTCACGATAGGCATCCACGACGATGTGACCCATAGCAGCCTGGATTATGACCCAGCCTACACTATCGATTCCGATAACGTGATCTCGGCCTTGTTCTTCGGACTTGGGGCCGACGGCACGGTAGGCGCCAATAAAAACACCATTAAAATCATCGGCGACATACCGGGTTTTTATGCACAAGGTTATTTCGTCTACGACTCCAAGAAATCAGGCTCGCAAACCGTTTCGCATTTGCGCTTTGGGCCGGAACCCATACATGCGCCTTACCTCATCCAGACGGCGCAATTTATCGGCTGCCATCAGTTCAATTTTCTTTTTAAGACAGACCTGTTGGCACAGGCGGCACCCGGTTCGGTATTCTTGCTGAACAGCCCTTTTGCAGCCGATGAAGTTTGGGATCGCCTGCCCCGACATGTGCAGGAAAAAATCATCACCAAGCGTTTGTCCTTTTATGTCATCGACGCCTCCAAGGTGGCGTTGGAAAGCGATATGGGCAACCGCGTCAATACCATCCTGCAAACCTGTTTTTTTGCCCTCTCCGGCGTACTGCCCAGGGAACAGGCTATCGCTAAAATAAAAGAAGCCATCAAAAAAACCTACAGCAAAAAAGGCGAAGACGTCGTCACGAAAAACTTCGCGGCTGTCGACCAAACGCTAGCGAACCTGCATCAGGTCAAGATTCCGCAGCACGCCACCAGCATCTTGGAAATGCCATTGATTGTACCGGTTGAGGCACCCCCATTTGTCCAGCAAGTGACCGCCAAAATGATGGCAGGCACGGGGGATGAACTTTCCGTCAGCCAATTGCCGCAAGACGGTACCTACCCTTCCGGCACCACGGCCTGGGAAAAACGCAATGTCTCCCAATATGTGCCCGAATGGGAGCCCGACCTTTGCATCCAATGCGGCAATTGCAGTTTCGTTTGCCCGCATTCCGTCATCCGGGCCAAGTTTTATAACCAACATGCGCTGGAAAATGCGCCGCCCGCGTTTAAATCAGCAGGTATCAGCGCCAGAGGCTTTCCTGAAACCCGTTTTACCTTGCAGATCTATCTTGAAGATTGCACCGGCTGTAATTTGTGCGTCAGCGTTTGTCCTGCCATCAGCCTTAAAGAAAGCGGCGTCAAGGCTATCAACATGAAACCGAAAGCGCCGCTGATGACGCAGGAAAAGGACAACATCCGCTTCTTTGAAACCTTGCCGCATAATGACCGGCACCATGTTGATTTTTCGTCTATTCGCGGCACCCAATTTCTTCAGCCGCTGTTTGAATTTTCCGGCGCCTGCGCGGGTTGCGGTGAAACACCTTATGTCAAACTGGTGTCGCAATTATTCGGCGACCGGTTAATTGTCGCCAATGCCACCGGCTGTTCTTCGATCTATGGCGGCAATCTGCCCACCACGCCGTGGACCAAAAACGCCGAGGGACGCGGTCCGGCCTGGTCGAATTCTTTGTTTGAAGATAATGCCGAATTCGGTTTTGGCTTTCGCTTAACTGCCGATAAACATCGCGCTTTGGCGATGCAGCTCACGCGGGAATTCCAAGCCGAACTGGGTGGTGATTTCGTCAATGAAATCTTGAATGCGCCACAGAAAACCGAATCCCAGATCCGTAGGCAACGTGAACGGGTGGCAGAATTAAAAGCCGTATTGCTGCACTTAAACTCCGAAAATGCCCAAGATTTGCTATCGGTTGTCGACCATCTGGTCCGGCGCAGCATCTGGATTATTGGCGGCGATGGCTGGGCCTACGACATAGGATCAGGCGGGCTGGACCATATTCTCGCCAGTGGACGGGATGTCAATGTGCTGGTTCTGGACACTGAAGTATATTCCAACACCGGCGGACAAATGTCCAAATCAACGCCATTGGGTGCAGTCGCCAAATTTGCTGCGGGTGGCAAAACAGTGGCTAAAAAAGACATCGCCCTGCAAGCCATTTCCTACGGTAATGTTTATGTTGCCCGTATCGCGATGGGGGCCAACCCTCAGCAAACCTTATTGGCTATGCGCGAAGCGGAGGCCTATCCGGGGCCGTCATTAATCTTGGCTTACAGCCATTGCATCGCACACGGCATCAACATGGAACATGGCCTGAAGCAGCAGGATTTGGCCTCAGCCAGCGGATATTGGCCATTAATACGCTATAACCCGGTTTTACGCCAATCTGACAAAAACCCTTTTGTGTTGGATTCGCCACGCCCGCGCATAGCTTTTAAAGATTACGCCTACAATGAATTACGCTACAAAATGCTGCAACGGACTAATCCTGATGAGGCCGAGCGCATGCTTGACCTGGCGCAGCAGATCGTCAACCAAAAATGGGGCATTTATGAACAAATGGCGACCAGCTCCGGCAGCCAGTTCCATCCTGATGCCAATCTTACCGATTAGAGGGAACACACATGGACTTATCAACCGATTACATGGGCTTAAAACTCAAACATCCCATCATAGCCTCGTCTTCACCCTTGTCAAATACACTGGAGGGCATCAAATTATTGGAAGATAGCGGCGCTTCGGCCATCGTGATGTATTCGCTGTTTGAAGAACAGATTCGCCGGGAGAACGCAGCGTATGATTTTTTTCTGGAATCCGGCACGGAAAGCTTTGCCGAATCCATTAATTATTTTCCGCACATCGACATGGCGCATAAAGGGCCAGAACAGTATCTTAACCTGATTAGAAAAGCCGTTGAAGCCACTGACATCCCCATGATCGGCAGCCTGAACGGCGTCACCAACGCCGGTTGGATAGATTATGCCAAACAAATCCAGCAAGCGGGCGCCAGCGCCCTTGAGCTGAATATTTACTTTATCCCTACTGACATCGACATGTCGGCTTCAGCAGTGGAACAGTGCTATTTCGACATCCTGGATGCCGTAAAAAATGCTGTTTCCATACCTGTTGCGATTAAGCTCAGCCCATTTTTCAGTGCCACGGGCAATATGGCTAAACGTTTGGATGAAGCAGGTGCCGACGCATTGGTGTTATTTAACCGATTCTATCAGCCGGATATTGACCTGGATAATTTGAAAATAGACACACGCACGGACTTAAGCACACCGGCAGAAATTCGCTTGCCTTTACTCTGGATAGCCGTGCTATATGGCCGGATTAAAGCCTCTTTGGCTGCCAGCCGTGGCATTCATTCATCAACGGAAATAATAAAATATCTGCTGGCAGGGGCTGACGTTGTGATGGTTGCCTCCGCCTTGATGAAACACGGCCCACAGTATCTAAGTGTGCTGGTAAAAGAGACTGACACCTGGCTGACAGCAAGAGATTATCATTCCTTGGCCGAAGTCAGGGGCGTCATGAGCCGACAAAATGTAAAGGATCCGGGCGCCTTTGAACGGGTCAATTACATTAAGGTATTGGAAAGCTTTGAAAACCCTTTTACTTCGGGCATCGGACATGGCCCCAAAATAGCGGATATTAGGTGAGTGCAACGGCACAACACAAATACTATTTTATTTTCAATGAGTTAAAATCATTTTGGCATAACATAAAACGTCCAGATACATCACTCAATGTTTTGTATCTGTTCGCGCATTTGTTCAATCAGCACTTTAAGCTCAATGGCTATTTGCGTCATTTCCTTGTCCGCCGATTTTGAACCTAGCGTGTTGGCTTCGCGGTTTAATTCCTGCATAAGAAAATCCAAGCGCCGGCCGACCGGTTCAGGTTGCTTCAGCACGCGCAAGACTTCGGCGATATGGGTTTCCAGCCTATCCAGCTCTTCGGTGACATCCAGTTTTTGCGCCAGCAATACCAATTCCTGCTCCATACGGTCGAAGTCAGGCTGCACAACCAATTCGGCCACCCGCTCCTTGAGCCGATTACGTATCAATTGCAGGACTTCGGGCATGCGTTGGCTTGCCGAGGAGGCAAAGCCCTGCATTTTCAGGCAGCGTTCTTCGATCAGGAGTTTAAGCTGAGCCCCTTCCCTAGCCCGCACAGCCACGAACTGTGCTAATGTTTTCTGAAGCAACGCGGTGATGCCTATGGCGATGTCATCCTTGTCGATATCCGGTTCCTGCTGTATTCCTGGGAAAGCCAAAATGTCCAATGCCGAAAATGCCAGCGAGGCGGGCATGAGCTGTTCAATTTGATCGCTTGCAGCCAGAAGCGCCGAGACGGCCGCCATATTGACAACAAAACCTTGCCCGTCTTTGGCCTGTTTTTTACAATTAATCGTACATTCTATCTTGCCACGGCTGACTTTTTCAGCAATAGCCGTACGCAGTTCCGTCTCTATAAAACGCAACCGATCCGGCAGCTTTAACGTAATATCACAGTAACGGTGGTTCACCGAGCGTAGCTCACAATTAACCGTTATTGTGCCTATATCTGCCTCATTGCCGGCATAAGCGGTCATACTTCTGATCATTTTTCACCTGTAGCGTGGTTGTTATTGCGACAAACCCATTTATCATGCCGCAACTATACTCTGCTTGGACAAGAATTAGCACTTATCAGACGGAGCAAATTTTTTGTGCATGATTAAACAGGTATGACTTACAGTTCAGGTATACTGTGCGGTTTTCATTTTGGCGGAACATTAAGCATGAGACCTAGCGGACGCAACCCGGATCAACTAAGAGAGATAACATTTACCTGTGGCTACACAAAACATGCAGAGGGTTCTGTGCTCGTTGAATTTGGCGATACCCGTGTACTGTGCACCGCGAGCGTCGACAAATCTGTGCCCCGGTTCCTTAAGGGCAAAGGCGAAGGCTGGGTGACTGCCGAATATGGCATGTTGCCGCGCTCAACACATAGCCGCATGGGGCGGGAGGCCAGTTATGGCAAGCAAGGCGGGCGGACGCTGGAAATCCAGCGTTTAATCGGTCGTTCGCTGCGGGCGGCAGTTGATTTAAAAGCACTGGGTGAACATACCATTACGATAGACTGCGATGTATTACAGGCTGACGGCGGCACCCGCACCGCATCAATTACCGGCGGTTTTGTCGCGCTGTCCCTAGCTGTCCAAAAAATGCTCAAGCGCAAGCAAATCAAAGCCAGCCCGTTGCATGGCCAGGTCGGGTCTGTGTCGGTAGGCATTTATAACGGCGTGCCGGTGCTGGATCTGGATTATGCCGAGGACAGCAATGCGGAAACCGATATGAATGTCGTGATGAATGATGCCGGTGCATTTATCGAAGTCCAGGGCACGGCCGAAGGCCATGCGTTCAGAAAAGACGAGCTGGATGCCATGCTTATCCTGGCGGGGGGCGGTATCCGGCAACTGATGGAAAAACAACGAATTGCCTTGGGCATAGCTGATTAATGTTGTCAGTACCGCAACGCATCGTGCTGGCCAGCGGCAATCCCGGCAAGATTAAAGAAATCCAGGCCCTGCTGGCGCAATACCCTATCGTGCCACAATCGGCATTCAATGTGCCGGAATGCGATGAAACCGCCTGTACTTTTGTAGAAAACGCGCTGTTAAAGGCCCGGAATGCTGCGCTGCATTGCCGGTTGCCTGCAATAGCCGATGACTCCGGGCTAATCGTCGATGCGTTAAACGGTGCACCGGGTGTACACTCTGCCCGTTATGCGGGCACAGGGGCCAGCGACCGGGATAATCTGGACAAATTGCTCAACGCCCTTGTTGGCGTACCTGAGGCCCAGCGCACGGCGCGGTTTGTCTGCGTCATGGCGTTCATCGGCCATGCCGGTGATCCCTGCCCGATCATTACTCAAGGCGTTTGGGAAGGCCGGATACTAGCCCATGCCGCCGGCAATAACGGCTTCGGTTACGATCCGGTGTTCTGGGTGCCTGAGCAACACTGCACATCAGCCGAGTTACCGGCTGCTGTCAAAAACTTGCTAAGTCACAGGGGGCAGGCCTTAAGACAGATAACGGCATTGATAAAGGCTGGCTGGGAAGCAGCGCACCTTCCAGACCAGCCAGACAGGCAAGTTTAATTTGTAGCGCACCTTAATAAAAATCGGGCGTAGCCCGGCTGAAACCACACGATGTCACGACCCCACCCTTGATGAACGCTCCCTTTGATATCGCCAAACAATTTGCCGCTGGTGTCCAGGCCCTGACACCGCTAGGCAACGGGCTGATTAACGACACTTTCCTGGTCAGCACCGCCGCATCGCAGTTTGTCCTGCAACGCATCAATGCCCAGGTTTTCCCTACACCGGAATTGATAATAAGCAATTTTCTAACCATTAACCGGCATATCCGGCAAAAAGGCTTTAGCCGACTACGCATCCCTGATCTAATCAAGACCTCCGACGGCCAGCCCTTTTACCAAGATGGCAACGGCGCTTGCTGGCGTGCTCAGTCCTTTATCGACCACACAACCAGCCTGGAAACACTAAGCACGGTCGCTGAAGCCGCACAAACAGGTTTTGCACTCGGCCATTTTCATCGCCTGCTTAGCGATCTTGATCCTGCACTGCTGCACGACACCTTGCCCGGCTTTCACATTACCCCCGATTATTTAACGCGCTATGATGCTGTGGCAAACCGGTCAACGATAGCCGATCGGTATTGCGCTGAATTTATCGGCAACTTCCGATCTGCCGCAACCGTCCTTGAAAACGCCAAACTGCAAGGTTTGCTACCCTTACGCGTCATCCACGGCGACCCCAAGCTGGACAATTTCCTGTTTGATCAAGACAGCAAAACCATAATCAGCCTTATTGACCTGGACACCGTCAAGCCGGGGCTAGTGCATTACGATATCGGAGATTGCCTACGTTCCTGCTGCCATTGCCCGGTAACGGACCGCTTCGATCTGGACCGGTGTGCAACCCTATTGCAACACTACCTGGCTGAGGCTAAAGCCTTTTTTTCAGCCTGCGAGTACGATTTTTTATACACCGCCATCCAACTGCTCCCGTTTGAATTAGGTTTACGGTTTTATACCGATTACCTGGAAGGGAACCCGTATTTTAAAGTCACTGCCCCTGAACAGAACTTGCAACGCGCCATCCGGCAATTCCGCTTGTGTGCCTCCATTACGGCTCAGGAAGCTGCGATAAAAACCTTGGTGACAAGGCTTAAGGAACGACACGAAATAACTTGAGCAACTTATAAAACTGGCGCTTCAGGCATGGCGACATAATTCCATTACCGCAGATGCTGATCACATGCAATTCGCAAACTTTTCTGCCCGTTTCATAAACCTTGTTAAAAATACAGGCAAAGCGTTGGGTCGTTGAAGGTAGCTTCGCCTGGCAGAAAGTGCCGCCGCTTATGGAACAACTGTGAAGGTTTGATTAATACCAGTTTGCAAATGGCTGTATTGGCATTTCTGATGTTACTGTTGAAAAGACTGTAAACACCACTCTGACGTTGCCACAAAAGCCAGCCCGCAAAAAATGGGGGGCAAAAATCGTGTCAAACATGTACATCAATACTATTCGCTGACACTGTCGACGAAGCAATCAGTTGTAATGCAGCTTTGCCCTGTTGGACTTGAATATCCTGGGCTTTTTTAAGCACCGCAATATCAATTTGCTGGGCCGTTTTTTGGGTAGACAGCTGTGTCGCAAATGCGGCGATTGATGAGACTGAATCTAGCATGGAATACCATCCTGTTAGTCGTTTATATTAATTGGGCAGCCTCCCCTTTATGAAACCGAAGAGGAAAAAGCTGCAGTGAGCGCAGACATAATCTCTCGTCTGCTTACAATTTATATCGGCAAAAATGAAAAAAGTTTAGGCGTTGTAGACATTCGCCCGCAGCCAGACCAACGCCTAAACAGACACAACCCATGCTGTGCAAGTCGCGGCAATATCCGCTGTTGCGTCCATTAATGGCATAGATTTTATGCTACGCATTGATGTCAAACAGCTTGTCCTGTCCCCTCGCCGCCAACTCCTGCAAATAGATGCGGGCATTTCCCGCGGCATCATAAAACGTGATGTCGTATTTACTATCTTGCTTGCCTCCGATGTTTTTCTGCACCAAATGGATCAGGGTTTGTTCGGGCAACGCGCCTTCCGCACTGATCTGTCTAAGCGAAAACGGGAACAATAACCCGCTATCGCCATGCCGCCGCCCGCTGTTATCTTGCGACAAGAATAACAACAATTGCCAAGCGGTGTTCATATAAAAGGGTTGAAACAGCATGCTTGTTAAACGATTAGCCAGCGCCGTCGGCACATTGAGTGTCGCCAGCAGCTCTGTACCGTTAACGTAGACATCTTGGATAGCATTGGCAGGCAACTCGGCTTGCCCGCCGATCTGCCCGATAAAATCTTCAAACAGCGTATCTGATCGGGATGACGCCAGCTTTGAACGGATAGTCGAAAACTTCTCTGCCTGGGGTAGACCTGTTTCTGCCGTAGCCAGCATGATTTCGCCGAAATGGCGGGTTAGCATAGGCTGGTCTGCGCTGTTGATTTTGTAAATCAGATCTGCCGCCACTTTATGCAGGGATACGTTGATGTCCTGCGGACCGCCACACCTACCGGCTGGAGGACCCCATACCATGTTTTTTAAGCCGTTGATAACCTGGCCGGTAGCCTGCTCAGCAGCTGCCCTGGCGAGTTCCAGATAGGACAAACCTATGGCCGGCTCTGTTTGGCCTAAACCCTGCTGGGTTATAGGCCCTATTTCGCAGCTTAATTGCGCTTGCCGGCGGTCGTCGGGCTTATTGCTGTGCGGCACAACAGGCCGGGCTTTTTCTTGGCTGACTGCTGGCGCAGTCTCCTCCGGCACCCAATAACAAGTCCTGGCAAATGGATATGCAGGCAGATGAATGCGCTGGGGCGGCGTGTCACCGTACAGGCTTTGCCAGGGTATGTCATAGCCTTGACAATACAAATCCGCCAGCGCGCAGAGATTTTCCTGATAACTGTCGGCGGGCAAGCTGTGGCTGGGCTGTAACAAACCGGCCAGCATGCGCTGCATGGCTTTTTGTCCGACAAATTCGCGCGGCACTTCGCCTTGAAAAACATCAGGCCGCTGTTCCCCGTAGTTTGCGTTTTGCCAAGCATAAAGCGCATGCTCAATGTCCTGGACGACTATCGCGCAACGATGCTGAAAATGTTGCCGACCTTCCAGCAAGGTATAACTGATCCGGTTAAGCCCCTGTTTGGCCGCTTCTGCTGTGTGCAGATAAGCCCGCATATCGTCGATTTTCTCCTGCAAGGCTTCTTCGGTCTTGGCCGACAGCGCCAGCACAAAGTATGGCGCGTCAACGTTAGACGGCTGCATCACCGGCGTATAGCCCTGCACCAGCATATGCGCGTTAGTGCCGCTCATGCCGAACGCGCTGACCGCGCCGATGCGCTCATTTCCGGGGCGTTTAGGCCAGGGTTTATTACTTTTGTTGACATAAAACGGGCTATCCTGCCAGTGGATGTAACCGTTTTCCGTTTCGCAATGCAGGCTGGCGGGGATGCTTTCATGGCGTAACGCCTGCACCAGGCTGATCAGACTGAGCAAACCGGATGCGGCGAAGGTATGACCGAAGTTGGTCTTCGTGGAGGTCAGCGCACAATAGCCGGATTTGTCGGTATCGCCTTGAAACGCATCGTAAAGCGCGTTGATCTCCACCGGATCGCCTAATTGTGTGCCGGTGCCGTGGGTGACGATATAATCTATGTCTTGCGGTCGGGTTCCGGTTTGTTGGTAAACACCTTTGAGCAACTCGGTTTGCGCCACGCCGCTGGGCGCGGTGATGCCATTGGTTTTGCCATCATAATTAACGCCGCTGCCCCGAATGACGGCATGGATAGGGTCGCCGTCAGCCACGGCCTGAGCCAAGCGTTTCAGCACGACGACTGCCACCGCTTCGCCTGGGACCATGCCGTTGGCCCGCCGGTCGAACACATAACATCTGCCGTCCGGCGATAACATGCCGGCCTGGGTCATGCCCACATAGGCCTCGGGGGCAATCATCAGGTTCACGCCTGCGGCAAGCGCCGTGTCGCATTCCCGGTTACGCAAACTTTGGCAGGCCTGATGCGTGGCTACCAGCGACGACGAACAGGCGGTGTTAATCGCCATCGTCGGCCCCTTAAAATTCAAGAAATACGCCAACCGGGCCGCCAATATGCTGGTGTTGCTTGACGTCAGGCTCACGCCTTTCAGCAAGCGTTGATAACCGCCGCCGTCTTCCACGCCGACAAACATGCCTATCTTGTGCTTGTCCAATTGCCGGGCGCCATAACCGGCATCTTCCAATGCTTTCCAGGATTCCTGCAACAAATGCCGTTGCTGGGGATCCATCAGCTCGGCTTCAAACGGCGAGATCTCAAAAAACAAGGGATCGAACTCGGCCAAGCCTGGAATACAGCCGCTCCATTTACAATTGGTTTTACCGGTATCCTGGACGGCATCACCGTAATACTCGCGCCAATCAAAGCGGTCGGCGGGAATTTCATCGACGGCGTCGCTGCCGCTAGCCAATATCTGCCACAGGTCTTCAATAGTCCGCGCCTTGGGAAACCTGCCACTCATGCCAATGATGGCTATCGGTTCAGGAATCGGGCTTGCGTCGCTATCAACAACCGGCTGACGCTGTGCCGCAACTATCGGCGTTTGACCCGCCGGCGCTTCGGGTTGATGCACAGGCTGTTGCGCTTGTTGATAAAACGCCTGCATCGTTTGTGCATGCGTGGTCAGAAAATAGCGGGTCAGTTGCTGTAAGGTCGAATAACCGAAAAATAAGGCCGGGGTAATGTCCAGGCCGTAATGCTTACTGAGTCCACGGGCAAACGCGGCAAGACTGATCGAATCAAAACCGAAATCCGCCAGATTGCTTTCGCTATCCAATTTATCGCGGCTAATTTTGAGCTGCCGGTTAATCAAGGCCTTCAAATCCCAGCTTATGCACTGCTCGATATTCAAGCCTTGCATTTCCGGCCGCCGACCTTTGCTTAATATCGGCACAACACGGGCAACAGCCGCTTGCTGCGCCATGCCGACCATACGCTGCACCTTGTCTGCCAGCCCAACCAACACCAGATACTGGCTGTTTTCCTGAGCCAGCAATTGGTCGAATAGAGCTACCCCTTCTGCGTTTTCCAGCGCCCGTTGACCGCTGGATTTCAGGTAAAAATGCGTTTGCTGGGCTTCGCCGATGTGCATGCCGCCTTCTTTCCACAAAGGCCAGTTTATCGCCAGCGCCTTGCCCGAATAATCCAAGGCCTGACGATGCTTGGCATAAGCGGTTTGGAAACGGTTGCCTATAGCATAGTCGCAGGAACCGAAATCCCCCAACATCGCGGATGACGAAGAAAAATAGCAGATAAAATCCAGATCGTCCCCGCCCAGCAATTGGTCCAGCACCAAAGTACCGTTAATTTTAGGCGCCAGTACGTTTTGAAAACTATGCACGCTGGTTTCCAGCACACTGGGCGCACCGGTAATGCCGGCGGCATGGATCACGCCGGTGATCGCACCGAAGCGCTGCTTGGCCTGAGCCAAACCCGCGCTCATCGCCGCCACATCGCAAACATCGGCTTGCAGATAAAATACCTGTGCGCCTAAGCCCTCCAGATAGGCTAGCCGGGCGCGTTTATCGTCATCAAGGGCGGAGCGTCCGGTCAGTATCAGATTGGCGGCACAGGTTTTTGCCAGATGTCCGGCAAAAAGGTAACCCAACCCGCCGCAACCGCCCGTAAGCAAATAAGTCCCGTGGGTTTTGAGTGCGCGTCCGTTTTCGGCTTGCAGCGTAGCGGCCTTAAGTTGGGCGGTATGGCGCAGGCCTTGCCGATACCAGGCACTACGGGCTTGAGGCGCATGCAGCTCTGCCCATAAGGTATGGAGCCAGTCTTCTATTGCTGCATTGCCTTGGTGCTGGGGGCTATCGGCTTGAAAGATGACCGCCGCTGGCGTGTCCGGCAACACCAGCCCTAAAGAATGCTCAAAACCTATCCAGGACTCCAGATAGCATTGTTCCACTATGCCGCTGTATGAACCCGCCAGCAACAAACGCCCCACCCGCAGCTTTGCCCTGGCTATAGCCTGGAGGCTGCGGACTATAGGCGCAGTGTCCCTGATATAAACGGTATCTTCGACAGGCCATAGATAGAGCATGGCGTCCACCTCGGCATGGTCTGCCCGCATACGCGCAAAAGCATGTTGATAGCCTTCCTCGTCCAACACACGGTAGGTGTCAGGAGCGTCTTGACCGTCGCCTGCACCCTGCGCTATGAACAACACGCGGGTATGCGGTGACAGGGTTTTAAGCGTCGCACGCAAAACGAGCTGGGCATGCGGGTTCGACAGGAAGCAAACCAAGGTGTTAATCGTGCGGGAGGAAGGTGCCGGCAACGGAGATGCCTGCCATACTTCTTCGAACGTCATTACTGCGTAAGACGCGTCCGTGACGGCCGGGACTTGCAGATCACGATCCCGTGGAAATTCCGGCACTGCCGCTGGTTTATCGTTAACCGGTATCCAGTAATGTTCCCGTGCAAAGGGATAAGTGGGCAGGCTGATACGGGCCGGTTTGTTTGCGCCATAAAGCTTGTCCCAGTCTATCACCCGTCCATTGACCCAGGCGTCGAGCAGCTTGCCGTATTGGTGTTGGGCTATCCAGCTGTCGATGACGCCCGCCATATCGTCATCGGCGGACAAAGCCGCGAACGATTCCTGTTGGTTTTTTACCTGTCCGCTGAACAGGCCGTCACCAGCCTGCCGATGCTCAAGAAAGCCCTGTAGCTTGGCTGCCAATTCAGACAGGGACTCTGCAACAAACGCCAAGCGCTCTTCCATCGCCACACGCCCGCGTTGCAACGTGTAAGCCAGGCTGTCGAGGCTTACCGTCGCCCCCTCGCTACGAACAAACGCCAGCAAGTTTTCGGCGGTGGCCTGCAAACGTTCCGAGTGCTTGGCCGATAGGACAATCAGCGCAGGCGCGGGGCTTGCATTATGCCGCGCATCGGCATTGGCCCGGTATTCCTCGATGATGACATGGGCATTCGACCCGCCCACGCCGAAGCTGCTCACGCCAGCCCGTCTCGGCATAGGCTGGTTTTGCGCGTCCACTAAAGCGTCCCAGTTGCAGGTGTCTTTGACCAGATAGAAAGGCGTCCCCTGCAATTGCAGATAAGGATTGGGCACGTTTAAATGCACATTGCCTGGAATAGTTTTGTGCTGCAGCATCAATAGGACTTTCACGATGCCGGTGACACCGGCTGCCGCTTCCAAATGCCCGACATTGGTTTTGACCGAACCCAGACCGCAATGAGGCAGGTCAGCAACCGCCACGCCCTGTTGCTGGTACAGGCTTGCAAAAGCGCTTTTCAGCGCATTGAATTCGACAGGGTCGCCCAGTTCCGTGCCAGTCCCGTGCGCCTCGACATAACTGACTGTTTGCGGATGGATACCGGCACGGTTATAGACATCTACCAACAATTCCTTTTGTGCCGCCCCGTTTGGGGCAGTCGGCGATGCGGCCCGTCCGCCGTGGTTTTCGCCGCTACCGCGAATCACGCCGTAGATATGATCCTTGTCTTTAAGCGCCTTGCCCAATGGTTTTAAAAATATCGCGGCGACACCTTCCCCTCTGACATAGCCGTTGGCGCGCTGGTCGAAAGTCATGCAACGTCCGTCCTCACTCAATATGCCCGCCTGACTGGAAGCTATCGTGATACGCGGACTGGCCAGCACGTTGACGCCGCCTACCAGCGCAGCTTCGCAGCTGCCCTGACGCAGGCTTTCTATCGCCCGGTGCACGGCGATCAACGAGCTGGAACAAGCCGTGTCAATTACCTCGCTGGGGCCACGCAGATTGAGCAAATAGGAAATCCGGTTGGCGATCATAAACGGGAAGGGTTCCGTAGGCGTTTGCACATCCCCTTTCAGCTTGGCTTCCTGCCATAGATCCTTATAGTCAGCCGTCGCCACCCCGGCAAACACGGCGGTTTTGCTGCCGGATAAGGCGCTGGCGCTATAACCGGCATCTTCTATCGTTGCCCAGACGGTTTCGATAAACAAGCGGCATTGGGGATCCATCGCTTCCGCTTCTATCGGGGAAATGCCGAAAAACAGCGGGTCGAAGCAATCGGCATCGGCGATAAATCCGCCCCACTTAACCCTGGTCTTGCCGGGTTCGTCGTGCGGGTCGCCGTAATACTCGCGCCAATCCCAACGGTTGCCCGGCACTTCGGTAATCATGTCCTGGTTATTGGCTAACTGTTGCCAGAATTCCTGCAGGTTTGCAGAACCGGGAAATTTACCGCTGATGCCGATAATGGCAATAGGCTCGTCTGCGGATGCAACGGCGGCATCCGGCTCTTGGGTTTGTAGCAGGCGAAATGGCTTAGTTTGGCTACATGCGGATGCTGCCGGTTTTACCGCAACCGTATTAATATCGGCGCTGGGCGTCGCGTGTTTATCGAGCAATGCCTGATGATGGTGTCCGATAAGATAGCGGCCCAATGCCGCCAAATCAGACAGTTCAAAAAATAAGGTCGGCATCAAGGCCAAACGGTATGTTTTATTGAGTTGGTTGGCAAAGGCCGTAAAACTGATCGAATCGAAGCCATAATCCGATAAATCGCGCTCCAGGCCGATTTTGTCCGGTTTTATTTTTTGCACCTCGGCGACAATGTTGACCAGTTCGCTGTTGACGGCGTTGCTTAGCCATTGCCCGCCATCAACCTGACCTGCTGAGGATTTCTCCTCATTGCTTAATGCAGGGCTAACAACGGCGGCTTGAGGCACATGCTTAAACGGCAGGAACTGGTTGCGGATACTGGCGGCCTCCCCATAGGCGACCAAGACCTGTGCGTATGGGCTTTGCAGAGCCAGATCGAAAGCATGCAGCCCCGCCTGGGTCGCCATCGCCACCATACCGGTAGCCTGTTTCATCAGGGTCTCGTTCTGGCTGTCCATACGCATGCCCCCTTCTTGCCATAAGGGCCAGTCCAGCGACAGCGTTTTGCCAAAGCCCTGGCCTTGCCGGACGCGTTGGTTCCGGTATTCGGCATAAGCATCCAAAAACGCATTGGCACCTGCATAATCCGCCTGTCCCGGATTGCCCATAACTCCGGCAATAGACGAAAACAGCACGACAAAATCCAGACGCATATGGGCCGTCGCGGCATCAAGCGCCAGTAGGCCCGCTATTTTAGGGCGCAGTACGCGCTGCACGTCGGCATCGGTTTTGTTAGCCAGATACGCATCCTGGATAACGCCTGCGCTATGGATAATACCGTTCAAGCGCCCGTATTTTTGCTGTATGGCTGCCAATAATGCTTTAACTCCGTCAATATCCGCCACATCTTGCTGCCGATACATCACCACCGCCCCGGCGGCTTGAAGCTCGGCCAGCAGGCTTTGTTTTGCCGCATCCAACGGCGAGCGTCCAGTCAGAACCAGCCTAGCCCGGTGAGTGACGCCCAAATGCCGGGCAAGCAACAGCCCTACCCCACCTAAGCCGCCAGTGATCCAGATCACATCACCTGCCCGGCATGGCGGTTGGCTGTCGTAATCAGATAAACTGATTTCCTTGAGCGCTCTGACCGTTCTTGTACCGTCAGACGCATAACGAATGTCCACATCGCCGTCCAGCGTTTGAATTTCTAAGGCTAGCCGCTGGATTAACGGTGTTGTGCCAACCCTGTCATGCGGCGCATAACGGATGACTTTGCCCAGTATGCGGGCCTGTTCCAGATGGGCGGTTTTAAACAGGCCCGAATAAGCTGAATGCAGGGCCGACCCGCTATGGTCCTGAACAAGCACCAGCATAGGTTGCGCGTATGCGGGCGGATGTTTAACACCCGCTTTAATACGGTTAAACACCTGCAGAAAATTAGCCGTAATCTCCTGAGCCTGATCGTGGCCCAAAACGGCTAAGGTTTCCACTATGGCGTCCGGCCATTGCCTGAGCAAGGCATTGCTGAGTTCAGGATCGGCTACGGCGAGCATAAACACCGGTGCCATAGTGGGCAGCGGCTGGGGGCTACCAACCAAGGCTTGCGGCTGCCAGTCTTGCGTCGCATAGACCAGCGACACGGGTTGTCCGTCCTGCGGAAAAACCATCGTGAAACCCTTGGCGGCGACCAGGATCCGGCCTTGCATGTCGGTAATATCCAGATCCATTTTTATAATAGGTGCGAATACAGCGGATGCACTCCGTGGTTCGGCCCGACGGACATAAACATAGACCTGTTCCGGCAATGATCCATAAACCAGGCATTCGTCCAAACTAAAAGGCATGGGCAGCAAGCTGGCCATACCGCTAGCCAAAGACCACACGACGGCGCTAAGTATCGCGCCGTTCAGCAAGCCGGGATGCAACACATAAGCCTCGCCGCCTGTGCCCAGATTTGCAGGCAATGCCAGTTCTGCAATCGCCTCCACAGCATTGTAATGCAGCCGTAGGATACTCAGCAGACTAGGGCCGTGCGTCGATTGCAACAGCCGGTCGCAATCGGGTGTGCCCAGCACCGACGGGCAACGGGCGAGTATCGCCGGAATTGCTAATCTGCCGCCGCCCTGCTGGCTGACAGCCGACAGTAGTTTGCCCTGGCAATACACAATGTCCTGCCCCGTTGAATCCGGCGCACTGGCTTCAAACACCAGATGCTCATGTTGCGGATACACATGCAGTGCTAAGTTCGCGCCCTGCGCCTGTACCTTCAAGAGCTTGGGCCATACGATATGGCTTAAACCCTTTACGCTGACGCCGGTCAGATAAGCCGCCCCGGCTGCCCTGGCCATTTCCAGGTAAACAGCCGCCGGCAAGATGCCGCTATGGTCTTTCAGGAAGGACTCCGCGCCCGTCAATGCAACCGTATAGCGCATGCCCTGAGCCAAGGCCTGCTCGCTATGCAGCAAAGGATGTAACGGGTGCTGTGCGGCCGCCATAGGCGCTTTTGCCATGACACGGGACGTAAAACCACGCATACGCACACAGATCCGGCCTTGCCCGTCGCACAAATCGATATCCAGTTTCTGGATGTTATCGCTGGCATCCACAGCGCCGCTACGGCGTATCCATGCCCACATCAGCGCCGTGCAACAGCCGGTGATAACCAGTTCTTCCAGCGCAAAAGGCAGCAGCGCCGTTTTTTCGGCAGCATCCGCTTGCGCCAGCGCCAGGCCTATCGTGGCCTGCAAAGCGGCATCCATCAGGCTGGGATGCAAGCAGTAGCTATCCAGGCCGGGCGACAGCGCCGCCGGTAAGACCAGCTTTGCCAACACCTGTTGATTACCGACATAAACAGCGGCTATGGCTTGGTAAGCTGCGCCATGCTCTATGCCCATGCTTTTATATACGGCATAACATTGTTCGGCACTGAACGGGCTATGTTGCATGTCGGCCTGTAGGCGCTGGAGTTCCAGGATGCCTGGGTGTTCGGCATCACCCGGCACAGCTGTGCCCTGGCTATGCACAGACTGTTGGGCAGCGGATTCGGTATAGATTTCGTACTGAATCCGGTCATTTTGTCCGGCCATTAACCGGATATGGACATCTTGCGCTTGATCACCGACGATCAGCGGTTGTGACCAGACGATATGGGTGAGCCTGAATGCTGGCGGCTGTTGTTCGCGCGTTCCGGTCGCACAAGCTAGCGCCGCCCGAGCCATCTCAAGATAAACCACTCCCGGCAACACTTTTTGCCCCTGGACGATATGGTCGGACAGGAAAAACTCCTCGCCGGTGAAGGTGGAGCGGTACGATTGCCCGTAGAGCGTGGAGGTGTTGCTGTGCAGCAAGGGGTGCAGGTAATCAGCGCCAGGCACGTTGACTAGAGCCGCCGGCTCCGGTTTCCAATAACGTTCCCTGGCAAACGGATAAGTCGGCAAATGGATGCGGCGGGGCGGCGCGGCGCGGTATAGCAAGGCCCAATCCACGTTAGCTCCTTGAGTCCAGGCTGCGGCGAGTTTGTCAGCATCGCCTGCGGCTAAGCGTTCGGGAACATCCGCCGGGTTGGCGTAGCCCTTTTTACTGCTTTTCGCGACCACTACACCTGTCCAGCAACGCCCATCCAGTGCTTCTGCGTTAGCAAACGCCTGGAGTTTCTCGGCTAATTCGTCAAGGCTGCCGACAACCCAGGCCACGCGTTGCTCCATTGCCTCGCGGCCGGTTTGCAGGGTATAGGCGAGGTTAGCCAGCGTCAGAGTCGGATCGATAGGCTGCGTACCTAGTGCCCGCTGTAGGAATCGGGCTAACTGATCGGCGCTGTCCTGCAAGCGCTCGGTATTTTTCGCCGACAACACAATGACGGCGGACCTGCCCCGGTCTTCATCGGCAACGACCGGGATGACATATTCCTCAACCACCAGATGGGCGTTCGTACCGCTGTGACCGAACGAATTCAAGGCCGCCATCAGCGGCTTACCGTTCCGGGGTTGCCAGTCCGCCAAGCCGGTAGCCGGATAAAATGGCGATTGCCCGAACTCAATCAGCGGATTGAGCTGTTTAAAATGCGGCATGCCGGGGATTTGCCTATGCTTTAACGACAGCAATATCTTGATCAAGCCGATCACCGCCGCGCTAGCCGTGCTATGTCCGATGTTGGCTTTGGCGCTGCCCACCGCACAATACTGCGTCTTGTCGGTAAACTGCTGGAATGCCCGCACCAGTGCATTCGCTTCTATTGGATCGCCTAATTTGGTGCCGGTGCCGTGGGCTTCGATATAGCTGATCTGTTCGGGATCGATGTTGTAACGCCGGTATATATCGCAAATCAAGGCTTCTTGCGCGACGCCGTTGGGCGCGGTAATACCGTTGCTGGCCCCGTCCTGGTTAGTCCCCGAACCCCGAATCACGCCATACACGGCATCGCCGTCGGCTATCGCGTCTTCCAAGCGCTTCAGCACGACCATGCCCACCCCTTCCGACATCGCCATGCCGTCGGCTGCGGCATCGAAAGCATGACAACGGCCGGAATAAGACAGCATATCGGTCTGAGACAGACCGACCAGCGGTGTAGGGCCCATGACGGCAAACACACCGCCCGCCAGCGCCATGCCGGTTTCCCGATTGCGTAAACTCTCGCAAGCCAGATGCAAGGCCACGCCGGATGACGAGCAACCGGTGTTGACGACAAAAGCGGGCCCTCTTAAATTCAGGAAATAAGACAGTCGCGAGGCAATAATGGCCTCCGAAGCGCCGGTAAAGGTTTCATGCACATAACCGGTAGGTTCGGCGCCGACAAAAATGCCGGTGCGCGTATCGGCCAGCGTTTTGGGGTTGTAACCGGCATCTTCCAGACTCTTCCAGCTTTCTTGTAGAATCAGGCGCTGATGCGGATTCATTGACTCCGCTTCGCGCGGCGAAATATTAAAAAACAGCGGATCGAAGCAATCCCGATGTTCTAAAATGCCGCCCCATTTGCAATAGCTTTTTCCCGGCTGCTTGACCGGGCTGTATTGGTCTTGGGCCAAATAATGCGCCGGCAATTCAACAACCGAATCCCGGCCTTCAAGTAAATTCTGCCAAAAACCGGCCACATCGCTTGCGCCTGGAAACTGGCCTGACATTCCGATTACAGCTATCCCGCCTGAGCCTGGTCTTGCCGTCATCGGTTGCTGTTCTGTAACGTCCGCTTGCCGCTCTGGCGTGGGTTCCCGGCTTACAGCTTGTTGCAATCCCGGATCAGCCGTGCAGGTACGCGCTAGGTATCCTGCATTAATCATGTCTTTATACCTTGCCGTGACATGCCCGGTCAGTCGCGCCACCGTCGTATAATCGAACAACACCGTCGTGTTCAGCTTGATACCCAGCCCGTCATTAATCTGCTGGATTACATTGACGCCCAATATCGAATCTATGCCATAGTCCGAAAACGGCACATCGTGCTCTATCTCGTCCTTGTCCACGCTTAAGGAACGGGATAAACCGTTGACTATCGCCGCTTCGACATAAGCTGCCAGATCCGGTACGGGATGTTCCGGCAACACTAGACTGGCCTGGGGCGATTGCCCTGCACTACAGGCCGGGGCGCTATTTTCCGCGACCGTTTGCGGAAGCGCGGCCTTTTGCCGGATAACGCCATCGCTTTCGGCGACAACCAGCTGATGCCCTAGCGCATGATCCGCCGCTGCCGGAAACAATACCGACCGGAAACCTTCCGCCTGTAAAACCGCCTGCCAGGTTGCCGGGTATAAACCGGGACTGCCCGGTATCCTTAGCGCTTCGTCCTCAGACAAAGACCAGCCGTCAATCAAACCGAACAGCACGGAGGCGAACACGGTTTTTTCACTGATTTCGTTTAAAACCAACAGCCCATGCGGCGCCAACGCGGCTTTGGCGTTACGCAAGGTATTGCGGATATTGCGGGTGGCATGCAAGACATTGGTGGCAATTGCTATATCGTAACCGGCAATATCAATGCCCTGCCCTGCCAACGGCTCTTCTATATTCCATAACTTGTATCGCAGATACGGATATGCCGAACCATAACGCTGTTGTGCATGGATAAAAAAGGATTTGGACAAATCGGTATAGCAATACTCGGCTATATGAGCCTGCACACCGCGCAAATGCGGCAACACCGTGGACGTAGTGCCACCCGTGCCTGCGCCGATTTCAATAATCCGCACCTGGGCTTGCGGATCGGTTTGGATGCGCTGTTTGATATACGCTTCCACCAGCTCGGCCAGCACTTGGTTAAAATAATCGCAAATAATATTGTTTTTGTACAAACCCTCTATTTTTTCCATCGAACCATTCGGAAACAAGATATCCGTGACCAAGGTCGTGCCCCGCAAGATTTCCGGCAGTTGTTGCAAACAATCATGGACCAGAATTGCCAGCGTGCGCGTTTCCGGTGCCTGTAGATAGTGCTCCTGTTGCGCTTCCCAGTCCTGCCAGACTTGTGCCTTATCGCTAGCGGCCAGACCCGTCTTCAGTTGAACGCGTCCGCCTTCGATAGCCAAATAGCCGTTGCTTGCCAATACGGACAGGCTTTCCCGCCACCAGCGCTCATATTTATCCAATATGCCCGCCTGTTTACGCAAACCGTTAATATCTTTAGGGCTTTCTGCGGCGAACAGCGCCAACTCGCGCAGCTGTACAAACAGCAGTTTTGCTATCCAGCCATTCAGCTGCTCCGTATGGCTGTGCTCGGTAGGCGCATGGGCTTTAGGGCTATAGTCCGCAACGGCCTGGATGCACGAAACGAAGCTTTGCGGATAGCTTGACGTCCAGAGCTGCAAATCTATACGCTCTATATTCTGGACCTTACTGGTTTTAGTCACCGCCAATTGGTTGATAGGGCAGGCCAACAGCGCCCGCAACGCATCCATGCCTTCATCGGGCTGGATAGGTTGTACGCCGCGTTGCTGAACCAAGCCCTTTAACGCGTCAGAGATACGGGTGCCGCCACCCACATCCCAATACCCCCAATTCACGACATTTACCGCACAAGGCCAAGCCTTAGCCAGATGCTGGGCAAACGCATCATTGAACGTACAAGCCGACGCATAGCCTGCCATGCCGCCAGGTTTTGCATACGCAATCATCGACGAGAAAAACAGCACAAAATCCAGCGTTTCCTGTTGGAAGACTTGCGCCATGCACACACTGATGTCTAGCTTAGTCGAGAGTATGTCAGCAAACAGCGTTTCGTCCATATCCGCCAGACTCTGGTCGTAAGGACCTAAGGCCGCATGCACGACACCATGAATATTGGGATGGTTTTGTTTGATGGTATGGTAAGCCTGTTGCAAAGCCGTAGCATCGCGGGCATCCGCAGCAAGATAAACCGGACTGGGCCCCCATTTCGACAACCTGTCCAATTGGGCCTGAATGGCGGCATCCTTAGGACGCCTGCCTATCCAGATCATTTGCGCCTGATAATCCGCTATCATCGCCCGGCTCCAGATTTCACCCAGGCCACCGGCGCCACCGATAATCACATACGTGCCATTGCGACGGTAAGGTGTCGGCCCTGATGCCAGCTGATGGACCGGGAGCAGTTTTTGTTGAAACCATTCTGCGCCGCGACGGGCGTAACACTCGCCTTCACGATGGGCAGGCATAGCCCACAGCCCGTCAGGCCAAGCGGTATCGGCTTCCAGATCGAGCAAACGGATTTGCCAATGCGGATATTCCTTGGCCAAACTGCCAACCAGGCCATGCACACCGGCATGCGCCGGAGCCACGATATCGGCGTCGAACACGGCTTGGGCCTGCGTCGTGATAATCGTCAAGCCCAGATCTTTGCTGCCGTAACCTGCCGCAAGCAGGGCTTTGATTAACCTGAAGAGCTGAAGGACGCCCTCGCGCTGTACGGCAACGATACCCTGCCCCGCTATGGCGCGGTGGTCAGGGGCAATCCAGACGATATGCGCCACCGCCACGGCTTTTTTAAAGCGGGCGGCCAACATGTAAATGCTGTCCTCCGCGTGAATACGCATCAGCTCGGCATCCGCATAAACCGCCTGGAGCGCGTCGGTTTGCCCCCGACTGCCGCCGATAACCACGATACGCGCGCCGGACTCTGGGAAGATTGCCGAGGTTTGCGGCGACAGGACGGCATCCCACACCGGTCGCAGCATCGTCAAACCCTGTGGAACCGTCGCGTTATCCGGCTTATCAGCTACAGCCGGTAAAACGGCAGCAGCTGTATGCAGCGGCTTAATCGGGCTGGCGTCATCTGACGCCGCCGTGTCCAGCCAATAACGATCTTTGGCAAACGGATATGCGGGCAGGCTGATACGCGAAGGCTGGGCATCCTGATACAGTTTGCGCCAATCGACGGCTAGGCCCTGCACCCACAGCGCCAGCAATTTGGCAAACTTTTTACGCGCCATCCATTTGGCTAGCGCTTCCTGCAATTCTTCATCGTCGGCAAAGAGCGTGACCATCGCCTTATTAGGCTTGACCTGCCCCCGATACCAACCCTCCCTATCGTCATCAGCAGCCAGGAACCGGCGCAATTTTTCGGCAAGTTCCTGGAGCGATTCGGCGGTGAAGCCCAACCGTTCTTCCATCGCCGTGCGTCCTATTTGCAGCGTGTAAGCGAGATTGTGCAGATGCGCGGCTGGGTCGTCGGCAGGGGCCTGTTGCACATAAGCCAGCAGGTTTTTCGCCATATCTTTCAAGCGGGCTTCATTTTTCGCCGACAACACGATTAAGGCAGAGCCTACGAATGCGCCTTGCTGCCGGACATCCGCGATGTATTCTTCCAGAACCAGATGTGCATTGGCGCCGCCAGCCCCAAATGAAGACAGCCCGGCTATCCTGGGGCATGCTGTCGCCACGCCATTGACGTCAAACACCGGCTGCGGCCAGTCCGCCAAGGTTTGCTGCACGACAAAAGGCGTTCGGCTAAAATCGATATTCGGGTTCGGCTCTGCGGCATGCAGGCTAGGCGCAAGCTGGGCATGCTGCATTTGCAGCACGATCTTGGCCAATCCCGCCATACCGGCGGCGGCTTCCAAATGACCGAGGTTGGATTTGACCGAACCGAGCGCACAAAACCCAAGGTCCGGCGTATCTTGTTGGAAAGCCTGGGTCAATCCGGTCATTTCAATCGGGTCGCCCAATTCCGTACCCGTGCCATGCGCTTCGATATAACTGACAGAACGGGCATTAACTCCGGCTTTTGCCAGCGTGGCCCGAATCAGATCGGCCTGGGCTTTTGGGTTGGGTACGGTATAGCCGTTGGTTTTTCCGCCGTGATTGACGCTGGAGCCGCGTATAACGGCATAGATGTGGTCCTGGTCCTCAATGGCGCGGGACAGCCGTTTGAGCACGACCATGCCCACGCCTTCGCCCGGCACAAAACCGTTGCCGCCTTTGCCGAAACTCTTGCATTGCCCGTCGCCGGACAGCATATAAGCCGAACATAGCCCGACATAGCTGGACGGATGCAGGTACAAATTGACCCCGCCCGCCAGCGCCAGTTCGCATTCCTGATGGCGTATATGCAGACAGGCCTCGTGTATGGCTGTCAGCGACGAAGAGCACATCGTATCAATCGGCATGCTGGGGCCTTGCAAATCCAGGAAATAGGAAATACGGTTGGCGGCCGAACTGAACGAGGTGCGCGGGTTGATACTTTGTCCCTGATGGCGCACGGGCCCATATAAATCGAAACCGGTTTTGGTGATGCCGGTGAACACGCCTACGCGTTGCTGATAGTCCTCCCGCAGGGTTTCCTTCGTATAACCCGCATCTTCCAAGGCTTGCCACGCGCACTGCAACAGCAAACGTTCTTGCGGATCCATGCCCAGCGCGTCTTTAGGCGCAATATTAAAAAATAACGGATCGAACTCGGCAAAACTGTTGAGGAAACCGCCCCATTTGCTGTAACTCTTACCCTGGGCCACCGCCGTTTGCTGGTCAGGATGGTAAAAATCCTGCATGGGCCAGCGTTCTTCAGGAATGTCGATGATGCAGTCTTTGCCCGCTTTCAGATTCTCCCAAAATACCTCCAGGGTTTCTGCGCCGGGATAACGTCCGCTCATGCCAATAATAGCAATCGGCTCCTGAATCGGGCTATGCGGCGCTGAAAAGCCGTGGCTGCGGGTTGTTGCGGCTGCCGGTTGCAAGGGTTTTACCCCCGGCGCAACAGCCGGGGCTGCAGCATAAGCGCTGACCGCATCTAAACCCACCCAAGCCCTGCATTGTCGCGGGTAAGCCGAGGCCAAATGCGTTGCCAGCGCGTTGAGGTTCAGGTATTCATAAAACAACGTCTTGGAAACCGGGCCGAATAGCTCATCCAGTTGCTGGTTCATCTGGATAATGGCCAGCGAATCCAAACCATAGCGTTCCAGCGCTTCGTCTGCGTCAATGCGATCCACCGGCATTTTCACCGTTGCTGCGAACAAACGCGTCAGCCGTTGCAGCACCTTGCCGCTTAATTCCTTATCGTCGGGTTGCGGCCTATACGCATTCCCAACCACCGGCACGGGATGCGCCCCGCTGACGAACTGTTTAATCCTGGCCACATCGCCCTCCATAACGAGAATCTGTCCCAGACCTGCCGCCAAGGCTTGCGACAGAGCCTGTACGCCGGTTGCGGTACGCATCGGCACAATGCCGGTGCGTTGCGCCATCAATTGTTTGCTTAACGCCTCCATTTGCATGCCGCCTGCCTGCCAAAGCGGCCAATTGATCGACAGCGTTTGCCCATAGCGGTGCTGCTGTGCGACCAAGCCATTACGATAATGCGCGAACGCGTCCAAAAAAGCATTGGCCGTGCAATAATCGGCCTGGCCTGGACTGCCCAGCGCCGCCGCGCCTGAAGAGAACAACACGAAGCAGTCCAGGTCACAGCCGCGGGTCGCCAAATCCAGATGTACCGCGCCTGCCACTTTGGGTTCCAGCACGGCTTTAAACGCTGCCGCTGTTTTGTTCAACATAAAGCTGTCCCGGACAATACCGGCGCAATGCAGGATGCCGTTGATCCGCCCGAACTCGTCCAGCAGGCTTTGGACTAGCTCATCCACCTCGATTTGCCTGCACACATCGACTTGCCGGTGCACGATGCGGGCGCCTAAAGATGCCAGCGCATCAAGCTGTTTTTGCTGCTCCCGGCTTAACGACGAACGTCCCGCCAAAACCAATACGGCATGCTTCGTTAAGCCGGCGATCTCTTCGGCAAAAATCAGACCCAGCCCGCCTAAGCCGCCGGTAATCAGATAAACGCCGTTGTCTTTCCACGGCGCGCCATAGTGTCCGGTATCTTCAGGCAACTGTTCCCAAACCGGAATCTGGCGCTGTTGCCGATGGTATCGGATGTGGGCATCTTCGGCATGCCAGCGATTTTCGAGCAGCCGTTCCAGCAAGCCCGCCCCCTGGGTTTGTGCATCGGCTTCGATGAGTTGGGCGATGATGTCAGGATTTTCCAGATGCGCGGTTTTAAGCAAGCCTGACAATCCGGCGTACAGTGTTTGCCCGCCTTGCGTTGAAACCAGGACTTGAACCAGCGTCTTGCCGCCGGTTTTATCCGCCATCATCGCTTTAATTTTCTCAAAGACCTGAACGGCAACCGCCTGAAAGGAGGCTGCCAATGGCTGGCTTGCCGGAGACAGCACCAGACACTCGGTATCAGGCAGGTGTGCGGCAACGGTTGCCGCCGACAACCTGTCCACGCCGCACAACACCAGCAGATGCCTAGCGTATTCGGGGCATGCCGCGTTATTCTCAGGCATTTTTTGTTGCCAGCGCGGCTGGGCGATAAATAGGCCTATATTGGCAGATGATGCCGCAGCCCCGACCGGTTGGGCACAGGCACAGCCAATCGGATTTGTGTCCATCGTGGTGTCAGCCACAGTGTTGTGGTCTGCCACCCAATAATGCTGCTCCGCAAAAGGATAAACCGGCAGACTGATGCGGCTGGCCTTACGCCCGTGATATAACGACCGCCATGCTATAGCCGCACCACCCACCCAGGCTTGGGCAATTTTTTCCGGCTGGTCGCACACCGAGGTGTCGGCGCCTTGCTGAATATCGGCCACGCCTGCATTGCGGGTTTGCTTGGTATCTCCGTAAAAACAACCGGCTATGTCCCGCTCGCCAGCCAGATAGCTTTCCAGCTTGACGATAAGTTCACTCAGCTGCCTGACGATGAACACCAAACGGTGGCCCATCGCCAGCCTGCCGGTCTGCAAGGTATAAGCCAGATCTGCCAGAGTTATCGTTGCCTGGATACCGTCTTGAGATAAATAGTGTAAAAACTTTTCGGCGTAGGCCTGCAAACGATCTGCGCTTTTCGCCGACAGGATAACCAGCTGCGCCGGTTGCCCGTCAGCCACGGGCATAGCCGTATCCGGCTTGGCGATATACTCCTCGAAGATGGCATGGGCATTAGTACCGCCTATACCGAATGCGCTCAGCGCCGCGCGGCGTGGTGCGCCCTTGCCGTCCCAGGCCGTCAAACGGTCTACCACGTGAAATGCCGTCGCCGCAAAATCTATTTCGGGGTTCGGTTGCCGATAATTGATCGACGGCGGAATTTCGCCATGCTTAAGGCTGAGCGCGACTTTTATACATCCGGCAAGCCCGGCCGCCGTATCCAGATGGCCGATATTGGGCTTGACGGAACCTATGCCGCAAAACTGCCGCTTACCCGTATAGCGTTTATAAACGTCATCCAAAGCCATGACTTCAACAGGATCGCCAAGTTTCGTGCCCGTCCCGTGCGCTTCCACATAGCCTATGCTTTCGGGATGGATGCCGGTGCTTTCCAGCACCCGCGCAATGACGGCGGCCTGCCCCTGTACGCTGGGCGCATAAAACCCGGCCTTGTCCGCGCCGTCATTATTAATGCCTATACCTCTTAACAGCGCATAAATATGATCTCCGTCGGCTATCGCATCCAGCGCTTTTTTGACGACGATGACGCTGACGCCTTCGCCGCCGACCAAGCCGTCGGCATCGGCGTCAAAGGTTTTGCAATGCCCGTCGCTGGAAAAATTCATGCCCGGCTGGTAAAGATGCCCCGCCCCCGGAATCGGAAACAACGTGGCGCCGCCGACCAAGGCATATTTCGCCTCGTTGGTTTTTAAGCTCTGGTAAGCGAGATATAGGCCGACCAGGGAAGACGAACAATTGGCGTGTACGGCAAAACTCGGCCCCGTCAAGCCCAGTTGGTAAGAAATCATGCTGGGAATCGTGCCGCCCTGGGCTGAAATCCATGCCGCATAATCATCGGCGGCGGCGACGCTGTTCGAATTATGTAATAACGTCTTGTAATAGCTGTTGCTCGCCGACATAAAGACCGCGGTCTCTGGAATCTCTTTGGCGATATAACCCGCATCCTCGATGGCCTGCCAGGAATGTTGCAATAACATGCGGAACTGCGGGTCCATCAGCACGGCATTTTTCGGCGAAATATTAAAGAATTCGGGGTCGAACGACTCTTTGCCGGTCATGCTGTACTGTAGCGGGATAAAGCCGGGGTTTTGGATGACGGCTTCCGGGATATTGCGCCGACGCAGTTCTGCTTTCGATAACAGCGTCGCACTCTCCTTGCCTGCCTTTAAGTTCAGCCAGAACTCATCATGGTTTTTCGCGCCGGGCAAATGGCAGGATATGCCGATAATCGCGAGACTATCCCGATAATAATCGGGATAGTCCTTGTCAGACTCCAACGCTGCCGTATCTGGCGGGGCGAAAGATGGTTTGTCGGCATCACGGGTATTGATGTACGCGCTGATGGCTTGTACGGTCGGGTATTTGAACAGGCTAGGCGCCGTGAACGCCACGCCGAACAACGTGCTGATGCGTTGCGCCATTATCGCCGACAAAACCGAATTGCCGCCGAGCTCAAAAAAGCCGTCCGTCGTGCTGATGCCGTCAATCTTCAGCAACTCTTCCCACAACGCCAAAACCGTTGTTTCGGTCGTGGTGCTTGGGCTTGCACCCAGCCGTTTCCGGTCTAGCGCCACGTCACGGGCCATCAATTGCTTGCGGTCTATTTTGCCGTTGGGCGTCAGCGGAATGGCATCCACGGCGATAAATAAGGCAGGCACCATGTAGTCGGGGACGTTAGCCCGCAAATAGTCCTGCAATGCGCTAGCGCCTAACGTTAGAGGGTCTGCGTGCTGTTGTTGCACGTAATAAGCCAGCAATTGCTTAGCGCCTGCGTGTTCCCTGGCGATAACAACGCTTTCTTTAATGTCGGGATGCCGGTTGAGCAGGCTTTCTATCTCGCCGGGTTCTATACGGAAACCACGGATCTTAACCTGAAAGTCGATGCGGCCCAGATGCTCAATCGTGCCGTCAGCACGCCAACGCGCCAGATCGCCGGTACGGTATAAGCGCGTTCCCGGCTTAAAAGGATTATCGACAAATTTTTCGGCGGTGAGCCCCGGCCGCTGCCAATAGCCGTAAGCCAAGCCATCACCGGCTATGCACAGCTCGCCTGGGCAGCCCAGTAACGCGGGACGATTTTGTCCATCGACGATGTAGATTTGCGTGTTTGCTATCGGTTGACCTATCGTAACCGGCGATGCTGCTTCTATGCGTGCGACGGTGGACCAAATCGTCGTTTCGGTGGGGCCATACAGGTTCCAGACCTCGCTACCGGTTTCGATCAGCTGTTGTTGCAACGCTTGCGGCATGGCTTCGCCGCCGCACAGAATTTTTACCCGCTCCTGGTTGCGCCAGCCGCTGTGCAGCAGCATCATCCAGGTAGCCGGTGTCGCCTGCATGACCGTCGGTTTCAGTCGCTGTATGTGCTGTTTCAGCTGTTCCGCATCCTGCGTGCTGGCGCTATCGCAAAGCAGGCATAAGCCGCCTACCAGCAACGGCAAAAACAGTTCCAGGCCGGCAATATCAAAGCAGTAAGTCGTCACCGCCAGTAAGGTGTCCGTGCGCTGCAAGCCCGGCTGTTCCGCCATAGCCGTCAGGAAATTGACCAAAGCCTGGTGCGGGATCATGACGCCCTTAGGGTTGCCGGTGCTGCCGGAAGTGTAAATCACATAAGCCAAATGGTGCGGCCTGACCTGCCGTTGCAACGCCGGTTGTTGCGCGGCCTGTTGTACCACGTCGTCCCAGTCCTGATCCAGCACGATAACGGCCATATCCTGCGTTAATCGGGCGGCCCGGCATACTTCGGCCAGCTTGTCCGTCAAGCCGGATTGCGTGAGCACCATAGTGGTCAGGCTGTCTTGCAAAATAGTGGCGAGGCGCTCCAACGGGTAGTGCGGATCCAGCGGCAAATAGGCGGCACCGGCTTTTAATATGCCCAACAAACCGACCATCATATCCAGCGAACGCTCCACGCAAATAGCCACCAGCTGGTCGGGCTTAACGCCCCTGGCCTGCAAATGTTTAGCCAGCGCCGTGCTTTTGTCATCGAGTTCGGCATAACTCAACCGGCTATTGCCAAACACGACGGCAAGCGCATCCGGATTTTGTTGCGCCTGATATTCGAACAGTTCATGAAAACAGCGTTGCGGGTAAGCGCGGTCAGTGTTATTCCAATCATAAAGCAGGGCTTTTTCTTGCTGCGGCGTATGCAGCGTATATGCGCCGGGCATCACGTCCGGCTGCGCCAGCACTTCCGTTATCAACCTGAGATAATGGTCCAGCATCCGCGCTATCGTCGCCTCATGATATAAACTGGGGTTGTATTTCAGGTTTAACACGAAGCCATCGGCCTGTTCCCTGACTTCCAGCACGATTTCATACTCGCCCTGCTGGCATAAGGCTTCGACGAATTCTATCGCCAATGCTGCCTGATATTGCCGGTTAAAAGTCCGTAAGTCATGGCCTGAAAACACGTTTTGATATTCGAAAGCGACCTCGAAGACCGGCGCAAAATCAGCACCGCGCGGCATATCCAGTTCACGGACGAGCACCGGAAAAGGATACGCGGCATGATCCAGAGCATCCACCACCGTCAGTTGCAAGGTTTTGATAAAGGCGGAAAACGGCTGCGTACCCAAAGCTTGGCTGCGGATAGGCAACATATTGATGAAATAACCCACAGCGGCACTGAAACGCTGTTCAGGACGGCCTTTATCGGGCATGCCGACGACAATATCGTCCTGACCGGTATAACGGTACAGCAATAGTTTGAAGAAACCCAGGAACAGCACCGATAAATTCATGCGTTGCTGATCGGCATAAGCCCTGATGCGGCGACCCAGTTCAGCATCGACTTTAGCGGTATACACCTGTCCCAGAAAGGCTTGGGCACTAGACCTTGGCTGATCGCAAGGCAGCTGCAAGCCCGGCGTAAAACCGGCTAACTGCTGTTTCCAGTAAGCCCGCTGTTTCTGGCCTGCCGCCCCCGCCAGCATAGTGCGTTCCCACGCGACAAAATCCTGGAAGGTTGCTGCGGCGGGATAAACCGACACCGGAGTTTTACCCTGGGCCAATTGCCGGTAAGCGTCTAATAACGTGCCCATGACCGGCAGGAAGGAGCTGCCGTCGAAAACGATATGATGGATAGTCAGCAGTAGATAACAGGCTTGCTCCGAATGTATGAACAGCTGGCAACGTATCAACGGCCCGGTCGCCAGCTGGAACGGACGTTTTGCCTGTTGGCCCAGATAAGCCAGTATGTGATCCGCCGCCAATGCAGAAATCTGTTCTTCTTCGAAAGCCAACGCTTGCCGAGGCGCCTGACTTAAAGTCAATTCGCCGTCGTGTTCTGCAATCACGCTGTTTAAGATTGGATATTGGTCCAACAAAAAACGAAAGGCCGCCCTTAATGCCGCGCTATCGAGGCTTTGGCTCAGATGAAAACACAACGGGATGTTGTAGGCGCTCATTTCGGGAACCCCTTGTTGCAGCGCCCACAAACCCTTCTGCCCTTCGGACAGCGGGTAGCCGGGTAAGGCCGGCAGCGGCGACTCCGTTAGCACCGCCCCATTGCCCTGGCTCTTAAGACGATCCACCCTGTCCGCGACGCAGTGCGCCAAGGCCTGTACCGTTGGGTGTTCCAGCATGTCCCTGCCCGACATGTCAACCGCAAAAGTCTGGCTAAGCCCGCGCAGCAATGTCATGCCGATAATCGAATCAATGCCGTAATCATATAAGTGTCGATCCAGCTTGATGGCGTCGGCAGGCAGTTGCAGTTCTTCGGTGAGCACAAACAGCAGATAATCCCGCACATGGTTTGCCGTGGATTGTCCGGCATCGCTGTTAAAAACGGGAGCCTGTTGCTTAATCCGGGCACTGGTTTGCGTACACTCATCAAGCCAACACCGTTGTTGCTCAAACGGATATACGGGCAGGGAAACCCGACGCAGGCGTTTGCCAGCATGCAACGCAGCCCATGCTATATCCCCGCCCTGGACCCAATACGCCGCCAGTTTTTCCAGATCCTGATCGGCTAAGGCGACTGCCGAACGCAGGCTATCCGCAGCGCTGGCCTCACCAGGGCCGGTAAACAGCGTAACACATGATTCGCCCGCTGTTTCCGGGTTTAGAAACTGCTGCAAACCCTGCACCAGACCTGCTTGGCTATGCACGACCAATGCCAGCCGGTGGGCCATGGCTTCGCGTCCGACTTGTAGCGTATAAGCCAGGTCGGCAAGCGTGACGGTGTCATCGCCAACCGGAACAGCGGAGCATAAGTATTGATGTAATTGCCCCGCCAAGGCTTGCAATCGCGCTGGGGTTTTCGCCGACAGCACGACCAGTTCAGGTTTAGTCCCGCCTACCATCGTTATTGCCGGCTGGCTAGGCTGGGGCTGTCCCCCAAACAAACGCCCGTCATATTCTTCTAGCAACACATGGGCATTGACGCCGCCCATGCCATAAGCATGCAAGCCTGCCAAACGCGGCCTGCCGGTTTGCGCCCAGGCTTCGGTTTCGGTAGCCAAGCGGCAAGGCGTCCCTTCCCTGTCCAGATCAGCATGAGCGTCGCTAAAGTTCAGAATTTTGTGGATGGTATGGGTCTGAAAACTACGGATAATCTTAAACAACGCACCCAAGGCCGACGCTGATTCCATATGCCCCAGCATGGGTTTGACGGTGCTGACACGGCAACTGCCGGGGCTCAACGCCACGCCTTGCTGTTTTGCCAAATCCTGCAACGCACGGTTGAAAGCCTGCCACTCGACCAGATCGGCTAGCGGATTGCCCATGCCCTGGGCTTCGATATAAGCGATATGCCTGGGATCCACATGGGCTTGCCGGTAACAACGGGCAATCAATTCGGCATGGCTATCCGTGTTCGGCGCGGCTATAGAAGCGCCGCCCTGACCGTTGTAATTGACGGCGGTATTTTTGATCACCGCATAAATTGAATCGCCATCGGCAACGGCCTGCGCCAACGGTTTCAGCAAAACGCTCGCCACGCCTTCGGCCCGCAGATGCCCTTCTGCATTCAGGCCGAAAGAATTTACGCCAGGTCTGGGGCTTAATTGTTTGGTGCGGCTCAATAATACGAAAGGCTGGGGCCGCAATATCAGGTTAGCCGCGCCCACTACGGCCTGCTCAATTTCACCTGACCGTAATGCGGCCACGGCCTTATGCAGTGCCACTGCGGCGCCCGGACATTGGGCATCGACAATTTCGCTGCTGCCGCGAAAATCAAAGTAATAGGAGATCCGGTTGGCCAGCATGCAGTTTTGTGCGTACGACTCTTCGCCCGTTTGCTGCGATAACAGCGCGTATTCGTTATCCTGACTGGCTATAAAAACACCGGTATTGCTTTTTTTCAATGCTGACGGCGCATAACCGGCATCGCCCAACGTTTGATAAACCGACATCAGTAACAAGCGTTGCTTGGGGTCTATTTTGGCGGCTTCGCCAGGTAAAATATTAAAGAACAGCGGGTCGAAACCGGCAATATCGGGAATAAACCCGCCCCACACGCTACGGCTTTTGGAGGGATCCACACCGCTGGGGTCATAGACGGCTTGCCATGCAAACCGGCTGGCCGGAATCTCTTCAATCAGCGACACATCCTGGTCCAACGCGGCCCAGAATGCTTGCACGGACATGCTCTGCGGGAAATAACCGGACAAGCCGATAATCGCAATCGGTTCCGGCGGGTCTGGATGTTTATTGCTGGGGGGGCAAGAAGCGGGTGCTGGCTTGGCTGGCGGGGGCGCGGTGTTCAGGTTTGCGTTAAGTATCGCTGCGTGTATGCGTTTCAACTGTGCTTCGGTATTCATTACTCTCGCCCTTTAGTGTCAAACCAAGCGTTGAAGATGATTCAAGGGCGAGCTTCTGAAATCCGCTAACTTGACCACACTATTAACGCTATTTCATAAAGCTACTTCATTGTTTTTTCCGGCGTGTGTTCACCGTTTTCTTGCCGTGACCAAGATATAACCCAGGTTCTCGCTCATGTATTCGAATAAATAAATCCAATCGTCGATCTCTTTCTCAGTGGCGCACTTAAGAATCTCTTGTTTGTGCTCATCAATGGCCTCCTTGAATTTTGGCACTAAGGGAACCATGACGTTTTCGGTAATATCCCAAAGTTCCACGAGCTCAAATCCGGCTTCATCCAATAACGCCGGATAATCGTCTTTGCTTATAAAACCGGCGTGGATGTGTTCTTTGACAAAAGCCAAAAAAGCTTCCGTCGTATGAGGCAGTATGGGAAGATCCGTCAGCAATAGCGTGGCGCCCGATTTCAAAACCCTGGCCGCTTCCAGCAAGGCCGCTTTATGACCCATGTGGAAGATGGATTCAAAAAACCAGCCGCCATCATAATTGAGGTCGGCGCTGGGTATCGCCAGCGCGCTGGCATGAAAAAATGTTGTCCGTTCTTGCAGGCCTTCCGCCAGGGCGCGGGCGCTGGCGTTTTCCTGCTGGAATTGGCTGATGGTGATGCCGTCGACATAACAGCCTTTGGCCTTGGCAAGTTTCATGGCGGGTACGCCGACACCGCAACCCAGGTCACAGAAACGCTGGCCTGCCTGTATCGTGGTCTTGTCTATCATGATCTGGGCCAGCTTATCCGCCGCCGCAGCAAAATTGTCATTGGGGTTGCTTGCATCCCAGTACCCCCAATGCAGATGACCACCAAACATAAGCGGCCCTAATTGCCCTTCAGGCGAGTCATACATTTTTGCGACATCTTCTGAAACTGAATCTTGCATAACCCTGGTCTCCTTTAACTCATTAGTTTGAATGGCCCACAGCGGGGCAAACACCGGCAGTAGCTTGCGCTTAGTCTATGACAACGGTGCCTGCATAATCTGAAGGCATCTTGTTCATGCCTGCACCGCCAATGGTATACTTACAGCTGCCCTCTGTCAGGGCGCAAAAATTATACCGTCCGTTGTAATTGCAAACCATCTTTAAATTTTTACGCGTTGCCCCTGGCAGCGCCCTGAGCAGCCCTTGCCGATCAGCCAAAATAATGGCCCTGGTGCGGAAAAAACATCGCATTGAACAGCCTGAATTTAATAAGCGTATCGCCCTGACATTCGGACTGTGCCGCCCAGAATTATCTTTATATGTTTAAATACAGACTACAGGCAATATGAAAAGCGATAACCCGATAGCCCAATTAAAATTGCTTGATTTTTTAATCATGGACACACCGCACGCCAAGGCTGTGCTGGTTGCCGCCTCGATAGTTTGCGGCGTCATTAATGCGTTAATTTTGGTTATCTTAAATGCGGCGGCCAAGGACTTTGACAACCCGGAGCTTGATGCCCGTTTATTTATCATTTTCCTATCGTCGATTGCGTTGTTTTTCCTGAGCAAACGCTACATCACGCACCGGATTAGCCGCGTAGTCCAGGCCAGCAGTTTTGAATACCGGGGCCGGATATTGACTGGCTTGAGAAATGTAAAGCCGTTAACTTACGAAGAAATAGGCAAAGCCGAAATTCTTGCGGTGCTTTCCGAAAAAACCGAACTGATCTCGCAGGGGGCGCACCGTTTAGCCGATGGTTTTCCCGCCGTCATCATGCTGGTGTGCAGCTTTGCCTATATAGCCACGCTGTCCAAAATGGCTTTTTTGCTATCCGCCATTTGTATTGTCTGCTCGGTTATCAGCACCCAAATCATGCTGGTAGCCATGAAAAAAACCCTGAAACAGGCCTTGGCCAAGGAAGCTGAATATGTGGGATATATGCAGCATGTGCTTGATGGTTTCAATGAATTAAAAATAAACCGCGAGAAAAGCGCTGATTTGTGCAACAACTATATGGGCTATATTTCAGAAGAGGCGATGCAAAAGAACATCGAAACCGACATCAGCATTGCCAATCTGCAAATGTATGCCCAGATTTATTTTTATATCCTGATGGCCGGCATTGTTTTCCTGTTGCCTCAATTAAGCGAATTATCGGCGGCTGACATCATGGCCATCACCACCGCCGTCTTATACATCATCGGGCCTATTGTCGTTGTCCTGGACATGATACCTAGCGTCGCCAAAGCCAATGTCGCCGTTGTTTTTTTGCAGAATCTCGAACTTAAATTAGCGGCGGCACAGGAATCCGTGGCTGATGAGCGCGTCGCCTTCAAAGCCCCTGATTTTTTCCGGCAGCTGGTTATCAGTCAGGTCCGGTTTGCCTATCATGACCAAAACCAATCCCAGGGATTTTCAGTGGGCCCGTTTAATTTAACCATTAACCGGGGCGAACTGATTTTTATACGCGGCGGCAACGGCAGCGGCAAGTCCACGTTCCTGAAACTGCTGACCGGGCTTTACGAGCCTGAATCAGGCGCCATCATCGTCGATAAGCAGACGATAGACAGCCGTTTATTAATGGATTACAGAAACCTGTTCGCGATTATTTTCACTGACTTTCATCTTTTTGACCGATTTTATGGCCATCAGGACGTTGCGGTTGACAGCGTCAATGAATACCTGACGTTAATGGGGCTGGAACAGAAGACAGGCTTTAAAAACGGCCGTTTTATCAATGCCAATTTATCGACCGGACAAAAAAAGCGCCTGGCCTTAATCATTGCCTTATTGGAAGACAAGTCGATCTATGTTTTTGATGAAGTGGCGGCCGACCAGGATCCTGAGTTCCGCCAGTTTTTTTATGATGTTATCTTGCAAAAATTAAAACATCAGGGAAAAACAGTCATCGTCGTGACCCATGACGAAAAATATTTCACCCGTTGCGACCGCTTGTTTATTATGGATACGGGGCGCATGACCGAGACCCGTCTGGATAAATAGCGCTATCCCAGTGTTATACAGCAGCTTGATAATAAATTGAATGGTTACGCTCCAGCCAGCCATTGGTATTGCCGGTGGAATTCCTTAATCCCGCTCAAATACACCCTCGCCTTGCCTTCCCTGACGACATTATGCCGGCCGGCTTGCCAGGGCCCTGAAAACTGCCCGATATCTATCTCGACATTGCGTGTGCCAAATTTCACGGCATTGCTGGCATCCAATAAGGCTTCATACTCGTCCATAGAGAGTTTGTAGCGGTAATCCAGATGTTGCCCGATATTCATAAGACCCAACTTTTGCTGGCCGCCAGAAGTCACGACGCCGCTATAAAACTCGGAACAGCATCCCGAACCATAAGAAAAACAGCCCAGCCTTTGCGGGCTATCGAATACGCCCTGGTCGATGCTGCCCGCCAGGGAAAGCAACACCGTAGCCCCCATGATATTGCCGACGCGCTGGCAATAACTTAAGCCAGGAGCGACGCGCCGATGAAAATCCTGTTCGATGTCGTCCCGACCGGCTTTTGCCATTTTCCGCATCATCAACCGATGCGCGCCTTTCACCATGCCGCCAAAAGGCGTATGGAAGCATAGATACTGGAAAGAATTGCGGTAATCGACATCGGCGACGCGCCGTTGGTATTCCAAAAACGTCTGTTCACAGCAATCCAGATAAGACAATAAAGACAAATCCGCATTGCCGGCTTCGCTATCGGCTATCGGACGGCAAGTATCCATGACCTCATAACCATAATAGCCGTTGGCGCCCACATCGACCTGGAATATCTCCGGCGTTTCGCTGACCAACAATGCCATCGCCCCGGCGCCGCCGCTGGGTTCGGTAAACGCCCAATCCATCGTCAGCACATCGCCGCCTTCGGCCACTAAAAAGCGCGAAATGTCCGTCGCGATAACCAGTGCCTTGGCTCCCGGCGAAACCTGCGACAAAATAAAATTAATCGCCATTTGAAAACCCGCAGTACCGGAATAACAGGCTTGCTTCAATTCAAACATGCGGCAATTTCGCGGCAAGCCCAAATACTGGTGCATATAAGTGCCCATGGACTTGCCGAAATCAATGCCCGATTCAGAACAGCAAATCAACAATTCAATGCGTTCTTTTTCACTGTCCGACAAGCCATCCACAATAGGTTTGGCTGCGTTAATGCCAAAAGTGACCGGATCTTCATAAGGCAAGGCCACCGCCTTTTGCTTCATCAACAGGTTGTCAAACCTTGCGGTATCCAGCTTGCGGTGAGCCGCAAGCTCCATCACATCCACATAGGCGCTGCCGCCAAAAAGATTCATCGCTTCTATTCCAACCGCAACCATATCGTTTTCCTTTATCACTGGGACTTGTCAACATAAGCGGTATTGATACCACGCCATGACAAAAAGTATATCGGCTCTTGCAACAGAAAACTATCGCTAAAGGCAACGCCGACAATCGGCGGACAAGTCATCCGTAATTTTCAAGCTTGTGCCGGTTTTCGCCTTCCCGATTCGGCATTGCTGTGGCTATCATAACGATGGGCATGGCCTGGGAGATGAAGCCAAGCCCGCCCGCTTGCAAAAGTTTAAAAACTCAAGCACAGTAGCCGCATGGAAAACACACCGGTTTAAGCCCCGTTTTTTAACACACCCGCAAGCACCCCAGCTGCACTACCCTCCATCACACAACTATAAGGCCAGTATGCACAGACCACTCCCAGAACACGTTGCCCGCAGGTACAACTCGCCTGAAGGTCAGCTTGAATCAATGATATCCGAAGGCCATGTCCATTTGGGCTATTGGGACGCAAGCAACCCAAGCAGCAGCTATGCCGCCGCCGCTCATAAACTGACCGAAATAATGATAGCGAAGACCCACATCCAAGCAGACCAACGTTTCTGCGATCTGGGCTGCGGCGTAGGCGCACCGGCTATGGCGCTTGCCCAGGCAAAACAATGCTATGTGGACGGCATAACCATCAGCTCATTCCAGCAAGCCAGCGCCACAGCAAGGGCACAAGCCCAAGGCATGCAGGGACGCACAAGCTTTATTGCCGACAATGTGTTGACGATGCCTTTTGACGACAACACGTATGATGGCGGCTGGTTTTTTGAATCCATTTTCCACATGGGCCACCGCGAAGCATTGCATGCCGCCCATCGCGTGCTAAAACCCGGTGCCGCGTTGTTAATAGCCGATTTAACGGCCTTACCGACCATAACGCCGGAATTCACGCTATTTGCCAAAGACCAGATGTATTCGGCGTTTATAGCCAAGGAAGCCTATCCTGAGTTATTGGCGGAGACAGGATTTGAACTGCTTGACATCACCAATATTTCCAGCCATGTGATGCCATTTTTGGTGCCCAAAATAAAGGATACTATCGACACTTATAAGGCAGAAATACTAAAGCACCTTGATAAGCAGGTGATCGAAGAGACCGTGATGACTTTCCAATATATGGCCGATAACTTGGAGTATGTCTTGGTTAGTGCCAGAAAATTGTAGTGCGTCCATCAGTCTCGGGCGCAAAGGACAACAGCTTGTCCTAGCCACTATAATGGCCCGATACGGCTGGCTATTGGTGAAATACCGGAAGGCCATTGCCCCGGCTTATGTTGATAGGCCATTAGCCGGATGTATAGCGCACGGAAAGCAGGTAAGATAGGCGCTTAACCCGCGCCAACATCCCAACCCGGCCTTGTTCAGCACCATGCCCATCCTTATTTTATCAATGACATTTATCAATAACCCCGTCCGTTTCAACAACCTAGTCCATCTGCTGTTGCTAGTCTGTATCGTCAGTGGCGGCTTAAGCGCTACGGCAAATGCGCAGGCCACGCCAGCCAAACCACAGAACGCTGGCCTTGAAATCAATAAAGACACGCTACAGGCCAAAATTGACGCCATCAATACCCGGCAAGGCTTTGATGAGCTGATAAAGGGAAAATTACTTAAATTTTATCAATCCGCACAAGACAATCTCGGCAATATCGAAACTTTTAAAGCACGTAGCGCTGAATTCAAGCAGGCCATTAAAGCAGCGCCCGATGCCACCAAAAATCTGCAAAAAGACATCGCACTCACCCAGTCCAGATTGGCCAAGCAAAAACCTGATGATTTCGCCAGCATCGCCCCCGAAGAACTGGAGCAAAGGCTGGTTATCGAAAAAGAGAAAATCAGCAGCTTGAATGAGCAATTAAAAAAGCTGGAAAACGAACTGGCGTTGCAACAGGCTCGCCCGCAACTGATCCGTCAGGAAACCGTCACTGCTCAACAGGATCTGGACGCTACGCAAAAAAAACTGGGGACACCGCCACCGGCTTCCGAATCCAAGCTAGAGACCGAAGCGGCACAGCTATATCTGAAGACCCAGCTGGATGCGCGCGCAGCGGAACTGAAAATGCTGGACATTGAGGCCATCAGCAATCCGGCCCGCGTCGAACTGCTGAAAGCGCAATATCAGCTGCTGGACATACAAAAAAACGCACTCGCTCCCATGGTGACGGTAATCGAGGGCATACTCACGGAACTCCGGCAACAAGAGGCCCAAGACGCGCAAGCGGCGCTCAGTCAGGCTGAACAAGACCTGATCGGCAAACATGCTGTCATTCAGGTGGCGACACGTGAAAACATCGAACACAGTCGCAACCTACAAGCGGTCACCGAAAAAATTGACAGCTATAACGAACAAAAAAGCAAAATTGATGCACAGGCCGCCAGCATCGAAGCCGATTTTAAAAACGCCGACAAAAAAATCAGTCTGGCAGGTTTAAGCCCCGCATTAGGCAAGATTTTACGCGAGCAACGCCGCAATTTGCTGACGCAAATCCAGCTGACCCTGGACTCGGAAACCGTGCAGAATGAAACCGCCTTGACCAGCCTTGAGCAGTTTAAAGTTGAAGACCGATTAAAAAATTTGGCCGATATAGACACCGAATTGCAGCAAATTATGGATACGCAAGTCGACCATAACTTGCCCGCGGAACAGCGCATGATGATCCAGGCGGAGTTGCGTGTGTTGATGAACAGCCAGAAAGATTTGCTGAACAAGCTTTATGCCGCCGACACCACATATTTGCGTACACTGGGGGATTTTGACTTCGCCAGACAGCAAATGCACACCCAGGCCAATAAATTCGCCGTTTATCTCGACCAGCGCCTGTTATGGGTACGCAGTTCGGCGCCTATAGATCTGAGCTTTATCGGCGACCTGTACCATGCCACGCAATGGGTACTGTCGCCGCTCAACTGGATAACAGTCGCGAAGGACACACTTAAAAGCATTGGCAAATGGCCGTTCCTGGCGTTTATCGGCCTAATCGGTTTGGCGGGCCTGCTGTTGAGCAGGCAGTGGCTAAAGCTGCAATTGTCTGCAATCTCGGCAAAAGTAGAGAACATCGCTACCGATCATTTTTACCATACGCTGAAAGCGTTGGCTTATACCTTATTGTTGGTGCTACCGCTGCCGCTGGCTTGCTACTATGGCGGCTGGTTCCTAAACAGCAACATCCAGATAGATAATTTCAGCAAAGCCATCGCCACAGGCCTGCAAAGCGCATCGATCCCACTGTTTTTCATACAGTTTTTTTATCGCTTGTTTGCGCCCGCCGGCATCATGAGCAAGCATTTTCAATGGCCGCAAAGCTCAATCAGACTGTTACGGAAACACATCGCCTGGCTGCGTTTTATTGCCGTACCGGCAGTGTTTATTATCAGCAGCACGGGGCTGTCCAAATTCTCCGCGCATAGCGACAGCCTGGGGCGCTTGGCGCTCATCATCAGCACGACGGCAATAGCCGTTTTTCTGCATTATGTCCTCAATCCCCGCCAAGGCGTGTTGCAATATCAAATCAGCGCCAATCCTGACAGCTGGCTGACCAGGCTGCGTTACGTCTGGTATTCGGCGGCCATTGCGATGCCGTTAATCATCATTGGTTTTGCGGTCGCGGGTTATTATTTGAGCGCCCTTGAGCTACAACAAAAACTAATCATCACGGTACGGTTGATTTTTTTGACGATGGTCATCCACGCGCTGGTATTCCGCTGGTTGACGCTGGTGAACCGGCAATTGGCTGTCGCCAACGCCATACAACAGCGTAAAGCCGCCGCCTTGGCCGAAAAACAACATGCTGCAATAGGCGGCGAAGATCCTGTGTTGCCGGTCGATGAACATGTTGTCGACATTCCGAAAATCAATGCACAAACCATTAACTTGCTCAATGTCTTCATAGGCTTCGGTTTGATTATCGGTTTCTCGATGATCTGGAAAAACATACTCCCCGCCTTTTCTTTTCTGGAGCATATCGTGCTGTGGCAACATCAGGTCATGATCAACAACCAGGAAAGCTATGCACCGATCACCTTGACCAATCTAATGCTCGCAGGCCTGTATGTATTCATCACCATGGTCTCGGTGCGTAATTTTTCCGGCATCATGGAGTTATTGTTCTTCAGGCGCTTGGCGATAGAAGCAGGCGGACGCTATGCCGTCAACCAGCTGGCAACCTATCTGATCTTCTCGATAGGCTTCATCTCGGTCGCCAATGAGCTGGGCGGGAGTTGGTCACAGGTGCAATGGCTGGTTGCGGCGCTCAGTGTGGGTTTGGGTTTTGGCTTACAGGAAATTTTTGCCAATCTGGTGTCGGGCATTATCCTGCTGTTTGAGCGCCCGATACGGGTAGGCGACACCGTCACGATAGGCGACGTCACCGGTAAAGTCAGCCGCATTCAGATGCGGGCGACCACCATCATGGACTGGGACCAAAAAGAATTGATCGTGCCAAACAAGACCTTTATCACCAGCCAGCTCGTCAACTGGACCTTGAGCGACGCGATAACGCGGGTGGTCATTCCTATCAGCATCGCTTACGACGCTGATATTGAGCTGGCACATAAAGTGATGCTGGATACCGTACAAACAACCCCTAAAGTGCTTGCAGAACCTGAACCCTGCGTATTGTTCGTCGGCTTTGGCGAAAGCGCATTGAGCTTCTCGGTGCGCGTTTATGTCAGTGAACTGTCGCATCGTTTACAGGTTGCCCATGACTTGCATGTCCGGTTACTGCAAGTGTTGCGTGCCAACAGCATAGAGATGCCTTTTCCGCAGTACGACATCCGCATTCGGCCATTCGGGCAAGATGCCGACTGCGGCAAAAGCCTGTCCCTGCAAAAAATATAGCTCGTCAAAGCGGTACCCCAGGCACACGCCCCATTTGACATGCTATTGTTATAACAGTACCTTAGAGCGTTTATTTTTAACTTCTCATACATACGGGTTGCACAAGAGCTGTAATGGAACAATTTCATAGAATAAGTCGCTTACCCCCCTACGTTTTTAATATCGTCAACGAACTGAAAGCCAAGGCCCGCGCTGCGGGTGAAGACATTATCGATTTTGGCATGGGCAATCCTGACCAACCCACCCCCAAACATATCGTTGATAAAATGATAGAGGCGGCGTTACGCGAAGACACGCACCGCTATTCGATGTCCAAAGGCATACCCCGGTTACGGAAAGCGATTTGCAACTGGTATAAATCCCGCTTTGATGTCGAACTGGATCCTGAAACCGAAGCCATCGTCACGATAGGTTCCAAAGAAGGCTTGGCGCATCTGGCCTTGGCAACCTTAGGCCCCGGCGATGTCGTGCTGGTGCCGAATCCGGCTTATCCTATACATCCTTATGGCGTCGTCATTGCCGGTGCCGATTTACGCCATGTGCCGCTGATTCCCGGCGTGGATTTTTTTGACGAGCTGCATAAAGCCATTATCGATTGCTGGCCCAAGCCGAAGATGCTGATTATTAATTTTCCCGGCAATCCGACCGCCCAATGTGTGGAACTGGATTTCTTTGAAAAAATAATCGCCCTCGCCAAAGAACATAACATCTGGGTCGTACATGATATTGCCTATGTGGATATTGTTTTCGACGGCTACAAAGCGCCGTCCATACTGCAAATCGAAGGCGCTAAAGACATTGCCGTGGAATTTTTCTCAATGTCCAAAAGCTACAATATGCCGGGTTGGCGCGTCGGGTTTATGTGCGGCAATAAGGAACTGGTATCCGCACTGGCGCGCATCAAATCCTACCTGGACTACGGCACGTTTACGCCGATCCAGATCGCCGCAATTGCCGCGTTGGAAGGCCCGCAAGACTGCGTGGCGGAAATTGCCGATATGTACAGGAAACGCCGCGATGTGTTGTGCGACGGTTTGACTGCCGCTGGCTGGCCGGTTGAAAAACCTAAAGCCACGATGTTCGTCTGGGCCAAAATTCCCGAAGCCTACCAGGCGATGGGCTCGCTGGAATTCTCCAAAAAACTGCTGTTGGAAGCCAAGGTAGCCGTAGCGCCGGGCATCGGCTTCGGCCAATACGGCGACGACCATGTCAGGTTCGGTTTAATTGAAAATGAACACCGCACTCGGCAGGCGATACGCGGTATCCGCAATATGATGAAAAAAGATCAGCTTGTGTAAAATCTTACCTATTCGCCAAGGCCTGCCAGGTTTCTTGCACTCGGAGCGCAGAAGAATCTGGCGGAACCACGCCCGCCGATAGTTGCATAAAGAGAGAATCAGCATCATGCCTAAAATCACCGACATTTCGCAATTGGATTTAAACCAAACCTACAGCTATGCCGATTATTTGACGTGGCAATTCAATGAAACCGTCGAATTAATCAAAGGCAAAATCATGTTGATGTCGCCTGCGCCGAATGTAGAACATCAACGTATTGAAAGAAAATTATTAGTTGCCATTGATCCGCATTTAAAGGATAAAAAATGCGAACTCTTCCCTGCCCCCTTTGATGTGCGCTTATATCACCGGAAAAAATCGCTGTTAGCCAGTCACGACTGCATGGATGCCACCACTAAAGGGTGGTCTATGGACAGAGGTAGAGCACCAACAGTAGGCGCTTTAGGCGACGCAGGAGCAGTTGCCGAGGATATTCACACTGTCGTGCAACCTGATTTGTGTGTCATTTGTAACCCTGATATTTTGGATAAACGCGGCTGCAACGGCGCGCCCGGCTGGATTATCGAGATTTTATCCAAAGGGACAGCGAAGCGGGATATGCAGCTTAAATATGAGCTCTACCAAGAAAACGGCGTGCAGGAATACTGGATTGTCTACCCCAATGATCAGGCTGTTCATCAATTTGTCCTGGATGATAATGAATGTTACCAACTCAAGCACATGTACACCGATGACGACATCGCCACGCCTTACTTATTCCCTGATTTGGCAATTGATTTATCTGAAATATTTGAAACCTGGCAAGAACCGTAAATACCCCGGAGAAAAACGATGAAATTCAACCCCTGTATCGATCAGTGCACGTATGAAGGCAGCCATTGCGAAGGCTGCGGACGCTCACATGCAGAAATTGCCGAAACCAAGAAACTGGTCATGTCGATTGTTGATTTCGTACAAACGCAAGACTATGAAAACAGAGAAGATTTTATCAATGCTATCAGCAAGAGCGTGTTGAAGAAATTGCAGAAGACGGCGTAATGCGTTGCTGCATCCTCTAAACCTGCGCTTGTGCCTTACGCCTTATGAAATATAATGTCGGCTTTTAGCTGAACTGGAGTTTGCTTTGAAACCGATAAAAGTAGGTGTGTTAGGGCTAGGTACCGTCGGCGGCGGTACGGTCAATGTGTTAAAACGTAATGCGGCAGAAATCGCCCGCAGGGCGGGCCGCGAGATCATTATCACCCGCGCTTCGGCAAAAGATTTAAACAAGCAACGCATCTGCGATACGCAAGGCATTATGTTAAGCACTAACCCGCTGGACATTATTAATGACCCGGAAATAGACATCGTCCTGGAGCTGATCGGCGGCGCCGGCGCCGTTAAGGATATGGTATTGATGGCGATAGCCAACGGCAAACATGTCGTCACCGCGAACAAATCGCTGATTGCCTTGCACGGTAACGAGATTTTTGCCCAAGCCAGTAAAAAAGGCGTCATTGTTGCGTTTGAAGCGGCTGTCGCCGGCGGCATCCCGATTATCAAGGCCATACGCGAAGGCTTAAGCGGCAATCAAATCCAATGGCTGGCCGGCATCATCAACGGCACCGGCAATTTTATCCTGACCGAAATGCGCGACAAAGGCCGCGATTTCGACGCTGTATTAGCCGAAGCGCAAGCCCTGGGCTATGCCGAAGCCGACCCGACTTTTGATGTCGAAGGCATCGATGCAGCGCATAAATTGACCATATTGGCATCGATTGCATTCGGCATACCGCTACAATTCGATAAAGTCTATACCGAAGGCATCACCCGCATCACCCGCACCGATGTCGAATATGCCGAACAATTGGGCTACCGCATCAAGCATTTGGGCATAGCCCGGCAAACACCGGAAGGCCTGGAGCTCAGGGTGCACCCCACCTTGATCCCGGAACGCAGGCTGATCGCCAATGTCAACGGCGTCATGAATGCCGTGCTGGTTAAAGGCGATGCCGTCGGTGCGACGCTGTATTACGGCGCCGGTGCCGGTGCAGAACCGACCGCCTCAGCCGTAGTCGCCGATGTGATCGATGTGGTCCGGGCGCTGACCAGCGACCCGGAAAACCGTGTGCCGCATCTGGCTTTTCAGGCCGATGCCTTGGCAGACATTCCGGTGTTACCGTCAGCGCGCTTTACTACGGCGTATTATTTACGCCTGAACGCGGAAGACAAACCGGGCGTATTAGCCGATGTCACGCGGATTCTGGCCGCCCACAACATCAGTATCGAAGCCATCATCCAAAAAGAACCGTCTAAAGGCGAAACGGCCGTCCCTATTATTATGTTGACCCAAATCACGCTAGAACAAGAAATGAACGCGGCAATTGCAGAAATTGAAGCCCTGACCACAGTAACCGGAAAAATTAACCGTATCCGCCTGGAAACTTTAGGATAAAAAAACCACATGACTACACATAAACGCTACACGGGCTTAATTGAATTTTACCGGGATCGTCTGCCCGTCAGTGCAAACACCCGTATTATCAGCCTGGGCGAAGGCAACACACCGCTGATCCAATTACAGAATATCCCGCGCCTCATCGGCAAAGACGTTGATATTTACGTAAAATTTGAAGGTTTGAACCCCACCGGCTCGTTTAAGGACCGGGGCATGACGATGGCTGTCACCAAAGCCGTGGAAGCAGGCAGCCAAGCCATCATTTGTGCATCCACAGGCAATACTTCGGCTTCCGCAGCAGCTTATGCCGTCCGCGCCGGTATCAAAGCCTTTGTGTTAATTCCCGAAGGCAAAATCGCGCTGGGCAAATTGGCGCAAACCTTAATGTACAATGCCAAGATCATTCAGATTAACGGTAATTTTGACCGGGGCATGGCACTGGTCAAAGAAGTCGCGGAACTGGCGCCGGTGACCATCGTCAATTCCATCAACCCGTTCAGGATTGAAGGCCAAAAGACCGCCGCCTTTGAAATCGTTGATGAACTGGGTTTTGCGCCTGATTACCACTGCCTGCCGGTCGGTAATGCCGGCAATATCACCGCTTACTGGAAAGGCTATACCGAATACGCCCGCTATTCCGCAAGTCATGCCGCCGTCACCCGCAGCCTGCCGGTCATGTGCGGTTACCAGGCCGCCGGTGCCGCACCGTTTGTCGCAGGCCATCCTATAGAACACCCCGAAACCGTGGCAACCGCCATTCGTATCGGCAATCCGCAATCCTGGGATTTGGCATGGAATGTCCAGAAAGAATCCGGCGGCTGGTTTGATAAATTCACCGATGAGCAAATTCTCGCGGCGCAAAAAATGCTGTCGCAATACGAAGGCGTATTCTGTGAACCGGCTTCGGCGACCTCGCTGGCAGGCGCGTTACATGACCTCAGCACCGGCAAAATTCCTGAGGGCAGCAAGATCGTCTGCACCTTGACCGGCAACGGCATCAAAGACCCTGAAATCGCCATGCTGCAATGCGCGGATGCCAAACCGGTCACTATTGATGCCAGCTTGGATGCCGTCAAGAGGGCGATTTTAGACAACTTATAAGTCGTGCCCAGCCTGATGGGATGATAGTTATCATGAAACCTTATCGTCAGACATGCTGTAATAGCAATGCGTTAGCGTAACCCTTTTGGAGCAAACATGTCCTCTATCCAAGCTATTGAAAAGGCAATAAAACAACTGCCTGCACACGAATTGGCTGAGTTTCGCCTATGGTTCGCCACGTTTGATGAAGCGCTCTGGGACGCTCAGATTGAGGCAGATGCTAACGCCGGAAAACTTGATGCACTGGCTGCTGAGGCGCTGGCTGAGTATGATAATGGCTCGGCGCGTGAACTTTGAAGCATTTTACGTCTTCAAAATTCTGGCAACATTTTGACACTTTACCAGCTCATATCCAGCAACAAGCGCGTGATAACTAAGAACTGCTCAAGCAAAACCCGTACCATCCCTCACTGCAATTTAAATCCGTTAAAAATGGGATGTTCCGCAGCGTTCGCGTCAGTCAGGGTTATCGCGCACTCGGCGTTCCAGTTGCCGAAGGTGTGCAATGGTTCTGGATCGGCAGCCATGCAGACTACGATAAATTACTTAGCTGACCTGCTACCCAACAGTAGCACTCGAATAAATTTCAGTGCACCATTTAACGCTAGGTTATGAACAATAAAAACACCGGATTTACCGTTTTAAATGGTGACGCAGCCCAGTTGCCCCATAAAACCGTGCTGGTTCTGGGCATAGGACGGGGCGGCACCTCAATGGCCGCAGGCGTGCTATCGAAACTCGGCGTTTATATGGGTGACCAGCTGAATTCGCGTTATCAGGACAGCAGCTTGCTCGATTGCATTAACCGCAAGGACAAAAAACAAGCCCAAAAAATCATCGCCGAACGCAATAGGCTATATCCGGTCTGGGGCATAAAAAAACTGCGTTTATGGCGTTGGGACAAACTGTTCCGCGCACCCGTCTATGTCGTCGTGTTTCGTGATCTGTGCGCCACGGCAAACCGGCGCGTAACACTGTTCAACACATCCTTATTGTCGGAAATGTTCAAGGTACTCGGCCTTAACTTTTTACTGCTGGTGTTTTTACGGCTAAGCAAACGTCCTATCTTGATAGCCTCTTACGAAAAAGCCTTGCTCAATCCTGAAGATTTTGTAACCAACTTGAGCTCTTTTCTAGGCATCGACGACCCGGAAAAATTTACCGCAGCCGTACAGTTTATTAACCCGTCGCCATCGGAGTACACCACATCGCCGGTAAACTACAGGACCGCCAGGGCCAGCAGGGAACGTTTGGGCTATATCGACAAGCTTGAACCCAACCGGATAGCCGGTTGGGCGTTGTCGATAGCCACCCCCGAACCGCTAAGCGTGGAGCTACTCATTAACGGCATCCTCAAGCAAACCATCACCGCCAATCTACCCCGGCCTGATGTCGCACGGGAGGATGACCGTTTCCATGAACGTTGCGGCTTCATATTCAGGCTGGCTGACGGGCAGTCACTAAAACACGGTGACCGCATCGACGTACGCATAGCCGATACCACAGATACGCTAATCAATTCGCCGCAACAGTTTGCCTAAGCCTGCCAGCAGCGGATTTCAAAAAACACTCCCTTACACTTAAACTAAGCCACCATGCGTACCACTCAATTCCCACTCAATACCGTAAAAGAAACGCCTGCGGACGCCGAAATCGCCAGCCACCAACTGATGATACGCGCAGGCCTGATCCGCAAACTCGCCGCCGGGCTTTACACTTGGTTGCCGCTGGGCCTCAAAGTATTGCGTAAAGTCGAAAGCATCACCCGTGCAGAAATGGCGAAAGCAGGGGCGCTGGAAGTGTTGATGCCCGCGCTGCAACCCGCCGAGCTATGGCAGGAAACCGGCCGCTGGCAACACTACGGCCCGGAACTGGCGCGTTTAAAAGACCGCCATGACCGTGATTTTTGTTTGGGGCCCACGCATGAAGAAATCATTACCGACCTGGCGCGCAACGAACTGAAAAGCTACAAGCAACTGCCGATCACTTATTATCAAATCCAAACCAAATTCCGCGATGAAATCCGCCCGCGGTTCGGCGTGATGCGTTCGCGTGAATTCATCATGAAAGACGCCTACTCGTTCCATGTGGACCAAGCCTCGCTACAACAAACCTACGAGGTCATGTACCAGGCTTACAGCAATATTTTTAACCACTTAGGGCTGAAGTTCCGCGCCGTTATCGCCGATTCCGGCTCTATCGGCGGCGCAGTATCGCATGAATTTCATGTGCTCGCGGAATCTGGAGAAGATGCGATTGCGTTTTCCACCGTCAGCGATTACGCGGCTAATGTGGAAAGCGCGACCGCCTTGCTACAGGAACAATCGTTAGCCGACCCGACTGAACCGTTTGCCAAAGTCGCAACGCCCGCCCAAAAAACCATTGCGGAAGTCAGTGAGTTTCTAGGCGTGCCAACGCAAAAAATATTGAAAACCTTGGCTATCATGAGGAAGACTCTTGATGATGCCGGAGAAGAAACCGAAGTTTTTTATAACCTGTTTTTACGTGGCGACCACGAACTCAACGAAATTAAAACACGTAAAATTATCGGCGAATTCCGTTTTGCGACCGACGAAGAAGTCGAAGCCCATCACGGCTGCCGCCCTGGATTTATCGGTCCTAAACTCGATGCCGAATACGGACAACTGTTCGATCATTCCGTCAAATACTTAGCCGATTTTGTCTGCGGCGCAAACGAAGCCGGTTTTCATCTGCGCGGCTGCAACTGGACGGCGGACAGCCATACCCGGACATTTTACGAAAAAGCCCTGGCTGGCGGCGCATTCCACGACCTCCGCAACGTCGTCGCAGGTGATGCCAGCCCGGACGGGCACGGCGAAATCACGCTGGCCCGAGGCATTGAAGTGGGACACATTTTCCAACTGGGCAACAAATACAGCGCGGCGATGAAAGCCGGCATCATCAATGAAGACGGCAAAAACCAGATCATGCTGATGGGCTGCTACGGCATCGGCATCTCCCGCGTGGTAGCCGCCGCCATCGAGCAAAACCATGACAGCCGCGGCATCATCTGGCCCGCCAAGCTGGCGCCGTTCGAAGTCGCCATCTGCCCTATGAATATGCACAAATCCGAGCGTTTGAAAGAAAGCGCAGAACTGCTATATCAGGATTTGCTGGCGGCAGGCATCGAAGTATTGTTTGACGACCGCAAGGTCCGCGCCGGTTTCATGTTTTCGGATATGGAACTGATCGGCATCCCGCATTGCATCATTCTCAGCGACCGCGGCCTGGATGCCGGTACTTTTGAATATAAAGCCAGAACCACAAAAGACAATATCGAACTGCCGCTAACCGACGTGATAGCCATCATGAAAGAAAAACTGGCCAGCTCTTGACTGGGAGATATCCGCGGACATCACGGACAGAAAGGCATACGTAGTAACGCGGAAATTATTCGGAACTAAATTTATCGTGTCAAACTGATAGCTATTGCATAACAGGCAAAAATAGGTTCCCCCCCCCCCTGTTCCGTGATAGGCAACGGGCACATGCGCTCTTATTGAATGATTATTGCGCGACTGAGCGAATTGTTTCAGTCACAGCATGAGACGGTAAATACATGGACATACATGATAGTCAGCGAAGCGGCAAGTCTGAACGCTTGACGGCTGCGAAAAAAGCCGCTTTTCTGGCTTATCACACCCCACCAGCCGCAGGCTGCGGCAGCGCGGTGTCAGCTTACATTTCCTTACGCCTACAACCCGGAGTAGATCCTGCTCTATGCCTGATTACTTAGCGCTAAATACCTAAATTTTCCCTGATTCCGTTCATATTGACACATGCTTACAAAACGCATCATTTACGTTACGGGTCTACCGAGATCCGGTTCAACACTACTCTGTCAATTGCTGGCTCACCATCCCGACATCGATAGCCCCGGTCATAGCTCGCCTCTTTGTCCGGCTTTTATCGGATTGCGCCATAACCTCAGTGATAACGAATTTCTGCTGTCTCAACTTGATATTAATTTTGAACAAAGCTATAGGCGTTTGTTTAGCGCTTTTTGTGGGTTTGTCAATGGTTGGTTTTCCGAAACTGATAAAACCTGGGTAGTTGATAAAAATCGTGGTTGGTTACAGCATATTGAAACAGTAAATCATTTGGATCCCAACTTCAAAATGTTGGTAATCCCTACAAATCAATGCAGGTGGCATTCATTAGCGATTTTTGACATAGTGCAGCGCCAAACTTTGCAGCACTTATGGCATGAACTCAGCCCCGACCCCACTGAATATTGAATCAACGCTATTTTGCCCCAGACGCCGCTGTCCTTGCTATCAATCTTTGGATAACCACATTACCAAAGACGGCACTTACACCACCAAGAATGATGGCGTGGTGCGGCAGATGTTTAACTGCGGGGAAGG
>JAURZI010000031.1 GCA_030653435.1 Methylovulum sp.
GGCACGATAAAGTCCAGCAGCAAGCCCAACAAATCGCGCTATTGTCCGCATCGGAAGCGACCTTGCAGGCTTTGTGCGCCAACTTACGCAGGGAGCAACAGCGCTTGCAGGAGGCACTGGCGTTGGTGCAAACGCCAAAGCAGGACGCGCATCGCTTTAAGCTCAGGCGTCAGCCTGACAAAGTGCCCGACATAGGCCGGGGCAGGTGAGACGTTTTGAGTGTCGTCGTTTTATTTGAAGGAACGGGTGCGGAAGAAAACCAGCACCGTTTTTACCGTAGTTGCATCGCGTCAGGCGTGTTCGGCGACTGAGCGGTGATTTGGGAATGGGACCGGAAAAGCTCGTTGGGTATGCTCAGGCGTTTGTGGTTTAACAGCGAAGTAGAGGCCGTGGTGGCGGCGGAGGTGTTGCGGCTATGATGCTCCCCATATTTTAGACCACCAGTTAAGATAGAAAGCCTTAACTAAAAAGCAAGATAAAATATGACAAATGTACGCAAGAACCACACAACGGAATTTAAAACCAAAGTGGCCGTTGAGGCGATCCGTCAACAAAAAACGGTTAACGAACTGACCACCGAATACGCTGTTCACGGCACCCAGATCAGCCTCTGGAAAAAGCTGGCGTTGGCGGTGATTCCAGAAGCTGTTCGGGTCGAGTCGCCCGAGGGAACTTCCCCCTCAGGCGCTCACAGATCCGTACGTGAGACTCTCGCCTCATACGGCTCTTCTTATTCATCGCCCTTCGAGTATACAAAATCCCAATGCACAAACAACCTTGGCAGGCTTTCCCGACAGCGCTTAAGCCATGCCCAAGCTTGCCGTTTATGCCCTCTTAGTCGTTTGTACTTGTCCCTTGCCCAGCGCCCCAGTCTCAAATCTATTCTGACCAGAAAACGCTTTAATGTTTCTGGATAAAATGCTCCATAGTACGTGACGGGTGTGATTAAAAGTGAGTGGAGATTCATAGCGCCATTAAGCTGCTTCGGAGGAATTTCCCCAGTAATCATTCCATTCACCAATAGCCCTTACAACCCGTAAAGTCAGCTTAGGCTCAACATTCGCCGCTTACCACCAGGAGCAGCCGGGTAATTTTAGGCGTTTTTTAATAACATAACGGTGCGCACTTTCTATTTCACCCGAACCAATAGGCAAACCTTTCTCTATCGCGCCTTTGAAGTCGAGCTGGTTGGTACGGTTGCTTAAATAGCGATGACAGGCACGCACCGGTGCTTTGTTGTTTTCAACTTCATCGGTCTCCAGATGGGCGGTTAAATGATCAATGACAACCGCATAGTCATTGTTTTTTAGCAGACTTTTCTGGATGTCCATCCACTCTTTACTGTCATTCGGCGCACAGGCTTTTGATGCTTCGGCCAAATATTCACACACATGATAAAAATCAGCGAGGTAACTGGCTTGCGGCCCAAACTTATGTTCAATTTGATCGGCTATCCAAAACGCACCGTCGCCAACACCATGTAGATGTGTTTGAGTGCCAAAGCCAGCGGCAACGGCGCAGTTTAGTAGCGATTGCCCGGCTTCATTAACGCCACCAAAGGTTGCATCAAACCTGGGTGTGGCGCTACCTTGTTCGTGAACTAACGCTAAACGCACTTCCTGCCAATGCAGCTTTTTTTGCTTACGTTTATCCGTTGCATCAGGGTTTATCGTGACGATAGGCAACATGCAGCCGTCTATTTCGGCCACTTGTTGCCGGCAGCCCGGTGTTGTTGGTAGCGTGCCATTTCCCGTTGTTCGTGCATTTGATGGGCATGATATTCCGTAATGTTGCGGACAGTGCTCACCGGGATCGCCATGCCATAATGCTCCTGAAACTTTTTAGGGACTAGCCCGAAAGCTTGGTCAGCCCCAAAATCAGTAATGGCTCTTTGCAACGGCATTGAACAACAACGCGGCGTAATCTCCGCCGAGGTGATAAACGGTCTAATCTGTCGCCCGGAGCTACGAAATAAAGGCTCAATGACGGTTATTTCTCCGAAGGTTGTGTGCCAGCAGACTTTTTTTTACCATGACCTTGAGGCTTCGGCTGCTGTTCCCGCACTGTTTCTGACGTTTTTTCGACGGCTTTCTCGGTCCAACAATGCAGGGCATCATTACCCATTTTGCGTAATTCTTCGATCACATAGTGTTCAGCGTCATCAGCTTTGGTGCAGTCTCCTGCTGTGTTTTCAACCACATTGAGCAACACTTCCATTCGCTCACGTAATTTTGGGTGCTGGTTAAGACGGTTGATAAAATTCTGGTCTTTATTTTCGATCATCGCTAAAAAAATAACAGCATTTAACTAAATCCTCGCACTTTTAATCACACATAGGATACTGTAAAAGAACTTCCAATTTTTGCCACTAATCAGCGTCACTTTTTCCAGTAGTTTTCGACTACTGGCTTTGAAAAACCATGGGATAAAAAATTTTCTGGTAAATTTTAACGCTCTTTTCTTGCCAAAACCGGCAAATTTTCCATGCTATTTTACAGGCAAGCACTTTAATCGCTGGTATCCTGACAAGCCAATCCAACAAAATGCCTATCAGTGGGCGGTTTAATCCAATTGGATTTGCCCTCGGTTTTGGCCGCTCCCCATTTGAATCCAGATTTTTAGGGTGTTTTAAATGCGTAACTTCTAATCTAGTTGATTGTCCGTGAAAGCTGGACAAGATCACCTTCATCCATTTTAAAGATGCGGTCGGCAACGTGAAAATAATGCTCGTCGTGGGTGACGGCGACAACCGTTTTACCGAGCTTTTTAAGTAACGGCAATATCTCCGCATAGAATTGGCGTCGGTACGCTGGATCCTGATCGGCAGCCCATTCGTCCAAGACGAGAATGGGCCTGTCTTCGAGAATTGCAACCAAAAGGGCTAAGCGTTTGCGTTGGCCTTGTGACAGGCGAGTATCCAGCAAACAGCTGTTTTTGACTTTGACTTTGTGGGTTAACGCCAGCAATTCTAGCCAATAATGTATCTTGTCTGGATTTGCGGCTGTGCCGTTATGGCCTAGCAGGCGATGAAAAAGATGAAAATCGGAAAACACGCTGGAAAACAGGCTACGGAAGGCGGCGCGGTTATGTTCATTTATGGGTTTGTTGTCTAGCAATATCTGTCCGTCTTGAGTTTGATATAAGCCTGTGAGCAAGCGGGTAAATGTCGATTTGCCACTACCATTGCCACCGATGAGGAAGACTATTTCTCCGGCATGTAGGGTAAAGTTAAGTGGACCGACCGCAAAGCGTCCGCCGCGTTCCGTTTTTGGGTAGCAATAATGCACGGACTTGAAATGTAATTGATGCCAACTGTTCGGAAGGATTTCGTCCTCGGCGCCGAATTCCGGATGATAGTCCGCCAGTTGTAGGCTATGTAATTTATCCAAAGCGACACCGCCTCCAATCAGGCTAGGCACGGCTGAGATCATGCTGGTTAACGAGGAGCGTAAAAACAGGATCGTCAACGAATAGGTGGTGGCGATTGCATGATCTGCCCAGCCAACGTCTTGCACCAGAAAGAAAATTAGGCCGATTGAACCTAGAATCATAACATTGGCCCAGTTTTCGTTAATGCCGTTAAAGATGTCTGCGGCAATTTCCTGATCGCGGCATTCAGCGGCATGACGATCAAATTCTTGGCTATAAAACTCGCTGGCTCGCGTACGGTTCAAGGACAGTTCCTTGCGACCCATCAGCGCAGCTTGGTAATCCTCGTACAACAAATCTTCGATGGTGCGTGCGGCATCTATGCGGGCGTGAGTTCGGCGCATCAGCAACCAGCCGACGCTAATCGTCAATAGCATCCATGCTGATGTCGCCATAAATAATGGCTGGGACAACCAAGCCAGATAGGCGAAACCACCTATATTCAAGACTAGGCCGTAAATGGCCGATGGCAGGCTGATAAAGGCGGAAGTCAGATGGCTAGTGTCGCTGTTTAGGCTGGCTAGTAACCGAGCCGGGCCTAGCTGTTCTAGTCGCTCCAGATCGGTATCAAGGATACGTTTGACTATAGTTCGACGCAGTTGATAAACCAGCCGATGACCGAGGGTAGTCATGCAGATTTGCGAGGCTGTGCCGATGACCAGTACCGATGCCAGCAAACCAGCAAATTCCAGTAAGGTCGTCCCCAAGTTGTTCTGTGGATGAAGTAGGTTGTCGTTAGTATATGCAATCACCCAGACGGCTAAGCCAGCGCTAGATATGCTGAGCATGAACACCAGCAGTAGGGCCCATCTGAATTGACCAAACATTAAACAAAGTAGGTTCATGATAAGTGAGCCATAATTAAAAAGTGTATGTTTTTACTACTGTCGTTACACTGAGCATAGATAGGTAAGCCATTCGGTAGCTGGATCTACTTGTAATGGCCAACAAAAACCGACACTTTCTCAGGCAACCTTGCTGTAAAATTCCCGTTCAAATTCCAAAGGCGTTTTATAGCCTAAGTCGGTCCGAACATCATCTGCTTCGCTCATAGTCCACTTCTAATGATATTAGAATCTGCTTTTAGAAGTGTCCGGTTTTATTAGACCATTTCAAATCTTTACTGACCATCGTATCTATTTTTCAGGGAATATCCGATTTGCTTATTGGTATGCCGAGACGGTAAAAATCCATGGCATTTATTGGGTGCTTTCCGCATAAGTAATGTGAATTTTGCGGCGCCTTTCAAAGGCCTTTACGCTCAACCCAAAACCTTAACGGGGTTTATAGTCCGTTTTGTCTGTCGACCCTTTCAACTGGCCACCAAAATTGTTCTGAAAACTAGCCGTCTGTTTGGTAAATAACCCAATTATATACAAATGATAATTATTTGTATTATTAATGTAAAGTTGTTTCGGTTATCTTGCCATCGGAATGATTTTTTTAAATGCAACCCTGATACGCTTTGAAATATGCCGGATAAAATGGAAGCCCAGTTTTTTGGCTATGAAACTGGGCGGTATCCGCGGGATGGTCGCCAACGGACGTTGGACAGGGAAGTTTGATCAGCCCTTGGCGTCAGGGCGAACGCATTTGACTTTTTTATTTATCGTAGAATCAATATATTACAATAAAATGTACGATTTTTGATCCATGTTAACGCTTGTAACACATTGATTATGAATTGGTTTTATTTTAATGCGTTTACCCTGCCCTTGGCGTTGCGTACGGTGGCTGTGTTGGCCTATTTGTGCCTCCATATCCTCCAACTGACCATTGAGCTGATGTTCGTTCTGTTTTGGTTAAAAAGCCCTCAATATCTAAACAGAGCCAAACAAAAACAATTGACAATAATCATTACATGGTTTTTAATGATAATCGTTCTCATTTCCAATATTAAGCTTATTCTAAATTACTTTTATTAGAGATTAATGAGGGCTTTGAAAATCGATTGCTTAACCACTTCAGGAAAATATTATGAATAATAAAACCGCTAAAGATTCGTTGTTTGCCGTAGCCAAGCCTTTGTCAGTAGCCATTGCTACACTGGTGTTAATGCAAGCAAATCCAGCCATAGCTGACACAGTTGTTTTAAAAAACACCCAACCGATTGTTATCAATGACACTTGTGCCAATCCTAAGAAAGCCGAATGTGCGGCATTGCTGGATTATTATAATCCTGAACTTCCAGTGACTGGTGAAGACGGAATCCGGTATCTTTCGCCTGAAGTGCCGGTAGCAACTGCCAGCCCATATGCATCGATAATAGATGTTCCAAGTTCTACGTTTCCTAAAGGGGCAAGAATTACCGATGTAAATGTTTATATTAACAATATCCATCACGGCTACCTGAATGACGTTGATATTATGCTGGTTGCCCCGGATGGCCGTTGGGTGATGTTGGCCTCGAATGTCAGTGCCGCAGGTGCAACTGAAGAAGGTGGGGTGTTAGGTATTAAGGCGAAAGGTTTGAATTGGAAGTTCGATGACGCTGCAAAATTGCCGCTACCCCGTTCCGTGCGTGATGATGGACGGTTAAGCAACAGGGAATTTAACAGCGACGGAACCCCCAATCCCCTTTACAGCGTGATTTATGATGAATGGGTTGGTGTCTGGACGGACACCGCATTGAGGACTTTTAAGCCGACCGATTATGACAACTCTCCTGATACCGACCATTTTCCAGACGATGTAGTTCCTAGTACTACCTCGTTCAATACCTCAAGGAATTCTGTTGGTTTGACACCATCGACGGTATTGGGGCCGGTAACAGCGGAAGACCAAAAAACCTACAAAAAGGTGTTTAATGGCCCGAAACTAAGCAACCTGAATGGCATATCGCCAACAGGACAATGGCGTTTGGTCGTGGTTGATGACTTTTACTGGTTCAATGGGTCAATTAAAGGCGGTTGGAGTCTTGAGATTACAACCAAATAATAATTGCTTGTTTTTTTAACAGCGGAGGCACGGCAAAGTGAAGCTTTTGCCGTGCCATTTCGTTTATTTTTTGCCTGTTGCACTTTCCAGATGATGTTATGCCATTTTTTGGAAAAGTGTCCGGGAATTAAATGGATACTTAATTAATGGGGCAAGGGTTTTGGGGATCAGTCAGGCCAAATCGGGCAAAATCAGGATGAAATCGAAACTGGTATTTTTTATTCCGGCAGTCGTGCTGGGGTATTTCGTGCTGGTCGCTGGTTCGCCTGAGGGCGGCAGCGCCTTAAACGGTTTGATTGAGCCAGTTGAAATTTACAGGGACAGCCATGATGTCCCGCATATTTATGCCCAATCCTCGGATGATGCTTATTTTGCCTTAGGTTATCTGCATGCCCAGGAACGGCTATGGCAAATGGATTTGAACCGCCGCGCCGGTTCCGGGCGTTTGGCAGAAATTTTTGGCGACGATACACTGGAACAAGACCAGTTTGTCCGCACTTTAGGCTTGCGCCGGGCCGCCCAAGCCAACCTGTCCTGGCTTGACCCGACCACCTTGACTAGCCTGCAAGCTTACGCGCATGGTGTCAATGCCTATCTCGGCGAGAGCCATATATTGCCGCCCGAATTTTATTTATTGGGTATCCGGCCTGAGGCTTGGCATCCTGCTGATTCTTTGGTTTGGCTAAAAATGATGGCTTGGCGGCTGTCAGGCAATTGGTGGGAAGAATTGCTGAACCTCAAGCTACAACAACGCCTGTCAGCTGGGCAATTTAACGACCTGTTCCCGCCGTACCCTGGGGACGCACCAAGAGTGTTGCCAACAACCCAAAAACTCTATGCCGGGTTAGAGCCGCTGGCTGGCAAACTGCTCGCGCAACATAGCGACGAAGCTCACAAAAGCATCGGCTCCAACAATTGGGTGCTTGACGGCAGCCGCACCGCCAGCGGCAAGCCATTATTGGCCAACGATCCGCATTTACCGTTGACCGCGCCATCACTTTGGTATTTCGCCCACTTGCACGCGCCTGGCCTGAATGTCATCGGCGCCACCTTGCCAGGGATCCCCGGCGTTTTGCTTGGGCGTAACGAGCGGGTTGCCTGGGCGTTCACTAACACCGGCCCTGATAGCCAAGATGTGTTCTTCGAAAAGCTGTTGCCCGGCCAGCCTGCGCGTTATCAGACACCTTCAGGTTCGCAAGCGTTTGACGAAATTCAAGAAACCATCAAAATCAAAGGCCAACCCGACCAAGTGCTGACCGTCCGTACCAGCCGCCACGGCCCGGTCATTTCCGATGCCGATCCTGTTGCCCGGCAAAACGCACCGGAAGGCATGGTGGCGGCATTGAGTTGGGTGGGTTTGCGCCCTGACGATGCCACTATCCGTTTTATGCTCAATGCCGGAAGTGCCCGCACCGCTGTCGAGTTGAAGGAAACCGCCCGAGATTTTCACGCTCCACAACAAAACATCGTTTATGCCGATGCTGACGGCAAGATTGGTTTTATTGCCGCTGGCCGCGTACCGGTACGCCATGCCGACAACGAGGTGCAAGGATTGTTGCCCGTGCCGGGCTGGCTGGCTAAATATGATTGGCAGGGTCTGATCCCGTTCGGGGAGTTGCCGCAACAGAGCGGCAGCCCTGATGGCAAAATCGTCACCGCCAACCAAAAAATCACCCCGCCCGGTTATCCTCATTTCATCACGTCAGGTTGGGCGTTGCCCTATCGTGCGGAGCGGATTGCCGCATTGCTGGAACAACGCAGCCAACACGATGTGGACTCATTTGCGGCCATCCAGAACGATGTCGGCAATCCGCTGGCACAGCAATGCTTGCCCCGCTTGCTGGCATTGCAAACTGATGACAGCGAGGCCAGACAAGCCCTGCATCTATTGCGGGCTTGGGATGGGCGTATGGTTGCCGATGCCCCACAACCCTTGATTTTTGCCGAATGGCTACGGCAACTCGCCAGCGTTTTATATCAAGACAAGCTCGGTGATGGCTTGTACGACATGGTCGGCGATTATCAGCCGCTGTTTTTGACGCAGGTGCTGGGCAACAGGCACGGCGCGGCGGCACGGTGGTGCGCCACCGCTTTGCCGGGACAGGCGGTGTGCGATGCGGAAATCAACCGCGCCTTGCAAGCCGCCTTGGCCAACATCAAGCAACATTATGGCGACGATCCGGCGCAATGGCATTGGGGTCAGGCGCATGTCACTGTCTTCAAGCACCAGCCGTTCGGTGCAGTGTCGCTGCTGGCTTGGCTGTTCAATGTCGAAGCGCAAAGCCCCGGCGGCATGGACACCATCAATGTCAGCGGCTACCGCTATGACACGGGCAGCGGGCTTTATATCGGCGAAGCCGGGGCGGCGTTCCGGGCGGTTTACGATTTGGCCGAGCCGGACAATTCGGTTTTCATCCTAGGTACTGGCCAGTCCGGCAATCCGTTGTCCGGGCATTACCGGGACATGGCCCAGGCGTGGTTGCAGGGCGGTTATGTGCCGCTACTGACTGATCGTGAACGTATCTTGCGTGATGCGGTCGGGACTATTCGTTTGACACCGCAATAATGCGGCCTTTTATTTTCACCATCATGATAGGACACAGCAATGAACGACATGCTTGATTTGGCCGGTATCGGCATAGGGCCTTTTAATCTCAGTTTGGCGGCTTTGCTGTCGCCGTTGCCTCAGTGCCGGGCGAAATTTTTCGAACGCCGTGAAAGCTTTAGCTGGCATCCGGGCATGATGCTGCCCGGTACGCAAATGCAGACTTCTTACCTTAAGGATTTGGTCACGCCAGTCGATCCGAGCAACCCATATAGCTTTTTGTCCTATCTGGTCAAGAAAGGCCGTTTTTACCGTTTCATCAATGCCGACTATCCGAGGGTGCGGCGGGTCGAATTTGCCGATTACTTGCGTTGGGTGGCAGGGCAACTGACAAACCTTAGCTTCAATGCCGGAGTGGAGGCCGTCGGTTTTGAGGGGCATGGTTTCAAATTGAGCGGCGCGGGTTTGGGCGACGTGCATAGCCGCCATCTAGTCGTTGCCACCGGGATGAAGCCCAACATCCCCACTTGGATAGAGCGTCATGTAGGCGAACATTGCCTGCATAGCCATCACTATGTCGGGGTGGATTTTTCGGTGGCGGGCAAACGTGTTGTCATCATCGGTGGCGGGCAAAGCGGCGCGGAAATTTTTTTGGATTTAATGGCCGGTATGCGGGGCAGGGCGGAGGAAATTATTTGGATCAGCCGTCGCCCCAATCTGGAGCCGCTGGATGAAACCGCATTCATCAACGAATACTTCACCCCCGATTATGTCCGCCACTTCCATAAATTGCCCGAACAGCGCAAACCGCCTATCGTCAGTTCCCATAAGCTTACCGGAGACGGCGTATCGCCCGCGACCTTGCAGGTGTTGTCGCAATATCTTTATGACTGCGATTTCTTAAGCGGCGACACCACCCCTTACGCCATTTTGCCGTACCGCGATGTGCACTTGGTGGGACGTGACAAAAACGCTTATCGCCTGCATATGCGTAACGGCTTCAATAACAGTGACCAGGTCGTGGTTGCCGACAAAATTATTCTGGCTACTGGCTACCACTACCAATTACCATCATGTTTGGACGATGTCATTGGGCGGCTTGACCTAGACCAGGAAGGCTACCCGCGTTTGCGTGAGGATTACACCGTGGCCTGGGACGGCCCGGCACAACATCGTATTTATATGCAAAACGCAGGCCGCAATAGCCACGGTGTCGCCGATGCCCAGCTTAGCTTGGCGGCTTGGCGTTCAGCGCTCATCATCAACAGCCTCTTGGGCAAGACAGTTTACCATGTCGACCCGCATCCGACCGCTTTGCAATGGGCGGGTGACAGTGGCCGCAGAGACATGCCAGCTGATGGTATGGGGCATTTGGCCAAGATTTACCAAGTGGGATGACACGCCGCTTGACTATATAAATGATAATCATTATTATTTGCATAAAATAATAAAACCAAGCTACTCTTCCCGCATTCATGAACTCTATGGCTTTAATTCAAACCTTACCCAATGGTAGACAAATCGCTCTGCAACAAAACGAAAACAAAGTGTCGCTGGTCGTTGATGGGCACGCCGCCGTCAAGCTGCAACTGACAACTTGTCTGGACAGCGTCATGGCGCTGCATTTGTCGGATATGGCCTTAACCGATAGTGATGCCGCCGCCTCCTTATTAGGGCTGGCATTACATGCCCTGTTCGATAGCCGCCTTCTGTTGCGTTGCATAGAAATCTCCTTCGGCAACCGAGGCGATTTGCGCCAGCCGCTATTGAGTTTCGGGTTGGCGGTTGTCAATGCTGATTTGGGTGAAACGCTCATTAGCCGCCGCGGCATGTTGCGGCAAATTCCCGAACTGTATTTACCCCAGTCGCGGCCACATGCTTTCCCACACAATTACACGATGACAAACGGCAAGCGCCATCCGCTACGTGGGCCGGTCGCTGTTGGCGAGGTCTACCGCCGCTATTTGCCGGATTTGGCGGCAACGATTTCCTTTAGAACTGTCGATTCGGATGCTGATCTGGAGGTTTTTCACGCTTGGCACAACAATCCAAGGGTTTCGGCGTTCTGGGAATTGGAGGGCAGCGAGGACATGCATCGCGAGTATCTGCAAAAAGTTAGCGCGGATGCGCACATGCACCCAGTGTTCGGTTGTTTCGGTGGCGAGCCATTCGGTTATTTCGAAATTTACTGGGCCAAGGAAGACCGCATCGCGCCGTATTACGAGGTCGATGATTATGATCGCGGCGTTCATATGCTGGTAGGTGATGAGCGTTTGCGTGGCCCACACCGTGTCGCCGCCTGGTTGCCGTCGCTAGCGCATTTCATGTTTCTCGACGACCCGCGCACCCGCAACGTGGTGGCTGAGCCGCGTGCCGACAATGCCAAGATGATCGGCTACATGCAACAAACCGGCTTTTGCAAGCCCAAAGAATTCGATTTTCCGCATAAACGAGCCGCACTGATGATGCTGTCGCGGGAAGCGTTTTTTGATCAATTTTGCGTTTAAGGATTTTCTATGAGTATCGATAGCGAAGACACGGTGTTTCAAGTGGTGGTCAATCACGAAGAACAGTATTCGATTTGGCCGGACTATAAGCCCGTCCCCAACGGCTGGCGCACGGTCGGCAAGTCCGGAGTGAAAAATGACTGCCTGGAATACATCGAACAAGTCTGGACTGACATGCGGCCGTTGAGTCTGCGTCAATTCATGGACAGTCAGATTCCGTAAGGTAGGCAAATATGCTCTTGTTGTGTTTCCCCTATGCCGGCGCCATGCTGTATTTGCGTTGGCGGCGCAACGTGCCTGATTGGTTGGATATCCAGCAAGTAGAGTTGCCGGGACGCGGTAGCCGGTTGTTGGAGTCGTTGGTAACGGATTGGGACAGTTTGATAGGCAGCTTGGTTGAGGAAATCGCCAGCGAAACCAATCACCCTTATGCTTTATTCGGTCATAGTTTTGGCGCATTACTGGCATTTGAAATCGCGCACCAGTTCAAAGCGCGGGGTTTGCCATCGGCTAAGGCTTTGATCGTTTCCGGCGTTCATGCGCCTAGTTGTCGCGATAACCTACGCTTTAACGAGCTGGGCAGCGATCAGCAGCTGTTGGCTGAAATGCAGCGTTTGAACGGCACCGAAGCGGCGGTGTTGGCCAGCGAGGGGTTGATGGCGCTGACTTTGCCGATACTACGTGCCGACTTTACTTATGCGGTCTTTATCAACGCCAGGACAGGCAGCCGTTAAACCTGCCGTTACATATCTTGGCGGGAACATTCGACGAGATCAGCGAGCAAACCTTGATGGCGTGGCAACTGGAAACCAATGCCGATTTTTCGTTGGAATATTTCGACGGCGACCATTTCTTTATTCAAAGTCATGAGGCGGAAGTGCTGTCAAACGTGTGCCGCTATTTACAATCGGCTTACGGTGCGCCAAACCTCACCGTTGAGCATTTACGCCAAGGAGTTTTACGGTGTTTGTCTTGAGGAAGCCGAGATAAGGATGCCGTAGCATATCTTCAAATTTACGTTCTTCTCCAGGGCAAACACCCGGAAGCCTTGATTCCACAACCGTTTCAGCATTGATTCGAGCCTATGAGTTTAGAAACTACCGCCTTACAGATGGACAAACTGATGCCGAACAGCGATTTGCCGTTACTGGTTCGGCCTCGCATCGGTGGCATTCGTTTAGCCGATGTCGCTGAGCAACTGCGTGATCTGGCTGGCCAGCATCTACTGCAATGCGGCGGCATCTTGTTCCGCGATTTTGTCGTCGAAAGCCCGGCTGAATTCAAAGCCTTTGCCGCTGGTTTCGGCCAGCCGCTATTGAGCTACGAATTCGGTTCCACGCCGCGCACCAAAGTGGAAGAGGGTGTCTATACCTCGACTGAATACCCCCCGCATCAAAGCATCCCGTTGCATAACGAACAAGCTTATACCCGCGAATGGCCGATGAAAATCTGGTTCTTCAGTGCCTTGGTGGCCGAAAAGGGCGGTGAAACGCCGATTGCCGACAGTCGGGCAATTTATCGCCACATCGATCCGCGTATCCGGGAGCGGTTCAGCGACAAAGGCCTGATGTATGTGCGCAATTTCGGCAACGGCCTGGACGTACCGTGGCAGCAAGTATTCAATACCCAAGATTCGGCTGTAGTCGAAAGCTATTGTCGCAGCCACGGCATTATGTGTGAATGGAAAGAGGACGGCGAATTGCGCACCCGGCAAACCTGCCAGGCTGTCGCGCAACATCCCATCACCCAGGACTGGGTCTGGTTCAATCAGGCGCATCTGTTTCATGTAACCAATCTCGAACCGGAAGTGCGCGAAGTGCTTCTGGACGTGCTCGACCCCGAGGATTTGCCTCGCAACGTGTATTACGGCGACGGCTCGGAAATCGAGGACGTCATCCTCGACGAAATTCGCGGTGTGCTTGACGGGCAGACCATCAGCTTTCCCTGGCGACAGGGCGACGTGATGATGCTGGACAACATGCTGTCCGCCCATGCCCGCGCACCGTTCCAAGGCCCGCGCAAAGTGGTGGTGGCAATGGCCGATCCCTACGCGCCGCCGCATCCTTAACTTCCAACCGTAACACTGCCATCATGACGTTCAATCCCGCCCAAGCCAATCATTTTGTCGAATTGCTGACGCAACGCGCCGCCATTCATCCGCAGCGGACGGCCTTGCATTGTCTCGGCGACGCACCATCCGATAACGGCAGCTATAGCTTTGCCGAACTGGATAGCCGCGCTAGAGCGATGGCGGCCCAGTTGCAGCAAACCGCCAGCAACGGTGATAGGGCGCTGATTTTATTGCATAGCAGTATTGATTACGTCAGTGCCTTTTTCGGCTGTTTGTACGCAGGCGTCATCGCCGTACCGGCTTATCCACCGGAATCAATGACCGCACAACACATCAAACGGGTGGCTTCGATACTGGATAACGCGAAGCCGACGGTGATTTTGACCCATTCCAGCTTGGTCGAATCCATCACCCGGACTTTAGCGGCCATGCCCGGCATCCAGTCACCGCAAATCCTCGTGGTCGATAGCGTCGATGTCCGGTTGGCTGACGATTGGCGTATGCCAATCATCGCCAATGATGGCATCGCCTTTTTGCAATACACCTCCGGCTCCACTGCCACCCCCAAGGGCGTGAAAGTTGGCCATGACAACCTATTGGCCAATCAACGGGCGATCAAACAAGGTTTTGCGATTGGTGATGACGATGTCTTCGTCAGTTGGCTGCCGCTGTATCACGATATGGGTCTGGTCGGCAGTTTGTTGCAACCTTTATATAGCGGGATTCCGTTGGCGCTGATGTCACCGCGTTATTTTCTGGAAAGGCCGGTACGCTGGCTGGAGGCGGTGGCACGTTTTGGCGGTACCATCAGCGGCGGGCCAGATTTTGCGTTCCGTTTGTGCAACGAGCGCATCAGCGAGGCGCAATTAGAGGGCTTGCGCCTGGATAGCTGGCGCTTGGCATTTTGCGGTGCCGAGCCGATCCGTTACTCAACCTTAACCACGTTTGCCGAGAAATTCGCCGCCATCGGTTTGCCAAGCAATGCACCTTACCCCTGTTACGGCTTAGCCGAAGCGACCTTGCTGGTTAGCGGCGGCAGTCCGGCGCAAGCGGCACGGGCATTGATTGGGGACGTACAAGCACTGGCCGAAAACCGTTTACAAATCGCCGACGGCGGTGTCGTGCTGGTCGATTGCGGCCAAGAGCAGGACGGGCACGACGTGGCGATTGTTGATCCCGCAAGCGATCTCGTGCTGTCGGATGGCCAAATCGGCGAAATCCGTTTCGCCGGCCCCAGCGTAACGCACGGCTACTGGCAAAATTCTCAAGCTACCTCGGAAACCTTTGTCGTTGCTAGCGGCAAAACCTGGCTGCACACCGGCGACTTGGGCTTTATCTATCAAGGCAGTTTGTTCATCACCGGCCGCAGCAAGGATTTGATTTTGATTCGTGGCCAAAACCTGTATCCGCAAGACATTGAGCAGTCGCTGGAAGAACAGATAGAATTATTGCGCAAGGGCCGGGTGGCCGCGTTTGCGGTGGCTAGCGATGGCTGCGAAGGTATAGGCATCGCCGCCGAAATCGGCCGCGGCACGCAAAAACTGATACCCGCAACAAACCTGTTCGAGGCCATCAACGAGGTCGTCGCCCTGAGTTGCCAGGAACCGGCAGCACTGATTTTGTTATTGAACCCTGGCGCCTTGCCCAAGACCAGCAGCGGCAAACTGCAGCGTTGCGCTTGCCGTCAGGGTTGGCTGGATGGCAGTTTGGATTACTATGCGGTTCAGCAAGGCGGACAGACTACAGCAATAGCAACCGTTACGGCGAAATTAAACGTCGTCGAGAGGCAAGTCGCCGCAATTTGGTGCGAGGTGTTGGGTATTAACGCCGTGGCGCCGCAGCAAAGCTTTTTCGCGCTAGGCGGGCAGTCGATTACCGCAGTGCAGGTCATCAGCTGCTTGCGCGAGCAATTAGGTGTAACGGTTGAGCCTAGGCTGTTTTTCGAAGTGCCGAGTCTGCGCGACTTTTCTGCTGTCATTGAAAAGGCGATTGCGGAAGCTGATCATGATGCCGCTATTGCCATCCCTAGACTGACCGAAACCGACGATTTGACAGTGTCTTACGGTCAGGAAAGCTTGTGGTTTTTAGCCCAACTCGACCCCTGCAGCACGGCCTACCACATAGCGGGCGGGGTGAGGATTAGCGGAGCATTGGTGCTTGACGCCCTGCAACAAGCCTTTAACGGCCTGGCGGCCCGGCACGACGCCTTGCGCAGCGTGTTTTACGCCGTCGACGGCCAGCCCCGGCAGCGCATACGGGCGCCGATGCCCGTATCGGTGGACTACCACGACCTGAGCGGGCTCGCTGCC
>JAURZI010000032.1 GCA_030653435.1 Methylovulum sp.
TTGACGCCGACACCGTAATCCGCCCCGGCGACGAAATCATGGTGCTGCCCAAAGTCGACGCCAAGTACCGCCAACTGTTCAAGGAAGTCTCGACGATGCTCTACCAGATGGCCCTGGGCGCCAGGGTTATCCTGAATTAAGGGTGGTGAGACGCCGCGCATGATTCATGCAGCGGCATCCAACCCAATGACAACACATTAGCAACCTAAGGAAAATATCATGCAAGTCCATAAAACTGATCTCCCTGGCGTATTGATTATCGAACCTAAAGTGTTTGGTGATGAGCGCGGCTACTTCATGGAAACCTGGAACCAGGAGCGCTATGCCGAGCTGGTGACACCAGCGGGCTTTGTTCAGGATAATGTCTCTTTTTCCAGAAAAGGCGTGTTACGCGGCCTGCATTTTCAGAAAATCAATCCCCAGGGCAAACTGGTTTATGTGTTGCTGGGCGAAGTGTTTGACGTGGCCGTCGATATCCGCGTAGGTTCACCTACTTTCGGACAATGGACCAGTATCGTGCTTTCCGCCGAAAACAAAAAACAGTTTTTCATTCCGGCGGGCTTTGCCCACGGTTTCTGCGTAACGTCTGATATGGCGCTATTTGCTTACAAGTGCACGGACAAATACAACCCGCAATCAGAAGGCAGTGTGTTATGGAATGACCCCGACCTGAATATCCCATGGCCTACCGACACGCCTGAACTTTCTGCAAAAGATGCGCTAGGCACTAAGCTCGCTGATTTTGCACAAGACCTGCTTCCTACTTCAGCCTCTTTCTAATCACTAAAGCGGTAAAACCATGAACAAATCCATACTTGTTACCGGCGGTGCCGGTTTTATCGGCGCCAATTTCGTAATCGATTGGCTGGCGCAATCGGATGCGCCGGTTATTAATCTTGACAGCCTCACCTATGCGGGGAATATGGAAAACCTTGCCTCGTTGCAAGGCGACGCACGCCATATCTTTATCCAAGGCAGCATAACCGATGCAGCTCTGGTTTCTGCCTTGCTGGAACAACACCAACCTTGTGCAGTGGTCAACTTCGCCGCAGAATCCCATGTCGACCGTTCTATCCATGCGCCGGAAGAATTCATCCAAACCAATATCGTCGGCAGCTTCCGTTTGCTGGAAGCTGCCCGCAGTTATTGGAACGGCTTATCGGCAGATGATCGGGCCAATTTCCGTTTTCTGCATGTGTCCACCGATGAGGTTTATGGCTCACTGAAAAAAACTGACCCCGCCTTTTCTGAAGACAACCGCTACGAACCCAACAGCCCTTATTCCGCCAGCAAAGCCGCCAGCGACCATTTGGTGCGCGCCTACCATCACACTTACGGCTTGCCGGTGTTGACGACCAATTGCTCCAACAACTACGGACCTTACCAATTTCCGGAAAAACTGATCCCATTGCTAATTGCCAACGCCTTGGCCGACAAAGCCCTGCCCGTTTACGGCGATGGTCAACAAATCCGTGACTGGCTCTATGTCGGCGACCACTGCACGGGCATCCGCCGTGTCCTGGATGCTGGACGAGTTGGCGAGACCTATAATATCGGCGGCTGGAATGAAATGGCAAACCTCGACATCGTACATACCGTATGTGCGCTGTTGGATGAAGCCCGTCCGCGCGCCGACGGCAAATCCTACCGCGAACAAATCACCTTTGTCACCGACCGCCCCGGCCATGACCGCCGTTATGCGATAGATGCCAGTAAAATCGAACGGGAATTAGGCTGGAAACCGGCAGAAACCTTTACCACCGGCATCAACAAAACCATACAATGGTATCTGGACAATGCGGAATGGATCGCAAATGTCCAATCCGGCGCTTACCGCGATTGGGTGGAAAAAAACTATGCAGGGCGCAACTGATGAAAATCCTGCTGTTAGGCAAAAATGGCCAAGTCGGCTGGGAATTGCAACGCGCCTTGGCACCTTTGGGCAACGTCATCGCACTGGATAGGCAGGCCGGTAATGGCCTATGTGGCGACCTGACCAATCTGCCCGGCCTTACTGACACGATAAACCGGCTCCAGCCTGATGTGATCGTCAATGCCGCAGCCCACACTGCCGTGGACAAGGCCGAAAGCGAGCCGCTGTCGGCCCGGACCATCAATGCGCTGGCCTGCGACATCATGGCTCAAGCGGCGCGGCGCTCCGGCGCATGGCTGATCCATTATTCCACCGATTATGTGTTTGACGGCAGCGGCGATACGCCGTGGCTGGAGACTGACACGACCAACCCGCTCAGCATATACGGTGCAACCAAGTTGGAAGGCGAACAGCTGATCCAGCAATCCGGTTGCCGACATATTATCTTACGTACCAGCTGGGTATATGGCGCACGCGGCAATAACTTCGCGAAGACCATGCTGCGGCTGGCCAAGGAACGCGACAGCCTTAATGTCATTGACGACCAAATCGGCTCACCGACAGGCGCGGAACTGCTGGCCGATGTGACGGCCCATATAATCCGCACCGCGCGGCAGCAACCTGAGGCGTCAGGCATTTACCATCTGGTTGCCGCCGGGTCAACCTCCTGGCACAACTATGCCCGCTTTGTGCTGGACTATGCCCGTAACACCGGCTTGGCGCTTAAGGTTGGCCCTGCGGATATTCATGCCGTACCGACCAGTGCGTTCCCCACCCCGGCCAAGCGCCCGCACAACTCACGGCTGGACACCGCCAAACTGGAAAGCACCTTCAATTTGACGATGCCGGACTGGCAAACCGGGGTCACGCGCATGCTGGATGAAATACTGTAATAGGGCTGGGCTCTCCACAAAACCCTGCGCCACACACGCCCCAACTTAAGCAAACGGAACTTAATCATATGACGTCATCAACAAATAACCCTACAGCCACTACCAGACGCGGCATTATTTTGGCTGGCGGCTCAGGCACCCGGCTTTATCCGGTGACCAAAGTGGTCTCCAAACAACTACTGCCCATTTACGACAAGCCGATGATTTATTACCCGTTGGCTACGCTGATGCTCGCCGGTATACGGGACATCCTCATCATTTCCACGCCACAAGACACGCCGCGCTTCGAACAATTGCTAGGCAATGGCGAAGACTGGGGGATTAACATCGAGTATGCCGTCCAGCCCAGCCCTGATGGGCTAGCGCAGGCCTTTATCATCGGCAAGGCGTTCGTAGGCACGCACCCGACAGCCTTGGTGCTGGGTGACAATATTTTTTACGGACACGACTTGCAAGTCCAGCTCGAACGTGCGGTGGCTAAGACTGACGGCGCCACGGTATTTGCTTATCATGTGCATGACCCCGAGCGTTATGGTGTCGTCGCATTTGATGATGATGGTCGCGCCACCTCGCTGGAAGAAAAACCCGTGCAACCCAAATCTAATTATGCGGTGACCGGCTTATATTTTTATGATAATGCAGTCATTGATATTGCCGAAAACCTTAAGCCTTCACCACGTGGCGAACTGGAAATCACCGACGTCAATCGCGTTTATCTGGAACGCCAACAACTGTCTGTGGAAATATTGGGCCGCGGCTTCGCATGGCTGGACACCGGAACCCATGAAAGCCTGATCGAAGCCAGTAACTTCATTGAAACCATAGAACATCGCCAAGGTTTAAAAATAGCCTGCCCTGAAGAAATCGCCTTCCGCAAAGGCTATATCGACGCCGAACAACTGCAAAAACTGGCGCAACCCCTGGCCAAGAGCGGCTACGGGCAATATCTCAATAGCCTGTTGACAGACCGGGTGCTTAGATAACTACGCACAGTACCTTGTACGGCCATGTTGTCGGGATGCTTGTCACGAAGGTCTGGCGCAGGCGCTAGCCGTGCACTTTGTGGTGAAAAACGGCCTATCCACACCAGTATCCATGACCAGCAAAACCCATCACGATCATAACGCCCCGTTAATCGCCACATCCAGGGCAGTCGCCCAGATACCGGGACTGCCGGAATTACTGGGGCAACCGATATTTCTGCATCGGGCGGTTAAAGATATCAAGGCCTGCGACCGGGTCATTGCTTGGGGGCTTAAACCCAGCGCAGCGGCAGCCTCGGCATTTGCCCGCAAACACGGTTTGGCATTGCTGAGGCTAGAAGACGGTTTTTTGCGTTCGGTAGCCATAGGCGGCGACGAGCCGCCTTTATCCATAGTGTGGGATGACATCGGCATTTATTACGACGCCTCAGCACCTTCACGCCTGGAAATGCTGATCGAACAACGGTTAAGCGCAGACCAGCACCAGCGCGCCCAAGCACTCGTCGCGGCGTGGCGCTCGGCACGGGTATCGAAATACAACCATGCCCGTGAATATGCCGCCCCACTGCCGGAACCCTATGTTTTACTTGCCGACCAAGTCGCCGGCGATACTTCCATCAAATACGGGCTGGCCGGGCCGACCAGTTTCCAGCACATGCTGACCGCCGCATTACAAAACCATCCCGGCTGCACTATCGTGCTGAAAACCCACCCGGATGTCATGCGCGGCCGCAAACGGGGACATTTTGATTTGGCCGAACTGGCAAAGGAACCGCGCATTTGGGTATTGGCTGACGATGTACATCCTGTAACACTGCTTGAACATGCGACAGCGGTTTATTGTGTTACCTCGCAAATGGGTTTTGAAGGCCTATTGTGGGGCAAGCCCGTGTATACGTTCGGTATGCCGTTTTATGCCGGCTGGGGGCTGACGTGTGATGCCCTTCCGGCACCGAAGCGGCGGTACACAGCTGCATTGGAAAACCTGGCCCATGCAGCGCTGGTGGACTACCCGCGTTATATCGACCCGGAAACGAACCAGGCTTGCGAACCTGAACGCCTGATCGCCTGGATGGGCTTGCAAAGGCAAATGCGCGAGCGTTTCCCGGCGGAGATCGATGCCTTAGGATTTTCAATCTATAAAAAACCTATCGTCCGGCGCTTTTTTCAAGGCAGCCAGGTCTTTTTTAACCGACGCGCTGAGCACAGGCCGGAACCGGCCACGCTGGCCGTCTGGCGTAGGGATGCGGCAACGGTCGCCGCATCGCCCGAATCCGGCCATCCACCCCGGATCATACAATTGGAGGACGGCTTCATCCGTTCTGTAGGCTTGGGGGCTGACCTGATACATCCGCTGTCATGGGCCATGGATACTTTAGGCATTTATTACGACGCAACCCAACCGTCCGATTTGGAACATCTATTACAAACCACGCTATTCGACCAGACTCTGGATGAACGCGCCGAACAGGTACGCAGACGCTTGGTTGCCCATGATTTGACCAAATATAATGTCGGCACGGCAGCCTGGCAACGCCCGCCCGGTTATCACGGCGACGGGCAACCGGTCATCCTAGTGCCCGGACAGGTGGAATCGGACGCCTCACTGGCTTTTGGCGCGCCCGGTCTACGCAAGAACCTTGATTTGCTAAAAGCCGTGCGTGCCGCCAACCCGCACGCTTATGTCGTTTACAAACCGCACCCTGATGTCGTAGCGGGCTTGCGCCGCAAAGGTCAAGACGAAGGACTGGCAAACCACTGGTGTGATGAAATCGTAATCGATGTAGCCATGGGCTGTTTGTTGGCCCTGGTTGACGAAGTACATACGCTGACTTCGTTGGCGGGATTTGAAGCCTTGCTGCGTGGAAAAAAAGTCGTGTGCTACGGCCTGCCTTTTTATGCAGGCTGGGGATTGACTGAAGATAAGTTGCCGTTGCAACGGCGTACACGAAAGTTGACATTAACCGAGTTAATAGCCGGGGTATTAATCCTTTATCCCACTTATGTCAGTCGCAGCACCGGCAAATTTACCACGCCGGAACGGGCGCTGGATGAATTGCTGGCCTGGCGCGAACACAACAAGGCGTCCCCGCTGCCCTGGTGGCGCAAAGGTTTGCGCCTGCTATTAAAAATCGAGGCATTGTTTAAATTCTAGGGCGCCGATATTCTAAAACACCGCCCTGGCTGGCTACCCCACACTCCCTCGCCCAACTTGCCATTACCATTATTTAGGATATATTGGTTAATCCCGATAAAAACAAAAAATGGAGGGTAATCGTGCAAACACTATATGGTTTCTTGAAAATTGTAGCGGGTATAGCTGTGCTGTACTCTATTTTGGTATTTATGCCTATGCTTTTTACCTACCTGTCTTCGGGCGATGTCCGACCTTGACAGTTGCATGTCTTATCTGGAGCCCGCACATGGGCTCCAGACCACCTGAATTTTAGCCAAAACGTTCGATCATTTTTGCGGCTTGCTCGGCAAACTCTTCAAGATTTCCTTTTTTTACCGTAGCCACCGGGATCACCAACGCTGTTGTTAGATTAATGTAAATATAAACATAGCGCTTGCCGTATTCGACCCTGAGCAGTTCCCCCCAAGCCATTTTATGCTTGCCGCTAGGCGATTTTTCCAGCAAATACTTGGGATTTTCAGGATCTATGCTCAAGGTATAAGTACCGAACATATCGGCTTTTTCTTTCTCTGTGTAGCTTTTCAGGATCTGCCGGTGCAAGTCCAGCATCATGATTTTAGGCGACAACAACGCCCACAACAGCGCAATAACGAGAACGTATCCCGATGTTTTCATGTCGCCATAGTAAAAATAATAAAAAGAGCCGATCAGCGCCATAACACCAGGCACTACCCAGCGATTCTTAGTAATATTGTGTTGTATATCGGCATTTCTCATGAACTGTAGTTCATTAAAATGAATTAAGTCCTCTTCCCGGAATTCGTATTCTATTTCAAACATATTGTTGTTCTTATCGTAGTTTTAAAAGTCTAGTGCATTTTAATTTTGATGTAAGCGCTACGCCTAAACGCATTGGATAGCGTTAACATCGCCGTCCTAAAATAACCGTGTATGGCAACCTGATGCATTTTATATAAAGACAGATAGACCACTTTGGCAATAAACCCGCCGACACTGACCGTACCCATCAAATTACCCATCAGGTTGCCGACCGTCGTGTATTTGCCCAACGACACCAGGGAGCCGTAATCATAATAAGTAAATACCGCCGACTGTCCGCCTGTTAAACGGCTACATATCGTTTTATATAAAGCTTCAGCCTGCTGGTGGGCCGCTTGCGCCCTGGGCGGCACATTGCCTTTATGGCCTTGCCAGACACAGGCCGCACAATCGCCCATCGCAAAAATATCATCGTCACTCGTTTGCAGCGTATTATCGACGACCAGCTGATTAATGTGATTGGTTTCCAGGCCATCGAGGCCTTTCATCCAATCCGGCGCCTTGATTCCGGCCGCCCAGACCTTTATATCGGCGGCAATAAACTCGCCGTCATGGGTTGTTATACCGTCTTCGGTCACCTCAGTCACGCGCCGCCCTAACTTAAGATCGACGCCCAGCTTCACCAGTTGTTGCTGGGTAGCCAGCGCCAGTTTATCAGGTAACGCAGGCAATAACTGCGTGGCAGCCTCAATAATCGTCAATTTGACGTTACTGGGTTCATTTAAACCGTATATTGCCAGCACATTCGTGACTTCGTGCAATTGGGCGGATAACTCAACACCTGTTGCTCCCGCACCCACTATCGCAATCGATAGCGGGTTAAGAGCATCGTTGTCTTTGCCTATATATTTTTTCATATAGGATTCAAACAATTGCTTTTGAAAATTAAACGCTTGCGTAGTCGTATCCAAAAACAGGCAATGCTCTGCCACCCCCTTAATATTAAAGGTGTTGCTGACACTGCCGACCGACATCACCAGGATATCGTAACTGAATGTCCGACCCGGAATCAGTTCTTCACCTTTATCGTTGAAGGTAGGGCTGACATAAATTTCCTTTTTAGCCCGGTTTAAGCCTTCCATTTTTCCGAGCCTAAACCGAAAATGGCTGCGGTGCGCTTGAGCCAGATATTCCACCTGCTCGGACTCATCCAAAGTACCGGCGGCAACCTCATGCAATAAAGGCTTCCAGATATGTGTCGTTGCCGCATCAATCAAGGTGATTTCCGCCAGCTTTTTTTTACCTAAATTACGCCCTAAACGGGTAGCCAGCTCAAGGCCAGCGGCACCGCCGCCAACAACCACTATATTAGGTATAGCCTTATTCTCATCCGTCATCGCCGTTCACCCCTCGTCTATGTTTATCTACGCCAGCATTATATCGAATCCATGCTTCAGTAAGCGATTTTGACCAGAAATTATTTGGCGGCTAGCTTCCCATCAGCCATAACAATATCTCACAGCCTGCCTTTTTAATTAAAAAATCAATACGATGTGTGCATTCAAGATTACAATAGGGCTATGACTACTGAACTCGCCCCTTTTTCCGCACTCACCCCCGATATTATTCTTAATGCGCTGGACAGCGTCGGCTTAAAAAGCGATGGCCGGTTGCTGGCCCTCAATAGCTATGAGAACCGGGTCTATCAAATCGGCATCGAAAATGCGCCTGCCGTCGTGGTTAAATTTTACAGGCCTGGACGGTGGACGGATGCCGCGATCCTTGAAGAGCACGCTTTCCTTAATGAACTCGCCGAAGTTGAAATACCTGTAGTGCCTGCGCTGGCATTCGCCGACCAAAAAACCTTAAATTATGTGCACGGCTTCCGTTTTTCAGTCTTCCCAAAACAAGGCGGCCGCGTCCCTGAACTGGAGAGCCGCACAAAGCTGGAATGGATGGGGCGGCTAATTGGCAGGATTCATGCGACTGGCGCAATAAAACCTTTTTTAGCGCGCCCGACCTTGGATATTGAACATTTTGGCGAAGAACCGCGTAGCTATCTGCTGCATAATCATTTTGTCCCGGACGATTTGGCAACAATTTACCACGACGTTAGCGCGCAAACATTGGAAGGCGTCAGGCAGTGTTTTGAGCGTGCCGACCAGGTCACACTTTTGCGGCTACACGGCGATTGTTATCCCGGCAATATGTTATGGACGGACGATGGCCCCCATTTTGTCGATTTTGATGACAGCCGGATGGGGCCGGCAATACAGGATTTGTGGATGTTGCTGTGCGGAAACCGTGCCGAAATGCAATTGCAATTAAATCATCTGCTTGCCGGCTACCAGACTTTTTGCGATTTTAATCACAGGGAACGCTATCTGATAGAAGCATTACGCAGCTTACGCCTGATCCATTATGCGGCATGGATAGCCAGGCGTTGGCACGATCCTGCATTTCCTAGCGCCTTCCCGTGGTTTAATACCCATCGTTATTGGCAGGAGCGCATAGTCGAACTACGCGAGCAGTGCGCGTTAATGGATGAGGAGCCGCTTTAGTTGCTTGCACACACAGGCGTCTACGGCTGCTGGCTGGCGAGCAAACGTTTTATCGGGTTAAAGGTTTTTCTGTGCACATCCAGAAAGCCGAATTTTTCTATCTCGGCCAAATGTTGTTTAGTGCCGTAACCCCTATGAAGATGAAATGAGAAATCAGGGTAGGCCTTATGATAGTCATCCATCATGGCGTCTCGTGCAACTTTTGCCAAAATAGACGCTGCGCTGATAGCGGCGACTTTACTGTCACCTTTAATGATGGCTTGTGCCGGTATCGTCAATACAGGAACCCGGTTGCCGTCGATAAGCACCTGACCCGGCGATGGCGACAAGCCCATGATGGCGCGTTGCATAGCCAACAGCGTCGCCTGCAGGATATTAAGCCTATCAATCTCTTCGACACTGGCTTCGGCTATCGACCAACTTAAAGCACTAGCCTTGATCAGCAGGGCTAGACTATCGCGCTTGGCCGCAGTTAGCGTTTTGGAATCTGCCAGCCCGTCAACCGGCCGTGCCGGATCGAGTATAACCGCCGCCGCAACCACTGCGCCAGCTAGCGGCCCACGTCCCGCCTCGTCAACTCCGGCAACAAGCATGCGTCAACGCGCCTGTCCCATTAGCGCAATATGCCCCGGGTGACATTACGCAGAAAACTGACCATATCAGACAACTCCTTGCTGTCACCCGCCAAATCTTCCATTTGATCTATCGCATCTTCCAGACGCAAATTCATTTTATAAATGATTTTATAGGCTTTTCTTATCAGGCGGATATCTTCTGCGCTTATGCCGTTGCGTTCCATGCCGACGGAATTGATACCGTGCGGCCTAGTGGGCTTACCACCCACCATGACAAATGGGGGAATATCCTGGGTAATGGCGCTGCCCATCGCGGCAAAGCTGTATTGACCTATTTGCGTAAACTGATGCACCAGCGTGAACCCGCCCAGGATGGCATGGCTGTTTAAACGCACATGTCCGGCTAGGGATGCGCCATTAGCCATAATAACATGGTCGCCGATAACGCAGTCGTGGGCGACATGCGTGTAAGCCATAAACAAATTATCACTGCCGATATGCGTGACGCCATGATCCTGAACCGTGCCCCTATGGAGGGACGCGAACTCCCGGATCGTGTTTCTGTCCCCAATTTCAAGACGGGTTATCTCTGCCGCATATTTTTTATCCTGCGGATCTTCACCAATTGATGTGAATTGGTAAATACGGTTGTCTTTGCCTATTTTGGTAGGTCCCTTGATGACCACATGGGAGCCTATCACGGTGCCCGCTGCAATTTTGACATCAGGGCCTATGACGGAAAAAGCGCCAACAGACACACCGTCGTCCAGCTCGGCTCGGCTATCGATAACAGCACTAGGCTCTATCAAGACTAATCCACCACGGCAGCGCATCTGATCTCGGCGCTGGCGACAAATTCGCCGTCAACCTCCGCACGGCAGTCAAACGCCCAAATATTGCGTTTGCTTTTAACGAAGGTCACTGCCAGCATTAATTGGTCTCCGGGCACGACCGGTCTTTTGAATTTTGCCTTGTCGATACCCACCAAATAATAAATCATGCCCCCCAATTCATCGCCTGCCGTTTCTGAAGCCAGCAAACCTGTGGCCTGGGCTAAAGCCTCCAAGATGAGCACGCCCGGCATGATAGGCTTTTGCGGAAAATGACCCTGAAAGAAAGGCTCATTATAAGTGACGTTCTTAACCCCTAATAAACTAACCCCCGGCTTACACTCAACCACCTTATCAACCAGTAAAAAAGGGTATCTGTGTGGTAAAAATTCTTGAATTTGCAAAATATCTAATTTGATAGACATGGTTTAAGGTACTTTAGTTAGGGGGTTAGTATACGTAGGTTGTGATGGCGGATCGGTTACTCAGGCATGGTCAATAATTTCTGCTGGACTTGGGCGGTGACATCAATCTGCTCGCTAGCATAAATAACGCCATCCGTCAGCAACAAATCAAAACGTTGGTCTTTAGCGATTGCCCGTATGGCTTCTACAATACGGCGCTGCAATTTGCCCAGCTCTTCGTTACGGCGGGCATTAAAATCTTCTTGAAACTCTTGTTGCGAGCGTTTGGCATCCCTTTTTTTATTCAATATGTCTTTTTCCAGATTAGACCGTTCTGAATCACCCATCACAGCCCCGTCCCTAGTCATCCGCTCTTCTTTGCTCTGTATCTCTTTTTGTTGGGCAACCAGCTGTTTGTCACGCGGAGAGAACTCCTGTTCCAACCGTTTTTTAGCTTTTTCGGCTTGCGGGGCTTTTTCAAGCACGGCGGGTATATTGACAAAACCTATTTTCAATTCAGCAAAGCTCACATTTGCAGTCAGCAATAGTCCTAAAAATAAAGCAATTTTTGTTTTCATTGTTAAACCAATCTCCGATTATATATAAAAAAATTAGTGAATTCTGTTACTGACAGGTTGCGGAATTATAGGGGATAAGCGACACAACCAAAAGGAATTATCAGAAGTTTTGGCCAAAGTTGAATTGGAACAACTGCTTTTGATCCTTTATATTGACGACGTTGCCATCATTATCGGTATAGCTGCTGGTACCCGCATTTAACGGCATGGCAGCGCTCACGGATAAAGCGCCAAAAGGCGACAGCCATTCTCCGGATATGCCGGCCGAATACCTCAAATTATCCACGGCAAAACCCTTGCTGACCGTACCGGCATCAAAGAAAGTGCCTAAACGCACTGATTTGGTCTCTGCCAAAAAAGGCACTGGAAAAAACAGCTCGGCGTTGCCGATAATCTTGCTTGCACCACCTAGGGCATAAGAATTCGAATCCCTGGGCCCTAAGGTATTATTCTTGTAACCCCGCACGGAGCCGGTACCCCCTGCAAAATAATTTTCAAAGAACGGCAGATCGTTAGTATCGCCATAACCATCGCCGTAAGCAGCCTCCCCGTGCAATCTAAAGGTAAAATCTTTAGCCAAGGGAAAATAAAGCTGGTGCTTGTAACTGACTTTGTAATAGTTAAGGTCGCTGCCGGGTACCGTGATTAAGCCCGACAGACGCTGTTGACCACCGCTGCTGGGAAATATCGCCCGATTCAGCGTGTCGTGCGTCCAGTTTAACGTAGGCGACAACGTCAGGAAACTATCGCCCACATTGGTAATAAAATCGCTGATTTGTGTCGATGAGTAATCAGTCGTACTCAAATCAGTATGTTTCCCTTCAACACCAAAACGCAATTGGTCGAATTCATTCAACGGAATCCCAAAATCCAAACCGGCATTAATGACATTCGTTGAGTAATTGGCAATATTGATTTGCCCCGCATTACGCTTCGTATAGCCTAAGTTATACCCCAGGCTCACACCATCGGTCGTAAAATAAGGGTTAAAAAAACCTAACTGATAGCTGGTCAGGTAATTGCTGTTGTTAAAGGCAACATTGATCCGCTTGCCTGAACCGAACACATTGTCCTGAGTGATATTGGCGTTTAAGACTATACCCTGGACCTGTGAGAAACCCACGCCGGCCGACAGGTTGCCCGATGCTTTTTCGACCACCGAGTAATTGACATCAATCTGGTCATTAGTACCGACTACGGGCGGCGTTTCAACATTGACCGACTCAAAATAACCCAGGCGCTCAAGACGCGTCTTGGAACGTTCGATCTTTGAACTGGATGCCCAGCTGGATTCCATTTGGCGCATCTCCCTACGCAACACTTCATCACGGGTTTTGGTATTGCCGTGCATATTAATATGATGTACGTAAGCGCGTTTGCCGGGGTCGACAAAAAATGTCATATCAACCCTTTTTTTAGCTTCGTTAATTTCCGGCACCATATTGACGTTGGCAAAGGCATAACCGTCATCACCCAGCCGGTCTGAGATGGCTTTGGAGGTTTCCGTCGCATTTTTTCTTGAAAACGTCTCTCCTGGACCGACGCTGATCAACTTAATCAATTCTTCAGGCGCAACAATCAAATTACCGGCCAGCTTTACTTTATCCAAGGTATAAACATCACCTTCTTTAACATTGATGGTCACATAAATATCTTTTTTATCCGGGGTGATCGCAACCTGAGTGGATTCAATCGAAAAATTGATATAACCCCGGTCCAAGTAGTATGAGCGCAACGTTTCCAAGTCAGCCGATAATTTTTGCTTGGAATACTGATCATCCTTACTATAGAAGGACAACCAATTGCTGGTGCTTAATTCAAGCGTACCCAGCAAGGTTTTATCATCGAAAACAGTATTGCCTACGATATTAATCTGTTTAATTTTGGCGACCCGGCCTTCGGAAATATTGATGTGGATACCGACCCGATTCCGCGTCAATGTAGATACTTCGGTCTTAATTTTCAGGCCGTATTTGCCATGGCTGAGATATTGGCGGTTTAGCTCCTGTTCAACCTTATCGAGCACTTGCTTATCGAATGTTTTGCCTTCAGACAAGCCGATCTTGTCCAACGCTTTTTTTAGGTCGTCCTTGGACAGGTCTTTATTGCCTTCAAAAATAATTTTGGCGATTGATGGCCGTTCCACGACATTGACAATCAGCGTCGAGCCCTCCCGTTCCAGGGTAATATCCTTAAAAAAACCAGTCTTGAACAATGCCCGGATAGCCGGAGCAACATTCTCCCCGGAAAACTTCTCGCCTACGCTAACGGGAAGGTAGTTATAAACCGTACCCAGAGAAATACGTTGCAAGCCTTTGACCTGAATATCCTGAACGACAAATGCTTCATCACTGTTAGCCGCTTGGGAGATAAGCAGGCATAGCAATATAAACCGGGAGAAAGTCTTTGATTTCTTCATGTAGGCAGCTAAAAATAAAACATCATGGTTCTGAGTAAAAACGTTGGCAAGTATAACACAGTAACTATTTAAACAGCTTAGGCGATGCCCAAGAATGGATACACCTGGTTTACACAGGATTTTTGTTTATTTTCAACGGCGGCATGGATGTAGGAGAGGGCGGCACTGGAGCAATTGCCGACGTGCAGTAGGCTATCTAACCCATTTCAACCAAGGTGATGTCCGCGACTGGATCAGGCTGGACGCCGCAAGCACAAACAGACAACAAGACAAGCTGCTACAGTCTTAAGCCCTGCCGACAGGGAAAGCCAGCACATCATCAATAGATCCGACACCCGACAATAACATCAGTAGCCGGTCCAACCCTATCGCTATGCCCGAACAATCCGGCAGTCCAGCCGCCAGTGCCGCAACAAGACGCTGATCCTTAACCGGCACAGGCAAACCACAGTGTTGCCTGATAGTGATTTCCCCGTTAAAACGCTTGTCCTGCTCCACGGCATCAGTCAATTCATAATAACCGTTACCTAGCTCAACCCCTTTAATAAACAATTCGACACGCTCCGAAACCGCAGGATTTTCTGCATGGGTTCTTGCCAAGGACGATTGGCATGCGGGATAGCCGTATACCATGCACAAAGCATTTGCCCCTAACAATGGCTGGATTTTATGGCTGAAAATAAAATCCAGCCATAAGACATGATCGTGCCCGCACAAGGCCACGGCTTCAGGGATATGCTCTCCGCAAGCGTAAGCGCAATAATCCTGATATGAAAACACCAACGGATCCAAGCCCGTATAACGCTGAAAAACGGCCTGATAGCTAACACGCTGCGGGGGCTCTAACCCTTGGCCTGCAAATAACAAGGCAATAAGTTCGGTGATTTCATCCATCAGTTGGGACAAGTTATAACCCACCCGATACCATTCCAACAACGTAAACTCAGGATTGTGGAAGCGCCCCGACTCGCCATTCCTAAACGCCTTGCAGATCTGAAAAATGGAACCGCTACCCGCAGCCAGCAAACGCTTCATCGCAAACTCGGGTGAGGTTTGTAAAAACAAAGTTTGCCGCAATGGCGGCAAACAATATGACGTAGTAAAAAATTCTAACTGAGGGTCGGTGCCGATACCTTGGCAAAGCAACGGGGTTTCAACCTCCAGGACATCCCGTTCGGTAAAAAAACACCGTATATCACGCAAGACCCGCGCCCTTAGGCGCAGCAGCTCAAGGCTGCATGAGGGCTGCCAGGTGTTACCCACTATTCTTTTACACGTGAAATATACTCGCCGGTACGCGTATCAGCCTTGATAACTTCTCCCTGCTGCACAAATAGCGGCACCCTGACCACTGCTCCTGTTTCCAGCTTGGCTGGTTTGCCGCCTCCGCCAGAGGTGTCGCCACGCACACCGGGATCGGTTTCAACAATGGTCAATTCGACAAAATTGGCCGGTGTGACCGCCAGCGGCGCATCATTCCACAAGGTAACCGTACAAAAATCCTGATCTTTCAGCCATAAACTGGCATCACCGACGATTTTTTGTTCTGCCTGATATTGTTCAAAGGTATCCTGCACCATGAAATGCCGGTATTCCCCGTCGTTATAGAGATACTGCATTTCGACATCGACCACATCAGCGCCTTCCAATGATTCGCCTGACTTGAATGTCCGCTCGATAACCCGGCCTGTTTTCAGGTTTCTGATCTTAACGCGGTTAAAGGCCTGGCCTTTGCCCGGTTTTACAAATTCATTTTCAATAATTGCACAGGGATCATTATCCAGCATGACTTTCAACCCGGCTTTAAACTCATTAGTGCTATAAATAGCCATTTTATCCTCAGATGACACAATAATTAAAAGTCCGCCATTATAATGGAGGTGCTAAGTGATAGAAACTTTAAGTGACAGAAACCTCAAATACTCTTGATGGACCCACAGTACGCAATTTGATGAACAAACCCTACAATGAAGCCGAACACTACGCCAAAAACTGGCAACAGCAACTGGCCGAAGCCTTTAACAGCATTGAAGACTTATGCGCTTACCTAAACTTATCTCCCGACGAGCTGCCCGTATCGGTCGCCGCGACACATAGCTTTGCGTTGCGCGTCCCCTTGAGTTTCGCCGCCTGCATCGAAAAAGGCAATCCCGACGACCCGTTATTGCGGCAGGTGTTACCTGTTAACGATGAAACGTTAATTTATCCGGGTTATAGCAATGATCCCGTCGGGGACATACCCGCCGCCGCACAAACCGGCGTCATCCATAAATATCAAGGCCGTGCGTTATTAATCAACACAGGCAGCTGCGCCATTAACTGCCGGTATTGTTTCCGCCGCAACTTCCCTTACGCCGAATTGCAACTGGGTAAGCAACAAGAAGAGGCCGCGATGACCTATATCGCAACAGACGCCAGCATCACAGAAGTTATCTTAAGCGGCGGCGACCCCTTGCTGCTTAATGACGAGCGACTGGCAAGGCTGATCACACAATTAAACACCATCAAACAGATAAAGCGTATCCGCATACACAGCCGATTACCTATCGTATTGCCGGCCCGAATCACCGAAGCGCTAACCCATGCGTTACGCGACAGCACCCAACAAACCGTCGTCGTCGTGCACTGTAACCATGTCAATGAAATCAACAGCCGCGTCATCACGGCCTGCAAGCGCCTAAAAGACAGCGGCATCACCCTATTAAACCAATCCGTCCTGCTACGGGGCGTCAACGACCATGCCGATACGCTCTGTGCATTGAGCGAGGGCTTATTCGACATCGGCATCATCCCCTATTATCTGCATCTGCTGGACAAAGCGACCGGAACAGCCCATTTTGACGTCCCGGAAACTGAGGCGTTAAGGCTGACCAGACAGATGCAGGACAGGCTGCCCGGCTATCTTGTCCCCAGACTTGTCAAAGAGCAGGCCGGTACGACAGCCAAGCAAGCTATTTTTTGACCAGGGCAACGCTGCCTGGGCTTTAAGCTCCAGAGGGTGCGGGCTATGAGTGGGTTTGATTTTGCGGAACAGTCCGCATAACCGCCAGCTCATCCGATCAGTTACCAGACTGCCCGGACGGATGCGTTAAAAATATCCTGGCAATCGGCTGAATTGCGGAAAAGCAATATAGGCATGACTTACCTTTGTCCCCGCCATCTTACTTTAAAGCGCGGTAGCAGGCGCGTGGTCAATATGACCAGTATGCCAATATCTGGCGCGAAGCATTGGCATGGCGAAAAGCAATTGTAGAACCTGAAAAATCAGTTATGCTTACCGCATTGATTTAGTTTGCGGAAATCATCCTTAATTATCGGCAACGATCCCGCCCATCATCTAAGCCCATCGCTAAACCACCATGAATTTAAAGCTCGAAAAAATCAATGGCCATCAGGTTCTTTTCATTGAAGAAGAAAGGATAGACGCCCATAATTCAGGCGAACTCAAAGATGCTATTTTGCATATTATCGAACAAGGCGATAACGCTATTATCGTCCAACTGGGGCGTGTGCGCTTTATTGACAGCTCCGGCCTTGGCGCATTGCTGTCGGGCTATAAAAACGCGGCCGCAAAATCCGGAAAATTGTCGCTGGCCAATTTGCAACCACAAGTGCTGTCCATGTTTGAACTGACACGTTTAAACAGGGTGTTTGAAATTTATGCCGATTTAGATGAAGCTTTTGACAACCCAAGCTAGAGGTTATCTATGTGCACGTCCGTTATTCAGGTTGACGTTATTATTCCGACACAGACTAAATATCTGGATTTGATCGGCAGTATTGGCGAGCATATCGCCAAGGAACTGGACGGCTATTCCGGCGATAAAAAGGCATTCGCCTACCATTTAAATCTGGTATTGACGGAAGCAACCGCTAACGCCATTAAACACGCCACACTCTCCACGCCGCAAGATACCGTCAGGATATTGATACATATCGAAGAAAATGAGCTGAATATCAAGGTCTATGACCACGGCCAGGGCTTCGATTTGGAAACCGTGCCGCCACCGGATTTCGAGCATCCCAAAGAAGGCGGCATGGGCCTGTTTTTTATTCGGACCTTAATGGATTCGGTCACCTATACCAAGCAACATGACGGTAATGTGTTGGAAATTATAAAATACCTATGAACAACGCGCAGACCACACCTTGGGAATCCCAGTTGCAACGCCTGGCATCCAGAGCGCTAGGCCAGCAAGCCGCCACCGGCCTGTTGCAAAAATACCGTGCAGTATTGGCTACCGAATACCAGACGCTGGTTTCGCCTCGTTACGGCTTACAAGATTTGCTGCAACTGGAGCAGATCGACGCACTGGAAGACCAGCGCGTCAGCTTGCTTAAACCTTGCCAACACATAGCGCACTACCGTTTGCATTTTTATAGCGGGCAGGAACGTTATCTGGATGAATATATTCCGCTGCTGGAAAATATGAGCCTGCGCGTCATGGACCATGTGCAGTTTCGCGTGACGGTAGCTGGCATGACGCTGTTTATCAAAAGTTTCACGATTAAAGTCGCCAAAACCCAGCATGCGCCCCTGCCTGTGTTACGCAAACGCATACTGGCAACCATACAAGCCGTCATGGACGGCAAGGTCGAAAACGATGCGCTCAATAAATTAGCCGTATTGACCGGCATGGCCTGGCAGGATATTGACCTGCTTCGGGCTTATCGCAATTATTATCTGCAACTGGGCCATCACACGTCCAAAGCCAGCGTGCACCATACCTTAACCAACAACCCGGACATTGCCCGCTGTCTGTTCAATTATTTTGAAGCGCGGTTCAGGCCGGAACCGGCTTGGGATGACCCCATGCTCAGGGAAGAACAAGCCTTAGTGCCGTTGCGCTTGCAATTGTTGTCCGCCATGTCATCGGTGTCCGACATTAATGATGATCGTATCTTGCGTACCCTGTTCAACCTGATTGACGCCACGGTACGCAGCAATTTCCATCTGCGCCGCAATCGGCCCGATTATTTTATCGCCTTTAAAATTAACAGCCTGGGCGTAATTGATATGCTCGCGCCTAAGCCGCAGAACGAGATTTACGTGCATGCCGTGGATATGGAAGGCATACATTTACGTGGCGGCAAAATTTCCCGTGGCGGTATCCGCTGGTCGGACCGGCCCGATGATTTCAGGACAGAAATACTGGGGTTAATGCAAACCCAAATCAGCAAAAACGCATTGATTATCCCGACGGGCGCCAAAGGCGGTTTCGTAGTCAAGAAAAACAGTTCGAAATATGACGTCAAAGAGGCGGGCAAACAAGCATATATCCGACTGATGCATGGCTTGCTGGACTTGACTGATAATTATGGTGACGACAACGAGGTCGCCAAGCTTGAAAATATCGTGGCCTACGATGATCCCGACCCTTATCTGGTGGTCGCCGCAGACAAAGGCACGGCGCAATTTTCCGACATAGCCAATGGCGTTGCTGCGGAATACCGGTTCTGGCTGGCTGATGCCTTCGCCAGCGGCGGCTCGCACGGCTACGACCACAAAGCCTTAGGCATTACCGCACGCGGCGCATGGGAATGCGTCAAGCGTCATTTCCGTGAACTGGGCAAAGACATACAAACAGAACCGTTTACCGTTATCGGTATCGGCAGCATGGACGGCGATGTCTTCGGCAATGGCATGTTGTTGTCGCCGTGCATCCGTTTACTGGCGGCCTTTAGCGGCCAGCATATTTTTATCGACCCGAATCCGGCTGACAATGATGCGGCGCACAATGAACGCAAACGCTTGTTTGATTTACCGGGCTCCAGCTGGAACGATTACAACCGCACGTTGATCTCCGCCGGCGGCGGCGTTTATTTACGTTCGGACAAAGACATCCCGATATCCGCTGAAGTGAAAAAATGGCTGGGCATACGTTATCCGTCGCTGGACGGCGAATCCCTGATACGCCACCTGCTGGCTGCATCCGTCGAGTTGTTATGGCTAGGCGGCATCGGCACTTACATTAAGGCCAGCACCGAAAAACATGAAGAGGTCGGCGACCGAAGCAACGATAATGTGCGTATAGACGCCGCCGACTTAACAGCGCATGTGGTCGGTGAAGGCGCCAACCTGGGGTTTACGCAAAAAGCCCGTATTGAATATGCCTTGCGTGGTGGACGTATCAATACCGATGCCGTCGACAATTCCGCCGGGGTCGACACTTCCGACCATGAAGTCAATTTAAAAATCCTGCTGACCGGCTTGCAAAAACAAGCGCTTATCACTGACTATCAGGCCTTGTTTACCGGCATGACCAGCGCTGTCTGCTCGCTGGTGTTGGCCAATAATACCGCGCAAAGCCTTTGCTTGTCACTGGAACAGCTGCGTTGCAAAGATAACGCAGGCCAATTCCTGCAACTGGCCGAACGCCTGGAAGCCGGCGGATTCCTTGATAAAGCCGTTGAATCGTTCCCGCAAAACAAGGATGTTTTGGCCCGTCCGGGACAAACCGTCACCCGCCCTGAACTTGCCGTGCTAATGGCGGCGGCCAAAATGTATTTGACCCAACAGATAGAACAGCAGACAGCCATGCTGCAAGAAGACTGTTGCCAATGTTATTTGCGGGCCTATTTCCCTGAGCAGATCACCGCGCAGTATAACGACAACCTACCAAGCCACCCTCTGGCCAAAGAAATAAAGGCTACCCTCATCAGCAACAGGATTATCAACCAGGCAGGGTGCGGCTTTTTAAATCTAACCGATAACGGCTCTACAAACCTGCTCGACGCGGTCGGCTGCTACTTGGCTTTTGACCGGGTTGTGGACGGCGATGCACTGCGCCATGCGGTTGCTGCGCTGGATAATAAACTAGCCGCAGACCAACAATACCGGTTATTGTTGGTCATTGAAAAAGCGCTATTAGATTGCTGCCGTTGGGCGCTGCTGCACAACAAAAAAATATACCCTGATGCACAGACAATCAGCCGATATGGCCGTCATTTAACCGATTACGGCGCTTATCTTATGCAATGCGGCGCAATCGGCGGCACACAGCTGCGGGAAGTTAACCAACAGGATGGCGTACCTGATGAACTGGCACAAAAAATACTGATTGTTTCCTGCTTAACTGATTTTCCGCTTATGGTTGCGCTGGCAGAAGAAACCGCACAGCCGGTCATAACCATCCTGGCGCTGTTCAATGAAACCATGCAGTATCTGGGGCTAACCACCATAATTGGGCAATTGGCAACAATACCGGCTCACGACCGCTGGGCACAAAAAGTATTGTTCGATGTGCAGGAGGCTATCAAACACACGGTAAGCCTGATCGTCAAAAACATAGTATCCGGCCAACTGCCAAGCTGCGCTGATTATTTCAACCCGCCCCTACAAAAGCAGAAAATTCGCCAATACCAACGTATCCATCAGGACATCAGTAATACCTTGCCGGTCAGTTTACTGGCATATGTCGCCTTGATGAAAGAGCTGGAAAAATTGGTGGATAAAGAGGCCCAGCCTACTTAGCTTAGGCAATCCCAGCGCAATAATAAGTCCCGCCATGGCCGAAGCTACAGCCATTAACTTTTATTAACCCGTTATATCGACTATAATTTGCAGGCTTGGAACCGGCTATTAAAGAATATCAATGTGGACTCGTGCTTTATCACCTTGGCTGGACTACGGCGGATACGCTGTAGAGCAATCCAGCTGCATATCATAACTATACGGATTGCTCTCTTTAAAATTAACAGTGATCCCAGGAATCTGTGGCTCTGCCTGCGACCTTAACCCCTGGACTAAGAAGTATCATTATTTTTTATGACCTACCCTTTATACCTTAACTTAAGGAACATATTATGCTAAAAAAACACATATTGGCCGCTGCCACATTGACCGGCCTAGGTATTTTACCGTTAGCTCAAGCCGAAGAGCCGCAAGATAACAGATGGTACGTCGCGCCGTTCGCGACGTTTATCAACACCGGCGGTGACCGCGGCGCCCAGGATGGTTGGGGCGGCGGCATGGGCGTCGGCAAAATGATCGACAAACATTTCAATGTCGAGCTGAAAGGCTTTTACCAGGGTTTTGACAAAAAACCTGGCGTAAATGGCGACGAATGGCAACTGACCGGCGCCACTGCCGATGTCCAGTATTTCTTTACGCGTAAAGCCTTCGCGCCTTATACCGTCATCGGCCTTGGCGGCATGAACACCAGTGCCAACAAAACGGAAGCAGCGTCCTTCATCGGCGAAGCCGGTGCAGGTTTTACTTATGAGCTGCACGATAACTTCCTGTTACGCAGCGATGTGCGTTACCGCTATAACCACAATTTCGACGCTACCTTTGGCCGTAACACCGATCAATTTAGCGACATGACCGTCAATCTCGGCTTTGTGGTCCCTTTCGGGCCAAAACCCAAAGCGGTAAAATTTGAAATGCCTGCGCCTGCACCCACGCCTGCACCGGCAGCGCCCGATTGCTCGACGCTGGATTCCGATGCCGACGGCATCAACAATTGTATAGACCAATGCCCTTCAACCTTGAGCGGCAGCAAAGTCGACAACCAAGGCTGCCCGGTCAGCCTTGAACTCAAAGGTGTAAACTTCAAGTACGATTCAGCCGAATTGACGCTGAATGCGATGGGCATACTCGACACCGTCGCGGCAAACCTTATCAATTACCCTGAAAAAGACGATATCGAAGTGCGTGGTCACACCAGCAGCGAAGGCAGCGATGCCTACAACATGAAGCTGTCACAAAGACGCTCGCAATCCGTAGCCGATTATCTGGCGATGAAAGGCGTCAGTAACCGTTTGACGGCAAGAGGTTATGGAGAAAGCCAACCGATTGCTGATAACAGCACCGAAGAAGGCAAATCGCAAAACCGTCGCGTTGAATTGATCTGGATGGGTAATTAAATCTTGCCTGTCCCCTCGCAGTAACTGAGAAACCCGCCTTTACGGCGGGTTTTTTTTACGGACGGATAAATTGGAGTCCAGCCAAGCTGCGAAGAACCCTACCCGACGTTTTTACGTTAGCCTCCCTCCAGAACCGACAGCAAGACATCCCAATCGGGCATTCCGAGGGCTGTTGACTTAACAGCTTATTTTGCATCCTAGCCAGTGCGGTATGGATTGCTTCAGCACTCATGTTGTAGAATTACCGCTCAACGAGCCTTTTACCGGGCTTGTTTTTTATTAATCAGGAAGTCTACTATGCGTTTACCTGCTTCAGAGCTCGCTCAAGCCATCCATCTTTGCCGCCAATCATTCCAGTCCGCCGCTATTTTCAGCCTGTTCATCAACCTGCTGATGCTGTTCCCTTCCATTTACATGATGCAAGTCTATGACCGCGTGCTAGGCAGTAGCAGCACATCGACTTTGCTGATGTTGACCTTGCTGGCAGTCGTGTTGTTTGCCATGCTGGGCGCATTGGAATGGGTGCGTTCGCAAATATTGATACGGGTAAGCGCACGCTTCGATGTATTGCTTAACGAACGGCTTTATCGGGTGTTGTTCAGGCAATCTCTGGTAAGCGGCGGCAAGACCAGCGCACAACCTTTAGGCGACTTGCTGGTTTTGCGGCAATTTCTAACCGGTAACGGCTTGTTTGCATTTTTCGACGCACCTTGGTTACCGGTCTATATCGGCTTACTGTTCCTGTTTCATTATACCTTCGGCATAGTCGCCATCATTTCTGCCATCCTGTTAATTTTACTGGCCATTTGGAATGAACGCGCCACCCATGACGATTTGGAGCAAGCCAACAGGGTTTCGGTGGAAAGCTCCAATATTACCGCCCGTAACTTACGGAATGCCGAGGTCGTCCACGCCCTGGGCATGTTGCCGGACTTAATGTCGCGTTGGAAAGAAAAGCAACAGCGTTTGATTATGCTGCAAGCGACCGCCAGCGAAAAAGCCGGTTTGATTGCCGCCTTATCCAAAACCTACCGGCTTACGATACAGTCGCTGGTGCTGGGCCTAGGCGCGTGGTTGGCCATTGAAAAACAAATCAGCCCCGGCCTGATGATCGGCGGTTCTATTCTGCTGGGTCGTGCCTTAGCGCCTATAGACCTGATGATAGGCAGCTGGAAGCAGTTTTTATCGGCACGCACGGCTTATGAGCGGCTCAATACCTTATTGGCGCAATTCCCTCCCGAAGCCGAACACATGCCCTTGCCCGCACCCAAAGGCGCGCTCCGCGCCGAACAAGCCGTGGTTGCGCCGCCCGGCTCCAAAGTGGCGGTGCTCAAAGGCCTTAATTTTACTATTGAAGCAGGCTCCTTTGTTGCTTTGATAGGCGCCAGCGCTTCAGGCAAATCAACCCTTGCCCGTGCCTTGCTGGGTATCTGGCCGGTTGCCGGTGGCGCCATCCGTCTTGACGGCGTCGATGTGGCGCAATGCGAGCGTAGCGCTATCGGCGCTTATATCGGCTATTTGCCGCAAGACGTGGAACTGTTCGACGGCTCTATCGCCGACAATATCGCCAGATTTGGCGAGCTGGATGCCAATAAAGTTGTCGCGGCCGCGCAAGCCGCAGGCGTACACGAGATGATCCTGCATCTGCCGCAAGGTTATGACACGGAAATTGGCAGCACGGGCGGCGTGCTATCAGCCGGACAAAGGCAACGCGTAGGCCTGGCCAGGGCGCTGTATGGCGACCCGGTGCTGGTCGTACTGGACGAACCCAACTCAAACCTTGATGACCAGGGCGAACAAGCCTTAGCCCTGTCGCTATCACGCATTAAGCAACGGGGCTGTACGGTTATCGTCATCACCCATCGCGTAGGCATTTTAGGTCTGGTGGACAGGATTATGGTCTTAAACGAAGGCTTACTGGTTATGGACGGGCCGCGTGACGAAATCCTGGCAAAACTCAACCAACGCCTACCCCAACCTGCCATGCCCCACGCACAAGGACAGTAACCATCATGAGTAAATTTAATAAAGTCATCGACACTTCCGACATCGACATCAACCGTTTTGCTGACGACACCCCGATCCGACGGGTGGGCTATGTCATGGTCATCCTGATGTTCGGCTTTTTTGGCGCGTGGTCTTTTTTGGCTCCGCTAGGCAGCGCCGCATTGGCGCCGGGCAGCGTCACGGTGGAAGGTTACCGCAAGACCGTGCAGCATCTTGAAGGCGGCATAGTCAAAGCCATCCATGTCCGTGACGGCGACACCGTCACTAAAGGCCAGGTGCTGGTGGAACTGGAAGACACCTCATCGCGCGCGCAACTGGAAACCCTGCGCGGACAATTGTTCGCGGCCCTGGCCCGCGAAGCCAGGCTCATTGCCGAAAGGGACGGCAAACCGATAGTCAGCTACCCGTCTGCGTTGACAGACGAACACGACGATCCGCGTGCATCGGAAGCCATCCGCGTCCAGGATCAGTCTTTCGCCATCCGCAAACATTCCCGTGATGGCGAAATAGACATCCTGAAAGAGCAACGCATGCAGCTGTACGCCAAGATCGAAGGCATCAGAGCGCAAAAAGCCAGCCGTAACAGCCTGGCAAATTCCTTCAATAAAGAATTGAAAGACTTCCGCGCCATGCTTGAGGAAGGCTATGTTGAAAAGCAAACCGTCACCGAATTGGAACGTCGTCTGGCGCAAGCCCAGGGCGACGAAGGCGATTTCACCGCCAATATTGCCACCGCACAAACCCAAATCAGTGAAATTGCGTTAAAAATCCTGCAAATTGAAAAAGAATTCCAGCGCGAAGTCATCGATGAGCTAAGCAAAGTGCAGGCCGAGCTGTCGGAATTGCGCGAAAAAACCCAATGGCTGGCCGACACCGTGACTCGCACCGTCATCAAAGCGCCGGAAGCGGGCATGGTGCTGGGCTTGACTACCCACACGCTAGGTGCGGTCATCGCGCCGGGCGGGCATATCCTCGACTTGGTGCCGCAACAGGAAAAACTGCTGATCGAAGCGCAGGTGTCGCCGAACGATATAGACCGTGTCCATATCGGACAAACCACCGGCATCCGCTTCAGCGCGTTTAAAAGTGCGCAAACGCCCAAGGTTGAGGGCCGCTTGATAGCGCTGTCCGCTGACCGGCTGACCGACGAAAAAAACCAGACCAGTTATTATCTGGCCCGCGTCGAAGTGGATAAAACCGGATTAGCTGACCTGCAACAACGAGGCCTGATACTCTTGCCAGGCATGCCCGCCGAAGTGTTGATCAATACCGGCGACCGCACTTTTTTTGAATATCTGATGCAGCCACTCAGCAATATATTCGCCCGTTCCCTGATTGAGGACTAACGCCATGTACCGCACCATTTTTGCATTGCTATGCCTGGCCTCCCATTCAGCCGCACAGGCAGGAGCCGACGACCTGATGTCGCTATATCAACGCGCGGTACTGGCATCGCCGGAACTCAACGGCAGCGAATATGCACTGGAAATTGCCAAAGCCCGCGAAGACCAGAGTTTCGGCAAATTACTGCCGCAAATTAGCGTGATAGGCAACTACTCGCTCAACCGCTTCCATAGTGACAGAGCCAATAATGGACAACCCGGCACGATCGATTACCCCGGTACCCGCGCCAGCATCAATCTGCAGCAACCACTCTTTGACTTGCAAGCCTATTTATTGATGAAAAGCCAGCAATCACTGACCTCGCAAAGCGAAGAGGAACTGCTGGCCGCGCATCAAAAGCTGATTGCCGATCTGATAGACCGCTATATGGATGCGTTGGAAGCCGCCGATAAAAGCCAGATCATCAGCGCCGAACTCAGCGCCACCGAAAAACAACTTGAACGCGTACAAGCCATGCACGCCCGCCAATTGGCCATGGTAACCGATCTTTATGAATTGCAGGCACGTGCCGAGACGCTACGCACCAACCTGATAGACAGCGATAACGATGCCCGTATCGCGTTGGAAAAGCTGCGCGAATTGACCGGTGATGCGGTAACCGGTATCCAGCCCGCACGTTTAGATGCCGTGCAACCGCCGCCGGAAGGCAGTATCGACAGCTGGGTAAGGCAAGTCGGCCACATCAACCCGGAACTGCAAGCGCTCAAACACGCCGTAGAAGCCGCCCGCCAAAATATTTCCGCTTACCGGGCCGGGCATCTGCCGACCCTTCAACTGCAATTAAGCGGGGTATATAGCGACACGTCCTACAACAACCAACAATCGCCACCTTTCGATGTGGGCACCGCAGCCATCCAAGCCACCGTGCCGCTTTACGAAGGCGGCATCACCAGCGCAAGGGTCAGGGAAGCCGAAGCGCGTAAACGGCTAAGCGAAGCCCAACTCGAACAAAAACTGCGCGAACTGGAAAAACTGGCCCGCGCCGCTTATCTGGACATGGCAACCTCCCCCGCGCGCAGCTTAGCCACCGACCGACAACTGGCCGCCAGTGAAAAATCCAGGGATGCCATGAAAAAAGGCTATGAATTGGGCGTTGCGACTATCGTCGATGTGCTGGATGCGGAAAAACAGCTTTCCGAAGCACGCAAAGTACAACGCCAAGCCCGTTATCGCTATTTCAAGGCCCGCAGCACACTGTTCTATCAAACCGGCAGACTGATAGGCGTAGAGCTAGCGCAATTGAACCAATGGCTGATACCGGCCATCCCTGCAACAAAAACTAAACCTTCACTAAAACTCTGAGCCCAGTTATTGGCTAACTGCACCCGCTGTTCATGGACGAGCAGACCCCATGCCCTGCCCCGTGTTTTCAGTGTGTGCAGTTGCGCCTGACGCCTTTTTAAACGTATCATGCCAGCCTTTAAGTTAGCGGAATGAGTTAATGGATACGATAAGCATACGCGGCGCCAGAACACATAATCTGAAAAATATTGACCTTGATTTGCCTAGGGACAAGCTCATCATCATCACCGGGCTTTCGGGTTCCGGAAAATCGTCGCTGGCTTTTGACACCATCTATGCAGAAGGGCAACGGCGTTATGTGGAATCGCTTTCCGCTTATGCCCGCCAGTTTTTATCGATGATGGAAAAACCGGACGTCGACCACATCGAAGGCCTGTCACCCGCCATTTCCATAGAACAAAAATCCACTTCCCATAACCCCCGCTCAACCGTCGGCACCATCACCGAAATCTATGATTACCTGCGCCTGCTGTATGCCCGCGCCGGCACACCGCGTTGCCCTGAACACAAAGTTTCCCTGGAAGCGCAAACCATCAGCCAAATGGTTGACCACGTCCTTGCCCAGCCCCAGGAACAACGCTGGATGTTACTGGCGCCCGTCGTAAGCCAGCGCAAGGGAGAATACCTGCAATTGCTTGATGACTGCCGCGCCCAGGGCTTCATCCGGGCCCGTATCGACGGCGTGGTCTATGACCTGGATGACTCGCCAAGCCTGGATGTCAAAAAGAAACACACGATTGAAGTGATTGTTGACCGTTTTAAAATCCGCGCGGATATCGCCTTGCGCTTATCAGAATCCTTTGAAACGGCGCTACGGATTGCTGATGGCATCGCCATCGCCGTCAGCCTTGAAGAAGACGGCACAGAGCTGCTGTTTTCCGAACGCTACGCCTGCCCGAAGTGCGGGTACAGCCTGACCGAACTGGAGCCAAGGCTATTCTCTTTCAACAACCCCAAAGGCGCATGCAGCAGTTGCGATGGTTTGGGCGTACGCCAGCATTTCGACCCCGCGCTGATTATCCACAACCCCGACATCAGTCTGGCGGGCGGTGCGATACGTGGCTGGGACAGGCGCAACGGCTATTATTACGCAATCATTTGCGCGTTGGCGGCACATTATGGTTTTGACCCGGAAGCACCATTTTCAGCGCTGCCCAAAACGGTCCAGGACATCATTCTTTACGGCAGCGGCAAAGAAACCATTGAATTTACCTATCCGGGCGGAGGAGCCGGGACCGCCAAAACCAAACGGCATGCTTTTGAGGGCATTATCGCCAATATGGACAGGCGTTACCACGAAACAGAGTCCGCACTGGTGCGGGAAGAGTTAGCGAAATATCTGTCCCAAAAAATCTGCACGGCCTGCGACGGCGCGCGCCTTAATGTCGCAGCCCGGCATGTTTTTATCGACGATTTACCGATACACCAGCTCACCCGCTTACCTATCCGCAAAGCCCTGATGTTTTTTTCAGCCTTGCACTTAACCGGCAAGCGCGGCGAAATTGCCGTAAAAATCGTTAAGGAAATCCAGGAAAGACTGGAATTCCTGGTCAATGTCGGGCTGGATTATTTAACGCTAAACCGCAGCGCGGACACGCTGTCTGGCGGTGAAGCGCAACGCATACGCCTGGCCAGCCAAATCGGCGCCGGTCTGGTCGGCGTCATGTATGTGCTGGATGAACCGTCGATAGGCTTGCATCAGCGCGATAACCAGCGCTTGCTGAACACCTTGTTCCGCCTGCGCGACTTGGGCAATACCGTAATCGTCGTCGAGCATGACGAAGACGCGATACGTTCTGCCGACCATATAATCGACATAGGCCCCGGCGCCGGCGTACACGGCGGGCGCATTATGGCCCAAGGCACGCTGGCTGATATTGTTAATAATGAACAGTCATTAACCGGGCAGTATTTATCGGGAAAAATGGGCATAGCCGTGCCATCATCGCTGACACCGCGCAATGAAGACAAGCAAATTATCATTCGCAATGCCCACGGCAATAATTTAAAACAGGTTGATATCGGCTTTCCGGTTGGCTTGTTGACCTGTGTCACCGGTGTTTCCGGGTCCGGCAAATCCACGTTAGTCAATGATACTTTATATGGTCATGCGGCGCGGCTGATAAACCGCGCCGCCGTTATTCCCGCACCCTGCGACGGCATCGAAGGCCTGGAGCATTTCGACAAAGTCGTTGATATAGACCAAAGCCCGATAGGCCGCACGCCGCGCTCAAACCCGGCAACTTACACCGGCCTGTTCACGCCGATACGCGAACTGTTTGCCGCAACCCCCGAAGCGCGCTCACGAGGCTATACGCCCGGACGGTTCAGCTTTAACGTCAAAGGCGGACGTTGCGAAGCCTGCAAAGGCGATGGCGTCATTAAAGTGGAAATGCACTTCTTGCCGGATATTTTTGTCCACTGCGACCACTGCAACGGCAAACGCTATAACCGCGAGACCCTGGAAATCCGGTATAAAGGCAAAACCATAGACCAGATTCTGGCCATGACCGTAGAAGATGCCGCCGCATTTTTCAGCGCCGTGCCCAGTCTCGCGAAAAAATTACAAACCTTGACCGAGGTCGGCTTAAGTTACATCACCGTAGGTCAGAATGCGACGACGTTGTCGGGCGGCGAAGCGCAGCGGGTAAAGCTGGCCAAAGAGTTGTCCAAGCGCGATACCGGCAAAACCCTGTACATACTCGATGAACCGACAACCGGCCTGCACTTCCACGACATCAAGCAATTGCTGACGGTTTTGCACACCTTGCGTGACCACGGCAACACCGTGATCGTCATCGAACACAACCTGGATGTCATTAAAACCGCCGACTGGGTGATAGACATGGGGCCTGAAGGCGGGGACGGCGGCGGTACCTTGGTTGCCGAAGGCACGCCCAGGCAGGTCGCGGAAAACCCCGCATCGCATACGGGCCAATACTTAAAACGGTTTTTTGCATAACTGCCGCATATTGACCGGCGCCATTAACGGCTGGACAGGCTCTACTCCCATCTGATCGAGAAAACACCCAAGTTTTGAAAACCGGCAACGCCTAAGCCTTTAACTCCTTATATTGCAGCGATTATTAACGCCATTCAGTAATCATGCCGAATGGTATGGGTACTGAACACACGAAAAACTCCCACAGTTCTCCCATTACAGCAACGCCGTTTTATCCGATACTGCACACCATGTTGTGAAGCGGCTACCAACACAATGAAAAAGCCACATTGCTAATTGTTACAGAAATGACCCAAACGCTTTACGTTAAGGCCATTTATTCCAGCCAAAATCATGGGGAACACCAAAATGACCAGATTGCCAGAAACCGTCACCGGCAAATTCACCGACTTGTTCGCCGCGCTGCACTACGCTGCCGATGATTTGAAAATTGTCGGGCAGGAAGCCATGTTAAGCGGTGATTTTTCGCAAGTGACCGACAGCATGGAAGCCTGCCGCAAACTGCAAGCGTTAGAAGCCGACATCAAAGCCGCCGTGACTAATTTCCACACCCAATACCCAGCTCAGGCGGTGGAAAAAACGGGCTTCCACAAAAAAGACAAACGCCGCACCCGCAAACAAGGCGGGCGTTTACGTGCCACCGTGGCGGGTAAAGTCATCCAACAACACACCCTCGCCGAAACTTTTGTGGAAACCTTGAAAGTGTTCGGCCTGGAGCGGGTGGCGAAATTGGATAAGAAAGTCACCTAGATTCCGCTGATCGCCAGAACCCCTACTAAAGACTACCAAACGCAAGCGCGTTGTGATGGCTGGTATATCACCACCCACGTCAACAAAGTCACAGCGACCACGGTATTGCAAGAAATCGCCAAAGCCTTGGATACGCCGTTGAAAATCGAATGTATTGAACGGTGATAAGCTGAAACCGATAACATCCCTCGAAGCGATGTTATCGGTAAAATCAACTCATCAGCGTGTTAGCTTGGTAAACAAGCACAACACCCAAGCCCAGGCAATCAAGCATCAGACGATTGCCCTAAGCACGCGAACCCAACAAAAAAGCACAAAAACCAAAGGACGACATCATGACCGAACAAAACACCTTGTCAATTTTTGAACAGCAACAAGCTAACAATGACTATGCACAAGGCAAATATGATCTAGTGATGTAGTACCATAGACGGCATCTAAGAAAAAAACTAAAGACATTCAATAAAATGACATCATTCACATCGTGCAAACAAGAATTTGACCAAAAATATGAAGATCAATCTGAATTTGACTGCTTTTTACCGGAGCATTTAACGTTAGGTAAAAAATCAAGCATCAAAAACAAATCAGGCAAACAGAATGAAGAATATTACAAATGGCAATTTCTTTATTCAATAGTCCAATCTGGATTATTCGCAAAAGATTTTATCGGAACAGAACTTTATTTACCGAAAGGCAATAAAAGTTCAGCGCCGTTAAAATTAGATGCAGCAATATTTGATAATGCCGACTGGTTCGAACACTATAAAAAATATCATTCGAGTAACGATACTGAATCTTTAGACTGGTTGCGCCAACATCTTCTAGTGGCTATTGAATTTAAAAAAGAAGATAGCAAAGACGTAGAAACCGTTTGGAATAAACAACTGAAAGCCTATTTAAAAGAAAGCGAAAGAGAATTTTGTCTGGGCATTCTTTACGATACTGAAAAACTTTATTTATTTAAAAGTTACCAAGGCAAACTACTAAGATACAGTGATGCCTTCAATGTACAAGGCGACAAAAGTCAAACAAAAGATTTATCGCTACATCTGCCTGATCCTTACGCCTATTTACCTACTTTTGATGATTTGATTGAATGGACAGCACCAAAAACATTAGACCGTTCGAAAAGAACGATTTTTGATTTAGATATTATTTCTGGCGTCCATTCCAAACAAATTAATAATGCCATGTCTTCAATATTACGAACAATGGATAAACAAGGCATGGTTAACCAAAAGGGATTTGAGATTTTAATTCAAATTCTTTCGCTGAAAATATTTGATGAAAAAAGAAATGAGAAAACAGCCAGCCATTTTTTAGATTTTTATATCGCCGATGATGAAAAGAATTACCAAACGCTGGCGGATGAAAATCTTCAATCTTTTGTAAAACGTATAAATAAGTTGAGGAGTGATGCGGCGGGAACATACTATCGAATATTAAAAGATAACCCAATGAATGTAAAAAACGAAAATCACATCAAGGTTATTTTAGAGGTGTTTAATCAATTTCAAGATTATTCTTTTGTTAGGTCGCATAAAACAGACTTGTATCAACTGGTTTTTTATAAGTTCGCCACTCCATTTGCCAAAGACCAAAATGCACAATTTGTCACGCCATTACCGTTAATAGATTTTCTGGTTAATATCGTTAATCCAAGAAATGGCGAAACTGTTATTGATCCAACGGTCGGCATTGCTGATTTTCTTTCTGTGTCTTATGTGAATTCAAAAAGTAAGTTGGATGATAACAATATTTACGGTATGGATATTGATGAGCAAATGGTCATGTTGGCTACGTTAAATATGTTATTGAATGGCGACGGAAACGCAAAAATAAAATCTAAATCCGGCTATGGTTCGTTATTATCGAAATTTGACCACGAAGGCGAATTAGTCGAGTTAATTCCCAGTATGAATAAAAATGGCGATTGGGATAATCGGGCAGACGATAAACAAATAAAGAAATTTGATGTGGTGCTGACGAATCCGCCCTTTGGTGATGATAGGGCTTATGAACCTAAGGACAATAAAGATAGGGAGGTTATTGAATGTTACGAACTATGGGATGCTTACGGAGGTAAAAAAATAGATTTAGGCGTGGTGTTTTTAGAAAATGCTTATCGTATTTTAAAAGAAAATGGACGCATGGGCATTGTGCTGTCCAATTCGATTACTTCCATTGATTCACACAAAGAAGCGCGTAAATGGCTCATGAATAAAATGCGTATTGTGGCTATTTTCGATTTACCTGCCAATGTTTTTGCTGAAACAGGCGTAAACACCTCTATTATCGTTGCTTATAAACCAGAAGAAAAAGAACTAAAAAAATTGAAAGCAGAAAATTATCAAGTGTTTTTTAAAGGTATTGAAAAAGTAGGTTACGAAGTCAAAACTAAGAAACGAGTCAAGTTTTTTGAACCGGCTTATAAAATCAATTATGAAACTTTTGAAACGGTAATTGATGATGATGGGCGTGTCGTATTAGATGAAGAGTTTACCGATACTGTGAAACGATTTAAGGATTGGTGCAAGGGACAGGAAAAAACGTTACAAGATTTGTTTGTTAAAGAGAAATAGAAATGAGTAATCGATATATACAAACCCCTGAATCTATTTCTATCAACACAATTGAATTAAATAATTTTACGCTTTCATCTTCTCAATATATGAATTTGATTATGTCCAATCATAATTTTTTGTATGTAAGAGATTTTTTAAGTAGACCATTGAAGCGTTCCGATTTAGGAATAGAAATTGGCTCCATAAATTATATAGGCAAATCGTCTTTTTATTTTGTTAGAACAAAGGCTTTACAGTCACATTCATTTTTACCTGAAATTACTTCTGAAACAGCATTACCAATAATGCCAAAAGTATTTCACAATACGAACTTGAAAGAAGGTGATTTACTCATTTCAAAAGACAGTAATATTGGTGAAATTGTAATTCTGGATAAAGACTATCCAAATTATATGACTTCTGGAGCGTTATATAAATTGCCCATAATTGAGCGTAAATATTACCTGCTGGCATTTATAAAGCATCAATTTTTCAGAGAACAGTTAGATTTTATCGTTCCTAAAGGTGCAACCATTCGCCACGCTAAAACCATGTTTCTTGATTGTAAAATACCGATACCTAATAACAATACGGATAATACAATTAAGTTTATTGAAGTTTTAACTCAAGCAATAATTAACAAAGAAAAATTAATTAAACAACGCCATCAAGCCATATTAGACGCTATTGAAAATGAATTAAAAGAAAATCAAAAACCTAATATGTTTAAATTTGACCATCCAACAATCAATGAAATTGTGGAAGTTGGGAGATTGGACACTAATCTTTACAGTGAAAAATTTAAAAGCATAGATTTTTTGATTAAAAATTATACAAACGGATTTCAAACTATTTTTGATTACGGATTTACCCTTTCGAGAGGGCAAAATTTGCAAGTTTCAAATATAGGAACAAGCATTTACAGTACAAAACATTACGATGGTTTTTACACGTTAATGTTGCCCAAGTTTCTATCTAAATATGGTACCGTTGATACGGTTGAATATTTAGGTAATGCAAAAAAGTTAAAGACCTTGGAAAAAGGCGATTTAATTATTGGCGCAGAAGGCTTTGAAAAAGGTCGTTCAATTGTGATTATTGAAGAGAAGGAAAAAACCATCACCAATATTCACGGTATCACCATTCAGCAGCACAACCAAAATTTAACAACCTCAATTTTTATAAAATGCTGTTTAGATTACTTACGGAATAAAGGGCTTATTGACCTTTTCGCGGTTGGTGGCAACGGTGGAAGCTTGGCGCAAAAATACTGGGAATATATTCCATTCCCAAACTTTGCAGACGACAAACAAAAAGAGATAGCAAAGCTATATCACAATACAGACCTTAACTATGAAATAAGCCAATGCACATTGGACAATTTTCTTTTAACTGACCACGCATATAACGAAAAAGCGGGTATTCACGAATTAGACAAAACCGCCAAGCAACTAAAAGCAAAATTAAACCAAGCTATAGACGACATTATCAATGACAAAGGTGTTGATGTAATATTTAGACTATAAAAAACAATCGCTTACATAGCCTGAATGACTATGAAAACCCTACAATTCACCATACACATAGAAAACAATGCCCAGCTCCATTTAACGTTGCCTTCTGAGTATGCCATTCAAGATGTCGAGTTGGTGGTGATTATTCTGCCCACATTAGCGCGGCATATCTACAGCCGCAGTTTTCCTTAAAGAATAACGAGGTATAAAAAATGCAATGGTCAGACGTGTTAAACGACAAAAGCTTAAGCAATTTACCTTACAAAATCGAACTCAATGAGTACGGACAAATCGTGATGTCACCCGCTTCCAATCAACACGGATTTTTACAAGTTGAAATCGCCTTTTTTTTACGCGGCAACAAAATTGGTAAAGTCATTACCGAATGTTCCATTGATACACCCAAAGGGGTAAAAGTCGCCGATGTGGCTTGGGGAACAAATGATTTTTTCTCAAAAAACGGATTGGCAACACCTTATCAATCTGCACCTGAATTATGCGTGGAAATTTTATCGCCCTCCAATTCAAAACAAGAAATCACTGAAAAAATAAACCTTTATCTGCAACAAGGCGCGAAAGAAGTGTGGACTTGCACTCACAATGGCAACGTAGAAATTTATAACCTGTCGGGAAAAATACCAAACTCGATTCTTTTTGATAATTTGCCGAAAAAGTTTGGGTAGCACGAAGGACACCATTATGCACACTCATATCGTATTAGATGATGAATTAGTCAATGAAGCACTTAGCTTGACGGGTATCAGCAGCAAACGCGAATTAATTAATCTGGCCCTTAAAGAATTAGTGCAGAATCGGCAAAAAAAGGATTTATTCCAATTGGCGGGGCAATTGGAGTTAGATAAAGATTATGATTACAAAGCCGCACGAGTATTGCGCCATGATTTTGATTGATACCTCAATCTGGATTCAGGTTTTTAGAGATAAACAAGGCGTGGAAGCACAGCGAATTAAAGAATGGATTAATGGGCGGAAGATTGTCTTAACCCGGTTTATTCAATTGGAATTACTGCAAGGTTGCCGTGATGAAAAAGAATGGCACACACTCAGTAGCTATCTTGAAGGACAATCCTATATTGAGCCAAAACCCAGTACTTGGCAGGCTGCGGCACGGCTTTATTTTGATTTACGCCGTCAGGGACTAACAGTACGTAGCCCTATTGATTACTGTATTGCTCAAATCGCATTTGAAAATAGCTTGATATTACTCCATGACGATAACGATTTTTTGGTTATTGCTAAAATTCGCCCTTTGATAATGCAATATTGGCAAAGTAGAGCGCAAAGAATTGATGCAAGTAAAACATGAACATTTATGTCCATCGTTAAAACCGAAATCCCCGACCAACTCTGGCAACAGGCGCAAAATAGGGTCGAACAAGGCTGGGGCAATAATATTGATGATTTGATTGCCAAATCCATCCGCCGCTATCTGGAATCCCACCAGGAAACAATAAACGAGCGGTTTATTCGGGAAGATGTTGAATGGGGTTTACATGGGCGGGATTAGCACTGTTGTTATTGCCGATCCGACCCGATTATTCATCTGCACGAATTCAAAAATGTAGAGCAACTTGCCTAGTGAAGCAGATTTCAGCTACTCGATAATTCCGTTAAATAATGACAACAGACCTCATCAAAACGCTACTGCAAAATCTACCCCGTTACGCCGAAGAGGAAGGCGATTTTTACAGCGTTCCGCGCGAGGCCTTGATTGACGCACTGTATCATCAACACCCACTTGATCGCGCGGTTGCTGAAAACACGGTGGCGTTAATCGAAAACCTGCTCGATACCTTAGCCGTGTTAAATACCACCTATCTGCAAAAAGGCGAATGGTGCTTTGTGTCTTTTCCGGCGCAATTGCTGGCCATGTCGATTTTAACCGCACTGAGCGACGTTGAATCTCGTTTGTTTACGCCTAATTTCTGGAATACCCAGGGCATTTCCAATGACAAGCGCAATCAGCAACGCGATAGCTTGCGCTTTATCGAGAATGCCCGGTACGAGCATCATGCAGGTCAACAGGCGCAAGCTATCCGTTACTGCTACGTGGCCTGGAGCATTATCAAACTGGACGGCAAGATTTTGTTTTATCAGCGCGAAGACACGCGAAAACGCTATGATAAAACCGCAGGCGACTATGGTTTGATAGGCGGCAGGGCTAACCAAAGCGATGTGCCCTTATCTGATAAGGCCGCGTTACTGCTAGCGCTGCAATCGCCTCATTCGGAACTGATCAAAAAGGCCTTGCCGGAAACCCTAAAACGGGAGCTACGAGAAGAAGCCGGTTTGCTCTTTGAATCGCATTACACCTTCAAGCCCTGGCGCTGTTTGAAACCTTATCGGCAAGTCCAGGGCACAGCGCCTAACCTTGCGTTGACCGAATATTACCTGGATATTTTTCAGATTGATTTGACGCTGGAGGGCTATCTTTGTTTGCTACAGAAAATCAAAACCGACGAGCGTTTGGTGTGGTTTTCGATAGAGGACATGGTGCGCGGCGCGACAACGGACGGAAAACTCGCGTACATCAAGGCATTGTATGAGGATTTTGCTAATAATAAGCCAGCGCTTGAAGCCGCGTTAATGGCCTTGCCTGACAGTTTTACCGGCCAGTATTTGTTCCAGCCGCAAAAATATGGGCTGACCTTGCCGATTGATCACCGGATGCCGTTACTAGCGGGTGTGCTGGGTAAAGAAAAACCTTTGGATTTAAGTTTAACAGAGCGACAGTTCGCTATTCTGTTGGGTTTGGCTGCACAATTGCGTGGGCTTGAGTTTGCAAGTGTTGAGGAAGCGATTACTTTTCATCCCTTCGGCTGGATTGAGCTTAAACCGCATTCAAGTTTGCAATCAGAACTTATCAGCTTGGCGGGTATGCTTAAAGAGACTGACTTAATCATTGAAAATCAGGGCGATATTTTATTCCGCTTATCGATTATCCCTGATGTGGTTTATTTTGATGAAAGTCTGTTTTCGTTTGCCGTCAAATGTGCCGATCTGAATGGCGTCCAAACAAAAATTCCAGTGACTCTTCATAGGGCATCTTTCGAAACGGCTTTGGGCAAGGTTAAAGACAAAACCGAAACATTCAAACTCACCCTGGAATTCGCACATAAACTGCAAACGTTAACTACTCGCCAATTTTCTACGGTTAATGATGAAGCTGTAAAAATCGAAGATACCTATAAAAAAGGACTGCACAAAGAACCCAGTTTTTTGGCATTGGGCTTGAGAAGTTTAGTTCGCCAGGAAGCGGGTATCGTAAAGTTTGTTTTGCGTTATACAAGCACTTAGCACAGCTAAATACGCCACTGGCAACAGACAAAGCTTCTTATACAACCCCAGTGATTTGAGAGACGGTATTCGCTATTAAGAGCGCTTGTTTATAGGCTAGCGCGCATTGCCCCCATATGGGCCGGCTAGGTTTACCACAAACCAGACCGGCCCATGTGTGGCTCTAGCCTTATGCAGCAATTCTCATTATGACCCCCCGAGTCTAAAATAGCCGACCGATTCCCTATTGAAACCTATTTATGAGTGCTCCCTTTGGATTAAACGCGTTGACCTTTAGTGACGTAATCAAGCAACTACGCCTAACGTTTGAAA
>JAURZI010000033.1 GCA_030653435.1 Methylovulum sp.
ATAGCGGGAGCTTGATCACATAGATAAGTAATATAAATGATGATAATAATAATACCCCCTACCCTGCGTTGTTAAGGCTGACCGTGTATTAATTTTCTCTGTACATGACAAAAAATCAACAATTGCAATGAGTCTCTTTTAGGGGTCCAGTGGAACAACCCCCAAAAGTGTTCGTTCTGATCTAATCCACTTCCCATCAATACCGTTATAAATATTTTTTCAAGTTCATGCGTCTGATTTTAAATGTTTTTTAACATGAAAGATTGGAAACTTAATTTCTGAAAGTTTATAGATTCGTCATGCTGGTTCAAAAAAACGAGGGTTTGGCTGGACTGATTTCCCAGTCCAAAAAATCAGCATTTTACGCCAGTTCTTGAAAGATAAACCGGTTCAGTAAATCTTAGTTCAGAATATCGTTTTTCAGTTAGTAAAATGGACTAATCCGTATGAAAATAGGGTATGCGCCCCCTTGTCCATATAAGTTAAAGCATTAAAAAAAGCCGGTTCCGATTCAATTCATGAAGAAACATAGCCAGAATGAACACTTTTGGGGGTTGTTCCACAGGACCCCTCATAGGTAGTTCAACGCCCCTGTTTGCCCAACAGGTGGGCATTAAAATGGCCTGTAAGCCGGCACTCGAAGTCCAACGGGATTTCCTGGAATGCCAAGGCCGAGCGGAGGTAAAAACTGAGATTTTTTAGTCCAACTTTATCTTGAAATAAGGTGATTTCATCCAATTTTCCTTTGTTACATTCGGACAACCCGGTTAAATTTAGCCGATTTGTATTAAATAGAGATTTTTAAAACACGCACTTAGAACGAACACTTTTGGGGTTCTTCCACAGAACCCCGTAAACGCAACCTTCTGACCCCTGATGCCAACTCAATCGCCCAACGAAAAAGCCCTCCTCGCCGAAAACGCCGAGTTGCGCGCCCGACTGGAGGAAGCCGAAGAAACCCTGCGTGCGTTCCGCAGTGGCGAGGTTGATGCTTTGGTGATGGAAAGTCCGACTGGCCCGCAAGTTTACTCGCAACAGAGTGCGGATGCCGAATCGAACCGCTTCTGCGGCGATATCCTGACCCAGATCACCGATGTGGTGATCGCGATCGACCTCGAACAGCGCATCACTTATTTTAATGCTGCCGCCGAGCGCCAATATTGCATCCGCGCTCGCGACGTGCTCGGGAGTAAGATTGACAAAGTTTACACCAGGCACTGGCCGAGTGCTGAGGCTGAAGCCGTCGTATGGTCTTCCTTACGCGAGCGCGGCGAGTGGCAGGGGGAAGCGATTCATCGCACCTTCGATGGCCGCGAACTTTATATCGAAGCGAGTATCAGCGCACTGCGCGGCCATGATGGCAAAACTAACGGCCAGCTTGCCGTCCTCCGCGACATCACAGAACGCAAACACAACGAAAAGCTACTGGAAGAAAACCAACAACGCTTTGCCGAAATTATTAAGTCGGCGATGGACGCAGTGATTACTGTTGACCAAAATCATACTGTTTTGGTGTTCAACCCCGCAGCAGAAAAAATGTTCGGCTGCTCAGCGGATGAAGCTATTGGAGGATCGCTTGAACAGTTTATCCCCGAGAAATTTCGCCACGCCCATGACGTACATATCCGTGCGTTCGGACGCACCTCCAACACCAGCCGCAAAATGGGCAGTGTGGGCAGGGTGATTGGCCTACGCGCCAAGGGTGAGGAATTCCCCATCGAAGTGTCCATATCCCAGTCCGGAACGGAGGGTGCGAAATTATTTACTGCCATCCTGCGTGACATTTCGGAACGGGTACACGTAGAATCTATTTTGAAAGAACAGCTTAGGTTACAAGATCAACTCACCAAGATTGCGGCATCGGTGCCTGGGCTGATTTGTTCTTTCAGGTTGGATCAGGACGGTTCTGCAAGCATGCCTTACGCCAGTCCGAGTATTGAATCCTTCTATGGCGTGACCCATGAGGCAGTAGCCGATGATTTTAGCCCGGTGTTTGCCCGCATCCATCCCGATGATGTAAGCCAAATTAACAAAACGATCACCGATTCTGCCCGTAACCTGCAACCTTGGCGAGACACGTGGCGCTATAACCATCCCTGGAAAGGCGAACTATGGCTCGAAGGCCATTCCATGCCGCAACGCGAGCCGGACGGCAGCATTATTTGGCATGGTTATATTCAGGACATTACCCACCGTAAACTTGCTGAAACGACATTACAAGAACGGGAAAATGAGTTACGGCTAATTATGGACGCGACACCGGCCCTGATTTCTTACCTGGATACTGATTTCAGGTATTTGCGCGTCAATAAGACTTACGAAAACTGGCTTTGCCTGCATCAGGAACAAATCCTCGGTCATGCAGCGCGGGAAATTCTCGGCGAAAAAGCCTGGGCAATCGTTAGCCCGTATCTCGAACGGGCGCGGTCTGGTGAGCGGGTAAGCTTTGATTGCCAGATACTTTATGGGACAGGCAAACCGCGCTGGGTACACGGAAACTATATTCCCGACAAGGATGTAAACGGCAATGTCAAAGGTGTCGTCGTGCATGTCACCGATATTGATGATAGAAAGAAAACGGAGTTGGCCTTGGAGGAAAGCGAGCGCCAGAACCGGTTTCTCGCCGACACCCTGGACCAAGCGGACCAACCTTTTGGGATCGGTTATCCCGACGGAAGGATGGAATATGTGAATCATGCCTTCGAAGTGCTCACAGGATTCAGTCGCGATGAGCTATTGGCGATGGATTGGGCGACGGAATTGACACCGCCCGAATGGAAAGCGCTTGAGCAGGCCAAACTTGAGGAGCTTCAGCATAACCAGCGGGCTATCCGTTATGAAAAGGAATATTATCGCAAGGATGGCACGCGGGTACCGATTGAGCTTTTCGTGGATGTGACGTCTGACGAGGCAGGGCTGCCTCTCAGTTATTATGCGTTTATAACTGACCTTACTGAACGCAAGCAGGCGGAAGCCGCTTTACGCGAAAGCGAAGAACGGATGCGGCTGGCGACCGAAACGACAGGCGTAGGCATTTGGGAATGGAATGTCATCAGCAACCAGATGCGCTGGGATGCACAAATGTTCCGGATTTATGGCATAGACCCAAGCCAAGACAACTTTGTTGGCTACAGCACTTGGAGCAATGCTGTTCTGCCGGAGGATCTGCCGCATCAAGAAGCGGTTTTACAAGACACGGCCAAACGTGGGGGGCACAGCGCCCGCGAATTTCGTATCCTGCGTGCTAATAACAAGGAAATCCGCTATATCCAAGCGGTGGAAACAGTCCGCAAGAACAGCCAAGGGCAAATCGAGTGGGTAGTGGGGACGAATTTCGACATTACCGATCTAAGACATGCCACACAAGCCCTGCAAGCAAGCGAGGCGCGGCTTGCGCTTGGGGTGCAAGTGGCGGGGCTGGCGATAGCAGAGGTGGATTATAACTCAGGGCTAAACTATCTTAGTGCCGAGGCAGCACAACTGTTTGGCTTGGGCGACGCGGAAATGGTGCTGCCGCGCGAGGCTGTCCATGCAACGCTCCATCCCGATGACCGTGCTGAATTGCTGCGCCTTATTGAAGAGTGTCTCGCCCCTTCTGCTGGCAACGGTTGGTTTGATATGGACCATAGAGTGATGTTACCCAACGGCGCGGTGCGTTGGTTACATGTCTGCAAGCAGGTAACCTACTCGGGTGAAGGCGAAGCCCGCCGACCCTTACACGCCATACTTGCGATCCACGATGTTACGATTGAAAAGCAGGCGGCAGAGCTTGTGCTCGCCAGTGAGACGTTTGTGCGTAGTGTGCTTAACTCCTTGCCCGAACACGTCGTCGTGTTGGATGCCAACGGGGAAGTTACTGCCGTAAATGAACCGTGGGAACGCTTCGCAAGCGAGAACGATGCTTCACCACACGCCGTGTCCACGGGGGCAAATTACCTTGAGGTCTGTCGCAGATCATCTGCTGCGGGCGATCCCTACGCGCATCAGGCACTTATAGGTCTAGAAGACTTATTCGCCAATCGTCGGCAGGAATTCGTCATGGAGTATCCTTGCCCATCGCTTAGCCTAAATCGATGGTTCCTTATGCATGCTAAACGTGCGAACCAGAGCATCGATGGAATCGTCATTAGCCATGTAGACATCACTGAACACAAGCACACCGAGGAACAATTGCTAGAAACCCAAGCGCGGCTCGCCCTGGTCATCGCAGAGGTGAAAGCGGGTTATTGGGACTGGAATCTGCTAACAAACGCCCTATACCTATCATCTGAATGGCAACGGCAACTGGGTTTGGGTGACAAGGATTCGCTAATCCAATGGGATCAAAAGGCAGACCGCCTGCATCCTGACGATAAGGCTTTGGTTGTAGAAGCCAGTAAAAATTTTATTGAAGGACGTTTGCCTGTTTACGAATTGGAGTTCCGGCTACGTCACAAGGATGGCTCGTACCGCTGGATACACTCCCGTGGCGCCTTGTTGCGTGACCCCAATAACCGCCCTTATCGGATGCTGGGAATCAATTTAGACATTACCGACTACAAAAAGGCAAAGGAACTGAACGATCAACGCGATAAAATGGAACAATCGTTCCGCTTCTATGTCGCTAGCCAAACAGTCGCCGCCATAGCCCATGAACTTAACCAGCCGCTCGCCGCCATCTCTTCGTATGCCGATGTGGCGCTGGAGATACTGCAATCCGGCAACAAAAAACCAGAAAAGCTAGCCCATATCCTGGAAAATTGCGCCTTACAAGCGCAACGTGCTGGCGATGTCATCCGGCAATTATTGGGCATATTACAAAAAGGCGAGTTCCAGAGTGAACCGATAGACATCGATCATTCGGTCCAGGAAGCGCGGGATTTCGTTATAGTGGACACTCATTTTCAAGCGTTTACTATAGTATTGGATCTCGCAGCCAATTTGCCGCCAGTTATGGCCCATCCGCTACAAATTCAAAAAGTGCTGATCAATTTGTTACGCAACGGTTTGGAATCCATGCAAGAAAGCAGCCTGACTACCGGGATCATCTCTGTCACAACCCATCGCTCTGCTGCTGATCCTGCTAAGGTGCAGGTGACGGTTTGCGACACCGGCAAAGGTGTGGCAGAGACCGCCGAGCTAAAAAAAATGTTCCAACATTTTTACACCACCAAAACCACAGGCTTAGGCATGGGGCTAGCCATCAGCCGCGCCTTGGTTGAAGCCCACGGCGGAAAGATGTGGGCTGAACAAAACCAAGGCCCTGGCATCAGTGTCCACTTTAGCTTACCTTTTGTACCATGAATAACCAGCCCTGCGTTTTTATTGTTGATGATGACTATGCCGTCCGCGATAGCATCGGGTTGGCAATCGAAACCGCTGGCCTTAATTGCCTACCGTTTGAGAGCGCAGAGCATTTTCTTGAAAGCTATAGCCCAGGTACGCGTGGCTGCCTGCTATTGGATGTCAACATGCCGGGCTTGAGCGGCCTTGAACTGCAAGCCGAACTTAGTCAACGCAATATCCGCTTGCCCATCATTTTTCTCACAGGTTATGGCGACATTCCCACAACTGTCCGCGCGATCAAAGCTGGCGCAGTCGATTTTTTGACCAAGCCAATTCCGAACAAACTGCTCATTGCACGTATTCAAGCGATGCTGGAACAAGAAACGCAGGACTACGAACAGTTTCTGTCAGATCAAACGCTACGTGATCGCCTAACAGGTCTTACCACCCGCGAATTAGAGGTACTGCCCTTGCTGATCGCGGGGTATGCCAATAAGGAAATCGCCCGGCAACTGGACATCAGTTTCCGTACCGTCGAAATTCACCGGGCGCGGGTTTTTAAAAAAGCTGGCGTAACCACGCTGGTGGAACTCGCTAAGCTTTATGAAGCTTGTAATTTTCTCATTGTCCCAAAGCCCAATTAGCGCCTTCACTTCCGAATCAGCCTGCCAATATCAATACGTATTCTTACGTACGCGCCCGCACGTATTTTATTTCACATTCCAATCCGTTTTAATTCTCCCCAAGGACGACCCATAAGGCAACAATACGAAAAAAGCATTCGGCGTTTAGATCGGATGCAATTTTCTAAGTGGCTTAGGATCGCCTTTTTTCGGTGCCGCAAACTTACCTTTTCGACACAATCATTCATTTTATGGCAACTTCTAAAAACACCCTCCCATCTGGGAGAGTTTTAGGATGATGGATTACCAACTGATTTTTAAACCATTATCCCAGCCTATCTCAACAGGGAAAGAGGCTTTTTGATTTTTTAGAAGCACCCTTATTACCCAGAGGAACTCACTATGGATGCCGAATACGATATATTTGAAATTGTCGCTGTTAAACGTGATTTCTGGCTTATCGATGCAGAATCTTATCAACGCATGTATTGCACCAGTAACGGCCAACCCTTAGCCCCCGGCTATTATGTCGTTAACTGGCCGGAGAAAATTCGGGCCAGACGGTTTAATGAACATGCCACGTTTCATGGGCCATACAAATTCCGTAAAGAAGCACAAGCGGCTATAGCGCCCTTGCAGCAGGTGCAACAGCACGAGTTGGCAGGGTCATCCGAGCAGCCGACTATTGCGGTGCCGAAGCTCAGCCATACAAAAATAAAGAACCCCGTTAGGCCAACCTTGCGGCGGTTTGGAAACCCAAAAACAGAACCTGCTTTTGGGCCTGAGAACCCATATAACGATCAATGCCGTTATTAAGCCATCCGCTGAGCGGACTTGTGCTGAGCGTTACCGAAGTAACCGAAGTGTTTGGCTGGTTTACTTTCGGCTTCGCTCAACCAGCGGTAAAACCTTAACTTAACAGCATTGATATAACCACTGGTTAGCGACCCCATGTGCCTTAGTTCGACATTATTTCTCATAGAAGACGATGCTGCAGTAGAGAATGCCTTGCATATCTCTATGGCCTTGGCAGGATTAAAAATTGAAGTTTATCCTTCCGGGCAAGCATTCTTGGCTGCTTACACCAAGGATCAGCGGGGATGCTTATTGATCAATTTAAGCCAACCCGAAATGGAGGCTTTGACGGTGCAGCAGGAACTCATCAGACGCAATTGCCAAATCCCAATCATTTTTATGACCGAAATCGGCACCATCCGGCGATCCTTGCCAGCTATGCAATCCGGGGCTTTCTGCCTGTTGGAAAAACCGTTTCCTAGACAGTTACTGCTCGACAGCATCCGCGCAGCAATGGAACAAGACTGCAAGAACCGGTCGGCACCAAAAAGCCAAGCCGAAACGGACGAAATTCGGTCGCCCCTGAATTTTATTAGTTGCTTGAATCTTAACAATATCAACGTTCAGCTTTGCCAGTGATATTAAGGAGGAAATTATCGTTTCTTTACCCAAGAACGTAGTTGATGTTTTTGATTTTGTTGCCGTTAATTTGCTTGAAAATTAATAGCCCAACAGCTAGGCAGCAGTTTTTGTTTTGTAGGAACTCATTGGGCAAGGTTTTGAATAAAAACCAAAACAACGGATTATTTGGAATTGGTCTGGGAGTGAACTAACTTCTGATCCAAAAGAGAAAATCCTTGATCCTATACCGCAAATTATTGCTATACATCGCAAATTTGAGGTGATTTATGTATTTGTGTCGAATTACAACTTTCAACTACTCCCTCGTTTATAGCCGGGGCACTTATTTTCTCACATTGAATACGTATTACCCCGTACGGGCATGCACGAATTACATTTGTCACTGTTATACGTTTTAATAAATCCCAAGGGCAATTCCTGAACAGCGATTGGATGACAGGGTCTATTCCAGCGTTGACAATGATTGCAGAAGAAAGGCAGGTGCCCCATCAAGGCAATAAGGTAAATCTTACCAATCAACGTTTATTGATATAAGGAAAGAAAATGACACCCGTATCAACAAAAGTAGTGCAAAAACAAATACCCCGCCAATATCATAGGCCAATGGCAGCACCAGCCCAAATGGAATTAAAGGGCAGGACTGTCCAAAACTATCTCCTTAACGCCTTGCCCATGGATGAATACGAACGCCTTTTTCCACAAATGGAATTGGTACCAATACAATTTGGCGATGTCCTTTATGAGCCTGGTGGAGAGTTGCGTTACGCTTATTTCCCCACGAATTGCATAGCAACGCTACTTTGCATCACTGAGGATGGGGCATCGTCTGAAATTGCCGTTATCGGCAACGAGGGAATGATAGGTGTCGCTTTGTTGATGGGGGGCGGTACCATGCCCAATCGTGCAGTCATACAAACTGCGGGGTACGCCTATCGATTAAAGAGGCAAGTGTTAGAGCAGGAGATCAAGCGTAACGGGAAATTGTTCCATATATTGCTTCTTTATACGCAAGCCCTGGTTACTCAGGTCGCACAAACCGCGGCCTGTAACCGGCATCATTCGATTGACCAGCAACTCTGCCGATTATTACTGCTAAGACTCGACCGGCTAGATTCTGACGAGTTGACCCTGACCCAAGAGTTCATATCAAATATGTTGGGTGTACGGCGCGAAGGGGTCACAGAAGCCGCCGGAAAATTACAACAAGCAGGATTTATTAAATATCGTCGTGGCCATATCACTGTGTTGGATCGGCAGGGACTGGAAACACGGGCTTGCGAATGTTATCAAGTGGTGAAAACAGAATTCGATCGCCTACTTTCTTTACCTTCTACACCGAAGGAATGGAACCCCTCTTTTTTAAACATGCCGACCATGAAAAGTCGACAAGTGTTTAGACCTCTCTTCTAAGGCATAAGTGCGTGTTTCAAAAGTATCAAAAATAGCTATGAGGTAGAATACTGAACATTTAGCCCATGAGCAGAAAAAAGCGTAAATCAAAAATTTAAGCGTTATCCGACCGACCTGAACGATAAAAATCGGGACTATATGGAAACTCAATATGAGCCAGATTTGTATGATTATGGTGAATACATTATCTGGGACGAATTTCGAGAAATGGTTGCCGTAAACGCTTACTACAGGGCGGAAAAGAGAGATTTTAAATTCGGTCAAGATCACAACACCTCACTCCTGGCAATGCACACAATTTTTTGAGCGATATTTTCCGGCGACAGGACAAAATCAATGCAACCACTCGCGATTGCCGTTTCCGGCATGTCTGGCTGAATAGCGGTATCAAGCTTCTGAGCAATGGTGATACCGCCGACTTCTTTGATGCCGCAAAGTGCATCAGCCCCGTCACCATCATAACCAGAGACAATCACAGCAATCAGTTTACCGTCCCAGTGCTGAGTCAATGAGCGTAGGAAGACCGTGATGACATCTGGCCAGCCACGAGGCTTCGATATCGGCCTCAAATGAAACTGTCCATCGGTGACATGTAAATCCCGATTGGCTGGAATGATAAATACACGGTTAGGTTCAATTAGCAAACTTTCCGTGATCAGCTCAACTGCAGCAATTCTCATTATGACCCCCCGAGTCTAAAATAGCCGACCGATTCCCTATTGAAACCTATTTATGAGTGCTCCCTTTGGATTAAACGCGTTGACCTTTAGTGACGTAATCAAGCAACTACGCCTAACGTTTGAAA
>JAURZI010000034.1 GCA_030653435.1 Methylovulum sp.
CGTCTGGGGCAAAATAGCGTTGATTCAATATTCAGTGGGGTGGGGGCGGAGTTCATGCCATAAGTGCTGCAAAGTTTGGCGCTGCACTATGTCAAAAATCGCTAATCAATGCCACCTGCATTGATTTGTAGGGATTACCCGACCGCCAGTAAGCCAACCAGGTCATAACGCTTCAGAATAGACGCCACAGCAGCTCGCAATTCCTCTTCATCCAGGCGTTTCCTGCCCCGCCCATGCTGGTTGAGGGCTTTTATCGCCTGCTCCGCCTTTTCCAGGCGTGCGTCCAGTGCTTTTTTTTGTGCTATGGCGTGTTTCAAGGATTGCACGACCAGACGCTGCTCTTGCCATTTGATGCTCTCACCACCTTGTTCGGTCTTGAGTGTGACGTTGCAGGAGAAACCGTTGGCGATGTGTTCCGGCTGGTCGAGTGCCGTTTCGGGCGCACGATGGACCGGGATCAATGCCTGCGTACCTGCCCACACCGGCTCCAGCAATGCCAGTAATTCGGCTGCGGGCATTTGTACCGCCGGTAGCGGGCACAAATAATAATCAGCGTGTGCCGCAAGGTAGGCACGGGTGCCGAGCGCCGCCATCTTGCAGTCACCCACATAGAGCAAGCCGTGCTGTCCGAGGCTGGCCTGTACTTTGCGTATTTCAGGCACGTACAAGGGATCGTCGGCGCACTCGCCACTGACGATGGTGGTACTCAATGGCAGTCCCAACGGATCTAGCACGGCCATGTTGATCTTCAACTGCGGCAGGTCGGGGCGGTGTTCCTTACTGTGCCCAAATTGGAAAAGGCCGCCTTCGGTGACGGCGACGTAGCTTTTTGCCGTTGTGCTGTCGATGCGCACCCGGCGTGCCTTCAAGTCATAGACGCGGAGCAACGTAGCGATCTGTTTGGACTCGTAGGATTCCCACGCCGCATCGTCCCTGCCAAGATGATCCAGAACAAGGCACAGACGGTCATCGCTGAAATCCAGGTCACGCAGGCTAACCGTTTTCAAGCAGATCGCCAGGGTCATCAACAGTCCGGCTGCCCAGCCCTGCACGGAATTTAGCCGGTGATCGCCTTCGCTTAAGATGTAGGCCAACCAGCCAACTGCGACCGTCCCAAGGCTCAGCCCTTGCCAGTTCCCGTGTGTTGGGAAATACTCGTCTAGCAATGCCGCCACATCCATCTTCTGGATTTGTGCCAATAGTAGCGGTATGTCGTCAGACCGTTCGATTTTCGTTATGTTCAGTGATGTTTCCATGGTAAATGGCGTTAGTTTGCCATTATTTCATGAACTGGGGGTAAATTTGGACGAACGGTGAGCGTATAGCTACACATTTATTCAATCAACTACATAATACGGGAGATACAACAGCTTTTATTGGAAAAAGTATTCACCCTGGTTATGAAGATTATATGCGTGGAACACTAGATGATTTACGCATCTACAACCGCGCCCTCACTGCCGCCGAAGTCAGCGCACTTTATCAACAAGGCACAACGCCAACCATTACCAGCATCACCCCCACTGAAACCGTGATTGGCAAACCGACCACGTTTGAAGTGCGCGGACAAAACTTAAACCCCAACATGGGCTTTACGGTTGGCGATTGTGCCTATTCCAATGTCGCACTCGCAGGCGGCACACCGCAGTTACAAAAATTTGTCTGTACCCAATTTGGCTCAGAAGGCGCGAAAAAAGGCATGGTCAAAACCAAGCCGGGCGGCACAAAGGTGTTTGATTTTGCTGTGACGGCGGTCACTGAACCCAGCCCGGTACAAACCGCATTGATTAAGGGGCAATTGAAAATCGGCTCAAAGGCGGGGAAGCAGGTAATCCTATCGGCGGGTAGCGATGTTTCTGCTTGCCAAACCAATGGTAAAGGCGATTTTGCCTGTCAAGTCCCTGCCGGATGGACAGGCACATTGAAACCGGAGGCCAAAGGCGTGATGTTTTCACCAGCGGTGATTGCCGTACAAAACGCGCAAGGCGAATCGGTTGCCAATAACGGGCAACCGATTGTCGGCACAACAACAGATGTTTTTCCTGTGGATGGCAGAATGTCCAAACAAGATTGGGTGTGGTTATTGACCGACCCTATCGGCTGGCATGTGGACATGAGCAATGGCGAACTGAATGATTTACGCGCCTATGAAGGGCGGTTTAGTTTCCGTTCTTCGCCTGTTAAAGCCAACCAATATGCCGCGATTCAAACCACAATTAATATGCCGCAGGAAGGCGAAGTCCGTTTTGCCCGCCGCGTGTCAAGCTATCGCGGGCATGGGGTGCTGACGTTTTCGATTGACGGCAAAACCGCCGCCACTTGGTCGGGCGAAAAACCGTGGGCAAGGGTGATTGAGCGGGTTACAGCAGGGCAACATACTTTGCGCTGGGTGTATAAAAGAGATAGTGAAGCCACCGCAAAAGGCGAGGATGGGGCGTGGATTGATGACGTAAGTTATAACAATTTGGTGCAACTAGGCACGACTGCGTGTGCCGGGGTTACGCAAGGCACGTTGAATTTGATGACCATTAACAAGCCGAGTTGTGAACAGGCGCAATCTTATTTGGCGTGGCTGAAAGTGGTTCGGATGAATAACTTAAACAAAACCAACCTTTTTTCAAAACAAATTCAAAATATCGAAGTGACTAATGAGACTATCCAGGATTCCATTGCTGTAACGGCGCATGTGATGAATTTTCTCGATGCCAAAAGCGTTAGGGATTTTATTGAAGATGAAACCAAGTCGCTGACATTTGAGTTGGCCTCTGATTATGTGCCCATTGTCACTTGTGACGGTACACAAACAACAGTCTGTGATGAGGCAACGGATGCTTTGTATCAGGTGATTGAATATGGTTATGATGCCCTGATTTTGGGCGGATCACCCTCTGCCTTGGCAGGGAGTACCGCGCTTTATGCCATTGAAAAAAGTTTTGCGACTTATTTCAATCTGGTGTTCGCGTGGCAAGCCAATACCCTCACGGAAAAAATGAACACTGCAATCATTGCGGATAGTTTTTTAGATGAGTTTTACAAAGGAGGCATGAATTTAGCTACGATGCGTAAAAAATACGGTGTGCTCAGTAAAGTTTTAGATGATTTGATAGACCCGTTTGCCAACGCTAAAGGTTATTCTAATGCTTGGTGGGGAACTGACTACTATAAATCTGAAGTGCTTAATATCATTGATAAAAGTAAAAGCCAGGTTACCAACTTGGTGAATGGTTTGAAATAAAGCAAAGCAAAGACTGCCAGTCGTTTCCCTGAGTGGGACGGGGTTTCGCAACCCCGTCCATAACGTTTTGACGTGCCGGCAATCAATCTAAACATTATGGAACGGATAACAAACCCGTTCCAGCTTCCGTTCCTTGCGGCTCCCAGTTGATGAACATACCCACCACAACATTTCACCCGCATCAAGATTTCTATTTTTCCTGAGCGTCCCCTTTGAGGGACTGTTTAATTTTTAACCCGACAGGGGCAACCATTGCCCCTTGCGGCAATGGTTTGCCCCTTTTTCATTATTTGGAGCAAGCTATGAAACAAAACAGGACATTAAACGACGCCTTCCCGATAGTGGCGGCGGCACTGGGCAACAAGCTCGGTGTTAAAGTGAAAGTGGGCGGCAGTCAAGCGTCCACTGATGGCAAGACGATCACCCTTCCCGCGTACAACCTCGATGACCCCTATTATAAGGAGGTCGCTTGGGGGTATTTGGCGCATGAAGCAGGGCATGTCCGGTTCAGCGATTTTAACGAATTCACGAATGCCGCGACCCGCCCTATCCGGAAAGGACTGGTCAATATTTTGGAAGACATCCGTATTGAAAAGTTGATGGTCGAAATGTATCCGGGGGCAAAATTCACCCTCGAAAAGATGGATGAAATGATTTGCCATGATGGGCAATTTGCCATTGTTGGTCAACAAAGCCATTTTGTCGCAATTTTTGTTTTTGCGGCTGAGTACCGATGTGTTGGGGTTTTCTGGCCTTTCAAACTTGGCCGATAAGGTTGAAGCCATTTTGGAGGCGACGTTTCCGGTGGGCGCTGTGACCCGCTTGATGGGGCTACTGTCTGAAGTTCCTTTACTTAAAAGCACGCGGGATTGTGTCCGCTTAACCGACCGTATCCTGCGTATGCTTGAAGACGAGCAGGAAAAGGCACAGGCACAAGAGCAAGAAAATGATCGTCAATCGCCCGCAGGTCAACCGGAACAAGACAGCCCCCTGCCAAGCCTCGGACTGGCCGGCAATGCCGACGGTTCGGCATCTGATGGTCAGGGTCAACCCGATCCAGGCAATACGGATGTCACTGATAGGGGTGATTGTCTTTCCCAAGACCCGGTCGATAAGCTGTTTGTCCAGGTTTTGGCTGCTGTGTTGGATGCAGAAGAACAGGATTTGCCTGATGACCGGTCTGAATGGGTCAAATCTGTCTTGGGCGGTCAACAGGCCGCGTGTTATGACGCCGATGTGCATTTGCCGGTTGCCATGGCGCCTAAACGCCATGAAGTGGCTGGACAGGCGTTATTGGACAAAGTCCTGGTCGAATCCGGAAAACTTCGGTCCTCGCTTCAAGGCCTGGTCCAAGCCAGCCAGAATCGGCGGCCTGTCCACAAAGCATCCGGCAACCGTATTGATGGGCGAAAATTGTCCCGGTTGGCGACAGGTGATGCGCGGGTCTTTGTCAGGAACCAAGCCAAGCGTTCACCCAACACGGCCATCCATTTATTGGTGGACGGTTCCGGTTCGATGTTCTCCATCCCGGATGACAAAAACTGTCGCCCCATCAATTTGGCCATGGAAGCGGCGATGGCTTTGGCCTTGGCGATGGACGCCATCACCGGCGTTAACCTGGCGGTGACGCGTTTTCCCTACGGGGATAGCGATGATGTGGTGCCGCTGTTAAGGCATGGCCAAAAAGTACGGTCACAAGCATCCGCATTTTTACCCATCACGGATGGCGGTACGCCTCTGCACTCCGCGTTGTGGTATGCTGCGGCCGCCCTGTTGTCAACCCGTGAACAACGCAAAATAATCATGGTGCTGACTGACGGCCAACCCGATGACGTGGATGCCTCAAGGGCGATTATCCGCCGTTGCGAAGCCACTGGCATTGAGCTGGTGGGGGTGGGCATTTTTTATGACACCAGCCATCTTTTTAGGCGGTCTACCCTGATCAACGACTTGTCCGGCCTGCGTTCCGGGTTATTCGGGATCAGCCGTGATGTGTTGCTGGCGGCTTGACCGTAGCGATTTGCCGAGTTATCGGCTTGACCATTAAATTTTACCCACTTGGGGAATCCAACGGCTTCCCATTTGGGTGGTGTTGGGTTCCCCTTTTTTAGGAGAGAAACCCTTTTTACTGTCCAATGAATCACAAGAACGGCATCAAAATTAGTTATAATCGCTAGTCCGTTTTTTCTGCCATGAGGATAATGCTATGAACCTAAACCGCCGGAAATTTTTAACCTGCACCTGTCTGACAAGCGTTGCCCTGCTAGTCGGCAAACATGTTTGTGCAGGTTCAAAGACTTTACCATCATACTGTTCTCTGCAAGGCGGAATCAGTGAGAATGGTTTTAACTTATTGAGAACATCGGGGAATCCTGACCTTGACCGTGCTATCAATTCAGAACTCTTTCATTTGGGTGACACCTTTAACGTATCCCCTGGCTTTGGTTTTTTTGAAGAAATCGATAGTCGTCACGCCAATGCGTTTGCGACTACCAAAACCTTTATACCTGATACTAATCAGCAATTCTCATTATGACCCCCCGAGTCTAAAATAGCCGACCGATTCCCTATTGAAACCTATTTATGAGTGCTCCCTTTGGATTAAACGCGTTGACCTTTAGTGACGTAATCAAGCAACTACGCCTAACGTTTGAAA
>JAURZI010000039.1 GCA_030653435.1 Methylovulum sp.
CACCAGTTGCTGGTGACTGACTGAGCCATTTAGCAAATTGCCCTGTAGTACGGTGTTGATGCAAATTATTCCTAGTCGCTGCTCGTCATGCCATATAATTTTCGTCAAAGGGAAGCCGATAGCTGTCAAGTAGTTTTCGTTAACGTTACCATCTTTTCTAACATCGTTATCACCTAACACCAGTAGTGGTTCTTCGATACCCAAATCGGTAAGAAATGACCAAAATGAGCGAACAGCATTTATATTCTGTTCGCTAGGAGTGTCCATAAGATTGCCTGTGATTACAGGCACGGTTTTAGTTGTTTCACCTATCTTCTCAATCAGTAATCTTATAAATTGTTGAATCCGCGGCATTCTAAATTTTGCTCTTTTACTCCCGATGTGGAGTCCGCTTAAATGAAGAATATTGATCGTTGACTTTTCATGCTCAAAGACTTCAGGAAATTTGTTTCGATAGCTTATTCTGAGTTCTCCCAGTTCTATGTTCGACCCATTGTTTAGGGTTGACAATAACCACATCATTCGGGCCTCAATATCAATTTCCAGACTATTAAGCGAACTTAAAGGTAAAAACACGGAATCATCGCCGGGCACTACCAGTAAAATTCCCGGCCAGTTTATCGCTTCATTAAGCGCAGTTATTACTATGGGATGAATATTGAAAAGTGTAGAAGTTGCTTTAGGAGATTCATCTAACTGAATAATCAAGCCCTTATCTGACATATCGGACTCTAATAGATAATGAAGTAAATTGGGATCGCACAAAATTTCGTCTATTTCATGATTTATTCCTGAAGGAATAATGATGCCTACCCATTGTTTTTGACCGATGAATTCTCTGAGGCGATGATAAATAGTATCGTTAAAAGATGCTTCCCCATTCAAGCTTGCACTTTTATTAATAAGTCCCAGATTTTCAACGTTAGAATCAATGCCGCCTCTGATCTTTTTCACTAAAAGTTCGGCCATTGCGCGGCAATTAGTATTTTGGTCAAATGAGGCGATATTAATTTTTCGATCGCTTATTTGCACAAACCAATTAATAAAATCCAGAGTTGATAGTGAGTTCATTATTGTTGGATTCTTTCTTGTCTTGCTTGAATCAAATCCCAAAGCACTGGAACAACAAATAAAGTTAACAATGTTGCCGTCCCCAAGCCCGTTACAAAAGTCGAAGCCATCGTACCCCAAACAACAGAATAATTGGGTATCCCGAGTGCCATAGGAAGTAAGCCTAATACAGTGGTTACTGTTGTCAGGATGATGGGGCGGATACGAACTTTAATGGCATTATCAATGGATTCTCTTCTTGATAAGCCGGAGCGATAGCTTTTGTTGATAAAATCTATTAGCACCAAGGCGTCATTGACAACTACTCCCACAACACCAATGACGGCAATAAAGCTGTTTACAGTAAAAATGGATTGAGTTAGAAACTTACCCAAAACAATCCCAATAAAAGCAAATATAATGCTGGATAGGATAATCGCAGGTTGCAGATAGGATTGAAATTGAGCGGCAAGCACCATATAAATGATCATGACGGCAATAAAAAATGCGAAGATCAGTGATTCATAGGAACGTTGAGTGTTTTCATATTCCCCGCTAAATAGAAGTGTGGCGCCAGGATAGTCGTTTCTAATCGTGTCATAATAGCGAGCGACCGTACTGATAACGCTGGCGGAAGAAACCGGGGAACCCGTTTTTAAATCAGCTTTTATACTGATAGCGCGTTGTCCGCGATATCGATTTAGTTCGCTGGGTTCTTCGTAAGAGCGCAATTCAGTCACATCACTTAACAATATCGGACTGATAGCATTTTCCAGGAAAGGAATTGATAACACCTGTTGAGGATGCTCTATTGTTTTTTGATCGATGAGTAGTTTAAGGTCGATTTCCTCATCATTTGCTCGAAATTTACCGATATATCGACCATCTAAAACACTTCCCGCCATTCGCGTTACTTCACTGCTGCTGAGCGAATACTCTTTGACTCGCTCATGACGAATATCGAAGCGGTATACTTTCTTTGGGGAACCTCTATCATCCTCAAGCTCCACTAAATAAGGGGCAATTTCAACATTGGTTTTTAAAAATTGCCGCAAATTTTCAGCAAGCCCGGAAACAGCATTTAAGTTGCTACCCATTACTTTGATATTGATGGCTTTTCCGGAAGGTGGTCCTTCTCTCATGGGGTGGACGAATAATGCGACATCATTTTTTTCAAATTGCTTTTTAAGCTTTGTTCTAATCTGATCTAAATGTACCATCGGATCAGAGATATCCTGATCTTGTTTAGCCGGTAGAGTGACCAAAACAACACCGTAATTATTTCCGAATATGAGTTCGTAATCTTCATTCATAAAAACACCGGCCATTCCTGTGGCTGATTTTGCTTTTTCTGGGCCATCTTCCATGATCGTTCTAGAGACTTCTCTGGTGATTTCATCAATCTTGTTCATAGATGTATTGGGCGGACCCTTTATATCGACAAAGTAAATAGCATAATCGTCGGGGAAAAACTGGGTTTTGATCAAAGGTAAAATTCCGGTCATCGAAACATACATGGTTGCGATAGACGCTAAGAAAAGCAAAGTCACAATAAAAACTGTTAAGGCTCTAAACTTTAATGTCCAATTGAGTACCTTTTGAGTTAAGTCGCGAAAAAAACCCATGATGAAGTTATCCTCCTCGAGTCTTTGTGTTAATTCCTTAGCTTTTTGCGGGCCGAAATCCAGATAATGACTGGGAAGTATAAATAGGCACTCAAACAAAGAGGCTAGCAGTGCAAAACTTACTGCAGCTGGAATTTGTGCAAAGAATTCTCCTGTTGTACCCGTCATGATTAACATGGGTAAAAAAGCGGCAATTGTTGTAATCGTTGATGAGATTACAGGGATAGCAACTTCCGCTGTGCCTTCTATGATCGCCTGATAGGGTTGCCGACCTTCCTGAATATGTCGGTAAATATTATCGGTTACCACAATAGCATCATCTACAATGATGCCGGAAACTAAAACGAAGGCAAATAAGGTGATTTCGTTAAAACTGTAGTTGGTCATGTACATGACCAGTATGGTGATTAAAAATGAGAAAGGGATACCGATTGTTATGAGTCCGGCATTCCTTATGCCGACAAAGTACCAGGTAATTACCGAAACCAGTAGCATCCCGACGGCTAAATTCCATCCTAAAGTCGATAATCCATCATTAATTTTTATCGAAGAATCCTGGGTTAGAGAAATTTCTAATTGTTCGCGATCGATTAGCGGCTTAAATTTATCTAATACCTTTAGCACATTTTCTTTGATTGCCAGAGCGTTGCCTTCAGGGGTTTTAATGACATTTAAGGAGACAGCATTCTTTCCGTTCACAGAAGAAATTATGTAGGGCTTGCGATAATCAAAATCGGCGCGCGTTATTAAATCTCTTAAACGGATAAAGCTACCTTCTCCGTCACGGCGAATAATCGTATTAACAACCTGATCTCTGTCATAAAGCTTTTCATCAACTTTAATTTGATAATCGTTTCCATGAGCCAAGAAACTGCCTGCTGCTACTGATAAATTAGCGTCTTCTAATGAATGGGTAATTTCGTCAAAACTCACCCCCAAAGTACGGAGTTTTTCCGGATCCAGGTAGATATGGAACTCGCGCGTAAACTCTCCAGAAACGACAACTTTTTTTACACCTTGTATTCTTTGCAGAGGAGCTCTGATTTGCTCAGCCATTAAAGAGAGCGCGCGATTATCATGCTGACCGACGAGATTTACAATCAATACAGGCAACAGATCACCCATCGTAATATTTTCTATTTTAGGTGGGTCAATCTCGGAAGGAAGATCTGATTTAGCGTTTAAAACTTCAAATCGTATTTCGTTGTATAGTTTTTGATAATCACTGTCGTCAATTAATTTAATTCGAATATAAGAGCGTTCAGGGTGTGATGAGGAGGATAACCACTCAATATTTTCAATATTCTCAAGAGCTTCTTCCAGTTTTCGCGTTACCAGAGTTTCCACATCAGTAGCGGAAGCACCTGGATAGTCGGTCGTGATATTAACGATTGCCATATTAATGTCAGGGAATCGCTCGGTTGGCATTGCTGACATTGCGAAAAAACCCGCTATAACCAGCAGGATAAAAGCTAGATTAAAAAATATTTTTTGTTCTAAGGTGAATCGGATGAGAGATTGCATAGTTATCAGCGGATAATTTTAAACAGATCGCCCGCTTTAATGTCTGGGGAATTGATTTTGACATTTCCATCTGGTTGTTTTAGAACTACTTTCACTTTAAGTGATTTTCCATCTTTACGCTGCAGCCAATACTCCTCAAATCGTTCTTCTAATGCTTTCTGTGGAACAGAAAATGTTTGTTCATCAGTGGGCATTTTCAGAATTAACTCTGCTCTTATGCCGCCTCGACGAATGGGTACGTCATCTTTGATAGAAAGTTCGACCGGAATTTTCCGCGAACTTTCATCGAATGCGGGCGAAATACGTTCAATTTTAGCCGGAACATGGATATTGTATTCTGTTAACAGCACTTCAATTTTATCTTGATGAGTCAAGGTGGCCAATTCACGTTCTGAAAGCATCAATGGGATAACCAGTTTTGAATAATCACCAATGTGTGCGATAACTTCTCCTTCCTGTACCCACTGTCCGGGCTCTATTAATCGGTCGATTACCAGCCAACCGGCGTGCGCTTCTATACAATGACGCCTTTTTAGTTCACTAAGGCGCTGTTTTCGGATATTGGCAGTTTGCATGGCGCGCTGCGAATTTGTTAAATCGCGGTTAAGATTGTCAAGCACATTGATTGCAATGGTTTGTTTAGCCACCAATTTTTCATGGCGAGAAACCTCTCTTTGGAAATAAGTGACATCATTACTATGTTGGGCGATTTCGTTATCGGCGGCCTGAATATCGAGTCGAACAAAAATCTCATCCAAGCAAGCAAGTTTCCCTTGAGCTGGAATGGGATTTCCTACATCAGCAAAAATATCTTTAATTTTGCCAGCAACTTCTGTAGCAACCGGAATGGTAGCGTGGGCTCTGGTAAAACCTGTGATTGCAACTTCCCGGGTGGCGGGTTCTGCAGAAACCCATTTTTCTCTCACTTCAGCAAAAACTGGGGCGTTAACTAATTGAAATAAAATTAACAATATGATTTTCACCTTACTCACGCATCCACTTCTTAAAAGTTTTCTTCTCAGCAACATATTAATGCCTAGATTTATGGAGAATAAAGAAATTAAATGCTTTTAAAGCATTGATGTTTGGAATCTAGCATTACTAAATAAAAAATAGTTGCCCGCTTTCTGTCTCTGAAAGAAATACGTGTCAACTCTGAAGCAAAGCTTAGAAGATTTTAGAAAGGATTTGATTAATTTAAGTCAATTAGTGCCATTATTTTGTTTAGAGCCAATTCTGGTTTTTCATAGTGAGATGAAGGAGTATTTTCGATGGCTTTATTTACTGCTTCCCTAATTAAGAGTGGATTTGCCTGGCCTGCTCTTATTAAATACCCTCTATTAGCCTCTTTTATTAGACTCATCATTAAATACTGATCTAAATTGCTTGGAATGCCGATAATTGCTTTATTTTCTACTAAGCTTTGATAAATCATTGGGCTGCCGCCGTTACATATAACAATATCAGATTTTTTAACCACCATCTCTGCTGGGAGAAATTCTGCTAAAAATACATTCGGATAGTCTTTGTCAATGGTCGTTTTTTTAAGGGTTGCACAAATTACTGTTACTGGCATTTGACTTAGAGTTTTTATGATCATTGGCAACAAAGAATTATCACCTGAGCTACCTAAAGTAACAAAAACTATTGGTTTATCATTTGGTAATGTAGGCCACCATTCGGGCGTTGGTAAATTGGCGGACCATGAAATCGGACCTATGAAGAAATGATTTTCTGGTAAAGTTTTCATTGGGAGCAATGACTCTATATCTGCATAAATCGTAAAATCACCATAGGTATAAATGTCTCGCATATCATTTGTTAATGGTTTTACACCAAATTTTTTACAAGCGTTGTTAAACGAGAGAGAATGAATGTAAAAAATTAAGTTTTTTGTAGCATTAAATATTTTTTGAGCAAACGGGACTCCGAAAATATTTGTTAGAAAAATTTCAGGGATAGGATATTCCATTTTTGCATAAGGACTCCAATAGGCATTCGTAATATTGGCATATGGAATTTTTTTCAATCGACTGGAAATTCCTAATGACAGACGAAAATCTCCAAAAATAAAGTCAGGTCGAAATTGTTCTATGACGGTTAGATCATCCTTAACATAACGTATTAGCGTTTTAGTATTGTAAACAGGAAGGCCCTTTTGCAACTGAAAAGTGAATTCAGCACAGGAAATCGTATTTAAAGGGAATCGAATGAGAAAGCTGTGATCGATTATGTCGTCAAATCGTTTGTCAGCGGCTAATGCTACAATGTATTTGCCTGTTTCATGCAGCGCTTTAGCAATTATCAAGCATCTGGTTAAATGAGCTAGGGTCACCGTTTCAGCAAAGAAAATTACGCGTTTTTTGTTGTTTCTCATCACTTTCCTGAAAGTTTTGTAACTAAAATCAAAAATCCATATTCAGTTTAATATTTTTTAGTTGCACGGATCTAATATTTTTAACTGTTTTTAATGAGAGGAAAAATAATATGTCAATGCTTACCATACATGAAAGAAAAACTATCGGAAATATGAAAAGTCCAAAATTTTTATATAGGAGCTTGATTTTTGCTCTTGGCATGCAAGCTTGTCTAAATTTGGCTGATGCTGCTGTGTTTAAAGATGATGGAAAGACCAGCGATGATTTCTATCTAACAAAGCCAAATAATGAGTCTGAACCTAGCAAAGATTCTGAGGGGTATTTAGGAATTAACGGTTTAAATCAATTGCTTAACGGGCGTAACGAAAAGGCCCTGCTATTAACGAAACAAGGTTATGAGAAGCTTAAGAAAGGTGAATCCAAACAGGGTCTTAAGGATCTTGAAGAGGCCAGGAAACTGGATCCGGAATTAATACTTACTGGAGTACTAATATCTCTTGCTTATCTTGAGAATAAAGACTTCCAGAAAGCGTTAGATGTTGCTAAAGAGATTCAGCAAACCAAGAGGCAGGCGGACTATGGGTTGGGTTATACCGCTGAAGGCATGATTTACGCTGCTAAAGGCGACGTAGAAAAGGCGACATCAGCTTTCCAAGAAGCCATCAGGCTTTTGCCCAATGAAAAAAATGCATTGTTTAATTTAGCAATATTGGCGGAAGCGGAAAAAAACTACAATGGTGCCAAATCATATCTTCAGAGAATTATAGATCTCGACCCTAAACACTTACAGGCATTGGAACGCTATGCAAGAATTGAATTTACACAAGGCAATACCGAAAAAGCCATTGCCTTACTTACTCAAGCTGCAGCCAGTAATTCCGGGGCAATTAGCCCCGTTATTGCTTTAGCCAAATATTATCTCAAATCAGAAAAGTATCAGGATGTATTGAATTTGACCCAAAACAAATCGGATCCCGAGATTCTTGAAATGCGAGGCAAAGCTTATTTGAATTTGGGAGAAACCGAAAAGGCTAAGCAAATCTTTGAAGATATAGTGAAGAAAATGCCGATGTCGGCACCAGCAAATTATGCGCTAGCGGATTTCTTTGCCAAAACAGGTAATCTTAACGAAGCAGCAAAACAAATTCATAATACGACAATCAAAGATCCAAGCTATTTGCCTGCTCGCATCGGAGAAATAAAAACCTTATTTTATAGTGGAAAAATTGACGACGCTAATAGAGCGCGTGACTCTTTGCAAAAGGAGTTTGGTAATCGCCAAGAAGTTTTAAGTATTTCGGGTTGGTTATCTATGCATCAAAATGAATTTGTCGAGGCTGCAACGTATTTTGAACAGCTGGCTAAAATTAATCAAAATTCAGAAGTGACACTTTGGTGGGTTAACAGCCTATGGTCACAAAAGCGTTTTGATGAGAGTATTTCCATAATGAAAAATTGGCTCGCCCAGCATCCGGACGATATTTCTGTTCAACTCACTCTCGCTGACGGTTATATGGGCTTGCTAAACAAGCCGGAGGCCAAAAATGCTTACTTAAAACTGATCAGTATGGATCCCAGTATAACTGCGGCATACAATAATCTGGCTTGGCTTGAAGCCGAAAGTGATTTGGATCAAGCGATAAGCTATGCAGAAAAAGCAGTAAGCATTGAAAAAACAAACCCACAAGTTCTTGATACTTTAGGTATGTTGTTGATTAAAGATGGTCAGATTGAAAAAGGTACTCAAGCGCTTCAGGATGCTGTGGACAAAGCGCCTGAAAATATCGAATTACTTTATCATTTGAGTGAAGCTTTAGTGATGCAAAATAAGCAGAGCGAAGCCGCGTCAGTTTTGAATAAGCTTGCTACATTCGAGTTAAGTCCGGAAATGAAAGAAAGGGTCAGTAAGCTACAAGAATTAGCTAATAAAAATTAGTCTGGGAGTTGGCTAATATGAAAATAGTAGCAGTTGCTAATGCTCATGCGCTGGCTCATGTTTCAAGACTATTGGAAATAGCCAAAATTCTCAAGATGCATGAGCATGAGATTGTTTTTGCGGGCTACGGCAAATTTCTTCAAATTGCCCGGGATGCTGGATTTGAAATCGAAGTGCTTCCCTATATTTCAATCGAGCAAATCATCAAAGCAGTACGATCACAAAAGCTTAACGAACTCTATCGCTTTACGGAGCTTGAAAGCTTTATAAAGGCAGAGATTGATTTTCTTAAGCGCGTTAAACCTGACCTTGTTTTAATCGATAATCGGCCTACCGCGAGAACTTCAGCCGATTATTGCGGGATAAAAACCGTGTCTGTTTTAAATGTGCATATGAGCTCATTTCGAAAATTGCCCTTTTTTAGCCCAGGCGATTACATGGGTTTATTGGGATTTCTTGATCCGATTGAAACAAAAATAGAATGTTATTTTTATGATCGATTTGTCATGAACGACCTAAACAAAGTAAGAAAAAAAATGGGTTTGAAACCTTATTTTGGCAATCAGCATGAAGAAGGTGATCTGTCCTTATTTGCCGATATACCTGAATTCAACCCTGTTTCTCATTTAGCTAACCATGCGCGTTATGTCGGTCCTATTACGTGGCATAATGATTTTCCTGCGCCGGCTTGTCTGGATAAGCTGGAAAAGAATCGAAAAACGATTTATGTATCATTAGGCAGTGAAAGTCTCGACGGTCTGGTTGAAGAGTTGGGCGAATTAACATCCCTGGGAGTGCAGATCATTGTAGCTTGCGGTAAATTACCCAAACAATGGAATCAAGATCTCCCACCTCATTTCTTTTTAGAAGAATATGTCAATACCGATAAGGTTCTTACTAAATGCGACCTAGTCTGTTGTCACGGCGGGAATGGAACTTTGTATCAGGCATTGGCATTTGGCTTGCCTGTCGTAGCTGTTGCAACGCATGCTGAGCAGTATATCGGTGCTAAAAGAATTGAACAGTTGGGCTTGGGTCGAGCTTTGACCTTGGATAGGGTAAGAAAAAAAGGGATAGTGGTGCTTAAGCAAGCATTGGCTGAAGTGCTTTATTCTTCTGAAATTCGGAATCGGACCATTCTCTTTGCGGAAATTCTGCAACATTGGCAGGGCGCAAAAACAGCTGCAGCGCTGATTGAAGATTTTAATAAATCATAAAAAAGGGTGGGGCTTTAAAGCCCCACCCTCAATTTAAGCAACTACTTATTAGCTTAAGCCGCTATTGATTTTCTGTTTCTACGCATGTTCAAGGAGAAGCCTGTTAAGGCGATACCCAGTAGCAACATAATTTCCGGTTCAGGAACGGCAGGTGTTCTTGATAAGTTTGTGCTGGTTTCTGATCTTAAAGTAAAAGTATGATCACCGGCTGTTAAACCGTTAAACGTTACAGAGTATGAACCAAAACCACTGGTGGTAAAGATGTCCGAGGCTGGGTCAGTACTTACGCCAACAGAGTTACTGCCGATAGCATCAGCGTCTGCTGTTTCAGTACAGCTTGCGCCAGCTCCGGCAGCTATACAGTTAGTATTGACTGTGCCATCCGGAGTCCATTGCCATAAATAACCGCCACTATCTCTTGCTAGTGAACCAATCAACGCTATGTTAGCTTGAGCCGCTTGATTAGTTCCATTCGGATCATTGCTGCTAGCTTCCAAATAAGCCGACGCATCAAATGACAGAGTAAGGCTGCCTGGTTGTTCTACTGTAAATGTAAAGGTGAATCCAGTTACAGACTGAATTACAGAAGCGGCGGACGCTGATGTGCCTGATTGAAGCTCGGATTCTGCAATTTGTTGCTGATGAGTAACTGCATCTAGGGTTAACTGTGAGTCATAAATTACCGAATCTGCACGGGAGTATTGGTTTGCACCGGGGCCCTGTAGTGCAAAGCTATTTTCTGCAGCTACGACTGTACTTCCTGGAGCGTTATAGACTGGTGCATCAAGAGCTATTAATCCACCACAATTATTTGTTGTGCCGCCTAGACCTGGAGTGCCGCTACAAGTTGCATTGGTTGCCCCACCAACCCCATTTAAGAAGGCGGTATTTGTTAAATTGTAATTAAAGTTTCGTATAGTTGCACCAGCCGCTGGTGATACAACTATGCTCAAATTATTTATTTCTAATGTTGATACACCGTATACGCTCGCAGATGCTTGATTAGCGAAGCCTAAGCCTAATGCAGACATCACTGCCAAAGGTATCATCGATTTTGTTAATTTCATGGTTTTCTCCTAAAAGCTTTCATAGTGTAAAGTTTAAAACTGTTGTGCCGATACTTAAACCTGTATTGTACTGGTTTGTTTAATAAAACAGCAGATAATATGCCAATGCTAACATTAATATAAATATCAAATACTTAAAAAATGTCGTGAGGTTTTGTTTCGAGAGAGTGTAAAGGAATCTGACAAATAAACTGAGATAGTTGAGTCAAAAGATACGGATAACTACCTGCGAGATTGTTAACAGGGTAAAGTTTTAGCAAGTACCCTTCTTTTAATGGAATTAATCGTAGCCGAATCAAAATAGTAAAATAGTTTTTGTAAAGTAATCTGACAATTAAAGTAACAAGAGTCTGTCATTTAATCTTTTTTGCCGGAATTCCGCCCCATATTTCATTAGTTCTAATATGGCAATCTTTGGTTACAACCGCTCCGGCTGATATTATTGCGCCATCTTCAATAGTTACCCCCGCCATAATGACGGCTTTAGCACCAATTGTTACGTTGTTGCCGACTTTTACTTTTGAAAGCGCAAAATATTCGCCTTCAATCGCATGGCAAAAAACCACAGCATCGTGACCTATGATGCAATTATCGCCAAATTCAGTTAAGGGGGGATCAAGCAGCGTACCAGCGCTGTAGGTGTTTTGGCCTAGTTTTGTGCCTAGTGCCAGATAAACCAGGCGAAGCAGCGGTACGGGTATAAAATGGGTACGGATCAAACTGTTAAATAATAAAAGATAAAAAAGAATATTAACCTGTGCGGAAAATTCCTCTTTTGTGCCCGGTTTCAATTCTCCTTCATGAAGGGGAAGGAATTTTAGGAATAATCGATAAATTACGAAAGCATATAAGTAAAAATGTAATATAAATATGCCTATTGAGACAATGCTGCGGTACTCTCCAGGACTCAAAAACTGAAGCAAAATTGAGGTGGTTAGGACGCTAAGTGTGACGATAATGGTCAATAGCACCAAAAAACTGGCAATTTGTGGAGCTGATATTTTTCTCATAGATAATTCCTGATATTTAGATGCTTGATTTTAAAGAAAATGGGTAAAATCCAAAGCGCATTAAATTTTAAAGTTACATGTAACAACCAGCTAAAAAGGCTGTTTTATTAAGATATTGTCAGGCTGGCTGCTTATTCTGAGGGATTATCGGGCTACAGGACTACCTGTAGCCCGATGCCGTTAAGGTAAGGTCATCGCAATGAATCGATATGCAGTATTGTAGGAGCGAGCCA
>JAURZI010000040.1 GCA_030653435.1 Methylovulum sp.
CGTGCCTTTGTTGCTGATTTTTATCAGGCTAAAAAATTGCACGATGCGTGCCGAATGCCTAAACAACCGAATGGTGACCGTTTAAAACATTACTATGGCTTCTGGTCGGCAATCACCCCGTCAATTCTCCCTGCCAAACGCTTTACGGCATGCTCGCTGACGGATACGTGATTGCCTTTAAGCTCAATGTCAAAACTAGCCAGACGTTTTTTTGCCGCAACATCAATTAAATGCGCCATCAAATAGGAAAACAAAAAACTGGGTTTGCTGTGTTGCGCCACTATCACCCAATCGGCACCGGACTGTTCGCCCAGTTTTACGAGTTCTTCATCAAACCGGAACAAATAACCGAACCCTGAGTTAGCAGCGGCCTGGGCGGCTGGGCTGATCTGGATGATTTGATAATCACCCTGCCCTACCAACGCCTGTTCCAGTAAATGCCTGAACCATGCGGTGCGTAGACGTTCTGCCGGCGTATTCGGCAATGAACTGATGTCATTGAGTTCAAAATCTAAAACGGCAATGCGTGCCGCTGCGGTTGCCGGCCCGGCCGGTAGCAGGATTATAAGCATCAATAGGGGTAAATACGGTTTCATCATGGTCGTTCTCATTAAGCGATGGTCAGGTTGTTATCATCAATGTCGGCCTGGGCTTTGATGTATCGCTCAAGACCGGTAATGCCATCAGACAATGCGTCGGTTAAAAAAGCCACCAGCTCATCACGCGCGGCCTGATCGACATCAAGCTCCAGCGTCCATGACACCGTGGTATTGCCGTTATCATCACGTACCTCCACGGTACCCAGATAGCGGCTACACGCAAACGGAGCAACCGTACGCGTATAGCGAAACCGCCGCTCTGCATCGTTGATTTCGTCAATACGGTCTATGATCCCCGCGCCGTCACGTAGCGACATGGCTCGCTCTGCGCCGACGCCTGCGCCGCTGACACGGCAGGAAGCAATGGCAGGAAACCAAAGTTCCAGGCCGCCAATCGCACGGATAAGCGACCACGCTTGGTCGCTGTTGACAGACAGTGTTTTAGTTACATTCAGGTATTCAATCATCATTAGCTCTCCAAACAATTATGGATTAGGAGCGGATAGCATATCGGAGCGCCCACTTGGCGTAAGCCGGAATTGGCCTGTAATACACGGGCAATTTGCCCGTGTATTACAGGCTTGCTTTGCATATGCTATCCGGGCACTTAGAATGGCGTATCCCGCTTAAGCCGATAACACCGGTTGCCATGAACCTAAAATGCTACCTACTGTCCCGCATCGTCATGATCGCCCTGCTCTGTCTGGGCGTAACAGCGGCTTATGTACTATATCAAACTGACAGGCTGTCCAGGCAGCAGGCTTTGACCGCCGCCGACACGCTAGGCAGGCAACTGGAACTCCAACAGCTACGCATCCATGCCGGTTTCGGTGAGGCACAGCGCTTCCCCGACTTTGACTTATGGAAACAGACCGGCGGCGCACCGGGTTTGTGTGTGCGTTTCCTGCCCGTTCAGGATGGCACTGCGCGCGGCATTTGCCACGGCGCAAACATAACCACCCAAACCTGGCCTGCACTGTTTGGCGACGTTTACCGCTGGGTTTTCAATCCTGATCTGGACGTCATCAGGCCGGTCGTCTTTAACGGACAACGCTATGGTTCACTGGTCGTCACGCCTGGTGCGGAACCGGCAATGACCCATGCCTGGGAGAATATCCGCAACTTGTTGGCATTTTCCGCCATCATCGTCCCCGCTATCGGTATGCTGATTTACGTCAGTATCAGCCGTATATTGCGCCCGGCCCGGCTTATTGTCGAAGGCTTGGAACAGATGAAAAAAGGCGATTTATCGGTTCGCCTGCCGGATTTTGCTGTCGCCGAATGGCAGCGCACGGCAATAGCAATAAACCAGCTCGCCGCCTCCCAGCAACAATTGCTGGCAGAACACAGTAAACTGGCAGTCAGGCTGATGACTATCCAGGACGAAGAGCGCTGCTATCTGGCCAGGGAACTGCATGATGAATTGGGCCAGTGCCTTGCCGCGATTAACGCGGTGGCCGCATCCATAACGCAAACAGCGGAACAGGACTGTCCGGCCCTTGTCCCTGAAGCGCAGACGGTTAGCCGAATCACCGGACATATCATGGCTACCGTGCGCGGCTTGCTGTTGCGCTTGCGTCCTTACGAACTCGATGTGTTAGGTCTATCCGTCAGCCTGGAAAGCCTGGTGGCAAAGTGGAATTCACACAGCGGCGGCAAGACCCGCTACCAACTGGTCATAGACGGCGATTGCGGACAGCTGCCAGCAACACTGCCCACCGTTATTTTCCGCAGCGTCCAGGAATGCCTGACCAATGCCGCTAAACATGCCCATGCCGCCCATGTGAAAGTCACGCTCATAACCGGCAGCGAATTTGTAACGCTAAGAATTGAAGATGACGGCATAACCGCCGACCTGCCCTACCCCGACAATGCCGGCATCGGTTTGCTAGGCATACGCGAACGGATCACTACGCTGGCTGGCCATATGCGGCTGACAACCATCCAACCGCATGGCTTAAGTGTGCATATCCATTTGCCGATCCCGCCGCGCCTTACAGAGGCTAGATCATGAACATAGCAGGACGCATCCGCATCTTGCTCGTCGACGACCATGCCATAGTCCGCGAAGGCTACCGTTCGTTGTTGCAAAAACAACCCGGACTGGAGGTCATCGCCGAAGCCGCAGACAGCACACAAGCCTACGCGCTGTTTAAGGAACATGCCCCTGATGTCGTCATTATGGATCTGTCCTTACCCGGCGCCAGCGGCCTAAGCGCCATTGCCCGCATTAAGCAACGTCGTAGCGACGCCAAGATCCTGGTTTTCAGTATGCACCAGCATCCGAGTTTTGCACTCCAGGCAACCCGTGCGGGCGCACTGGGGTATGTCACGAAAAGCAGTGCACCGGAGGCGCTAATCCGCGCCATTTATGACGTATATCAAGGCCGCCACAGCTTAAGCGCAGACATCGCCCAGGCGCTGGCGCTCGAAAAACTGGGCTGCGACCGCAATGCACTCGATACGCTAACGGTCAGGGAATTCGAAATCTTGCGCCTGCTGGTGGAAGCCAAGCCGACAGAGCTTATCGCGCAAACCCTCAATATCAGCATCAAAACCGTATTGAACTGCCATTATCTGATCAAGCGCAAACTCGGCGTTAACAGCGATATAGAGTTGACCCGGCTAGCAATCAAACTGAATGTGCTTGACTTGTTGGAGTTGTCAGGCACACCGGAATAACCACCTACCCATGCAACACGGGGCAGCCTTTTTCGTATGGCAGAGGATTCATTCCTGCGCCATTAATGATACACTCACATTTTATGTGTATTTACGCCCGTATTCACGGAAACCCATACTAACGATGTTGTTAACTTTCCTCAGTGAGTAAAAAACTCGATGCAGTATAAAGATTATTACAAGGTCATGGGACTGGCCCGTGATGCCGGTCAGGATGAAATCAAACGCGCCTACCGTAAATTGGCCCGCAAATACCATCCCGATGTCAGCAAGGAAGCGGATGCTGAAGCTAAGTTCAAGGAATTGGGGGAAGCCTACGAAGTCCTCAAAGATCCGGAAAAAAGGGCTGCCTACGACCAGCTAGGCGCAAACTGGCAATCTGGGCAGGATTTCAGGCCGCCACCCAACTGGGATGACGGCTTTGAGTTCAGCGGCGGCGACACCAGCGCTTTTAGCGATTTTTTTGAGCAACTGTTCGGGCAGAAAGGTTTCCAGCCTACTGAAGGTGGGCGACAACACGGCGGTCATGCGCGGGGGCAAGACAGCCATGCAAAAATCCATATCGATCTGGAAGACAGTTTTCATGGGGCGACACGCACCATTTCCTTGAGCGCGCCGGAAATGGATGCCCAAGGCCAAGTGCAACTGAAGCATAGGAGCTTGAACATCAAAATACCCAAGGGTATTAAGCCGGGGCAGCATATCAAGCTTGCAGGCCAGGGCCATCCAGGCTTGGGTAAGGGTCTGGCAGGCGACCTGATCCTTGAAATAGCGTTTAACAACCATCCGCTATATCGGGTTTCCGAAACCCATGTCTATCTCGACCTCCCCGTCAGTCCTTGGGAAGCGGCCTTGGGCGCTAAAATCAAAGTACCTACGCCGGAAGGCCCGGTTGACTTGAAAATACCGCCCAATTCCAAACAGGGCAGCAAGCTGCGTTTGGCAGGCCGTGGTTTGCCTGCCAAGACACCCGGTGATTTTTTTGTCGTGCTGCAAATTGCACTGCCTCCCGCCACCACCGAGCAAGCCCGGGCCGCTTATCAAAACATGCAGCAAGCGTTTGATTTTAACCCGCGACTAGCTATGGGAGTATGACTCAATGAACTCAAACAATCTATTTCTTGTGCATACGGGTACAATCATTGAAGACGACTATCTGACCCTCGAGCAATTGTGCAACGCTTGCAGCGTCCACGCCGATTGGCTCATCAATCTGGTTGAAGAAGGCATCATCGAACCTGATGGCAAAGAGTCGGCTACGTGGCGGTTTTCAGGCGCCTGTTTGGTGCGCGTCCGTTCCGCCCTCAACTTAGAGCGCGATTTAGGGGTGAATATGGCGGGTATCGCGCTGGCGTTGGATTTGTTAGAAGAACTTGACCGCTTACGCACACAACTAAAAACAAGCCGCCATGCCTGAGTCTACCAGGCTGGGTCAGCGCACAAAAATGATGGCAAAAAAACCGCTAGATTTATCACTTTGGAGAAAATAATTATGAAACTAACCTGGATACTCGTTGCTGATAACGCCCATGCACGTATTTTTACTGCTGAAACACCGTCATCCGCATTAGCAGAAATCGAAGGCCTAAGCCACACGGAAGGCCGTTTGCATGACCGGGAAATAACGTCCGACCTGCCCGGTAGGATTAAAAGCTCTGACGGCAGCGGGCACGCGCTTGAACAAGCTACAGATCCCAAACAACATGAATCCGATAACTTTGCCCATAGCCTTGCCAAATTGCTGGAAGATGCTTTCAACCACCAGAAATTTGCACAATTGTTGATTGTTGCCGAACCTTCTTTTCTGGGTTTATTGCGCCAACACTTATCGGAAAACGTAAAAAAACACGTCTGTTTCGAACTCGACAAAAATATCACGCTGCATAGCGTCGAAGATATTCGTCAGCACCTGCCCGAATATTTGCCGAATGCCTAATCGCTTACGTTAAGCCGGCTCCGGTAAACACACGGATGTAATTTACCGGTTTGCCAATCTTTAAGCATTCGTAGAAGGTTAAATCCGATGCAAGCGATGGTCTTGAACAAACTCTGCAATCTCAACGAAAACCAGGCGCCGCTGGAACTCATGGATATGCCTGTCCCGGTTCCCGGCGAACATGAGATTCTGCTCAAAGTTTCAAGCTGCGGTGTTTGCCACACCGAACTCGACGAAATTGAAGGCAGGACGCCGCCACCACGCTTGCCGGTCATTCTAGGGCATCAAATCATTGGCAGGGTTGCCGGGTTAGGCAAGCAGGTCAACGACCTTAAAGCCGGTGACAGGATGGGGGTAGCCTGGATATTTTCCGCATGCGGGCGCTGTAAATACTGTCTGGCGGGTCATGAAAACCTGTGCCCAGAATTCCGCGCGACCGGACGGGACGCTAACGGCGGTTACGCACAGTATATGACGGTTGCCAGAAACTTCGCCTATAGGATACCGGCGGTGTTTTCCGATGTGGAAGCCGCCCCGCTATTGTGCGCCGGTGCAATCGGCTACCGCTCTGTACGCCTGACTGGACTCAAAGACGGGCAACGTCTTGGTTTGACTGGGTTCGGCGCATCCGGTCATCTGGTGTTAAAAATGGTCAAGCACCGTTACCCGCACACCGATATTTATGTATTTGCCCGCAACGCCGGGGAAAGGCAGTTTGCCCTAGACCTGGGCGCGGCCTGGGCTGGCGACACCACTGAACGGGCGCCGCATAAACTGGACTGCATCATCGACACCACACCCGCATGGCAAGCTATCGTCGAGGCCTTGGCTAACCTGGAGCCAGGCGGCAGATTGGTCATTAACGCGATCCGCAAGGAAGACGACAAGCACAGCCTGTTGGCGTTAGATTACCCGCAGCATCTGTGGTATGAAAAAGAAATAAAAAGCGTCGCCAATATCACCCAAGCCGATGTCAGCGAGTTTTTGCAACTCGCGGCGGACATGAAACTTAAACCCGAAGTTGAGATATTTGCCCTGGAACAAGCAAACGAAGCCTTGATAGCGTTAAAACATGGCCCGGTACGCGGGGCCAAGGTTTTGAAAATCTGCTAAGAAAATACTGGCGACCGGGGCGGGACGCCAAACCCGACTTAACGCTGAAATTGGAAAATATTGGATGCCGTTTCTTCGGCTAGCCCCTGCTTTTCCCAGCGGATCAGATGTAAAGAACCATCGTCATGCTCGACAATAGCCGTACAGCTCTCGACAAAATCACCCGTGTTGACATATAAAAAATTGTCGATTTCTTTAATCTCGGCATGGTGGATATGTCCGCAGATCACACCATCCAATTGCCCGTTTTTCAGCGTGCTGATAATACTTTCCTCATAGTCGGAAATGAATTGGACGGCATTTTTGACCTTGAATTTAACGTAGGCGGCGAGCGAAAAATTAGATTGGATGCCAAACAAACGCCGTATCGCGCGTAACCAGCGATTGATGTCGATCAAAAAATCATAGCCTTTAGAGCCTATTTTAGCAATCCAGGCATGGTACTTGGCGATGGTATCGTACTCATCGCCGTGAATAACCAGAAACTTTTTCCCGTCCGCAGTGGTATGCACATCAGAATTTTTGACCACAATATCGCCGAACACATGATTGTCATAATCCCTTACATTTTCGTCATGGTTACCTGGCACATAAATGATTTGCGTACCGTGTCTGGCCTTACGCAAAATCTTTTGGATGACCGTGTTGTGCGACCGGGGCCAATACACTTTTTTGGAAAGCGCCCAAAAATCGATAATATCACCGACCAGATATAGCTTTTCACTGTCGTTATGTTTTAGAAAATCAAGCAATACATCGGCCTGACACTGGGTAGAGCCGATGTGAAGATCGGAAATCCAAATGGTTCTATAAAGCTGCATGCTAATATCGCTGTTTGCTTGTTAATTAAATTAAGGTATTTTCAACTCATTCTGTGACAATATCGTTAAAAAACACCGGATATTGACAATCAACCCCGCCGCACCCTCTGCAAAGCACTGCGGGAAATTTTGAACAAACTGTTTTGCCTATTAGCGCCACTTGATCGCTATGGAATAACGGCGCTTTTTTGGATCGGGGACTGAGACGAAAAGTCGGCTTACTATTCCGAACAGCTAAGCGCTTCTGGCCCGGAAGTCACTTCATAACGGCATACCTCAACCCATTGCAACACACCGCCAGCATTTGCGCGCAAAGCCCAAAAATCGTAATCGCCGTGCTGGCGATCACCTGCCCTGTTAAGCTCGGTCCAGCCGGTCGCGCCGAAATACAAATCAGCAGTCTGGGACAAAATGTCCTGGTCGGCATTACGTTCGGCGTTTTTGTTATAACTGGCGTTGAGCGCGGCAATCCAGAACGCATCATACGCAGCCAGCGCGAAAGCATCTGGGCGCTGGCCTGTTTTGGCAAATACCCGGTTAGATAATGCCTGCCATTTTTCCTTGGCTGTTAGCGATAAACCCGGTATAGGGTTCGGATAATCGACTGCGGCAGCAAATTGCGCCGCCGTGGCATCATTTAACAAGGCGGCGCTTAAGGCCACGCCATCACTGCCATACCACTTGATATTTTTTAAGGCGGCTATGGTGTCAGCGGCGTGAAACAAGGACACGACTTCGTCGAAACCCGCCAAATATATAGCCACGGTAGCGACATCATGGTTTTGCAGCGCACTGGCGAGCTGGGTTTGCAGATCGGCGACTACGCCCGTAAAATCAGCCGTGTCAACATCATAACGGACGCCGGGCAACATGCTACCGCCAGCCGCCACAAACTGTTTTTTCAGTGATTGCTGCAAACCGTTATTCCCGGCATCGTTGCGCCACACGGGGATAACAACCTCGACCTGACGCGCCTTCAATAATGCCAGCATCGCAGCGCTTTCATGGCTGTCGTCAGGCACCAAGCGATACACCATATCGTTGACGAACGCCAGCGACGAGGCAGTGCTGCCCTGGCTCAACAAAGGCCGCTTTTTAGCATCGGCCAGAGGTTTTAGACGGGCCACTTCGGAACTGGATTGAGGGCCAACCACCGCCACCACATTCTGGTCTATCAGTTGCTGAAACTTTTCCAGTGCCCTATCAGGATCAAGACGGGTATCGCGCACCAGCAAATCCACCCGTTTAAGGGAACCGTGGGCGGCAAGATAATGGTTGACATCATGCTTGGCCATGCCCAATAGCGTTTGGCTCATCAGTCCCAAGGAAGACCAATTGCCCGTCAATGACAGCAGCGCGCCGATACGGATCGGTTCGGGCACTGTCACCGCATAAGCGGAACCGGCGCCGATAAAGGCGAACAGGGCTGCCGCTATAAGGCGACGGCTTACGGCGTTAGGGTTTTGCTTCATGTTGTATCCTGGGTAAAATTAAATGATTAAATCGTTCTTCGAAGAACCCCTACGTGCGCCTTCTTCACACAGATTCATGGCATGTCAGGCGCGTGCAACGCGTCCTACGACGGCGTAATTTCGTTGCAAGATGCTCTATAGATACTCACCACTTCATCCAGCGCAAGCGGTTGGCATTCGTTACCACCGTCAGCGACGACATCGCCATCGCCGCACCGGCTATCATCGGATTTAATAAGATGCCGAACAGCGGGTATAGCAAACCTGCCGCAACCGGGATACTGATGGTGTTATAGAAAAACGCCCCCAGCAGATTTTGTTTGATATTGGTCACTGTCGCTTTAGACAACGCGATCACTTCAGGGACTTTTAGCAAAGAACCTTGCAGTATGACAACATCGGCACTTTCTATCGCGACATCGGTGCCTGTGCCTATGGCAAGGCCGACATCGGCCTGGACTAGCGCGGGCGCATCATTGATGCCGTCGCCCACCATGCCGACTATTTCGCCCTGTTGTTGCAGCGCTTTGACCACCTGGGCCTTATCCTGCGGCAACACCTGGGCATTGACTTCGGTGATGCCTGCCTGTTTGGCTATCGCATGGGCGGTTATCTGATTATCGCCGGTGACCATGATGACGCGTATGCCCAGGGATTTAAGCCGCTCCACTGCAACGGCAGAATCTTTTTTTATCGGGTCGGCTACGGCGATGATGCCGACAATGGCATCGTCCACAGCCAGCAGCATGGGCGTTTGCCCCAAAGCCGACAGTTTTTCCAACCGGTTGTTATAGCGCGTAAAGCGAATGGCTTTCGCATCCATCAACGCCTTATTGCCGAATAGAATACGCTGTGCGCCGCATAATGCACTGACGCCGAAACCGGCAATAGCCTCAAACTGCGTCATTTTTTCCAGCTTGAGCTGTTTGCGTTCCGCCGCAGCCAGCACGCTCGCCGCCAACGGGTGTTCGGACCCTGATTCAATGCTGGCCGCCAATTGCAACACACGGTCTTCGTCGAGATCGCCCGTCGCTTCAATGACGGCAACAACCGGCTTGCCTTCGGTGACGGTGCCGGTTTTGTCGAGTATCAGACAAGTCAGTTTCCCTGCGGTTTGCAAGGCATCGCCGTTACGTATCAAGATACCGGACTGGGCTGCCCTGCCCACGGCAACCATCACCGATATAGGCGTAGCGAGGCCTAAGGCGCAAGGACAGGCAATAACCAGCACGGTCATCGACGTGACGAAGGCATAGCCCAAGGACGGATCAGGGCCGAACACGTACCAGATTAAAAACGTCACTACCGACACGGCAACGACGGCGGGCACAAATACTGCGGCAATTTTATCGGCGAGGCGGGCAATATCCGGCTTGCTGCCTTGCGCCTGACGGACACTTTTTATGATTTGCGCCAACGCGGTATCCCGGCCTATACGCGTGGCGGTAAACAGAAAACTGCCGGTTTGGTTCATCGTGCCTGCCACCACTTCGGCACCCACGGATTTTTCCACCGGCAGCGATTCGCCGGTCAACATGGATTCATCGACCGCAGAATGGCCTTCCAGCAACACGCCGTCAACGGCGATTTTTTCGCCGGGCCTAACCCTCAGGGTTTCGCCCAAGCCGACTTCTTCAATCGGAATATCAATATCCTCGCCATTCCTGACCACGCGAGCGGTGCGCGGTTGCAAGCCTATCAGCTGGCGTATGGCGCCAGAAGTCCTGCCTCTGGCCAACGTTTCCAGGGCGGAACCCAAATTGATAAAGGCCAGGATGACGACGGCAGCTTCAAAATACGCGTGTTTCGCGAGCGACGGCAAAGTATCGTAATAATCAATGACGATGCAGGAATACAACCATGCCGAACCGGTGCCCAACGCAATCAAGGTATCCATATTGGCCTGGCCCAGCGTTAACGACTTGACCGCACCCGTATAAAAATGCCAGCCTGAGTACATCAATATACTTAAAGTGACCAAGGCAATTTCCGGCCATAGCCACTGCCCTGTCTTTGAGCCCATTTCCGGCAGTCCGTCGAAATGTTCGGCCAACATCAGCAATGCGCCGAATGCCCCGGCTACCGCAGCTTTTTTCATTAACTGCCGGTAGCGTTGCATTTCCTGTGCTTCCTGCTCGGCCGGATCTTCCAGCCCTTCCATGACCGCCGCATCGTAACCGGCCTCTTTGACCGCCTGTTTTAACGCATCAGGATCAGCGCTACCGGTAACCTGCGCCGAATGGTCGGCAAAATTGACGCTCACCGAAGTCACGCCTGCCACCGCCGCCAACGCCCCTTCAACTGCGCTTACACAACCGGCACAACGCATACCTAAAATCGACAAGCGCACCGCTTCGGAATTAATTCCTGTGCTCATAAAGCATTTCCTGACAAAAAAGGGCACGCGATGCGTACCATAAATCCGGCACCGATTAGGCCGGATATCCCCAAAGAAGGTACGTCCTGCGTACCCTGGTTGTCACGGCTCTACCGTGAAACCGGCACCGGTGATAGCCTGTTTAAGCACATCCAGGCTGGTTTTTTCGGTATCGAATTCGACACCGACCGTGTTTTCCTTGCTTGACGCATTAACCTGCGTTACACCGTTAATAGCCTTTAATACGCCAGCAACATTCGTTTCACAGCCACCGCATTTCATGCCGGTAACCGTTAATATTACAGACTCAATCATGATATTACCCTCATAATAGTTTTATTTAGTTTCCGATTTAACGAACTAGCTTATTCTTGATACGATAACAACCCAATCCACCCCTCGCAACGACTTATGCAATTAAATACTATCACTAACCAAACGATTGCGCTTGCCGGAATTGCCCAAACCGCCGCATTAGTGCATCAACTCGCGACCACGGGCACAGCGGATGCTGCGGGACTGGAAACCAGCATCGGTAGTGTGTTAAAAATTGATTCCGACAGTGTTATTGATGTTTACGGCAGTTTGGCCGGAATAAAATTGGGGCTTGAACAACTGGACGCACAAATGGCCGGCTATAAGATCACCTATCCCGAACAGGCGCGCTACTCGGCTTCCCTGGTCTTTCTGGAACACCAGCTATCGGGCCGGAAAGACTTGCTCAACACGATACAAATCGGCATCACCAAAGCGCAGGCGCAAAGCGAGCAATTTGGCCTGCTGCATGAAAATGTGCTGGCTAACTTGGGCGACATATATGCCAATACGATCAGCACCTTACAACCGCGCATCATGGTCAATGGTGAAGCCAATTATTTATCAAGACCTGATACCGCTAATAAAATACGCGCCTGCCTGTTGGCGGGCATACGCTCGGCGATGTTATGGCGGCAATGCGGCGGCACACGCTGGAAATTCCTGCTTTACCGAAAAAAAATCCAAGCTGAGTTGCAGCATCTGCTGAAGCGGGTTTAAACGGATGCCTGCTTTGCTAGAGGCGCAACGGCTCTACCGTTATTACGGCAAGCACTGCGCCGTCAACGATGTCAGCTTTACATTGCGCCAGGGCGAAGTGCTTGGTTTTTTAGGGCCTAACGGCGCGGGCAAGACCACGACCATGCAAATGCTGTGCGGTGTGCTCGCGCCCAGCGCCGGACGCATCCATATCAACGGCTTTGACCTGTTGGCTCAGCCCATACCGGCCAAGCAGCAGCTAGGTGTGTGCCCCGACACGCCGCCGTTATACCGGGAATTGACAGTGGTTGAGTTTTTGGCCTACTGCGCTCAGTTGCATGGCCTAAACCCCAGGCAGATTCGCCCGGCCATAGACCGTGCCATACAACGTTGCGGTTTGACGACAGTGCACAGACGGTTGATCGCCCATTTGTCCAAAGGTTTTCAACAACGCGTCGGCATCGCTCAGGCTATACTGCATAATCCCGACATCATCATCCTGGATGAACCCACGGTTGGCCTGGATCCGTTGCAAATCAGCGAAATCCGCAGCTTAATCCGCGAACTGGGCCATGACCACGGCATTATCCTGTCCACACACCGGCTCAGCGAAGTGCAGGAATCGTGTACGCATGTACAAATTATCCACCAAGGGCGACTGATCTTAAATGAAAGCATCGCCGCCCTAAACCAGCTGATGGATACCGGTATCGTCCAGATCACGACCCGGCTGGAAGCGGATGTCGGCCTGCTGTCGGCGATCCCCGGCATCAATGCGGTGGAAAACCTTACTGAAAACCGGATCAGAATCCACTACAGTGTCACCAGCAACCCCATACCACGCCTGACGGAAACCATCATCAACGCTGGTTGGGAATTACAGGAACTGACGCCGGTAAAAAAATCGATGGAAGATCTTTTTATTAGCTTAATCCGTGACAATGAGCCATGAAACTGTTCGTGATCGCCTCGCGCGAATTCAAAACCCTGTTCCTGTCGCCGGTGGCCTGGACTATTTTGGCAATTATGCAATTGCTGTTCGCCTATTTATTTTTGACCCAGCTGGAAACCTTCATCAGGCTGCAACCCAAACTCGCAGTCATCGAAAACAGCCCCGGCTTAAGTGATATTGTCGTGCCGCCGCTGTTCGGCAATGCCGGTATCATTTTATTATTAGTGACACCGCTGCTGACTATGTCGTTAATCTGCGGGGAACGCCGTAACAAAACCTTGTCCCTGTTGCTATCGGCGCCAGTGTCCAGCATGGATATTATTGTCGGCAAATACTTGGGAGTTCTTGGCTTGCTGTTGTTGATCGTGAGTTTGCTGACCGCAATGCCCTTGTCCCTGCTGGCAGGCGGCGAATTGGACATGGGCAAATTGTTGGCCAATATCCTGGCCCTTAGTTTGCTGGTATCGGCTTTTGCGGCAGTCGGCCTATATCTGTCAACCATAGCCAGCCACCCGGTGCTCGCGGCGATGGGCAGTTTTGGGTTATTGCTGTTGCTGTGGATACTGGATTGGACGACAGGCATCACCGACCAGCGCAGCCCGTTATTTGAATATCTGTCCATCCTGAGACATTTTCAGAATCTGCAAAGCGGTTTGCTCAACTCCGTTGACATTGTTTATTTTCTGCTATTCATCAGCGGCTTCTTGCTGCTTAGCATCCGCAGCCTGGATCAGGGACGGCGACAACCATGAACAGGCTATCCCTGCACAAACAGCGCTTTAAACGCGGCCTGGTCACACTGGCGCTAGTGTGTGCCATCGGCGCACTGGCTTGGTTAAGCACTCGATACCCCTTGCAAACCGACATCACCGGCAATACCGCCAATACCTTATCGGTAGCGACGCAAAAGCTGTTATTGTCATTGCCGGAGGACGTGGACATCACCGCCTATATCAACAAAGGCCAGCCGATACGCTTACAAATTGCCCAACTGGTTGACCGCTACCGTCGCCATAAAACCAATGTCACGCTACAGTTTATAGACCCCGCCACCCAACCGGAACAAACGCGCGAACTGGAACTGGGTGCCGAAGGCGCTGTTATCGTCGCTTACCAAGGGCACACGGAAAAACTGAAGTTTGTCGATGAATCGACCTTGAGCAATGCCCTGCTGCATCTTGCCAACGCCAACCAACGCTGGATAAGCTTTTTGTCCGGGCATGGCGAACGTTCACCCGTAGGCGTCGCCAATTTTGATTTAGGCCAACTCGGCAAAGAACTGGCTGGGCGTAACATCAAATCACTAAGCATTAATCTGGCAACACTGCCCAGCATACCCGATAATTCGGCGTTACTGGTGATAGCCGCGCCTGCCGTGCCATTACTCGCCGGCGAACAGGATATTATCAAACAATATATCCAGCGCGGCGGTAATTTGCTGTTATTGGTCGAGCCCGGCAACCCGTACCTGGACACGGTGCTGCAACAACTCGGCATACGCACATTGCCCGGCCCTATCATGGACAACAGCGCCAGACTTTACGGTATAGACAACCCCGACTTTGTGCTGGCGGGCAGTTATCCGGCTCACGCCGTTACACGAGGTTTGCAGATCATAACGGTCTACCCCGTCACAGCGGCGCTGGACTACCGACAAACCGCCGGGTTCCATACCGAAATCCTGCTTAGCACCGAGACCGGCAGCATTACAGCCACCAACCCTCCAAGCAAGCACGGGACGCTGGCTTTCGGGTTGGCATTAAGCCGCGATCTAGGTTCAGCCACCCAGCAGCGCATCATTGTGATTGGCGACAGCGATTTTTTATCCAACACGTACCTGGGTAATGCCGGTAATCTCGATATGGGCTTAAGAATATTCAACTGGCTGATCCACGACGACGCATTCATCGACATACCCGCCAAAACCGCCACCGACAAAAATCTGCAATTAACGCAAACTGCGGTTGCCATCATAGGTTTCGGATTTTTGATAGTCATCCCATTGGTTTTGCTGTTGGCAGGATTTGTGGTCTGGCGCCGGCGCAAGCACCGTTGATTTTTTGTAGGCGACTTGTATATTAAAGGTACGCGATGCCTGCCCTACAGAAGCCTATAAACCGTAAACATGACCATACGAAACTTAAGTCCGCGACCATCAACAATCAGGGCTAATGACGCTAATAGCTATTGTGCAGGAACTCGGCCACCTTCAAATGTGACTGAAATGGCAGGCGCAGGCAGATCAACCTGATAAGGATCATCCGTTAGCCCAAAAAAACGGACATCAATAGTCCCCTGAATAGTTTGTTTTCGTACATTGAACGATGCCTGATAATCTGAGCGTGCAATGCCGCCTTCGGCACTGGCCACTCCGGGCAGCGAGAAATTGATTACTGTGCCATGCAGTGTTCTCCTATCTTCACAATGCCATGAGCCTAAAGAGGTCGTGAAAGCATTGAAACCTCCTGCCATACCGCCTTGGTTTGAATCAGCGCTGCTCAGGTTACCGTCCGAATTGAACGTCAATACCGCACGCGAGGCAAAAGAGCCGTCCGGATTGGAAATAGTTGCCAGGTAAGTGCCGCTAATCAAAGCACGGCAAGCGTTGCCAGTGTCGGCAGCTGCGGCATTGAACGGAACAGTCGGCAAAATTAAGGCGGCCATTAATCCGGCCAACGCCAATAATGAGGTTTTATTATTTTTCATAGCTAAGCTCCTGATGTGTGTATGTGGCGGCTACGGTGAAGATAGCCGCCACATACACTAGCACAGAGTTGCCTACCGGCATAAGGCCGGGGCTTATACCAGTATCAGCGCCTGCAACTGCTTGATCTCATCCCTGATTTTTGCTGCCTGTTCAAACTCAAGATTTTTTGCATGCTGGTACATGGCTTCTTCCAGTTGCTTCAACTTTTTCGCCTGCTGCTTAGGCGTCATGGATTGATAATCGGCGGCTAGCTCCGCCACTTTACCGGCCGACCTGAGCACACTGGCGCCTGAACCAGGGATAGCGACTTGCAAAATATCGGTGACCGACTTAAGGATAGTCGCCGGAACAATATGATGCTCTACATTAAATTGGTGCTGCTTTTCCCGGCGGCGATCCGTTTCCTCTATGGCCTGTAACATAGACCGGGTGATACGGTCGGCATACAGAATAGCCTTGCCGCGCACATTCCGTGCCGCGCGGCCTATCGTTTGCACCAGCGAAACCGTGGACCGTAAAAAGCCCTCTTTGTCAGCATCCAATATCGCCACCAGCGACACTTCGGGAATATCCAGGCCTTCCCGCAACAGGTTAATGCCGACCAGTGCATCGAACTGCCCCAAGCGCAGATCGCGGATAATCTCGACCCTCTCCACGGTATCAATATCGGAATGCAGATAACGCACCCTGACGCCATGCTCCTGTAAATATTCCGTCAAATCCTCAGCCATCCTTTTGGTCAGCGTCGTCACCAGAACCCGCTCCTTAACGCTGGCGCGAAGATTGATTTCCGACAACAAATCATCCACCTGGCTTATCGCCGGGCGCACTTCGACAACGGGATCCAGTAATCCGGTAGGCCTGACGACCTGTTCGACAAAATCGCCGCAATGTGCTTTCTCATAAGGCCCAGGTGTAGCCGACACATAAATACGTTGCAACGCCTTCGCCTCAAACTCGGCAAACATCAAAGGCCGGTTATCCAATGCCGAAGGCAGGCGAAAACCGTATTCGACCAGCGTTTCCTTGCGTGACCGGTCGCCTTTATACATGGCGCCAATCTGCGGTATGGTCACATGGCTTTCATCGACGATAATGAGCGCATCCGCAGGTAAATAATCGAACATCGTAGGCGGCGACTCCCCCGGCCCCCGGCCAGACAAATAGCGGGAATAGTTTTCAATGCCGGAGCAATAACCCACTTCCAGGATCATTTCAATATCGAACAACGTGCGCTGTTCCAGTCTTTGCGCCTCAACCAGCTTATTTAAGCCATATAAATGTTCGAGCCGCTCTTTAAGCTCGGTTTTGATCGCTTCGACCGCCGACAATAATTGCTCGCGCGGCGTGACATAATGGTTTTTAGGATAAACCGTGTAACGTGCGATCCGGTGCAGAATCTCGCCGGTCAAAGGATCGAACAACGACAGACGCTCGACTTCATTATCAAACAGTTCCACCCGCAACGCATCATTGTCCGATTCGGCGGGAAAAATGTCGATAACATCACCGCGCACCCGGTAAGTCGCCCGCCGCAACTCGACATCGTTACGGGTGTACTGCATTTCCGCCAATCGCCGCAAAATCGCCCGCTGGTCAATCAAATCGCCTTTGACCAGATGCAAGACCATTTCAAAATAAGACTCCGGCTCACCCAAACCGTATATCGCCGAAACAGTGGCGACGACTATCGTATCGCCCCGCTCTATCAGCGCCTTGGTCGCGGACAAGCGCATCTGCTCGATATGCTCATTAAGCGACGCATCCTTGTCGATAAACGTGTCCGAAGCCGGTACATAGGCTTCCGGCTGATAATAATCATAATACGAGACAAAATATTCCACGCTGTTTTCAGGAAAAAACTCCTTCATCTCGCCATACAACTGCGCCGCCAGCGTCTTATTAGGCGCCATAATCATCGCCGGACGCTGCACCTGCTCAATGACATTGGCTATCGTAAAGGTTTTCCCCGAACCGGTGACGCCCAGCAAGGTTTGGTGAACTTCGCCGTCGCTCAAGCCTTCGACCAATTGCTTGATCGCTGTAGGCTGGTCGCCGGCGGGTTGGAAACGGCTGTGGATTTTGAAGGGTTTCTGGGTCATTGGGTACTTCTGGAATGGTCAACGGTTATCGAAGCAAACCTAGCGAAAAAACCGCTGCTTGGGCTGTCAGAATGGATGCGGTTCGGCCAACAAATATGCAAACTTTAACGTAGCGGCTAAATAGTTCCCTGTATCGGGCCAGTGGCTATCAGAAAAATCATCCCAGCATAGCATCCAGCGGGCTACTGACACCTTTACCGCCCTTGTTAAGCACATGGGTGTAAATCATTGTCGTGCTGACATCGCTATGCCCCAATAACTCTTGCACCGTGCGGATATCGTAACCTGATTCCAGCAAATGCGTGGCGAACGAATGCCGTAAGGTATGTGGCGTGGCCGCTTTGGTCAACCCGGCATCACGCACGACCTGCTTGATGGCTCGCTGGATAACCTGTTCCTGGACATGGTGGCGACGCGTCTTGCCGCTACGCGGATCCATCGACAATTTCGCCGACGGAAACACATATTGCCAAGCCCACTCCTTAGCCGCATTCGGATACTTGCGATCCAGCGCAAACGGCATGTACACCGCCCCAAAGCCCTGGGCTAAATCAGTGTCATGCAATTCCTTCACTTTTTGCAAATGCGTCTGTAATGCTGCAACCAGCGTCACCGGTAACATCGTCACCCGATCCTTATGCCCTTTGCCGTCGCGAATTAAAATCTCGCGCCGCCGAAAATCCACATCCTGTAGCCTAAGCCGCAAACATTCCATAATCCGCATGCCTGTACCATACAGCAAACTGGCAATCAACCACTGCGTACCCTTTAACCGCGACAAAATGGCCTGCACTTCCTCTCGGTTCAACACCACAGGCAAACGTTTCGGTACTTTTGCCTGTTCGACATCATCCAGCCAAGGCAGCTCTGTTTCCAAAACTTCTTTATAAAGAAACAACAACGCGCAGCGCGCCTGATTTTGCGTGGAAGCCGACACCCGCGCCTCCACCGCCAAATGCGTTAAAAATTGCCCTATCTCAGCCGCCCCCATCTCACGGGGATGCCGCTTACCAAAATGTAAAATAAAGCGCCTAATCCAATCCGTATAAGCCTGCTCGGTACGAATGCTGTAATGCTTATAGCGGATCTTCGCCCGCACCTGATCCAGCAACTTAGGCTCTTGATTAGGTAAATTTTGTGATGGATATTGCATTAATTTTAGGATGTGCTAAATTCGGCCATGTATCTGAACTAACATCCATTTTATATTTTTAAAATTATTTAAACAAATCCATGATGTAAAGTTTTGCGTCATGTATATGCCACCTTGGATGTAAAAACTTGCGTCAAATGGGGTGGCTAATTAACGTTAGGCAATTCATAATCGCTTGCTTTGGAACATTCAGAAAATACTGACTATATGAATTTAGACCACTTAGAGAAATGTGCGCAAAGGCAACACAAGGGAACTATGGCTATAGTTGAGAAAATGGTTGGCTTGCCTCAGAGTCAAATAAAAATGTGTCCCATAATTGTAAAAAAAGGAACTGAGCTTTGCATGTACTCACCGTATCCGGCTGATTGCGAATATATAAGCCCATACATAATGAATGGCGGCTTTAGCTTAGAATTGAAAATGAAATACTTACATTACCTAGAAACTGGCAAACAGATAGAATCTGGTCATAAATTAAGAGCTATATATTGCGAACTCACCGACGCATCAAAAAAGGCATTAAGAGAAAACTTAAAGGAAGTTGTCAAAAATTGTTCTCTTTGCAAAGAGGCAGTAAAATTTTTTAATTCTGAATATAAAATTCAATTTAACTGGGATATTCATAAGCTACTCTCCAATTCTAATATGGCCTTTGAAAGATGGAGGTATATTTATGAAGGCAAAAATGACCCAACTTGGTTTGCAGGTTACAGTGAAATACAAGCGTCAGTGGATATAAGAATTAATAATTTAAAAAATGGGGAGTAATAGCTTTCCCGCTCCGGTGGTAAAGTTCGGTCATCGTTGGAGTTTGGCGTTCGCTGCACTTCCGGGCAAACCGGTCTGTTTTATTGGGTGGTAGCGGGGCTTTGGTTGTGTTACTCGGCCTAACAAGTTGGTCAAAGGGACGCGCCGCCATTTGGCGGTTTTGAAGTTCTGGTTTTTTCAAGGTCTGGCGGCTTCGTTTAAGCTCAGTGAGCGGCGCGCCCCTGTCATAGAAAAGTAAACCCCTAATGACTGTTATTTTTTCATCCCTGTAGCCCGCACACCATCCTCCTTTTTTAAAAAAATCAAAAAAAGCTGTGGTTCGGTGCGGCAAGTTTATTCTT
>JAURZI010000060.1 GCA_030653435.1 Methylovulum sp.
AAGCTGCCGCCAAGGCCAAGGCGGAAGCCGCAGAAAAAGCCAAGGCTGAAGCCAAAGCCGAAGCTGCCGCCAAGGCCAAGGCGGAGGCCGCAGAAAAAGCCAAGGCTGAAGCCAAAGCCGAAGCTGCCGCCAAGGCCAAGGCGGAGGCCGCAGAAAAAGCCAAGTCTGAAGCCAAAGCCGAAGCTGCCGCCAAAGCCAAGGTGGAGGCCGCAGAAAAAGCCAAGGCTGAAGCTGCCGCCAAGGCCAAGGCGGAGGCCGCAGAAAAAGCCAAAGCCGAAGCTGCCGCGAAGGCCAAGGCGGAGGCCGCAGAAAAAGCCAAGGCTGAAGCTGCCGCCAAAGCCAAGGCGGAAGCGGAAGCCGCTGAGAAAGTCAAAGCCGAAGCTGCCGCCAAGGCCAAGGCGGAGGCTGCCGAGAAAGCCAAGATTGAAGCGGCGGCTAAAGCAAAATCAGATTTAGCTGATCTACAAAAAGAACTCATGCAGAAAGTGAACAGGAGCTGGATTCGTCCTCCTGATGCCTCACAGGGCCTAAAGTGCACTATCCGTGTCAAGTTAACGACAGATGGCACTGTAATCGATGCAGAAGTCATTACCAGCAGCGGTGATGTTATGTTTGACAATTCGGCACTCAATGCCGTTAACAAGGCATCCCCGTTGCCAGTGACTCATGACAAAGCGCTTTTTGCTAAAGAGTTCAGGCCGCTCACCTTTATATTTAACCCAAAGTAAGCCATTCACGCCAACTCATGGGCATTGTAAGCTCGACTATGCTTGACTGTTACCACCAAGCCAGAACTTATCCGCAGGGAATCATGGTGAGCATGTGCCCTGAACGACCACAATTCGGTTTTCTAGGGTACGCTCGCGTATATTGAATGATAACAAACATCAACACAAAAGGTACGCGATACTCTCTGTGGCAGTGTGTGTATCCTGCGAAAGCGTATCAACCGGTAACATGACTGTGCGAAGATATAGGCAAGCACTTCAGCACATGACCCGCACGACCACTGCTTAACCAGGGCATCCGCGTTCTGCAGCAGCTTAACATCACCTATTTTGATTGCTTTTTTGATTGTAGAGGTAACACATGGTTTTTTTTAGATATATCTTATTAATGGCGTTATGTAGTGTTAACGCATCCACCAGTTATGCGGCGTTAACAATAGAAATTACCGAAGGCATAGAAAGCGCCTTACCTGTCGCAGTCGTCCCTTTTGCGTCAACAGGCGCACCGGTTGATATTAGCGCTGTTGTCAATGCAGATTTGGAACGTAGCGGTTATTTTAAAATGCTCGCCGAACAAGCGATGACCAGTCGCCCCAGTAGCGCACAAGAGGTTAATTTTAAGGAATGGCAATCGTTAGCGCAGAACTATCTGGTGATTGGACGGGTCAGTGGCGCAGGGAGCCAATACGATGTCCAGTTTCAGTTGCTTGATGTCTACAAAGGCGGTCAATTATTAGGCTATAAAATGGCTTCTTCAGGTGCCGACTTACGCAGAACAGCCCACCATATCAGCGATCTTATTTTTGAAAAACTGACCGGCAAGAAAGGTGCTTTTAGTGGCCGCATCGCCTACATCACCAGTAGCGGTGCCGTCAACCACCAAAGCCATCAATTACAAGTTGCCGATGCCGACGGCTTTAACCCGCAAACGATAGCCGGATCCGCCGAACCGTTAATGTCGCCGTCATGGTCCCCGGATGGAAAAAGAATCGCTTATGTCTCTTTTGAAAGAAAATCCGCAGCCATTTACATCCAAACTTTGGCAACCGGACAAAGAGAACGCGTGGCTGAGTTTCCCGGCATTAACGGCGCACCATCTTGGTCTCCCGACGGCTCCCGCCTGGCATTAACTTTGTCGAAAGATGGCAGCCCCGATATTTATGTGCTGAATCTGGCCAACCGTTCTTTACTCAAATTGACTAAAAACTTTGCGATTGACACCGAACCTTCCTGGTCCCCTGATGGCAGCGCGATTGTGTTTACCTCAGACCGTGGCGGCAAACCGCAACTTTATTTGGCACCCAGCCAAGGCGGCACGGAAAAAAGGTTGACCTTTACCGGCGATTATAATGCCCGCGGCAGCTTTTCCCCGGATGGGCGGAACATTGTCATGGTCCACGGCAGTGGCGGCAGCTACCGCATTGCCATCATGGACATGGCGAGCAGGGCAATTAATGTCCTGACTTCGGGCCCTTCCGATGAATCCCCCAGTTTTGCCCCCAACGGCAGCATGATATTGTATGCGTCAAAAAAAGGCGGCACAGGCTTCTTATCGGCTGTCTCAATTGATGGTAAAATGCAACAAAAACTGGTATTTAACAGCGGAGAAGTTCGTGAACCCGCATGGTCGCCCTAGTTTTAGCAACACCGGTTTTTTTTATTAATCACTTGACCTTGGAAATTAAAAATGAAATTGAATAACACAGTATTGGCGTTGGCTATCAGCACGCTCATTTTGACCGCTTGTGCTGACACAGAGGATAAAGATCCAAGTTTGCTTGACGGCAACCCCGCCAACTCAGACGGCATCAACGATGCGTCCACCAATGGTTTAAACAACGGTTCCGGTATCAACGGTTCTGAAATGGGCGGTTCAAACATGTATGGTTCAGGCAGCGGTGGCGCCAGCAACCTCGGCCCGGAATTTAGCGATCCAAGCAACCCACTGTCAAAGCGCACTGTCTACTTTATGCTGGACAGCAGCCAAGTGCAGCAAGACTTTGTGCCGGTGATTGCCGCCCATGCCCAATACCTGCTGGCCAATCCCTCGCAACATATCACCCTAGAAGGCCATGGTGATGAGCGTGGCTCGCGCGAATATAATATTGCACTGGGCGAACAGCGCGCCAAGTCAGTTGCCAATATGATGAAGATTCAAGGTGTTTCAGAAAGCCAAATTGGCATCGTCAGCTATGGCGAAGAAAAACCGGCTGCCTTCGGTAATGATGAAGCCGCCTGGGAGCAAAACCGGCGCGTAGTGATTGACTACTAAGGCAAGCAAATGAAACATCGTCTTCTCTTTTTGCTTTGTGCCTATTGCAGCGCCAATGCCAACGTTTACGCACTGCCTGAAGTTATTGACAATTCTGCCTATCCGCCATCGGCAGCGCCAACCAGCAATGCCATCGCCGCGTCGCCATCAACGAATACGCTCATAGAAATAACGGCGCGGTTGGAACAATTACAAGCTGAAATACAGCAGCTGACCGGTAAGGTGGAGGAACAAACCAACCTTATTGCCGAGCTAAAAAAGCATCAATCCTCAATGTATTCCGATTTTGATGAACGGATACAGCATGTTGAGAACAGGATTGACGGCAGTGCAAGCCAAACAGCTTCGGAAAGTGCCGATGCTTCAGCCACAAGTAGCGCCTCTGAAGCAAGGCCTATTGATGCCCAAAACTCCGATGTCCCTGCATCTGCAACCGAAAAACCGGCAACAGCCGCAGCAAAAACCGATCCAGTGCAGGTTTCAGAGGCTGAAACCCAGGAATATCAACAGGCATATACTGAATTGAGAAACGGACATACCAACGAATCGATAGCAAACTTCAATGCTTACTTGAGTAAATATCCAACGGGAGGCCTGGCCGGCAATGCCCAATATTGGCTAGGTGAAGCTTACCGTGTAAATCGGGATAATGACGCGGCAAGAAAAGCATTTAACGATGTAGTCGAAAAATATCCTGGCAGCCCGAAGGTGCCCGATGCGCTATTAAAGCTGGGATATGTGGAAATGGACCAGAAAAATCCAGACAAAGCCCGCGACTATTTCACGCGTGTCAGCACTGATTTTCCAGACTCCGCCGCAGCCCGTCTGGCATCCAAAAAATTGTTGTTGCTTAATATCAGTAACTAGCAGTGAGTTCATTACGCATCACGGAAATATTTTATTCGCTGCAAGGTGAATCAAACACGGTCGGTTTGCCCACTGTGTTCATCCGGCTGACCGGTTGTCCGTTAAGATGCGTGTATTGCGACACCGCTTACGCATTTACCGGCGGCAAAAAAACAGCCATTGCTGACATCATTGACGAAGTAAAGCAATACGGCTGCCAATACATTACGGTAACCGGTGGCGAGCCTTTGGCACAGCCGGCATGCCTGGCATTGATGACTAAACTGCTGGACGACGGCTATATTGTATCGTTGGAAACTAGCGGCGCACTTGATATAGCCGATGTTGATCCCCGCGTCATAAAAGTTATGGATCTTAAAACGCCTAGCTCAGGGGAGCTCAGTAAAAACCGCTATGCAAACATCCATTATTTAAATCATAAAGACCAAATCAAATTCGTGATCGGCAATGTTGAAGACTATGACTGGGCAAAATCGGTGATGACTGAATATAATTTAACCGATTGTTGCGAAATATTGTTTTCACCCGTCATGGGTCAACAAAACCCAACAGAGCTTGCTGAAAAAATTCTTAGGGACAGATTACCTGTCCGTTTTCAAATCCAACTCCATAAACTGCTTTGGGACGATGCCCAAGGCAAATAACGCCCGCATGCAAAAAAAAGCCATCGTCCTCCTTTCGGGGGGATTAGATTCAATTACCGTACTTGCGCTGGCAAAGCAGCAAGGTTTCACCTGTTACGCATTAAGCTTTGATTACGGCCAACGCCATAACGCCGAACTCGTCGCAGCAACGCAAATAGCCAAAAATTATCAGGTAGAGGACCATAAAATCATCAAACTGGGCTTAGGCGCTATCGGCGGCTCGGCATTAACCGATGATCATATCGCCGTCCCTGATAAATTGCAGGAAGGTATACCGGTCACTTATGTGCCAGCTAGAAATACCATTTTCCTGTCTTTCGCGTTGGGTTGGGCCGAAGTTTTAAAATTGCAGGATATATTTATCGGTGTTAATGCCATTGATTATTCCGGTTATCCCGACTGTAGGCCTGAATTTATCAAAGCCTTTCAGCAATTGGCTAATCTGGCCACTAAAGCAGGCGTAGAAGGTTCGCATTTCGCAATACATACACCGCTTATATCATTAAGCAAGTCGGAAATTATAAAAATGGGTATGACGCTAGGTGTGGACTATAAACATACCGTTTCCTGTTATTCCGCAGACGGGCAAGGTCGTGCATGCAGGGTTTGTGATGCCTGCCGCTTAAGGAAAGTCGGATTTGCGGAAGCAGGAATAATAGATCCTACACAATATCAATAAAAAAGTTGCACTATCTCAAAACCTCATTATAATAGGCAATCTTTGTTGGGTCGCTAGCTCAGCCGGTAGAGCACCGCACTTTTAATGCGATGGTCATGCGTTCGAATCGCATGCGACCCACCACACAAGTTATTGAATAACCAGCTTTTTAGCTGGTTTTTTTATGCCTGAAATTTAAGCTTTTTTGGCTTTTGTCAACGGAGTGTCAACGCGGGATTTTTTTCCAATACTTCCTGGAGATATTCCGGTGCCAGGTGCGCGTACTTCATGGTCATTTCAAGGGATGAATGGCCAAGGACTTTTTGAAGCGTAAGGATGTTGCCGCCATTCATCATAAAGTAGCTGGCGAATGTATGGCGCAGGACATGCGAACGCTGGCCCTTGGGTAGGTTAAAGCCCAGTTCAGATAATCGACGTGAGAAAGTGGAATAACTGTCATTAAAGGATCTGGCTGACAATACAGCGACCAAGCTTTGTTGCAGTTCCTTAGATATGGGAACGGAACGGGACTTTTTTGACTTGGTATCATGAAAATGAACCTGGCCAGGGGAAAAATCGGTGATGGTTAGCGTTTGGGCCTCGCCCCATCTTGCACCTGTTGAAAGGCAGACCAAGGAGACCAGATACGCATCGCAACCGGTTTGTTTTAATGCCCCCATAAGTTGGCCAATTTGTTCTACCGTCAGGAAGGCCATTTTTGGCTGATGATGTTTGACAGGACGGAGCTGTTGGAGTGGGTTATCCGTGGGCCAGTAGCCAAGACGTGATAGTTCGCTGAACATGGCCTTGAAGGTATGCAGCTCCCTGTTTAAGGTTGCCGGTGATAATCCGGCTTCTATGCGTTTTACGCGATAGGCGGCAAAGGTGGACGCGGTAAACTGGATGACTAACGGATTACCCATCGCTTTACAGGCTGATTTTAGGCGTTGGTTTGTGTCTGCGCCTGATGACAGTAATATGCCGGTTACTTGCCACCATTGATCTATCAGATCAATCAGCGTCCGATTATCGGCCTTAGGCACTACGTATTGGGCATTCTGGATAAGTTTGGCTTGTAATGTCCGTTCATACCGTTGTGCTTCAGCTTTGGTCGCAAAGGTTTTGCGGTAGCGCTTTTTGCCCCGTCCGCCTGGTTGTATGTCAACCAACCATTGTTCTCCGTGTTTTTTTATCAAGCGGCCATGCCATAGCCGATTCGGCGCTGTTTAAGTTTGTTTTCCACATCTTTCATGATGATGGCTATCACGTCACGCTCATCATCATAGATGCCGGTTTTTTGTTGCCAATATTTGTAAAGGTCACGCCACATGCCGGAGTCCCTTAATGAGCGCATGGCATAGGATGCTGGGAAACGGTTACGGGCATAAATAGACAGTAGGTTACCGTAGGCGAGGGCTATATTTTTTTGGTTACCCTCGCCTGGGAGCTTTTTTAAGCGGCGTGTAAATATGAAGCCGGTATTTTCAGGTATAAAAACCGACTGGATAAGGTATTGCCAGGCGGGATGGATATAACGGTGGTTCATGTCCCATCGGTAGCAGTTCTCTAAGCCGTAACGCCAAAATCCGGTTAAGTGCTGGATGGCTTGCAAATAAGATTTAATTTCAAGCCCCTTGTCACGCCCCAGTTCATCTATGGCGGTATGGTGAAATCGTAATTCTATACGCCAGACAGGGCATTCCGGGTTATAGGCTGGATTCAGATGCCGGTCCAATGATTCTTGCCATAGCGCCGTCCATATGTGGGTTTTATCTTGCTCTTTGGCTTGTATGTCCTTACGGTACACGGCGAACTGCACCGAGTCCGCGCGACCAAAAAGGAATGACTGTGCAGCGCCATATTTTGATGCCATCAACGGTAGGTTTATTTCTGATATGCCGGTACGGCTGATCGTGCGGCGTGTGCGGGTTGTCAGTTGCCTATCGAAGTCTTCCGGTATATCAACACCTTGTATGTCACAACAGAGGTGTACGGCCACGCCTGTTGGCAATACTTGCGTCATCAATGCCTTGGCATAATGATCCATGAGACTTTGCAAGTGTTCTGATGTGCTGTTAATGATGAGGTGCGGTGATAGCTCGATTTTTAGGTGAGAACCGTTAAGATCATGTTTGCAGTAGTTGGAGCCTATGAGGATGACTACCCCCAATTCCTGGTTAAGCAAGGTGAATTTGTATCCGCCCTTGCGGCCTGAGGTGACCATGAAAGGGATAATTTCACCCGTAGGCGCTATCAGTTCTATGAATTCACCGTGACCACGGTCAAAAGCGGCTTGTATTAACTCCCACATTTCCCGTTCAATGAGACCGGAATACAGTTGTTTGATGGTGTCTACACCTGAATGCAGGACTTTTAAATTGTCCGAGTTCCACTGGTAATCGTCGGATATGAATAGGTTGCCGGAAGGGTCTTCACAATTGCCAGCTTTAACATGCTGAAAATCTAACGTGTATCGGTCATGGAATTTTGTCTTTTTCATTGTGTCGCCTATTGTGACTGTTTGTCGGTGTTTGGTGATGGTCGTTGACCAATGATGAAACGTGCTACATGGACGTTTCAAGGTTTATTTCTCTTACCAAAATGAATAATTTACTCGACGAACCCACACGCCCCCTGCCCTGCTCTTATTGTCTATAAATGACAATAGGAGCTAATATCCAGTCACCAGGAATAAAAACGATAACTATCAATGAAATAAGAATAAAAAATAAAGCAATAATCAGTGTGTAAGAATTAATATCAAAGTCTCTATCTATATTCATAGCTACATAGTGAGTGATGGCATTTTCACTAGCTGAGATCATAATGACCTTACCGCCAGCAAAGGAAAACGCAGGATAAACAACCGAGAATAAGAGCGGGGGGGCGAGTGTGGGAACGAGAAGCGTTACCACGCCTCTCGTTCCCACACTCACCGGCACAGAATAAAAAAAGTGATAGGGATAACCAAGTGCAATGAATACTTTCCTCGACGAACCCACACGCCCCCCCGCTCTTATTCTCTTTATCTTGTACGTTGGAACAAAAAAGCAAAATGACTACTCATCCAAGTCGTTTTCTACAGGTTGCACAAAGGACGGATGACTATTCCAGACCACCTGTGCAGGCGATTCTTTGCTTTCAGCCGGTATCTGGCCTGGAGCATTGGGTTGGTTGGGTTTTGTCGTTGTCGCCTGATTACGGTTAGGTTCGTTGGGCTTATCGACATGGTAAGGATTAAACCGGGTATGTTGGACCACATCCATGCACTCGTCTTTGGTCACCAGGTATTCTGTGGCTTGCTGGGTATAGCAGGTGCATTTCTTTCTCGACGCGGAGTAGAGACATCCTGCCAGCTTGGGGAAGTCGGTGACTTTGACGATTTGCCGGTAGGCGGGCGCGGACTCAGGACGATTAAATACGGTAGGCACGAAGTCGAATTTTTGCGCCGGGTCTTCTAGGTTGGCTGGGCCGTTGTCTAGGGTCGTTGCTGTGGGTTCAGGCTTGGCAATGCGCGAGTGGTAAAGACGGTAAGCGCCCAAGCTAAAGATAACCAGCAAGGCCGCCATGATGTATAGCAATGGCGGTATTTTGCGGTTTAATTTGGTGTGTAAGCTGGCTGATTGGTAGAGCGGAAAGACTTTTTTCGGGATTTTATAGGTCGTTTTTACGGCGGTGGTCGTCGATTGGACATTGCTTGCGGTTTCGCCCCACTCGTAGCTGATACGACGTAACCAGGTTCCGGCCAGATGGATGTGCTTGGATACCAAGCGCCTGACGTTTGCGTCGATCAGGTTCGGATGCTGGGTGATTAAGTAGAAATCCAGGCCGCGGTGGCGATGTACTTCTAGCGCCGCAACATAGTCAGGCACTTTGCTTGATGAGGATCGCGGTCGGAATACGTTTTGGGTTTCGTCATAAAAGAGTATGGCGCCATCCGGTGCCCAGGTGTGCCAATCATCGGCTTTTAATAGCTCGTCCGATAGGGTATGGCAGGCATCACAATGTTGCGAGCTGCATTTGACAGGTTCATGGGCTATTTTTAATCCGGGGATACCGTGTACGAAGATTGGCCGGTTGTTTTCTTGGGCGTGTTGCAGCATGGCATTGAGGGCGTATGCGGTTTTTCCACTGCCGGGTACGCCGGTGATTAAGGTGATCATTGGCCTAGCCTCGCCAGTTTATCAAGAAAGACAAAGGAGGCGCGTACGACGATGGCCGCCAAGATGACGCCTACGCCATCAATAAATCCCGCGAGGGATGCGATTGCGTAGACCACGCCGGGCATGGAGTTAACGGAGCCGATGACCGAGTCCACCAGCGATTGTACCGCCGTTTCGTAGGCTTGAAAGGACAGCCAGCCGAATCCGAGTAGGATGAGGACGCGGGATGGCATCCAGGTGAATAGCGCTATAAGCCAGGTCAGGATAACGGTCATTGTGTGCCCCCTATGACGATGCGTGCGGCGATGAGGTAGGATAAGGCCATGACGATGGCGTTTATCATTTCTGCGAACTGGCAGATGTAGGAAAAGCTGAATGTCAGTGTCTGGCCGGTGTGAATGCTTGCGGTTATATCGGCGGGACAAGAGCCGCTACCGTTCAGCATCGGCGTTAGGTCGGCGTCCGGGCTTTCTTCATGCAAGAAGTCGGGTTCTATTTCCGGGGGCTCTGAAGGGCAAAATAGCCAGTCGGGATGGTCGTTACATATATTATCGAATTTTTGTTTGATTTCCGTGGGTAGGCGACCGATTGCGTCAGGTATGGACGGCAGCCAATCCCAGATAAGGCCTATTATGTCGCCTATTAAATCCAGCTTGCCGAGCTTTTCCCACCATGAAGACTTATCTTTTATTTCTTGAAGACGATCTTTAATGCTATCAAGCCTGTCTTTTAACAGATCAAGTTTTTCATTGGTTTGGGTTTGCTTTTCTAAAGATAATCCAGTTTTATCGCGTATATCCGATAAATGGTCGTTGGTTATATCTTGCTTGGCCAATTGTTGGTCGAGTTTGTTGTGGGTCGTGTCCATTTTGGACAGTATGTTGTCAATCTGGGCTTTTTGTGTGTCTAATTTGCCGGACAGTTCGCCTTTCATGCCCTCTATGGCATTTTTCAAGGTATCCATTTTTCCTGACATGACGTCTTGCCATGCCACGTCTCCCGCATGATGTGTTACGGCGTCCGTTACTTTATCGAGGATTAAGTCGAGTACTTCGCCAATAGCGGCGCGTTTAATACCGGCGGCTACTGATTCGGACTTTATCGTATTAAGACTTGACAGCATCCCATTCAGATAGACGGAGTTGGTCGTCGTTATTTGAGATAATATCGAACTGGCGGCTGTCAGTACGGCTTGAAGCGTGGATTCACAGGCGACAGAGCCACACGTTAAATCACCGGTGCCACCGCCGGTACCGTCACCGGTACCATCACCCGTTCCGTCGCCGGTGCCGTCGCCTGGATTTGGGTCGGGGTCGGGGTCTGGATTCGAGTCTGGGTCTGGGTCTGGATCAGGGTCTGGGTCTGGCGTGGTGCAGATTTCCGGCTGTTGGATGGTGACGCCGTTACTTGTGCAGGCTGCGCCTGTGGCTGAACATGACGTAGTTGTGCCGCCTACAACATTTGTACCGCAATCTGGGGGCGGTGGACAGGATGGTGCAGTTGCGATAAATATTTCACCTGACATACAGGCACCGCCACCCGTTTTACATGCTGTGCCATCAAGATTGGTTTCACACTGTGCGTAAATGGGACAAATATCAGCAACGGGGATTATCGCTCCATTGCTACAGGTTTTGGTTGCGGGACAGTTTTCAAGAGATGATGCCGTTGAACCATCTGGGCAAGTTACAGAAGGAGCATAGGCATAACACCAATGCCCATAAAAAACACCATCAGGATCGTACCGGCTGACATCAATACAAGGAAATTCACCAGACGTATCTGTTGTTACAGTACAATAAAAACCACCAATTTGACACGAATCAGTTACTAATCTCGCGTTAGCTAAATCCTGAGCCTCTTGCAATGTTAATATTGCAAAAACGGGAGTGGATAAAAAAATTGAAATTAAAAACAAAAAATACTTGAGTGATTTTTTTAGTTTCATATTCAATCACTTAAAACGATCAACGCGGTTATGACGGATACCAGTAGTAGGGCTATCGCGTAGATGTCCATTAAATCGCCCGCCTGAGTAGTTTGATGCCGTAGGCGATGACCAGTACTAGGATGATGAGGCCGGATAATTCGGTGGCGTCTTCGACGGTTAGGCCGGTATAACTATTGTCAAATCCGGGTTGCTGACAAGTGGGCGCTTGGTAGTTTACGGTCAGTACGCTGGTGTCCGGCTGTAGGTAGGTTATCGCTAGGGTATCGCTTGAGATCACGTCGACTGTTTGGATGAGTCCAAAGCCGTCTATTTGATGCTGGCTTTGTACCGTGCTCCGCACTGCGTTTAGGTCGGGATAGCAGTAGGATTTGTAGAGATACATGGTGTTGGCCTGTTGTAACGTGGGGGCATTCCTTTGCCCCCCTCGTTGGGTTTATACTGCGCGACGCAGGAATTTGAAGGCGGCGATGCCGACGACAACTACCAGTACCATTCCGCCGATTGTTGCCGCATCGGTTCCAATGTCGTCAAATGCGTCGGATACATCAGCAGGTACGGCGGCGTATGCACTTCCGACCGTCGTGAGTAAGGCCGTTGCGGCCAGGATTTGTTTTTTGCTGTTTAAATATGATCTTATTGTTTTCATGGGTTCACCTTTCTGTCTTTCTTTCCGGGTAACCGCCCGGACGGTTTGCCTGGTTGGCAATTCGTGGTTAGCCGGTGGCTACTGGCTTTTTTTGTTTATTAGAACCTGGACTTTATTTCAACGGTGCTATTGGCTTTGGTTCGGGTAATATTGTTGTGTTGCCTGTCTGGCTTAGGTGCTTTTTTAGAGCGGGGTCTTTTACGCTCAGTAACGTCAGTTTAGCTTTTCCGCCCGATCCACGGCCTACGTCTACGACTAGGTCGAATTCTCCCGGTAATAGCCCGGTGTTGGCGTAGGCTTGTAAGACGGGAAATTGGTCGATTGAGCCGCCTATCACCAGTTGTATCGGGCCGATTAGGTTGGGGTTCAAGCCTTCGTTTTCTTCTTCACAAAATACGTTGATGCCTTTTACTGTATCGGTTTCGTATTTCTGTACCATTCTTACATTGGCGGTTATGGTCGTTTTCATTGCTTCTGTTCCTTTTTTAGGTTGAGTCGTAGGTTTCGGTCACTTTGTTTCTGTTTTCAGTTTCCCAGTCGTGACTTTTACTGGCCTGTTTGGTTTGTTTTGCGGTTGGGCTTTATAGGCTGTACCCTAACAGATTGATTCTTCTTTTGGGCGAACCCTGCGGGCCGGGCTTTCCGTTCCAATTGACTTTAAGTCACGTCAACAGGCTGTAGGCCTAAAATGCTATTCCGCTGTGCTCCATAGATTTTCGGCTGACAGCCTGTAGCCGTCACTTAATGTCAATTTCCTCTCCAATCCCTTTCGCGGCTGCCCTTTTGAATTCGCTCCCTCCGCTCTGGCTCAAAGCCCCCACCCGTGTTGTTAAGTGGGGGCTTCCCACCTGCATCGGTCTGTCGCGGCAAGTGTCCTACCCTTGGGTGGGCTGTCAATGGGCCGCTACGCTAGTCCCCTTGACAGCCCACCCAAGGGTAGGAAAAAGCGCCGCGACCGATGCGACGGCGAGAAGCCCCCACCCAACAACACTAAAATTAATGGCTTGAGATAGCGGCTCACTGTTTACCTCCTAGGCTGCCGGTGTCTGGTCTTTTATGATTTTCATTTTTCCGGCCAGATATAAGGCAAGTACGGCGCTGGCCAGTTTGTAGCTGGTGATGCCTCGTTTGGCCGCTTCTATTTCCAGGTTTATGAACTGTTGCGTAGGTAGCCTCAATTGCAGTTGCCTATGGCTTTTTATCGCTTGGCCTGCCTGGATAGGCGGTAAATCGTCTAGGGGTTGGTCTATGTCCATTTTTATGCGGCCTGTTGTTGTTTGTTTTGTTCTATTGTGAATTGTTGTTCAAACCGTTCGGTTATGGCTTCCATATCCTGTTCAGCTTGCTCTATCTCTTTGGTTATAGCTGTGTCACCAATGAACAATAAGGTTAAGCCGAACAGGTAGTTTTTTGATGATTCAAGGGTACGAAAAGCGAAGCCCGGCTTGTAATATCCGTCCTTTTTCGCAAGGTTAAGTAAGCGTTCATGATGCAATACTATGAATCTGATCGTTTCAACTATGCTTTTTTTGGATAGGTTCATGGCTGTTTCCTTATTTTGGCAGTTGGTCTAGGCATTCTTGGGTTAGAGCTATCAGGTTGATGGCGGTGTGCTTACCTACCTTAATCGTCGGGATGTAACCACGGTTTACCCAACCTTCAATTATCCCTTTTGAGTAGCCCGTCAGTTCCGCAAATCGGGTTTGAGACATGAAGGGAACGTGAAAATAGTTCACTAAGGGCTGGTGTTCTTGGATATATTCCATTGGATTGTCCGTTGGGGTACTATAGATTACATTAAGAAGTTGCTTGTTATTATAACAACGTATATTATCTTGTCAAGTTATCAATTGATATTATAACAATGAATATTACAAATAGAATGCGAAACCTTTTGATAAAAAAGGAAATGTTTGGAAAAGAACTAGAGGAAAAAACAGGCATAGACAGAGATAGATGGAACAATCTAAGAAGAGAAAAACCAATATCCAAAGCTAGAGCGGAAGAAGTAGAAGCAATATGCAAAGCATTTCCTGAATATGCCTATTGGATAGCAACAGGAAAAACAATCCCCGAAGCCGGACAGATCAGCCCTGAACTGGAGGAAACCCGGCAAAAACTAAAACAGGCTGGTTGACAGCGGAAAAAGTGTTAAACCGCTGGTAGCCAGCCTAAAAAGGTTAATTAAATGAATACAATTTTAAAAACAGCTATTGGACTGCTTTTAGGTGCTGTCTTGATTGGATTGTTTCGTTACGGTATGGCGGTTTGGTTTATGAATGCAGCAAAGGATGTTATTTTCAAAAGAACTGATAATTCAGTATCTAATAAAAATGAGGATACTTTGAAAAATGTTTTACCCAACAAATTGGTTTTCCCAGAAACAATAAAAGAAATAACATCAAAGTATATTGAATCAATTGAAAAACAAAGATATTTACGTGAAAACCAAGACCTTTTAGACATGCCGCCAAGAGAACACGAGAACAAATGGAACAAAGTTTTTAATAAAAAACAAACTTGCTGGTATCACAAGAAATCTATGAAAAAGATTTGTGAACCTAGTTAAGACGGTAAGGTTTTTAAAGTGTTAAAACGGTGGAAGCCAGCCTAAAATTAAGAGGAATTAAGCAGGTGGACAAATACAGAGAAATTAAATGGGGTAAAGAGCCAAAAAATTTAAGAGAAGTAATTAGTCCAAATGAGAAAATAAACGAAACGAAAGAAATTAAAGAAAAAGAAGAAATACCTAGAAATGTTAAACAAGCGGTAATAGGAATATGGGCAATGCTGCTTTATGAAGCAATATTAGATATGGCACTCAGGCAAAGTGGAGAAATTAACACTGGAAATTTTATTTTAAGTTTAATCATCAATGGTTTTTTATGCATGCTGCCATATAAAATATCAAAAAGGAGCAACCCGGCCCGCTATACATACACCATAATAAACATAGCAATATTATTATTCGGAATAGGCGAGATAGATAAATTAAAAATAAGCTGGACAAAGTCAATTATAGAAATGTCAATTCAGTTTATTATTATCTATAAATTGTTCACTAGAGAAGCAAGCGAATGGTTCGATAAAACCAACCAAAGGTAAAGGCAAAAATTTATCATGGGTACAATTTTAAAGTAAGGAGAGAAAACCATGACAGAACTTAAATATACCTGGTGGAAAAGCGACATTTTTTATATTGGATATTGGAACGAATATCCTGATTACATGACACAAGGCTTAGACCAAGAAGAGCTGATAAATAACTTGAAAAGCCTGTTGGAAGACATCAGAAGCAACGAAATACCCTATATCCGAAAAACGGAAACCTTGATGGTTGCCTAATGAAACGACGAGACTTATTAAAAAAATTGGCTGAACTCAATTGCACCTTAACACGACACGGAGGAAATCACGACTGGTACACTAACCCAAAAACACAAAAATCCCAGCCGGTGCCAAGACACAACGAAATTGACGAATACTTGGCAAAAGCCATCATAAAGGCACTAAGCGAATAACAGTGTCAACAAACTGTCAACAACATAGTGGCTCTTAGTTGTCTTTTGTCGGCTTATGATTTTACAACCTATTGGTTTTACTACTTTATTACCTTGTTAGGTTACAAAAAAAGGCACTTTTAATGCGATGGTCATGCGTTCGAATCGCATGCGACCCACCACTTAAGTTCAAATAAATCAACCAGTTAGATACTTGTATCAACTGGTTTTTTTATGCCTAAATTACCCAGTGGGTAAATCATGAGGCCAACCGCAACATAGTGACACCCTCCATTTGGGTCAATTGCTCGACCGCACCTAACAATTCGCCGACTTCTGCTGGCGAATAATGGACGGTAATGTCGCCGTCAATGTGGTGCATCAATGCTTTCCTGGTTTCTAGTGGCACGCCCGCCAAACGCAGTCGTCTGGCAAAGGTGTGTCTGAGGTTATGGGGGCCTGACAAAACACTCGCCCCCGCCGGAAGCCCCGATCTCATCCAGGCTTTTTTCCAGGCTGAATTATGTATCCGGCCTACCGGCTTACCCCGAAACCCAAACACATGGGTATCCATTTTGCCGCGTCTATCTTCAATGACGCGCCGTGCCGTACTGTTCAAGACGAGCAGGCAGATGGTCTCGTTTTTAGTGAACTCACCCGGAACCAGGAAAACTGACGACTGAAGCTCAGGGATTTTGATTTCCCATTCCCAACGTAGTTCGGCCACGATATGCTCCCTAGCACCCGTATTAACCGCAAATAAAGCCATTTCTGCAAGATGTTCAGGCAGTTCCTGAAAAAGCCGCCGTTCCTCATCCATTGACAGCGGATAAGGTTTTGCGGCATCCTTCCAGCCC